>CAYHUB010000001.1:0-11243 GCA_964359755.1 uncultured Candidatus Saccharibacteria bacterium
CAAGGGTTTGGCTGTTCGCCAATTAAAGCGGCACGTGAGCTGGGTTCAAACCGTCGTGAGACAGGTTGGTCTCCTATCTACTGTAGGCGCAGAGACTTGAAGGGAGTTCTCTCTAGTACGAGAGGACCGAGAGGAACAGACCGCTGGTGTGCCAGCTGTCCCGCCAGGGGCATCGCTGGGTAGCTACGTCTGGAAATGATAAGAGCTGAAAGCATCTAAGCTCGAAGCATACCCTAAGATGAGGTCTCATTGGGAGTAATCCCTGAAGGATCGTGGAAGATGACCACGTTGATAGGTTGCAGCTGTACGCGTGGTAACACGCTCAGGCGAGCAATACTAATTATCCGATTCCCGCGGAAACTTAAGAATAAACGACAGACCACAAACTTTGAATCTTGAATCATGAAGCATGCACTATGTTTCAGGCTTCAGGATTTATATCCTTCCCCGTGACCATAGGGCACAGGTACTACCTCTTCCCATTTCGAACAGAGTCGTAAAACTGTGCACCGCCGATGATATTGCATCAATATGATGTGGAAAAGTAGGTCATTGCGGGGATTTATCAGAGAACCATCGATTATATCGGTGGTTTTTTGTTTATGTATGCAAAAATGAGATTGTTTGATAAGATAATATAGAATTATGAATTACGAGGCCACACTATATCTTGTGCCGCCATCACCTGCAATCTCTCTTTTATCTTAACGGAAGCGCAGCCCTTCAATAATTATTATATAGATAAAGGGCGTGAGAGGATTAAAGAGAGATTGCAGGTGATGGCGGCTAGAGTCAAGCGCAAAACACATTTCGTAATTCAAAATATAAAAATGGATTATAAACTGAAACGACAACTTATTTTCGGAATTATTCTTCTCGCGGTGATTACGGCGGGTTCGTTTGCCGGGTATACGATGCTGAAACCGACCGCATCATGCATGGATGGCGTGCTGAATCAGGAGGAAGAGAGAATTGATTGCGGCGGGCCGTGCGCGGCGTGCAAAGTGGTTCGCTTTTCCGATGTTGAGGTGGTTGTCTATCATTTGTTTTCCGCGGGCGGGGCATATGATGCGCTCGCGCAGGTGCGTAATCCGAATTCACAGCATGGCACGCGCGCGCTTGCTTACACGTTTCATTTTTTCGATGAGAGCAAAAAGGTGATAACCGAGAAAAAAGGAACGACGTATCTTCTCGCGGGGCAGACGCGATATATCGTGGAGAATAATATCGCTATAAAAGAGGCGGTGGCATTCGTGACATTTACCGTTGATTCGCTTGGCGCATGGGAGGTGCAGGAAAAATTGACCGGACAAGTAACGCTCCCCATTTTTTCAAAGAAATACGAGCGGGTCGGCGCGTCGGAGCAAGGGTTTGCGAAAGTAACCGGCACGGTGGAGAACCAAAGCGATTACACCTTTGCGTCGGTAGATATTCATATCGTACTCGTTGATAAAAACAAAAAGCCGATCGCGGTGGGAAGGACAGAGTTGAGTAATGTGCGGTTCCACGAGGGGCGCTCATTTGCCGTCCTTTTCCCGAAAGAGATTCCATCTCCCGCAGACATATACGCGGAAGCGACCACGAACGTGCTTGATAATGCAAATGTAAGGTAGGAATAAGCTTGCCGATGATTTTTTTCTCTCATATCCAAAAAATGGATAAAGTGCTTGCGGGCGCGGCGGTAGTGCTTGCGGTCTTTGGCATTGTTGAGTTGGTGGCGATGGCATACGGAAATTCCGCGATGGCATTGTATCAGTATAAGCAGCTTATCGCGCTTGGCATGGGGGTTATGATCATGATCGCGCTGTCGTTTCTTGACTATCGATTCTTTAAAAACAATTCATACGCGGTAATGTTATTGTACATCGGCTCGGTGCTTGCGCTTATCGCGCTTCTTCTTATCGGCAAACAAACGCGCGGATTGACGGGGTGGTTTACCATCGGGGGGTTTGCATTTGCGCCGGTGGAGACGACAAAGATCGTGCTTGCCTTGCTGTTTGCGAAGTATTTTTCATTACGACATGTGGAAATGTACCGCTGGTTTCATGTTATTAGTTCATTTTTGTATGTTGCGGTGCCGATGATACTGGTGCTTGCGCAGCCGGATCTTGGCTCCGCGGTTGTCCTGTTCTCGCTGTGGCTCGGTATTATTTTTTTTGCGGGAATATCGCGTAAGCAGATCGCATTATTGGTTCTTGTCGGTATGGTCATGGCGTGGACGGGATGGACGCATGCGCTGAAGGATTATCAAAAAGAACGGATCGTATCATTCGTGAATCCGTATCACGACCCGCAGGGGGTCGGCTATAACGCGATCCAGGCAATGATCGCCGTGGGGAGCGGCGGAGTGCTTGGCAAAGGACTGGGGTATGGCTCTCAGGTACAGCTCGGGTTTTTACCGGAAGCGCATACCGATTTTATGTTTGCGAGCATCACGGAAGAGTTCGGGCTGTTTGGCGCGATGATCGTCGTCTTGCTGTTATGTGTCATCGTATGGCGCATTGCGCGCATTGGTTTACACGCAGAAAATAATTTTGCCCGTATTTTTTGCGCCGCGATGATACTCCTTATCTTTATTCATGTGGTTATCAATTTTGGCATGAATGTGGGGTTGATGCCGGTCATTGGCATCGCATTTCCTTTTTTGAGCTATGGGGGGTCTAATCTTTTAGCGCTTTTCATGGGGCTGGGCCTGGTGCAAAGCATCCACATAAGAAGTTAAAATACTTTGCATTACAAAACGCCATCTTCTTCGTTCCGCCTCCGTGTCTCTCCTCGCTGTACTGCACAGTACAGCCTCCCTGTTTGTCCAAGAGCGAAGCGATTGGCAACAAACAGCCCCGAAACGGGATTGCGTTTTGTGGCTCAGATAAAACATCTGAGACAAAACGGGAACAGTCCAGCGGAGCGATAGCGTAGTCGGGCTCGGCTTCACTACTCGGCGCGCCTCGAATCTGACGCTTTGTAATGCAAAGTAAAACTATAGGACTTGCTATGGTTACCATCATTATTACTACAAAAAAAGGGGTTATCCACACGTTTTCTCTTGAAAAAGGGGATGATTTCCTTTATACTCTTGACAATTTTTTAAAAAAGCATAAACTTGTTGTATCAAGTTTTAAAAAGGTATCGGTTCGTTGTGAGGACGAGGGATCGATGCTATGCCGTATTGCTAAAACGATTGCTTCCGGGATCACGTTCAATATAAAAAGCACAAAGTAACGGGCGCTGTGCTTTTTTGCGTTTATTTTTACTATATCCCTAATTTTTATGAGGAAATAAAAGCCGTATCCCTCTTTCGCGTGTGCACCCGAGAGGGAAATTGCTTTATGTACTCAATTTTTCAAAAATGAGCATTTCAAGAAAAACAAAGGTATTCTCTTCATTACAGGTGTCGTCCGTTGAGCTGCCAAACCTTATTGAGGTGCAGCTTGATTCGTACAAATGGTTTTTAAAGAAGGGATTACGCGAACTGTTCGATGAGGTGTCGCCGATCAAGGATTACTCCGGCAAGGATCTCTCACTTTCGTTTCTTGATTATTATCTCGATGAGCCGAAGCACAGCGAACAGAAGGCGAAGGAAAACGGCCTTTCCTATGAAGCATCGGTGCGCGTGAAAGTCCGGCTTGAAAATAAAAAAACAGGAGAGATCAAGGACCAGGAGATCTACCTTGGCGATTTTCCCGTCATGACCAAGCGCGGCACGTTCGTCGTGAACGGCGTGGAACGCGTTATCGTGTCGCAGATCATCCGGTCTGCCGGCGTGTTTTTCACGACGACGCTGGCGAAAGGCAGAAAGTTTTTCGGAGCAAAGATTATTCCGGGCCGGGGTGCGTGGATAGAATTTGAGACCGATGTCGATAATGCGATCCATGTGCGAATCGACCGCAAGCGGAAACTTCCCGTATCGGGGTTGCTCCGCGTATTTGGATTTGAAAGCAACGAAGAAATGAAACGCGCATTTGCGGATGTGGATCCGGACGGCGTATATATGGATGCGACCATCGGAAAAGACTCCGCGGAGAATCGCGAGGAAAGCTACATGGAAATGTATAAGCGCATTCGGCCCGGAGATCCGGTGACACCCGAAGGCGCGAAGCAGCTTTTGGATTCCATGTTTTTCTCCATTGCAAAATACGATATTTCCGAGGTGGGACGGTATAAATTAAACATCCGATTGTACGGCGAATCATCGGAGAAGCTGCGAGAGAGAGAGATCGAGCAGAAAGAACGCCTGTTGAACAAAAAAGATCTCGTACTCGTGATTAAGGAGATCATCCGGTTGAATAACGACCCGCATGCTAGAGCAGACGATGTTGATCATCTCGGCAACCGCCGCGTGAAATCGGTAGGCGAGCTTTTACAGGGAAAACTGCGCATCGGTTTGGTGCGCATGGAGCGCATCATCAAAGACCGCATGAGTACGCTCGATATGTATACGCTCACGCCGTCGCAATTGGTGAATGTGCGCCCGCTGATGGCCGCGGTGAAGGAATTTTTCACATCGTATCAGCTGTCGCAATTCATGGATCAGATCAATCCGCTTGCGGAGCTTGAACATAAACGAAGGATCTCCGCGATGGGCCCCGGAGGTTTGACGCGCGAACGCGCAGGCTTTGAGGTGCGCGACGTGCATCCGTCGCACTACGGCCGCATCTGCCCTATTGAAACGCCGGAAGGCCCGAACATCGGTTTGGTGGGACATCTCGCGTCGTATGCGCGAATCAACAAATACGGGTTCATTGAAACGCCGTATCGCCGCGTAAAAAATACGAAGATCACCGACGATGTGATGTACTTAGACGCGTCCGAAGGGGACCGGTATAATATCGCCGCCACGGATGTCGCGATTGATACGCACGGCAAGATCGTCGGCGCGGAAGTGGGCGCCCGCGTGAAGGGGGTTCCGGGAATCGTATCACCGGAAGAAATTGATTTTATTGATGTCGCGCCGAACCAATTTATTTCTGTCGCAGCGAGTTTTATTCCATTTCTTGAGCATGATGACGCGAACCGCGCACTCATGGGTTCAAACATGCAGAGGCAGGCGGTTCCGTGCATCAGGCAGGAGGCTCCTGTGGTGGCGACCGGCGTTGAAGCAAAGGCCGCGCATGATTCCGGTCAGGTTGTCGTTGCCGAAGAAGACGGGGAAGTGATATCGGTTGACGGCAATCACATCACGCTGAAAACCGGGAAAGAGAAAGAATCAAAGACCTATCCGCTGCACTCATTCATGCGGTCCAATCAATACTCGAGTATTTCCCAGAAACCGATCGTTGCAAAAGGGACAAAGGTAAAGAAGGGCGATGTTCTTGCCGACGGCAGTGCGACCGATGGCGGGCAGATGGCATTAGGCCAGAATCTCACCGTTGCATTCCTTTCATTCTCAGGATACAACTTTGAAGACGCGATCATTATTTCCGAACGCTTGGTTCAGGATGACCGGTTCACCTCTATTCATATTGAAGATTTTTCCGTTGATGTTCGCGACACGAAGCTCGGACCGGAAATTACGACGTACGACATTCCGAATGTCGGCGAAGACCGGCTGAAAGACCTTGATGAGGACGGCGTCGTGCGTATCGGTGCAGAACTGGATTCCAACGATATTTTAGTGGGCAAGATATCGCCGAAAGGCGAAGCGGATCTCACGCCGGAAGAGCGTTTGCTTCGCGCGATCTTCGGCGAGCATGCCCGGGAAGTAAAAGATACGTCGTTGCGTTTGCCGCACGGCAAGCGCGGGCGCGTCGTCGGCGTGAAAGTGTTTTCGCGAGAGCGCGGCGACAAACTGCCGTCGGGCGTTATTAAAAGCATCAGGATCGAAATCGCGCAGCTGCGCAAAGCGGCGGTAGGCGACAAGCTTGCCGGTCGGCACGGCAATAAAGGCGTTATTGCGAAGATCCTCCCCGTTGAGAATATGCCGTACCTTGAAGACGGTACGCCGGTGGACGTTATCTTAAATCCGCTGGGCGTTGCGTCACGTATGAATATTGGACAGATTTTGGAGACGCATCTGGGATGGGCGGCGACGAAAAAAGGGTATCAAGCCATTACTCCTGCGCTTGCGGGCGCAAAAGAAGAGGATATTAGAAAGGAGCTGAGCTCGGCGGGACTCCCCGAGACAGGAAAGTCGTGGTTGTACGACGGAAGAACCGGCGAACGATTCGACCAGCCGGTAACCGTGGGCGTCATGTATATCATGAAGTTGAATCATTTGGTGGAAGATAAGATCCACATGCGCTCTATCGGCCCGTATTCTCTTATTACCCAGCAGCCGCTCGGCGGCAAGGCGCAGTTCGGCGGTCAGCGTCTCGGAGAAATGGAAGTGTGGGCGCTTGAAGGGTATGGCGCGGCGTATACGCTTCAGGAAATGCTCACGATCAAATCGGACGATGTGGTGGGAAGAACGGCGGCGTATGATTCTATTATTCGCGGGGAGAAGATCAAGAGTCCGAATATTCCCGCGGCATTCCATGTGTTCGTGAACGAATTGAAAGCGCTTGGACTCTCGGTAACATTCGAAGGAGCGCGCAAGGATGAAGACGCTGAAGCATTAGAAGAAAACGCCTAACCCATACACCCATGTTAAAAGTATCAGACTTCAAAGCCATCAAGCTTGCGCTCGCGTCTCCTGAAGAGATCCTCGGGTGGTCGCACGGCGAAGTGACAAAATCAGAGACGATCAATTACCGGACGCAGCGCGCGGAAAAGGACGGACTGTTCTGCGAGAAGATTTTCGGTCCGGAAAAGGACTGGGAGTGTTATTGCGGCAAATACAAGAAGATCCGCTATAAAGGAATCGTCTGTGATAAATGCGGGGTTGAAGTGACGCGGTCCATTGTTCGCCGCGAGCGCATGGGGCATATCAAACTGGCGACACCGGTTGCGCACGTATGGTTTCTCCGCGGCGTCCCGTCAAAGATCGGCACACTGCTTGATATCCCGCTGCATCAGCTTGAGAAAGTTGCGTATTTTGCCTCGTACATTATTACTGAGGTGAATGAAGAGTTGAAAGGACAGAAGCTTGAAGAGCTTGCGAAAGAATATACTGCCAAGATAAAACAAGAAACCGATATCCAGAAAAAAGAGGCGTTCAAAGCCGCCTACGATACAGCGTTAAGCGAGCTCAAAAGTCTTAAGCCGATCCAGATCCTTTCCGAAAATGAGTATTATGAAATGAGTCTGAAATACGGCGAGATGTTCAAGGCGGGCATCGGCGCCGAAGCGATCAAAAACATCGCGGCATCGCTTGATCTTCATAAACTTGAAAAAGAGCTTGAAATTGAATTGCGAAAAGACGAGCAATCGGCATTGAAGCCAAAACTTTTGAAGCGCTATAAGCTCGCGCACGGGTTTGCGCGCGCGGGTATAAAGCCGGAATGGATGTTTCTAACCGCGCTTCCTATTATGCCGCCCGATCTGAGGCCTATGGTTCAGCTTGACGGCGGACGATACGCATCAAGCGATCTGAACGATCTCTATCGCCGCATCATCAATCGTAATAACCGGTTGAAAAAACTTCTCGATCTCAATGCTCCCGAGGTGATCGTGCGCAATGAAAAACGCATGTTGCAGGAAGCGGTTGATGCGCTCATCGACAATTCCGCGCGCAAAGGAAAGGCGGTCATGGCGGCAACCGGGCAGAAGCGCCAGCTGCGTTCGCTTGCGGATATGTTAAAAGGCAAATCAGGGCGTTTCCGCCAAAATCTTTTGGGTAAGCGCGTTGATTATTCAGGACGCTCCGTGATCGTTGTGGGGCCTGAGATGCGCCTTGACCAATGCGGGTTGCCCAAGAAAATGGCACTTGAGCTGTTTAAACCGTTCGTGATCCAAAAGATCATCGAGCGAGAGCTTGCCCACAATATCAAAGGAGCAGGATATCTTATCGAAGAAGCGTCCGATGTGGTATGGGAGATCCTGGAAGAAGTTATTCAAGGAAAGTGCGTACTGCTTAATCGCGCGCCGACGCTGCATCGTCTCGGTATTCAGGCATTTTATCCGGTGCTTATTGAGGGCATGGCGATTCGTATTCATCCGCTGGTGTGCTCCGCATTCAATGCGGACTTCGACGGAGACCAGATGGCGGTACACTTGCCGATCACCGAAGAAGCGCAGGCAGAAGCAAGAGAGATTATGTTGTCCGCAAAAAATCTTTTGAAGCCGGCGAGCGGCGACCCGATCACCGTGCCGACGCAGGACATCGTGCTCGGATGCTACTTCCTCACCGCGATCAAAGAGGGCGCGAAAGGCGAGGGCAAGATATTCTCGTCAAAGAACGAAGCGGTGCTCGCGTATGATTTCGGCGTGGTCGCGATCAACGCGAAGGTTAAGGTTTTCATTAAAGAAAAAGACCAGCGCGAACATGAAAACGAACCGCACGTGGAAACATCGGTGGGACGGATCATTTTCAACTGGGCGCTTGGCACCGCGACCAAAAAATTCGTCAATCGTGAATTTGCGAAAAAAGACCTCGAAGCGCTTGTCGCGGATGTCATTGACCAGTTCGGGGTGAACGCATCGGTGCCGGTGCTTGATATCATGAAAAAACTCGGCTTTGAGTATGCAACCAAATCGGGCATCTCATGGGGTATGGCCGACCTTAATGTTCCGGTAGAAAAAGAGGCGGTCATCGAGCGCTCAAATAAAGAAGTGAAAGAGATCGGATCGCAATATCAAAACGGGCTGCTGACCGACGATGAACGGTATACCAAAGTGGTGCAGGTATGGAACAGAGCAAAGATCGAAGTGGGAAAGACCGTTCCGGCAGCGCTGGTAAAACACGGCTCCGTATATTCCATCCTGCGTTCCCGCGCACGAGGCTCGGAGGCTCAGCTTATCCAAATGGCAGGCATGAAAGGGCCGGTGGTGAATCCATCCGGAGAGATCATTGAACTGCCGATCAAAAAATCATATAAAGAAGGCCTCGGAATACTTGAATATTTTATTTCGACGCACGGCGCGAGAAAGGGTACCGCAGACACCGCGTTGCGTACCGCATCGGCAGGGTATCTTACCCGTAAGCTCGTGGACGTCGTTCAGGATGTGATCGTGAAAGAAGAAGATTGCGGCGATACGAAAGGTGTGACTTTGCATCTTGCGGATGCGGACGCGGTTGGCCAGGATTTCTCCGGCAAAACATTCGGAAGATACTTGCTTGAAGATGTGAAAGAAGGGGATACGGTGATCGCGCAAGCGGGCGAGATCGTTACGCGCCAGCTTGCCGACCTTATGGATGAAAAGAAGATCCCGGAAGTAAAAGTGCGATCGGTACTCGCGTGCAAGACCAAGGATGGCGCCTGCCAAAAATGCTACGGGTATGATCTGGGTATCAATAAAGTGGTGCGCATGGGTTCTCCGGTCGGCGTGGTGGCGGCGCAGGCGATCGGCGAGCCGGGCACTCAGCTGACTATGCGTACGTTTCATATCGGCGGTGTTGCGGGCGGCGGTGATATTACGATGGGGTTGCCGAGAGTCGAGGAAATCTTTGAGGCGCGCACGCCGAAAGGAAAGGCATTGCTCTGTGAAGTTGACGGCAAGGTGCTCGACATTATCACTGACGGCGAGATCAAGAGAATCCTCGTGGAATCAACTGAGCCGGTAGTGGCGGAAAAAGAAGAGTCTAGCAAAGACGAGAAAACGGCAAAGAAAAAAGAAGAGCGGGAAATTAAAGAATATCAGGCTCCGCACTTTACCACGCTGTGGGTGGAGAAAGGCAAAGAGGTGCGCAAAGGCATGCAGCTTTCGGAGGGGCATCTTGATCTCGGGGAATTGTTGCGCGTGTCGGGTATCCGCGAGGTGGAGCGCTATATCATTTCAGAAGTGCAAAAGATCTATACATCGGAAGGCGCATCTATCTCCGACAAGCACATCGAGGTCATCGTACGCAAAATGTTTTCCCGCGTACGCGTGAAAGAAGCGGGAGACACCAATTTGGTTCGCGGCGACATCGTCGAGAAAACGACATTCTTCGGGGCAAACAAAGAAGTTACCGAAGGACAAAAGAAAGCGACCGCCGCACAGGTGTTGCTCGGCATTACGCGGTGCGCGCTCACCACCGAATCGTTCTTGTCCGCCGCATCATTCCAGGAAACCACGCGCGTGCTTATTAATGCCGCGGTCCAAGGAAAGACGGATAGATTACGTGGGCTCAAAGAGAATGTGATCATCGGCAAGCTTATTCCGGCCGGAACAGGATACGCGCCGCTTCAGGGGCGACCGGAAGGTGAATAACGAAACAAGGCGATACAATAAAACAAAACCACCGCGTCAAACGCGGTGGTTTTGTTTTATGTGATGCGGTATAATCATAGGAGTGATCATGAAAAAGGCGGCAAAAAAATTCACGGTACTTTTTGTTATTTTCGGGGTTATCTCGAGTGTTTTGTTTTTTGGTTTTGGCTGGTTTGGCGCGCCACAGGCTCAAGCGGCTGCGCCGACAGTTGTTAATGTTGGCGCTGTAGCAAACGGAATTAATGCCATCACACCCGACATGCCAGCTGGCGTTCAGACAAATGATATTCTTTTGCTTTTTATAGAAACATCGGATCAGGCTATTACCGTTTCTGGCGGGACAGAGACATGGACTCAGATAGCCAATTCTCCCGTCACCGGGGCAACCGGGACTCGACTTACCGCTTTTTGGGCGCGAGCGTCGCAATACAATCCAACATCGCCGACAACAGCGGATTCGGGAAATCACCAGCTCGCCAGAATGATAGCGTTTCGCGGAGCGATCCAAACCGGAAATCCATGGGATGTCATTGCTACTGATGTTGAGAATACATCCGACACCTCCGTATCCTTCCCGAGCGTAACTACAGCCGTAGCAGACACCCTTATTGTTATGGCGCTTGCCGGAGATGGGCCTGATGGAAATAGCACCGCTAATTTTTCAGGGTGGACAAACGCGAGTCTTACCGGTCTTACTGAGCACATTGATAACAGAGTAGCTTCCGGGGATGGAGGCTTGATCGGGGCGGCAAGTGGCATAAAGGCGGCGGCTGGTGTGACCGGCGCGACTACCGTAACTCTTGCCAACAGCGCAGTAAAGGCTATGATGACTATCGCGCTTAAACCAAACTCCCCGCCAACCCTTTCCATCTCTCAGCCCGACGGCGTCTCAGACAGCGTCACGCAAGGGGATTCCTACAGCATTACCTATTCGCTTGCGGATACGGATAATGTTGTTACCGCCGCGTTTTCATACGACCCAACCGGCTCCGGCCTCGATGGCACGGCAATTT
>CAYHUB010000001.1:11343-148691 GCA_964359755.1 uncultured Candidatus Saccharibacteria bacterium
ACGGCGTGAATCCGCAGGTGAGCGCGTATTCGACAGGGACGATCACGATCAATGCACCGGCAAATTCGCCACCCACCCTTTCCATTGCCCAACCCGACGGCGTTTCAGACACTGTCACGCAAGGGGATTCCTACAGCATTACCTATTCGCTTGCGGATACCGATAACACCGTCACCGCCGCGTTTTCATACGACCCAACCGGCTCCGGCCTCGATGGCACGGCAATTTCCGGCGCCTGCGCCACGGCCGCCGAAGGTTCGGGAGTGACGTGCTCGTGGAACACGACCGGCGTTACGCCCGGGAGCTACTATGTCTATGGCATCACCACCGACGGCGTGAATCCGCAGGTGAGCGCGTATTCGACAGGGACGATCACGATCAATGCTTTTCCTATTATCAGTGTTTCTGCTGTTACGCCGAATGCCGGAGCTGTGGGAGGGGGAACGAGCGTTACTATCTCAGGATCCAATTTTCAGTCGGGTGCCGCGATAACATTTGACGGGATCTCTGCGACCGATATCGTTTTTGTCGACGGCAGTACGCTCACCGCAAAAACCCCCTCACATGCCGCCGGAATGGTTGATGTGACGGTCATAAATCCGGACATGACATCCGATACGCTTGTCAGCGGATTTGCCTATACATCGTCGCCGGTGGTTACTATCACGGCAAGTCCGCTTACTATTTTTACCGACGAATCAGTTATTATAAATTGGTCGACGGAAAATGCCAGCACTTGTCAGGCGAGCGGCGCATGGTCGGGGACAAAAGCGATCTCCGGCAATGAAACGATAACAGTAGCCACAGCGGGTACCTATGCATATGCGCTGGAATGCTCCGGCACCGGCGGTTCGGGAAGCGGTTCGGTGTCCGTGTTCGTGACTTCTCCTACAGCGCGGAAAGAACCCGGCGTTCTGTTTCGCTTTGACGGGTTTGCGTATCCCAATGGAAAAGTATTTTTGTATGATAATGGCGCGCCATTCTCCCAGTTGGTGAGCGACCTTGCCGGAAGATTCGCAACATCGTTTCGTCTTGCGAGCATCGCAGAAAAACATTTGTTCAGTATTATTGCGCATGATAAAGAGGGAAATGTTTCTCCAAGCAAGACATTTCCTACTGAATTATACGAACGCGGAGGGCTTATTGATGTCTTAATTGCGCCGACGATCATGCTGCATAAACGGGCGTTCGGCAATACTGAGAACCTGCGTATTTTTGGATATGCGACCCCGGGCAATAAAGTGCAGATAGAAATCGACGGCAAGATCGTTGGAACGGTGCCTACGACCGCATCAGGATATTACGCGACCTCAGCTCCGCTTTCCGCGCTTGCCAAAGGTGATCACAAAGCGCGGGCGGCGCAGGTGACTTCGCAATCACGGACAAGCGATTATTCGTTGTTGAAAGCGTTTCAGATAGCAGATCCTTTTGCGGTACACGCGGATCTTAATAATGACGGGAAATTAACCATCAGCGACTGGAGCATATTTTTAAACAGCTGGGCTTCCCGGGATGACGCTATAAAGAAAAAGATTGATTTCAATAATGACGGAAAAATCACTATTTTTGACCTGAGCGTATTTTTGAGCAGTTTTAGAAAAAAATAATCGGGGGATAACACGGTTCTGTGTCATCTCTGTTTCTGGTATACTGAAATAATATAAAGTATAACGCATGCATGTATTTAAAAAAGAGTCTATGAAAAAAGGAAACGGAATAATTATGTTCGCGGCAGTTATATCTTTACTGCTTCTTTTTGGTAACAGCGTGTCTGCGGCGACATTATTTGCTACGCCGCAAGGCGGTACGCATGCGTTGCAGCAAACATTTTCCATTGATATAAAGATTGATAGTCAAGGCGACAGCATTAATGCCGCTCAAGCGCGCGTAACATTCCCGGCGACTGTTCTTGAGGTGAAGTCTATCAATACTGCGGGCTCCGTTTTCGGATTTTGGCCGGAGGAGCCATTGTTTTCAAATGAGAATGGCACTATTGATTTTATCGCCGGCACCGTGAACGGCGTTTTCGGGGCGTCATTGCATACGCTCACTATTGTATTTAATGCAAAGGCGGTTGGGGAAGCTCCTATTTCCTTAGATGATGGCGCGATCACGATTGATGACGGAACAGGCACGAATGTTTTGACCGCTGCGGCGGGCGCGAATCATCGTGTTTCGGTGTCTGCCGTTATTCCTCCTCCGCCCTCAATACCTGAAACAGCCACAAGCACCCAACAGGTGCTTCCGTTGCCCGGAGAACCGATTCCGTCGCCCGTCATTATTGAGCGCGTTCCTGAGCCCGCGCAAGGACTTCCTGATATGCCGAGTGTGTCCGTGCCGTTATATCCGAGTCCGGACAATTGGTACAACATTGCAACGCCGTTTAACGCCACATGGGCGCTACCCCTCGACATTACCGATGTTGCGACGGCCATCAATATAAATCCGAATTTCACGCCGACGCGGAGCGAGCGGTTGTTCGATAACAAAATTTTCGACAGCGCTTCCGAAGGTGTTTCTTATCTGCATGTCCGGTTTAAAAATGCGATCGGATGGGGGCCAACCGCACATTATCGGCTGGCGATCGACACCGCGCCTCCAGCTCCCTTTACCGTAGAATCTGCCAGCGGGTTCGAAACAGATGATCCGGCTCCAGTATTTCAATTTGAAACGAACGATGCGCTGTCGGGCATCAGCCATTATTTAGTGAAAATCGGTGATGCGGAGGCATTTGAGTGGCAGAGCGGGAAACTGCAGTTGCCGTTGCAACAGCCCGGGACGCGGAAAGTTTTTGTCCGCGCAGTGGACCGGGCGGGAAATGGTACATCGGCAAGTGTTAACCTCGTAACAACGCCGATAGCATCTCCCTCCATCACATTCGTCACAGGAAAAATGTTTTTTGGTTCGGAAGACGGTGTCACGGTGAAGGGTACAGCTCTGCCGAATATTGATGTGCGCGTTTTCCTCATGAAAGCGAGCGGAGAATTAATAGCTGAGCAGGCGGCGCGCGCAGATAGCAACGGCAATTGGGGTCTTGTGTTTGGCGAACCGCTGGGGATCGGCAAATACGCGGCATCTGCGCGAGCGCGCGACGGGCGGGGGGCTCTCAGTTTAGTATCTCCGTCGCGTACGATGATCACCGTGAAAAGCCAGCCGATCATAAAACTGGGCGCCATTGAGATCGGAGCGGGAGGAAGCGCTATGGTGTTGCTTATTATTTTGATTGGCGGGTTTGGCGCGGGCTACTGGTACTTCAGAGAGCGGCAGCGATTGCTTCATATTGATGTCGCGATGACAAGCAGAGATCAGTCGCATCTTTATATCTCGCTGAATGATGATCTTGAGAAATTAATGAAGAATTTTGATGGTATGAATGAAGACGAGAAAAAGTTTATTCTCGGCAGAGTTCATGAAAATGTGCAAAAGATGGAAAAATACATCGTAGAAGAGATCAAAAACATCGGAAGCGGGAAGTAGAGGCGCGTAGGTTTGCTGGGGGGTTGACAAATAGTAAAAAATAGATTATAGTGAAAAATACATCATTACCTAAGCAAGAGTACTAAAAATAATAAAGCTATGGAAAAATCTGATGTGAATAATCCAGATAGCCAAGAGAAAAAAACACGGGTAGTGCCCGGGAGCGGGGAGTGGCTTGGTGGAGAAGAGATAGAAGAAGCTCCTGTTCAAGACGATTTTCCAGCGGAAGACGCTGTAGAGAGTCCTCTTCCGGGAATTGGCCTTGATGGAGACGAATATGAGGAAGTCATCCCCAGTAAAAACCTTTCCGTAGAGGAAGAGGTTCTTGAGGAGGCTACAATTATTCCCGAACATCTCGAAAAAGTTTCAAAAGTGGCACTTTCCTTTCTTACTGATGCGATTTTACAGGGAGCGAGAGAAGGATGGGATACGCAGAAAGATAAGCCCGATGAAAATTTTATAGAACAACAAGGAGCAGAAATAGAAAAGATAGTGAAAGCCCTCGCTACAGGATGGAAGGAAGATTGTGTCGTGTACGACCTTCTCAAAAGCGAGCCAATGCCGACGCTAAGCAACAGAGAGCGAGCCGTAAGGGACGGCCTCTTAGCAAGAGCGTCTCGTTCTTGTCCACGCTAAAAACAACCCAAGCTCAATTCAAAAACTTGAGTTGTTTGGTTCTGCAAAAGTAAAATCTGCTAAAATGTATCGATTGCGGTTGTGTGAAAGGGAATTATGCGATAGAATTTACTGAGTATCTATTTTACTATATTACCTATATGGCAACGATCCTTGTTGTAGAAGACGAAAAACCGCTGTCGAGCATTCTTGGAAGGGCGCTTAAAAAAGCCGATTATACCGTCGTGTTTGCGTATGACGGCGAGGAGGCGATAGAGAAAGCAAAAACAATGAGTCCCGACCTTATTTTACTTGACCTTATATTGCCGAAGGTAAATGGGTTCAAGGTTTTAGAACAAATAAAAAAAGACCCCGATGTTTCTCATATCCCGGTCATCGTGCTGTCTAATCTTGGAGATGATAAGGACATTAAAGATTCGCTTAGATTGGGGGCGGTTGATTATTATGTGAAAGCGCAGCATCCTCTTTTGGAGATCGTGGAGATCGTAACGAAATTTCTCAAAACTCATCGGGTTCAATCGAAGGAAGAATAAATAACAAACACCGCCGCGTCAAACGCGGCGGTGTTTGTTTGTTAACTCAGATAGGATTAAAATTTCGAGCTCTTGCTGAGAATTGTTTTTAATCTTAACGGAAGCGCAGCCTTTCAATAACTATTATATAAATAAAAAGGCGTGAGAGGATTAAAGAAAGAATTGATGGGAGGAATCTCGATTGACTATTATTCTTACAGAAGGGCGTGAACGGACTAAAAACAATTCACGGTAATGAATAGAAGACAGGATGTGCCCAACACATCTACCGCCCTTCTCTGCGTAATATCACGAGCACGGTTTTTGCAAGAATGTCGAGGTCGATGATGAAGCTGCGATTTTTGATGTAGTAAAGATCGTATTGCAGTTTTTCAATACTATCAGGGACCGATGCGCCGCCAAGCGGCTGGTGGATCTGCGCCCATCCGGTAAGTCCCGGCTTCACGAGGTGCCGCATCTGGTAATGGGGAATCTCTTGTTCCAGTTTGGCTACGAACTCAGGCCGTTCCGGCCGGGGACCCACAAAACTCATGTTTCCTCTGAGTACGTTCCAGAATTGAGGAAGTTCGTCAATGCGTGTTTTGCGCAAAAAGCGCCCGATCTTCGTAATGCGCGCATCTTTTGCCTGCGTCCATTGAACGCCGCCTTGCTCGGCATTTTCAACCATGGTTCTGAATTTTACAAGACGGAACGGCACGTTGTTTTTCCCCATGCGCAGCTGCGTGTAAAAAATAGGCCCGGCGCTATCAATGCGGATAAGAATCGCGACAAGCGGGAGAAAGGGGAGCGCAATAATACTTCCGATGAGCGCGCATACCGCATCAAACATGCGCTTTTCCGTTTCAAAAAAACTTTTTTCCGATTCAATGAGGTTCTCAAAGAACCAAACTTCGCCGATGATGGAGACGGGTATCTTATTGGTGACACGCGCATAAAATGTCGGGAGGTCGACGATAGTGATGCCCAGTGGAAACAGTGTATATAATATCTTTGACATGCCGCTTGCGTTGCTGTTTTCCATGTCGTGTTGCGCATAGACGAGCGTGTCGATGTTGTATTCTTGTATGAGGTCGATAAGCTCTTGCGCATCGCGCGGGTGTTCCACGACCATGGTGGCGTGGTACCCGAGTTGCGGGTGCGCGCGGATGTGTTCAATGACAGCGCGCATCTCTTTATTTGATCCGATAAACATGATAGGATGCGAAAGACGAGGTGAGCGGATGAGTATGTTATAGCCGTGCCGCCACGCGAGAAACAGCACAAAAAAGATCATTCCCATCGCGATGAGATTGGTTTTTGGCGTAATGCCGAACGCCGGAATAAGATAAAAGAGAACGATTGTTGCTATGAGCGCGGTTGTTACGGTCGTGACAACCGAAGAATAGAACGCATAATTGTTCGCCGCGGTACGCCGCTCATAGAGGCCTGCAACATAAAATAGTGCGATCCACATGACAAACGACACCGTAAACGGAAATACGTGGTCGTTCCAGATAGCCGGCGTGAATTCCTTGCCGTATCGCGTCATAAGCGCGAGATAGAGCGCAAGGTACAGCATAGAAATATCGCCGATGACGAGTATGAGTCTTTTTGACTGGTCAAAGAAGCGTTTCATAAGGATGTTTTACAGCAGGGCTATTATACCATAGATTTTTCTTTTTATCAAACACTTACTTATGGCGCTGAATTATTCGCGGGAGATCAATAAAACAAAGATAGTCATAGTTTTTTTCATTATTTTCTCGGCGGTAACGGCGTATGCCGCAACACAGCTTTCAAAAACGATGCGGCCGATGACGCTCGAAGAATATGAGCGATACGACGGTCGCCGGCTGGTACAGCCGCCAACTGTTTTTGACGTATTCACCCCGTTTTCACTACAATAATGTATACCGTGAAGCTTGAAAAATTTGAAGGGCCGCTGGAGTTGTTGCTTGAGCTTATCGAGAAAGAACGTCTCGATATTTCCGACATTTCACTCGCGAAGATCACCGATGAATTCGTGGCGTATTTTTCCCGTTTTCAGGAAAAAGACCCGGTACATCTTGCGGATTTTTTGGTCGTTGCCGCAAAGCTCATTCTCATCAAGTCAAAGACACTCCTTCCTTCGTTTGCGGTGAGCACCGAGGAAGAGCAGGAGCTTACCGAGCTGAAAGACCGGCTGGTGCGGTATCAGCACATTCGTACCTCAGCGCACGCGCTTGGCGTGCGCGAGCGGCGGCAGTGTATTGCATATCACCGGCAGTCAGACTTGCGCCATATCTGCGTATTTGCGCCTCCAGCCGATATTACTCCAGGAACGCTTCACGAGCTTTTTCGCACCGTACTGCGATCGCTCACACAAGAAGAAAAGCTGGAAGAAAAACGCATTGCGCATATCGTGTCATTTGAGGATCGGATACGCGATATTCGCGCGCGCATCGAAGCGGGCCTCAGCATGAGCTTTTCTGCGGTTGTTGATGCGAGCTCGAAAGTGAATATGATCGTGTCATTTCTTGCGATGCTTGAGCTGGTGCGGCAAAAGTTCTGCGAGGCGGAACAGGACTGTGTTTTTGGGGAAATTAAATTAGCAAAAGCATGTCATCAATAGCATCAAAAATAGAGGCGATCCTTTTTGTATCCGGCGAAGAGATGAGCATCCACAAGATACAAAAAGCGCTCGGCAACGATGTCACGGAGGAAGAAGTCCTTGCGCAGCTTGGCGTGTTGCAAGAGGCGTATCGGGAGAAAGGGATCCGTATTATCATGAAAGACGGGAAAGCGCAGATGGTGAGCGCGCCCGAGTACGCGGAAATCATTCAGGCATTGGTGAAGTCGCATCTCACCGAGGAACTGACTCCTGCGGCGCTCGAAACACTTGCGTGCATCGCATACCGCGAACCGATCGCAAAACAAGAGATTGATGAACTGCGCGGCGTGAATTCCATTTTTTCGTTGCGAAGCTTGCTCATGCGGGGGCTTATCGAAAAAACAAAAAAAGAAGATGATGCACGCACGGAGTATTACCGCGTAACGCTGGATTTTTTAAAAAAGTTGGGGATCGAAAAGATCACCGACCTTCCCGAATATGATGTTTTCTCAAAGAATGCGTGAAAAAATTGATGCGATCGATCATTTCACGATCAATCGCATACGGATCGTGGCGGTGCTTATGGCGGCGCTTGTATTTGGCGTGGCATTGCGCGGACACATGTTCTCGCAGGAGACGCTTGCGGTAAATTCAGTTTCCGCACAACCCGCGTTGGTATATCAATCGGCAGGCATGCGCGATAGCGAAGAAAATATAGCAGTAATTGAAGAAGTGGTTCAGCAGGAAGGAGATGTTGCGTCGTTAGCGGAAGAACCCATAGACAGCATTGCAGGTAATGACCCTACGCATGCAGTTAACGGAGAAATCGCTCCGGAGATCGTGCCATCTGGGGCGACAGCACCTGTGATAGTTGAGCTTTCCGCCAATGCGTTTATCGTTGCGCGCGGCGCAAGCGGGCGAGATGCGGTGTATGAGAAAAATAAACACATACAGCTTTCGCCGGCGAGTTTAACAAAATTGATGACCGCGGTGATTGTCATCGAGTATATCGACCGCGATGACAGTGTGACTATAACCGCGCGCGCAGTAAGTGAGGAGGGAGTAGCGGGTTCGTTACGCGTTGGAGAAACATTCTCAGTACCCGATCTGTTGAAGGTGATGCTCATAGTTTCAAGCAATGATGCCGCAACCGCATTTGAAGATCATTTCGCTTCACAGGGGTTTAATCTTGTATCGTTGATGAATGAAAAAGCGAAACTGCTTGGCATGGTTGATACGCATTTCGTAAACCCCACGGGGCTTGATAATCCACAGCATTACTCGAGCGCGGCAGATCTTGCGGTACTTGCGGCGTATTCGCTGCGGCATGAAGAGATGTGGAGCATTCTTTCAAAAACATCCGAGAGCGTTCGTTCGCTGAATAAAAAGATATCGCATACGCTTTTGTCGAACAACGAGCTTTTGCACAAAAAACGGCCGAAGGTGCTGGGCGGAAAGACCGGATATACAAAGAATGCGGGTGGTTGTATGATAACCGTACTTGCCTCCGGTGAGGTGATCGTGGTGCTTGGTTCGGATGAGCGTGCGGCGGACACGGAACAACTTATAGAACTTATGAAGCGTGGAACATGATCGATCCATTTTTGGTAGTAAAAATCTTGGGGTTTTCAGCGCTTGCTTTTGCGGTAGCGCTGTTTTCCACGCCGCTCCTCACACATTTTTTGTATAAATATCGCCTCGGGAAGCAAATACGCTCGGCGGAAAGCGCGCCGATATTTGCGAGCATGCACGCGGGAAAGGCGGGCACGCCGACCATGGGCGGTATTTTGATATGGGGAACGGTGCTGGTGATCGCGTTGGCATTTTCCGCGCTTGCCGCTCTTTTGCCCGATACGGTATTTGAAAAATTGAATTTTCTCACGCGCGAGCAGACCTATTTGCCGCTGGGCATCATGGTGGTTGCCGCGGTCATCGGGTTGTTCGATGACCTTTTGGGTATTTTGAAGATCGGTAAGAACGGCGGGGGATTGCGCATGCGCGAGCGCCTGTTGTTTTATCTTGCCGTCGCGTTCATCGGCGCGTGGTGGTTTTACTTCAAACTGGACTGGAGTTTTATTCATGTGCCGTTTATCGGCGATTTTGAGATTGGGCTGTGGTATATTCCCATTTTCGTATTTATCATCACCGCAACGGCACATTCGACGAACATCACCGACGGTCTCGATGGGCTTGCGGGCGGAGTGGCTGCGATCGCGTTTGCTTCATATATAGTCGTCGCCGCCGCGCTGGGGAAGCCTGAGCTTGCGGTGTTTTGCTCGGTGGTGGTGGGGGCTCTGCTTGCGTTTTTGTGGTTCAACATCAACCCCGCGCGGTTTTTTATGGGCGATACCGGGGCGATGGCGCTTGGCGTGTCGCTTGGCGTTATCGCGATGCTCACCAATACTATGTTTTTCTTGCCGTTGTTCGCTTTTGTCATGGTCATGGAATCGCTTTCCGTGCTGGTTCAGTTGACATCAAAAAAATTGCGTGGCGGGAAAAAGATATTTCTTTCCACGCCCATCCATCATCATTTCGAGGCGATCGGCTGGCCCGAAACAAAAGTAACCATGCGCTTTTGGATTGTTTCCGCCATCGCGTCATTTCTCGGTCTCGCATTGTTCGTGCTTGAGCAGAGCATGTAATATGTGCATAGAGGGAATATCCCTGCGGACACGGCGTGTCCGCGGTTTTTTTATTAAGGGAGGGAATGTAGTATAATTACAACATGTACGATCTCATCATCAAAAACGGCACGGTCATTGACGGTACCGGTACGAAGGAGAAATATAAAGCTGATATCGCCGTGCTCAATGGCGTTATTGCGAAGGTGGGAGCTCTCGGCACCGCGCAAGCGAAAAAAACAGTGGACGCAGAAGGGTTATATGTAACGCCGGGATTTATCGATGTGTTGAGCCATTCCGACACCAACTTGACGCTGTTTACCGCGCCCGGACAGGAGAGCTTGATAAGCCAGGGGGTGACCACGATTATCGGCGGTAACTGCGGGTATTCGCTCGCACCGCTTATTTCGGGGAACGTGATCGATACGGAACAGCGATGGACGGATCCGGCACAGATCAATATCGATTGGCTGCGGATGTCCGAATTCCTTGCGAAGCTCGAAGAAAAAAAGCTCGCGGTGAATTTCGGCACGCTCACCGGCTACAACACGCTGATCAAGGGGATACTTAAAAATGAATATCGCCAGCCGTCGCGTCAGGAGAACGAAATCGCTTCATTTTTGCTTGATCAGTCGTTGCGCGAGGGCTCGGGCGGAATGTCGATCGGGTTTGCCTATTTGTATCAGGATAAAAACTTCGCCGATCATCTTGAAAATCTGTTTACGACGGCAAAAAAACATAGCAAGATCGTTACGGTTCATCTCAAAGACGAATCGAATACATTTCTCGACTCACTGCATGCGGCGCTTGCGCTTGCGCGGGAGTTTGATACGCCACTACATATTTCCCATCTGAAAGTGGTTGGGAAGCAGTTCTGGCATAATTTTCAGAAAGCGATCCGCGCGATCGAAGAAGCGGCGGCCTCCGGTGTTTCTGTTACCTTCGATATATTCCCGTACGCTTCAAGCGCGCTCGCGCTGTATTTATTATTGCCTGCGTGGGTGAAGGTCGGCGGTCCGGATATGATCATGAAACGGCTTAAAAATTCGTTTGAACGCGCGCAGGTGATAAAAGATCTTAAAGAACAAACGATCGATTACGATAAGATCACTATTGCATCGCGGGCGCCCGACAATGTGTTTGTGGGAAAGACCATAGCGGAGATCGCACAGGGATTCGGGACGAACGAAGAAGAAGCGATTGTCCAGCTCCTGCTTGGCTCAAATCTCAAAGTGATCGTATTTGCGCATGTGCTTGATGAAGGGAATGTCCAAATGGGCATCGCGCATCCGCTTTCCATCATCGGCTCTTCCGGGGCGGGGTATTCCATGCCGTCATTAGCCCAGCGGGGCGACTTGCCGCACCCGCGCTCATTCGGCACGTTCCCGCGTTTTCTTAAAAAATATGCGAGGGAGAAGAATTTTCTTTCATGGGAGCACGCCATTGCAAAGATCAGCGGCACGCCAGCCCGTTTGTTCGGTATTGCGAACCGGGGCGTAATAAAGGAAGGGAATAACGCGGACATTGTGGTGTTCGATCCGCGTACGATTGAAGACACCGCGACATTTCAGAATCCCTATCAGTATAGCAAAGGCGTGGAAGCGGTTTTTGTGAACGGCGCGGCTGCATACGAGAAAAAAGGTTGTACGAATGTTTTTTCAGGAAAAGTGCTTCGGCTCTAAACATGGAACGCACGGCATCCTACACCTATATGTTTCTCGCTTCCGTTGCCGGTCTCGTGCTGTTTGGGCTCGCGGTGCTTGCGACCGCGTCTGCGGTGCTTGCGTTCAATCACACCTCCGATAATTATTATTACCTGAAGCAGCAACTGGTGAACGGCGTCATTCCCGGCGCATTATTTTTCTTTTTGGCAAGCCGTATCCACTATGAAAAACTGAGAAAATTCGCTTTTCCTTTTATGGTGTTGTCGGTGGTACTCACGGCGCTTGTGCTTGTACCGCAGTTTGGCATAACGGAGAACGGCGCGACGCGATGGCTCGCTATCGGTTCGTTTTCATTTCAGCCTTCGGAGATCTTAAAACTTGCATCGGTGGTGTATCTTGCGGCATTGTTTGAGCCAAAAAGGAAGGATGTCGCGAGGGAAGGGTTTGCGCCATTTCTTTTTATTAGCGGCATCGTGGCGTTTCTTTTGATTGCACAGCCGGACATTGGGACGCTCGGCGTTATTTTGCTTACCGCGTTCGCGGTGTATTTTTTTGCAGGAGCGAAGCCGGCTCATTTGCTTGCGGTTGTGGTGATAGGCATGAGCGCGCTCTCTGTGTTTGTGTATTTTAACGAATACGCGCAAAATAGGGTTGCGGTGTATTTGTATCCAAGCGAGGACGCGCAGGGAGCGGGGTATCAGGTCAGCCGCGCGCAGAGCATGATCCGTTCAGGCGGGGTGTTTGGCATCGGGTACGGGAAGTCACAGCAGAAATCTACGATGTTTCTGCCTGAACCGATGGGAGATTCCATATTTGCCGTTATTGCGCAGGAACTCGGTTTTATGGGGGTTATGGGCGCGGTTGCGCTTTTTTCAGTGCTGGGGTGGCAAGGGTTTGGGATCGCGCGGGATTCCCGCACCGCGTTCGGGCGGATGCTTGCCGGCGGCATCACGGTATGGATATTGGCGCAGGCATTCATCAATATCGGCGCTATTTCGGGCATTGTGCCGCTCACCGGCATCCCGCTTCCTTTTGTAAGTTATGGCGGGACATCTCTTGTTGTTTTGTTGACTGCGTGCGGCATAGTTTATAGTATACAGAGGACAACTAAGAGTTAATTTTATGTTAATCATACTAACCGGCGGCGGAAGCGGGGGGCATATTTTTCCGCTTATTTCCGTGGCAAAAAAAATAACCACGCTCGCGAAAGAGCGGGGTATTGAAGATATCCGATTTCTCTATGTCGGGCCGAGGTTCGACGATATTTCGGAAGAAGTGTTCAATCGGGAAGGAATAGAGAGGGCATATATTCTTTCGAGTAAGTGGCGCCGCTATATGAGCTCCTTGAATATTCTTGATCTGATCAAGCTGCCATTCGCCATGTTACAGGCGATATGGATATTGTTTTGGCATATGCCGGATGCCGTATTTTCAAAAGGCGGCTACGGCAGTTTCCCCGTCATGGTGGCGAGCTGGATCTTTTTTATTCCTTCGCGGGTCATTCATGAATCCGACAGCGTGCCGGGCGTGGCGAATCGCATGGCGGCGCCGTTTGCAAAGCGTATCGGGACGGCGTTTGAAAGCGCGGCGCTGAAATTTCCGGTGAAAAAAACCGCGGTGGTAGGTCTGCCGATCCGAGATGATTTATGCGGGCAGGACCCGAAGAAAGCCCGTATATTTTTTGATATTGTTTCTACGCGCAAGGTGGTGTTGGTGATGGGAGGGTCGCAAGGAGCAAAAAAAATAAACGATGCGATCACGCAGATACTACTGAAACTGATTTCGAAATACGAAGTCATTCATATATCCGGACCGCATCAGTACGAAGACGTGAAAAACGAGGTTGCCGTGATCGCGGGTGCGGATTTAGGAGGATATTATCACCTGTATCCTTTTCTCACGGAGGAAATAAAATTGGCATTGACGCTTGCGGATATCGTGATATCGCGCGCGGGAGCAAGTAGTATCTTCGAGTTTGCCGCATGCGGCAAGCCGAGCATCCTTATACCTCTTCCTACCGCCGCACAAGATCATCAACGAAAAAATGCATACGAGTATGCGAAGTCGGGTGGAACGATCGTCATTGAGGAAGATAATCTCACTCCTAATCTTTTGTATTCCACAATCACCTCGATAGTGGACGACCAGGCGGCAATAGCGAAGATGTCGTCGGGCGCGGCGGCATTCGCAATGAAAGACGCCTCAGAAACGATCGCGAAAGAAATTTTGCAATTACGGGGAGTGCTTTAGAGTCCATAAAGCCTATAAAGTCCCTAAAGTCTGTAAAGTCAAACGAAAACACCCATGGAAGCAGTAATACAAAAACCGGTGCGTGTGCGCATTGCTCCGAGTCCGACGGGGTTTTTACATGTGGGAACCGCTCGTGCGGCGCTGTTTAATTTTCTCTATGCGCGAAAAGCGGGCGGCACATTCATTGTGCGCATCGAAGACACCGATGCTCAGCGTTCCGAAAAAAGATTTGAGGATAATATTTTTGAAGGGTTTACATGGCTGGGGCTGACGTGGGATGAGGGGTCCGATGTCGGAGGGCCGTACGGTCCGTATCGGCAGAGCGAGCGAAAAGACTTGTATCGCACGCATCTTGAGTTGCTGCTTGAACGCAACCTTGCCTATCATTGCTTCTGCACGAAAGAAGAACTTGAAGCGCAAAAAAATCACATGCTTGCAAATGGCATCCCGCCGAAATACTCAGGCGTGTGCGCAGGACTGCAGAACAATGAGGTCGCACAAAGGATCAAAGACGGTGCGCCATCCGTGATCCGGTTTCGGGCATCAGCAAAAAAACTTGCCTTCGTTGACGGCATTAAAGGGAAGATCGAAGTAGATACCGAATTGATCGGTGATTTTACGATCGCAAAAAACACGGAAGAACCGCTTTACAATTTCACCGCCGCGATCGACGATGAGCTGATGCATATCAGCCATGTCATCAGAGGGGAGGATCACATTTCCAATACCCCAAAGCAGATACTTATCCAGGAAGCATTGGGGTTTCATACGCCGTCGTATGCCCACCTTCCGCTTATTTTAGGTCCCGATAAAAGCAAGCTTTCCAAGCGGCACGGAGCCGCGTCTATCCTTGAATATCGGGACGAAGGGTATCTTCCGGAGGCGCTTATGAATTTTCTCGCTTTTTTGGGGTGGCATCCGGGCGGTGAAAAAGAATTCTATTCCCTCGAGGAGCTCATTGCCCAGTTTGATATCATTCATATCAACAAATCAAACGCGGTATTTAATATCCAAAAACTCGACTGGTTCAACGCGCATTATATCCGACAGAAGTCCGATGACGAGCTGTGCGTACTGTGTCTTCCGTATTTGCAGAAAGCGGGAATGATCAATGCGTCTACGGATAACGAGCAGGTGAAAAAGATCGTGGCGCTTGAAAAAGAGCGTTTGAAAAAACTGTCGGACATCGTCCCGCTTTCGGAGTTTTTCTTTGCGCTTCCCGAGTATGCCTCAGACATACTCGTATGGAAAAAAAGCGATAAAGGAACGATCGCAAAAAGTCTTACGGCGGCATGCGCGACGCTCGAAGCGCTTGATGCGGCGCACTTTACGCTTGAGGCGATAAAAAACGCGCTTGGTTTGGTTACGGCGGAATTCGGCAACGGTGCGGTGTATTGGCCGGTGCGCGTGGCGCTTTCCGGCATGGAGGCATCTCCCGGTCCTGTTGAGATCGCGGAAATTTTAGGAAAAGACGAGACAATAAAAAGGATCCGCGCGGGCATGGCGCGCCTGAATGCGGCATGAACACATTACGCAAGCGTATAGCGCCACTGCTTTGCTTCACGGTGGTATTTACCGCGATGTTTTTTACGGCGAATGTCTCCCACGCGTCGCTCATAGACGATCTGAAACAGCAGATCGCAGAGAAGGAAAAAGAAATAAAAGAACTTGAGCAAAAGAATGCGCAGTATCATGACCAGCTTACGACAACAAAACAAGCAAGCTCGTCGTTAAAAAGCGAGATAACAAAAGTGGAGCGGGAGATCAACGAGCTTACGATCACCATTAAGAAAACGCAGACCAAGATATTTGAAACAAACGTCCGCGTAGAAGAATTGAGCGGTCAGATCACCGTGAAGGAGGAAGAGATAATGACTTCGCGGGAGCGGCTTGCGCATATGATCCGCGCATTGAATTCCCAAGATGATACGGGACTGCTTTCTTTGGTGCTTTCTGCGAGCACCTTTTCCGATGTGTTCAGCCAACAGCAATATATCGTTAATCTCCAGCGCGAGGTGCAGGCGAATTTGAGCGATCTGAAAGATTTTAAGCAGGAATTGCAAGCATTTAAGGCGTCGCAGGAAAGAGAGAAGGATTCTCTTGATACGCTGGAGGATAATTTGAAGAACCAGCGCGAGATCGTTACCGATCAAAAAAGCGGAAAGGAAACGCTTTTGAAGCAAACCAAGAATAAAGAAAAAGAATACCAGCGGCTTATTGCGGCGATAGAAAAAGAACGCCAGGCGACCGAAAAAGAGGTAAACGTGCTTGAAGCGAAACTGCGGCTTGCCATTGATAAGGCAAAGCTTCCGGTGGGTGCCGGTATTTTAAAATGGCCTATTGATGATGTGCGTATTACGCAAGGATACGGCAAGCCGAACTGGAAAGCGGCGTATGATTTTCATAACGGTATTGATATCGGCGCGCCAACCGGAACGCCGGTACTTGCGGCGCTCTCGGGAAAAGTGGTTGGCGTAGGAAATAACGGAAAATACGCGTATGGGAAATGGGTGAGCATCGATCACGGAAATAAAAATATCACAACGCTGTACGGGCATCTTTCATTGCAGAAAGTGAGTATGGGGCAAATGGTCGCAACAGGGGATATTATCGGGTATGTCGGTTCAACCGGGTATTCGACCGGCCCGCATCTTCATTTTTCCGTTTTCGCGTCGGAGAGTTATATGCTGCTTAATAGTTCTTCCGTGCCAGGGCTAAAGATTCCCGTCGGCGGGACCATCAACCCGATGGATTATTTATAGAATTATTTTTGCGCTCTAAAACACCGTATCATATGCGGTGTTTTTTTATTTTGTGGGCGTCATCTGTGCATAACTTCATTCGATGTTTTTTGCAACGCGAATGAGTATGCAAAAATACTGATAAATAAAAGGTTTTTTAGTGTGGTATGGTGTGCTGTGCTTAATGGGTGTATATGGTTTGATTTGGATGAATTGTGGTGTATAATGGGATGTATGTGGGGGAAAGTGGATAAGAGTGGGGATAACACATGAGAACTGGGGATAACATTTATATATGTTTATAGGAGAATATCACCACACGATCGATGAAAAGGGGAGAGTCGCTGTGCCGGTAAAGTTCAGGAAGGAACTTTTAAACGGGGCGGTGGTGACAAAAGGGCTCGACGCATGTTTATTCTTGTACCCCCTTAAAGAATGGGAATCGCAAGCGGTGCAGATAGCCAAACTTTCCATCACGCGGTCTGATAACAGGGCATTCAACCGGCATATGCTTTCAGGGGCGATGGATATAGAAATGGACAAGCAGGGGCGCGTGGTCATTCCGGACTATCTCAGGCAATTTTCCGGCATCAATAAAAAAGTGGTGATCACGGGTTTATATAATAGGATCGAAATATGGGATGCGGAAAAGTGGGAGCAGTATAAACATACGACCGAAGCGGAGAGCAATGCGATCGCAGAGAGAATGGGCGAGATGGGGATATAATTTTTCCTTATACAGGGGATGTTCCGATAGATTTTTATCATATGACAGAGAATGAAAGCGAAGTATCTGAAATAGTGCATAAGCCGGTTCTTTTACAAGAGGTGTTGGATATGTTGCATCCCGTCCCGGGGCAGTGTTTTATCGATGCGACCGCAAACGGGGGAGGGCATACGTTTGCATTATGGGAGCGCGTGAAGCCGCACGGCACGATACTTGCGATTGATAAGGATAACGATCTTGTTTTGCGGCTTGCCGCAGAAGCGAGAGAGAGAAAGGCAAATGTGATCGCCGTGTGCGGCAGTTACGGAGAGCTTACCGCTATCGCATCGGCGCATGATATACCGCAGGCCGATGGCATACTGTTTGATCTTGGATATTCGAGTTATCACATTGACCGGTCGGGGAGAGGATTTTCATTTCAGAAAGATGAGCCGCTTCTCATGCGGTATGAGCCGGAAGGGCATGTGCAGGAAGGCATGACTGCGGCCGAAGCGGTGAACCAGCTTCCCGAGCAAGAACTCGCCGATATCATTTACCGCTATGGAGAGGATCGGCTTGCACGGAGGATCGCAAGCGCAATCTGCAGTGAGAGGAAGAAAGAACGAATCCTGACCACGAAACAACTTGCGGATATTATTGCCCAAGCGTATCCGAAAAGAGCGTTTTCCCGTATTAATCCCGCAACAAAAACATTCCAGGCATTGCGCATATTTGTGAACCAAGAGTTGAGAGAGCTTGAAAAAGCATTGCCCCAGGCGCGCGATATCGTGAAAAAAGGAGGAACGATCGCTGTTATCACGTTTCATTCTCTTGAAGACAGAATCGTTAAGCGTTTCTTGCAGAGTGAGAAAAATAATCATCTGGACATTATCACAAAAAAACCGATAGTACCGACGGTAAAAGAAACAAGTGAAAACAGGAGGGCGCGATCGGCGAAATTACGGGTTGCAGTAAAAAAATAAACAGCACCATGAGTCATACGATCACATTACATAAATATTATATTCCTCGCTCAACGCGTTCTTCGTTTGCGCGTTTCAGCGATATTCGCGAGCGCGCGTTCGTGATGTTTGGCATATGCGCTGTTGTGGCGCTCTCAGCGCTGTATGTCGTTGAGGTAAACATGCTCATGTTCGAGCAGCGGAGTATTCCCAAAAAAGTGAGTGTTGTTCTTGAAGTGAAGAACGCTGTGCAAGGGCTTGAGATACAGGCGACGCAATTACAATCATCGCAAAAAGTACACGAAATAGCGCTGTCAAAGGAAATGGTGTCCATTAATTCGGTACGGTATGTCGATGTGCGTGAAACATCGGTCGCACTGGCGGGCGTTGGCAAATAAATAGACCTGTTGCTTAATAATTTTCGTAGCCGAAATATGGAATATTGCAGTAGATAAATTATTAAGCAACAGGTCTAATACATGCAAAATAGCACATGAAAGGAGGCGGCGTACAACTAAAGCAGGATAGCGCGCAAAGGGTTTATTGGATATGTGCCCTTTTTTTGTTTTTTGCGGGCATGATTCTTGTGCGATTTGGAACACTGCAATTTTCAGGAATACATACGGGCGCGGCGCGCGGCGCGCGCATTATGTCGTTTGAAAACGGGAGCAGTTCCCGTGAACGGGGGGAGATTTTCCTACAAGATCGATTTTCAGTTCGCACGCCGCTTGCGATGAATAAGGATTTTTATACTATAACCGCAGACCCCCGCCATGTTGTCGACAGGGAAGCGGCAGCGCGCTCGCTTGCCGAAATACTTGCCGTGCCGTATGAATCGGTGAGGAGTAAGCTTTTGAAGGAGAACGATCCGTATGAGGTGCTTGCCGCGAAGGTTCCAAGTGAGATCGCAGAGCGCATCAAAGACCTCAAGCTCGACGGAATACATTTTGAGGAGGAGCGAGGGAGGTACTATCCTTATCAGCGCATGGCATCGCATATCACGGGGTTTCTTGGCGTGCGGGGAGATGTGCGCGCCGGACAGTACGGCTTAGAAGGGTTTTATGATGATGAGCTGAGAGATGAAGGAGGACCGGAGAAACTTGTTCTTTCGATCGATCCGAATATCCAGTTTAAGATCGAAGATTCTTTACGTCATGTGCTTGAGAAATGGGAGGCGAGTTCCGGGTCGGTAATAGTCATGGATCCGGCAACCGGCAAGATCTTTGGTATGGCAAATTACCCCGATTTTAATCCGAATGAATACTCAAAAACAGAAGATGCGTCTTTATTTATCAATTCGTCCGCTTCGGGGCAGTTTGAGCTCGGGTCGGTATTTAAGCCGATCGTGATGGCGATTGGCGTTAATGAGAAAGTGATAACGCCTGAGACCACCTATGAAGACACAGGACAGGTTGCTATTTCCGGGTACACCATAAGAAATTTCGATGGGAAAGCGCATGGCATTAAAACAATGACCGAAGTACTCGAGAATTCGCTCAACACAGGACTTGTGTTCGTACAGCAAAAGATACCGAAAGAAACCATGCGCGCCTATATAGCGCAATTCGGATTTGGCGCAAAAACAGGCATTGATTTGCAAGGAGAAGCAAAAGGAGACGTGAGCAATCTCAGGAAAGACAAAGATCTTGAATTTGCGACCGCGGCATTCGGGCAAGGCATTTCGATGACGCCGCTGCAGATGATTACTGCGTTTTCCGCGATCGCAAACAAAGGTATACTCATGAAGCCGGAGATCGCAGATAAGAAAGTATTCCGGAACGGAACAGAGATCGCAGTGGATCCGGTCGCGGTGCGCCGGGTTATTACCCAGGATACCGCAAGCGCGCTCACGAAGATGCTTGTTTCAACGGTAGAAAACGGGTATGATACGGCGAAAATAAAAGGATATTTTGTCGCGGGAAAGACCGGAACCGCTGAGATATCCGACCAAGCGACGGGGAAATATCTTTTAGATGAGACACTGCACACCTTTGTCGGGTATGCGCCGGCGTATCATCCCTCTTTTTCTGTTCTTATCAAGATCGATCGGCCAAAAGGCGTGCGGTTTGCCTCGAGTTCGCTCGCGCCGGTATTTGCGGATATCATGTCGTATCTTTTAACATATTACGAAATTCCTCCCGATCTTAAATGAAAAAAATTATTCACATAGTTCTTGCAGTGCTCGCGCGTCTCATGCTTCGCCGTTATAAGACGATGGCTATTTGCATCACCGGCAATGTCGGCAAGACAAGCACGAAAGAGGCGGTATTTGCCGTGGTGAGCGGTTCCTTTCGCGCGCGAAAGAGCGAGAAAAATTATAACAATGAAATAGGGGTTCCTCTCACGATTCTTGGCATTCGTTCGGGCGGTACCAATATGGTTTCGTGGGTCATGCAATGCGCGCGCGCGTGCGCCAAACTTGTGTGGACGAACTATCCGAAAATACTTATCCTCGAAATGGCGGTTGATAAGCCCGGTGATATGGAATACCTTCTTTCCATCGTAACACCGACGATCGCGGTGTTCACTTCCATGGGAGAAATACCGGTGCATGTTGAAAATTTTGCGAGCGCACAAGCACTAGCGAGAGAGAAAATGAAGCTCGCGCAAGCGGTACCAAAAAACGGATTTGTCATTGTGAATGACGACTGTGCGGCGTGGAAAGAGATAAAAACAAAAGGAACTGTGGTACGGTATGGTGTTTCGCTTGAGGCGGATGTGAAGATCTATACGCCGGAATACAGGTTCTCAACTGATGAGAGAGGAGTGTCGGCGCCGATCGGTATCACTTTTAAAATGGAATACAAAGGAAGTCTTGTGCCGTTCCGGCTTGACGGCGTATTCGGCATGGCGAGCGGCACTTATGCGGCAGCCGCGGCATGCGGGGTAGGCATGGTACTCGAAATGAATCTTGTTGAAGTGGCTGGCGCACTGCAAAATTATATGCCGCCCAATGGCAGGTTGAAGATCATTGAGGGAATCAAAGGAATCTTCGTGCTGGATGACACCTATAATGCTTCTCCTTCTTCCATGGATGTCGCGCTCGAAACGCTCTCTGCATTGCCCGCAGAAAGAAAGATAGCGGTGCTCGGTGATATGCTGGAGCTCGGGAAATTCACCGAGGATGCGCACCGGCAAGCAGGGAAAAAAGCGGCACATGCGTGCAGCGTGTTGGTAACGGTCGGAGAGAGAATGCGGTTTGCCGCAGATGAGGCAAAGGCGCGCGGGTTTATCGAAAACAAAAACCTTTATTCATTTGATGCCGCAGAAGATGCGGGAAGGTTTGTGGCGGGCATTATACAGGAAAAAGATCTTGTCGCGGTAAAAGGCTCACAGGGCATGAGAATGGAACGTGCCGTAAAGGAGATCATGGCGCATCCCGAACAAGCAAATGAGCTCCTTGTGCGACAGGACAAAAAATGGTTACAATCATGAGGGCATGATTGTGAAACGAGGCGCATTCGTCTAGTGGTTAGGACGCTTGGTTCTCATCCAAGGAACAGGGGTTCGATTCCCCTATGCGCTACTGAAATATTTTAATAATGGGGAATCGAAGGGTATTCTCAAAATATAAATTGCTTTATGTTTTGAGAAACCCGGGCTCTTGGGGAGAAATGAAGCGTGTCCTGATCCGCCAGCTGGCGGAGAAGGACGGCGGAATTTCGGAGGAAGAGGATTCCCCTATGCGCTACTAAAAAAACAAAAACACCTTCTTTTGGAAGGTGTTTTTGTTTATGAGATAAGGAAATAATTGGGAAAATTATATGTGCTACCATATTTCCCTTATTTTTTGTGCTAATTTCCTTATTGATATTTCGGGAAAATGTGCTGAGTGACAAAAATAAAGCAACTACCTTGTGCCAACAAAAGTGCTTATCGTTGACCGCGTGATAATGAAAAGAGTATTATCAAGTCACTATGGCAACGGGAGAATCAAAAAATGAATCATCCAAGGGTGTGAGCATCGCAAAAGGTACCACGGGCACCGTTGTAGTCGCGCTTGTTGCATTGATGGCGTGGTATCAATTTGGCGGCACCGATCATTCGATCCTTGCGTCACTAAAAAGCAACGTCCTCTCGCTGGTAAATACCGCTCGCGAAAAGGTCAGCTCGACGTTTGGGGAAGAAAAGTTATCCACAGCCGGTGATGAAGGAGCGCTTCTCGAAGGACAAACAGTAAGTACATGGCAGACGAAACAAGCAGTGCAAGGGGAGAGCGTGTGGGGCGTGTATAAGGAAATGCTTGCGGATAAGGAAATTGATTTCCGCACTCAAACAGTAAACGGACTTAAAAATATCACAATACTGCAAAACAAGATTCCCGTAGAGCGGCTTGCCGCAAACTCGCTTGCTCTCGAACAAGAGTATTCGGTACTGAACGATGATGCTACAGCAAAGTATGCCGGCAAGGTGAAAGAAGCAAATGAGAAGTTGCAGGGTGGGGCATCACTAAACGACCTAAGCCCTGATCTGAAGATAGCGTACCAGCTTGCCAATGCGCCGTCGTATGATTTTCTTTATTCACTTTCTGTGGATAACTTGCATTCGGCATACGAATAGCGGGCCCACACTCTTTACAGGGAGGCGTATTCATGATAAACTTTGGTTCAGGTAATTTTTTCAAAAATCATGTTTAGTATTATCGAAACAGGCGGCAAGCAGTATGTTGCTGTAGTCGGCACAAAAATCAAAATTGAAAAGCTGGAAGCGGAAGAAGGAAAAAATGTCGTATTCGACAAGGTTCTTTTGGTCGTGTCTTCAGATGACGATGTGAAGGTGGGCAAGCCGTATGTTGCCGGCGCGAAAGTCACGGGAGAAGTCGTAAAACAGGGGAAAGGGGATAAGGTCATCTCTCTCAGATATAAACCAAAGAAACGCGTACGGGTGAAACGAGGGCATCGCCAGTTGTTCACCGAAGTGCTTATCCAGGAAATAAAGTAAACAAAACAAAACAAAAAATCAGCTTCGTACGAAGCTGATTTTTTGTTATCTTCGCCAATTTCATTTTCTATTTGTAAGCGCATTGATCAGTGTTTGCTGATCGGCGTACTCAAGTTCCGCGCCCGAGGCAAGACCTCTGCCGAGGCGATGCGAAGCAACACCAAGCGGAGTAATTATTTTTGCGAGATACAGTGCAAGCGCATCGCCTTCGACGGTTGCGTTCATCGCAAGCACTATTTCCATATTCTTTTGTTTTTCCGGCGGAAGCTGTTTTGTGATGTAAGTGATCCTCTCGAGCAACTGCGTGATGCTTGGTGATATCGCTTTCTCCAGTATATCGACATTTTCACCGATAACATGGTACGTGCCATGAAATACGCCTGTTTTTTCAATGGGGTCAATATCCGATTCGCGTTCTACCACGCATATGGTTGTTTTTGTGCGCTTTGTCTCAGCGCATATCGCGCAGGTTTTTATGTCATTATTTTCTTCAAATCCCGCAAGGCACACGGGACATACTTTGATCTTTTCTTTCAAGAGGATGATATCGTGCGCGAATTTTTCCACTGCCTGCTGTGGTAATTTCAGGAGATGGAATGCGATGCGGGCCGCTTGCCGGGGGCCGATGCCCGGTAATGCGGCAAAATGATCAATGACGGCTTGAATTGATCGGGGAGTCATGCTTAAAAAATATCCTGAGGGATCTGAGAGTCTTCAAAGTGCGTCGTAGGATTTTCAAAGCTCGAACGCCGTTCATTGAAGAAAAGTTCGACACTGCCCAGCGGACCGTTGCGGTGTTTCGCGACAATGATGTCCGCCATGTTTTTTCTCGAGGTATTTTCTTTATCGCGGTCTTCGCGATAAATGAACATCACGACATCCGCATCTTGTTCGATACTTCCGCTTTCTCTGAGGTCAGAAAGCTTTGGGCGGCGCACGGTGCGTTGTTCCACTGCGCGCGACAGCTGGGAGAGCGCGAGCACCGGCACGTTCAGTTCTTTTGCGAGTCCCTTTAATTCGCGCGAGATCTCGGTGATCGCCTGTACGGGAGAATCATACGAGCTTCGCGGCTGGATAAGCTGGAGGTAGTCAATGACCAAGAGGCCAAGCCCGTGAGCCGCTTGCAGACGGCGCGCCATGGTGCGGATCTGCAGGATATTCAGCGCGGAGGAATCTTCAATGAAGATCGGCGCCTCGGAAAGAGATGAAAGCGCGTCATTTATCTTCATGAAATCATTGTATTCTCCCTCATCGGAAAGCTTGCCGGTTCTCAGTTTCCATACATCCACGTGCGCTTCGGCGGCGATAAGGCGGTCTACGACCTGTTCTTTTGACATTTCCAAACTGAATACGCCTACCGGCAATTTTGTTTTTGCCGCGACATGGCGCGAGATATCAAGCGCGAGAGATGTTTTTCCTAAAGAGGGGCGCGCCGCGAGAATAATAAGGTCGGATTTCTGTAACCCGGCAAGGATATTATCAAGCCCCGGGTAGCCGGTGGGTACGCCGCGCGTGAGTCCTTTCTGCTGATGAATGCGTTCAATTCTTTCAAATGCTTCTTCGAGCGTGTCTTTAATGGGCGTCAGTTCTTGGGAAAGCGTATCTTGCGAGATGCTGAATATTTTCTGTTCCGCTTCGTCAAGAAGCACGTCGGTGTCTTCGTCTTCGCGATAGCCGAGCGCGGCGATATCGTAGGAGGCATGAATAAGGTCGCGGAGAACGCGCTTGTGATGCACGATCTTCGCGTGCGACACAATGTGCGCGGGCGTGGAAACGGCGTTCACCAGCGTTGTAAGATAGCCCATGCCGCCGATCTCTTCAAGCGCGTTGAGCGATTTCAGCCGGTTTGAAATATTGATGAGATCAATGGGTTCCTGCGCCTGAAAAAGATGCACGATCGCGTCATAGATGATCTGATGGCTCTTTTGGTAGAAATCGCGCGTCTGGATGATGTCTGCGACCTTGATGATCGCCTCTTTATCCAGTAAAAGGGCGCCTAGCACCGATTGCTCCGCTTCAATATTTTGCGGAGGTATCTTTCCTTCAAGAGGAGGTGATGATTTAGTGTAGCGTGCCATAGTCATCGTATCCTACTTCCTCAAGGAAATAATTTCAAATCCGTCTTTAGTATCTTTGACCGTGTATCCTTGTTCGAAAATGCGCGCGCGGACCATGTCTGCTTCAGCCCATTTCCCTTGTTTTCTCAAGGTGTTTCGCTCTTTCGCGAGAGCGGTAATTGCCTGTGGTATGCGTGTGGATATGGTGTTTGTAAGCGGAACCCCGATGACGCGTTCTACGCCTTGTATACATGAAAGTATCTCTTTCGCGCTTTTTACCGGAAGCGTTTTTTTCTCTATAAGCGGGTTTGTGGCGCGCATCAGGGTGAATATTGACGCAAGCGCCGCGGGGGTGTTGAAGTCGTCATCCATCGCGGTGAAGAATCGCCTTGCATAGCCGGCAATGGCAAACACTTTCCCGTTTTTTTGCCGTGCTGTTTTGAGGCGGCGAACAAAGTCTCTGATCGTTGCGAGGTCGCGCCCCGCCTGCGCGATCAATTTTTCCGAATAGGGAAGCGGTGAGCTGTAGTGGCGCGATGCAACCATGAAGCGAAACGCGTCAGGGTCATACTGGTCGGTCATTTCTTTGCCGGTAATGAAGTTGCCGAGCGATTTGGACATTTTCGTGCCGCCGACCGTTACCAAGCCGGTATGCACCCAATATTTTACGAACGGTCGTTTGCCCGACGCGCTTTCCTGCTGAGCAATCTCCGCCTCGTGATGGGGAAATTTTAATTCTCCCGCGCCGCCGTGCAGGTCGTATTGCGGACCGAAAAATTTCTCCGAGATGGCGGTATCTTCGATGTGCCATCCCGGTCTGCCTTTGCCCCACGGCGATTGCCATGACGGCTCGTATTTTTCATCTGTTTCCGTGCGCGCTTTCCACAGCACGAAGTCGTACGGATGTTTTTTATTTTCGTCTTTTTCAAGCCGCGTTGATCGGTGCAGTTTCGCAAGATTCTGGCCGGAAAGCTTTCCGTAGTTTTTGAATTTCTTCACCTCAAAATACACACTCCCGTTTTTCTCGTACGCGTATCCTTTGTCGATCAATCGCTTCACTTGCGCGATGATCTCAGGGATGAAGTCGGTCGCTTTGGCGTAGTGCGATACCTGCGTGATGTTCAGTTTTTTTCCGACCTCGAGGAATTCGGAGAAATAACGGTCGGCTATTTCCTTCCAGCGGACGTTCTCCGTTTTTGCCGCAGTGACGATCTTATCTTCTATGTCGGTGACATTTTGGAGATAGAACACGGTGTAGCCGCGCGCGCGGAGATAGCGCGCGATAACGTCGTAATTGATGTAGGTTTTGAAATTGCCGATGTGTGCGGAATTGTACGGCGTGATCCCGCAGACAAACATATTCACGCGTTTGCCTTTGCGCGGTTTAAAGACCTCCTTTTTCCTGGTACGCGAATTATATACCTTCAACATGGGCTGTAGTGTAACATACCGACAGGCAGTTGACAAAGTCATATAATGTGATATAACGGAGTTCTGAACATTTACAATGTATTTTGCACGGCGTAGGCCGGAACCATAAAAGGAGGGAGGAAAATGAACACTCTTTATGTGTATTTGGATGGGATTGATATGTACATGTTTGTTGTTTTAGTCGTTGTGGCATATTTAGGATTTTTTCTTGCCACGGCGGCATGGTTCTCCTTTAGAAAGGAGAAGAAGCGCCCGCTAAAAGAATGCGCGGAGTGCGGGCCGGGCGCTTCAAATTTTCCTGTTTCTAGTCGATATGATAAAAACAAGAAAATTTGTCCCGATTGCTGGGACAAAGAAGAGAGAGAAGTCGCTTACAGGGGTGCATAACGCCCCTTAAGTGAGAATTAAAAAAGGCAGGTTAATCATACCCGCCTTTTTGTTTTCACATTTTTGTCATTCTACTACGATCGTAGTAGAATGACATGTTTTTAGATCTTGAGTGGATTAAAATATAGAGAAATACTTGCGCGGGAGTGAAAAAGAGGAGATAATATGTTCATATAATAAATATATCCTTATGCCATACGAACCGAAAAACTTTGACCATTTGCTTGGCCTTCCTGGGTTCAGCGACCAGTTGTTAAAAGACCATTTCACGCTATATCAAGGATATGTCGCGAATTTCAATAAACTCGATGCAACGCTGATGGGGATGGAAAAGGAGGGGAATTTTGGAACGCCGGAATTTGCGGAGCTCAACCGCCGGCTCGGGTGGGAATTCAACGGCATGCGCCTGCATGAATTGTATTTCGGCAATCTCACCAAAACATTTCGCAGGGTAGATGCCGGCTCATCGCTTTGCGCGGCGATCGTAAAAGAATTTGGTTCTTTTGAAATGTGGGAGAAGGATTTCAGATCAATGGGTGTGATGCGGGGCATCGGATGGGTGGTGCTGTATTATGATGCAACCGCCGGACGGCTGTTTAACGTGTGGGTGAACGAACACGATACGGGGCATTTTGCGGGCGCGGTTCCATTATTGGTGATGGATGTGTTTGAGCACGCGTATATCCGCGACTACGGCATTGTGAGAAAGGACTATATAGAAAAATTCATAGCGAGCATTGATTGGGCATCTGTCGAAGGGCGATATCTTCATGCGGAAGAATAATGGAAAAACAGCATACTAAAAAAACGGAAATAGCGTTTTTTGTATTTAGCGGCCTTGTTCTCATTACAGGGCTTGTTTTTTATATTGCTGATGCGCGGAAAAATGGCACGATAACGATTAATAATAATGACAGTATCCCGATAACCAAAGAGGAAGAGATAACTATACAAAAGAAACGAAGAGAGATTCCCGATACGGTGAAGGCGGTGTATGTCACAATGTATACCGCGGGTAATCGAGAAAAAATGGACGCGCTTATCGCGCTTGCACAAGACACTGAGGTGAATGCAATGGTGATAGATGTAAAAGGATCCGAAGGGGAGCTGGTGTTTGATATGTTTGATGTCGGTGCGTTGCTTGAGCGATTGCACGATGCGGATATCCATGCAATTGCGCGCATCGTGGTGTTTCAAGACAGCAGTGCTGTGGCGCGCTCACCCGACACGGTTATTAAAAAAACAGGCGGGGGAGTGTGGCGCGACCGGCGCGGGTTCGCGTGGGTCGACCCGGCCGCAGAAAGTGGGTGGGAGTATGTGTTCGATGTGTCAAAGCGCGCGCTTGATATGGGGTTTGATGAGATCAATTACGACTATATTCGCTTCCCGACCGACGGCAATTTAAGCGCCATGGTGTATCCGGCATGGAACGAACAACAAACACCGCGGCATGAAGTTATTAAAAAATTCGCACTACGGGCGCGTGAAGTGCTGAAAGCGCACGAACCGCGCATGTCGCTTTCTATTGATATTTTCGGATATACATTTATACAACAGCACGACCTTGGCATTGGCCAGCGGCTTGAAGATATGATCGAAGCTTTTGATTTCGTGTACCCCATGGTGTATCCGTCGCACTACAGCACGGGAAATTTTGGTTTTACAAATCCCGCGGAACATCCGTATGAAGTGGTAAAAGGGACGCTGGAAAGCGGGCTTGCGAAACTGGGGGAACACGCGACCAGCTCCGCGCACCGCATCCGTCCGTGGCTGCAGTCATTCAACCTCGGCGCGATATATACCTCCGACATGATGCGAGCCCAGATTCAAGGAACGCGCGACGGACTCGGCGATCCGCCAGCTGGTGGATCCGGATGGCTGTTGTGGGATCCGAAAAACCGATATGACAATGCGCGCGTATATCTGAAAAAAGAATAGGGTTGTATTGCTTTACAAATACTCATTATGTTAAAATACCCTCATATGTTTATCCGTCTCCTCCCTCATCGTTCATTCCTGCGTTTCCTTCTTCCCGTAGCCGTGTTTATGTTTTCCGCGGTAGCGGGTATCTCGTTTGCCGCATGGCTTGACGCCCCCAACGCCCCGCCCAACTACGGCATCGTGGGCTGTACTCCGCCATGCTTGCAGGAGGACTTCAAGCCGATGAATCTCGGCAGTACTGCGCAAACAAAGCACTCAGGAGCAACCTTTGAAGGCAACCTGACCGCGGATAATTTGTATGACACGGCAAACTACCCCACCTATTTCATTGATCCAGCAGGGGCAGCTACGGCGGCCAATCTCTTGGGTTCTCTCACAATCAACTCCGGTGCGCTGAACGTCACTCAACCTAGCCCTGTGGGCTACGCCATCTATGCAAGTGGGGGCATCAATTACTTTAGTGGCAACGTAGGAATCGGGACAACAGGTGGTTTGGCAAAACTCGTAGTGAATAACCCTTCTACCTCGGGAAAGACAGGCTCAGCCGGCGATGCCATTTATGCCTATGCCAACAACACTAACTCTGCCATCTCCGCCGAGCAAGCCAACGCCGCCGGCTACGCCATTTATGCGTCAGGTGGGATCAACTATTTTAGCGGCAACGTCGGCATCGGGATAGCAGATCCTGGGGCGTACGCATTGAATGTGGTCGGCAGCGTATCTGCAGATGGTCTGTATGATCGGCAAGACACCGCTTACTTCATTGATCCCCGCGCTACTATTTCATCAGGCAATCTCAGCGGTACGTTTACCGTCGGCGGCAACGTCGGCATCGGGACGACTGATACCACGACATATAGATTAAATGTCGCAGGCAACGCCAACGCCACCCAGCTTTGTATCGCCGGTGATTGCAGGTCATTGTGGCCGAGTGTTCCTCCAGAGACAGACCCAAAAGTGACGGGCGGTAGTACAGGCTATCTCACCAAATGGACCGGCGCTACCTCGCTTGGCAATTCAGCCATTTATGATAATGGTAGTCTTATCGGCATCGGGATGACGAATCCAACGCTGGCGAAGTTGAATGTAAGCGGTATTGCTGCCGGTGGCAGTATGGGAATATATACTACCGGAAGCACATATGGTCTTTATACTGCTAATAAAGTACGCGCCGGAGCATTATGCGTTGGATCCGATTCCGAATGTATCAATAGCTTAGTGCCGCGAGCGTATGCTGATGGTAACGGCGTATGGACATGGACGCAGGTTGTAAATAATTCTATCCCTGATGGGTACTCTATGGTATGGCGGCAGGGCTCAGCTAATCTTGACTCGACTCGGCCAGTGTTTGGTCTCAGAATTAGCGGTGGTAGCGATGATGGTGGAGTATGTGGAGCAGGGGTCGGCGGATATTTTTGGGGCTGGGTGGGTCGTCTTGCGACATTTACGGGTTATACATATGATGTATTTGGAAATTCCTCGGGGGTTCTTCTTGGTAACAATGGTGCGGGAGCTTTTAATACAGGTGAATGGATTTTTGAAAATATTCCCCCGGGAAGGAGTGGTAGTTCTCCCGTCAACAAGGCGGCGGGAGTTATTTTTATTCCCCCAGGAAAAACTTTGTATTATTGGCAAATATATAATAATGGTCCCGGAACAGGGGGGAATACATGTATAGTAGAAGCTCTATATGGGAATTAGATTTAAGATTTCAAATTTATCTAAATATGTTTTTAAAATCAAAATATACTTTACTATCAATTATTTTTGCGGCGGTTATGGCGTTGACCGGCTTGACATCGTACGCCCAAGATAGTGATATAAAAGACGGAACATGGGCGGAAGCGCCACCTACAATAGCTCCTCGAGTACTTGATGTTCCGCAGAGTGAACCGCTACAAGATTTTGTCATTCCAGCCGACGGAAAAGAACCGTCGCTTATTGCCGATACATCTGGGAAGATAGGCGTTGAGCAAAAGATTATTCAGCTTGAGCAAAAGGTAAATCAATTAATGTATCTTAATGCGATAGTGTTTTTGCTTATTGTGCTGGCGGCGGGATCTTTTGGTATTGCTAAAATGAGAAAAAAGCTTTTGTAGATCCTGCGAAGCCGGACGTTGTAAATTCTTCGTAAAAGAGTGCATTACGCACTCTTTTATTGTATATCTTTTCGCTCATGGGGGCGGCGTGCTACACTGCGCACATGAAGCATCGGATACACAATGAAAAGGGGTCTGCGCTTCCGCTCGGGAATATCGTGCTTGCGACGATTGCGGCAGTTATGCTTATTGGCGTGGTGTGGTACATGGGGGGCCCGCGCGGAACTACGACCGAGAAAAAAACAACAGCGCAATCTCAAAAAGGCGAGGGTGATGAACGCGTTGAAATCGGCGCGGGAGGTTCCCCGTCGATCGGACGGCCTGATGCGAAAGTGACCATTATTGAGTTTGCCGATTATCAATGCCCGTTTTGCGCGGTGCTTCATGCGGGCGCGGAAGCGGCGATCATAGACGAATACGTAAAAAAAGGGAAGGCGCGGTTTACCTTCAAACATTATCCTTTTTTAGGGGATGAATCGGTGCGTGCCGCGACCGCAAGCAAATGCGCGCAGGAACAAGAGAAATTTTGGGAGTATCACGATGCGCTTTTTGAACGGCAAATGCAGAACACGGGCGAGAATGCCGGCGTTTTTTCCGGTGAAAATCTGAAACGCACTGCGGAAAATGTCGGGCTGAACGAAGGGATGTTTGAAAAATGCCTTGCATCGGGAAAATATGAACAGATAATACTCGATGAGATGGAAGAAGGCAGACAGGCGGGCGTGGAAAATACTCCGACCATGTTCATCAACGGGCGAAAAACCGAAGGCGCGCTGACGTTTGATGCGTATAAGGCGATAATCGATGAAGAGCTGAGCCGATAGAAAAATGCTTGGCGTTTTACGCGAAGACGGATATAATACAACCATGTACGACTTGATCATTATCGGCGGCGGACCTGCGGGGACTGCGGCGGCGGTGTATGCCGCGCGAAAAAAGATAAAAACCTTGCTTTGTACCGAGTCGTTCGGGGGGCAGTCGGTCGTGTCAGATAATATTGAAAACTGGATCGGTGAAAAAACCATTAACGGTCTTGATCTCGCGAAGAAGTTCGAGGAGCATGTGCGCGCGCAGGAAGGGATAGAGATAAAAATGCCGGATCGCGCGGGAACGGTTCGCCGGTTGGAGGGGGGCGGGTTTGAAGTTGCTTCAGAAAAGGGAGAAGCGTACCTCGCAAAAACAGTGCTTGTGGTTTCGGGCGGGAGGCGGAGAAAACTCGGCGTGCCCGGAGAGGATGCATTCTCGGGAAAAGGGGTTGCGTATTGCGCGACGTGCGACGCGCCGTTGTTTCGAAATAAAACAGTTGCCGTCGTGGGAAGCGGCAATGCGGCGCTTGAAGCGGTGATCGATCTGTTGCCATACGCGACGCACGTGTATCTACTTGTGCGCGGCGATCAATTGAAAGGAGATATGACCACGCAAGCGGAAGTAAAGAATTCGCCGAAGGTGACGGTGCTTATGAATACGACAGCGCAAGAGATCACAGGGGATACATTTGTGCGGGCGCTCACCTATGCCGATAAGGCCACGAATGAGAAAAAAACGCTTGATGTGGGCGGGGTGTTTGTCGAGATCGGCTCAATGCCGAATACGGAGATGGTAAAGGATGTCGTGAAGCTGAATGATTTTGGGGAAATCGTCGTTGATCCGGTGCATGGCACAACATCGCAGGCGGGCATCTGGGCGGCGGGGGATGTGACGGACGGTCCGTATAAGCAAAATAACATTGCGGCGGGAGACGCGGTGAAAGCAACGCTCTCTATTTATGCGTATCTTTTAAAGCAAGAAAAGACCGCTTTGCGTATATAACACACAATTGCGTGATATGCGGGGTTTTGTGAAAAGCATGAATAAAGGTATTTTTAACTACAAACATTAATATAAGCATATATGATACGAGTTGCGATCAATGGGTTTGGGAGAATAGGGCGCATGTTTTTTCGGGTCGGATTTCCCCGGGAAGAGTTGGAGATCGTTGCAATAAACGATCTGGGCGATATTGAAAATCTTGCGTATTTGCTAAGGCATGATTCGGTATACCGCGATTGGGGGCATGATGTGTCGGTGCACGAAGGGAAGCTGGTCGTGGACGGCAAAAGTATCGCATTTATTCAAGAAAAAGACCCGACAAAACTCCCATGGAAAGATCTTGAAATTGATGTTGTGGTGGAATCAACCGGCCTTTTTGAAACATTTGAGAAGGCGAAGGTGCATGTGGTCTCAGGAGCAAAGCGCGTGGTTATTTCCGCGCCGGCAAAAGACGATGAATGCGACGATGCAAAAACGGTCCTGATGGGTATGAATGAAGATGAACTTGAAAACATCAGCGTCAGTTCAAATGGTTCGTGTACGACCAATTCCGTGCACCCCGCTATACAGGTGCTGAACGAAACGATCGGCGTGAAGAAGGCGATGCTTACGACGGTGCACGCGTATACGGCAACGCAAAAGCTGGTGGACGGCCCCGATAAAGGCGATTGGCGCAGAGGACGCGCTGCGGCACAGAACATTTCGCCCTCAACTACGGGAGCCGCGATCGCGGTGACGCGCGTCGTGAAGGAATTGCAGGGAAAATTCGACGGTATTGCGGTGCGGGTGCCGGTGATATCCGGCTCGCTTTCAACCGTTGTGTTTCTTGCGGCTCGTCCGACCAGTATTGAAGAAGTGAACGAAGCGCTCACAAAAGCGGAACAAACCGCGCGCTGGAAAGGCGTATTTAAAACCACAACCGATCCGCTCGTATCCTCCGATATCATCGGCATACCGTATGCCTCGCTTGTCGATTGTTCGCTTACGAAGGTCATTGATGGCGATCTGGTAAGCATCGGCGCGTGGTATGATAATGAAATGGGGTACACGCATATGCTGGTTGAGCATGTGATCAAATCGGGAGCATACGCGAAGAAATAATCAAAGAATAAAAATATGTTCGACAGCTACCACTACTACATCTTTATTCTTCTATTGCTGTTTTGTATTTTACTGCTCGTGTTTAACAGTTTTGTGGTGCACCATTATTTTATTGACATCATTTCTGGCATCCTGCCATTTATTCCGATAGCCGGGTTTTTGTATCATCTGCGTTTTCAGGACGGAACGGTGATTCCGTTTTATGTGCTGTTTTGCGCTTTGCTTGCGGCGTATGTTGTCGTGTTTGCCGGTATGAAGATATATGCGATATTTAATCCTTCAGAAGGAATATGATCATTTATCTTGGCGCCGACCACGCGGGATTCGCGCTGAAGCAAAAAACGAAAGAATTTTTGGAAAGCGAAGGGTATGAGGTCGCGGATATGGGCGCGTATGCAAACAACGATGGCGACGACTACCCTGAGTTTATTGCGGCGGCGGCACAAGCGGTCGCCAACGACCTTATTAAAGGCGTTGATTCGCGCGGGATCATTTTCGGCGGGTCGGGGCAAGGCGAGGCAATGGCGGCAAATCGCATTCACGGCATTCGCGCGGCGGTATTTTACGGCCCCTCGACTTCGCTCAGGACAGGCGGCCCGCTTGAAATAATAAAACTTTCACGAGAGCATAATGACGCAAATATGCTTTCGATCGGTGCGCGGTTTGTTTCCGAGCAGGAAGCGCTTGATGCGGTGAAGCTGTGGCTCGACACCCCGTTTTCCAACGAAGAACGGCACAGAAGAAGGATAATGAAGTTCTAAGCGTGGTATGTCCAGCCATCACTCCTCAATTCTTTCTTTTATCTTAATCCGCCAGCTGGCGGACAGCCTTTCGATAACTATTATATAAATAAAAAGCGTGAGAGGATTAAAGAAGGAATTGAGGGGTGATGGCTGAAAAAGTATATTTCGTAATCCAAAATAAATGATAGAAATTGTTCCGGCGATCATTGCACGCGATAGCGAAGAAGTGAAGCAGAAGCTTGCGCTTATTGAGGGCGCGGTTGAGTGGGCGCAGATCGATGTAATGGACGGCGTGTTCACGCCGCCGGTGACCTTCAATGACCCAGCTGCGTTGCGCGATATTACGACCACAGTACGTCTCGAAGCGCACTTGATGGTGGCGCATCCGGAGAATGTTATTGATGCATGGATCAATTCGCCTGTTGCGCGTATTTTACTTCACTACGAATCAACAACGCCTGAAAAATTGGCGGAGCTTGCCGCAAAGGTCAGTGCCGCCGGCAAAGAGGTTGGTATTGCGCTTAAACTGGAAACCCCGATCTCTGTCTTAGACCCTTTGTTTCAAATTTCAAGCTTCACGTTTCAGGTAGTACAGCTGATGGGCATCGCCGAGATCGGGTATCATGGGCATCCATTTGATGAGCGCGTGCTCGACAAAATCCATGCGTTGCACGAGCACTATCCTAATGTTATAATAGCGGTTGACGGTGGTGTAAGTTTGGAAAACGCCGGTACAATTTTAGAGGCGGGCGCTCCTTGTTTGGTTGTCGGAAGCGCAATTTTTAAAAGCGATAACGCGAAAGAAACGATTAAGAAATTTCAATCTGCAGTTCTATAAGCTAACGAAGTTAAACATATGACCACACTGCACGAAGAAAAAATAAAACTACTCGAGGAAAAAGCAAATCTCATCAGGCAGAGCATCATTGAGATGCTTATTGAGGCAAAAAGCGGGCATTCCGCGGGGCCGCTTGGCATGGCGGATGTATTCGCGCTTTTTTATTTCCACATCCTTAAACACGATCCGAAAAACCCGACATGGCCGGAACGGGACAGATTGATCCTGTCGAACGGGCATATTTGTCCGGTGTTGTATGCAACAATGGCGCACGCGGGTTATTTCCCTGTGGAGGAGTTGAAAACATTGCGAAAACTTCATTCGCGTTTACAAGGGCATCCGCACCGCGAATGGCTGCCGATGGTGGAAACGAGTTCCGGCCCGCTCGGCTCGGGGCTTTCGCAAGCGGTAGGCATGGCGCTTGCCGACAGGATGGACAACGGAAAGACATCAGGGAAATTCTTTTATTGCTTCATGGGAGACGGCGAGCTTGATTGCGGGCAGGTGTGGGAAGCGACGATGCTCGCGGGCAAAGAAAAATTGCACAATATCATCGGCGTTATTGACCGCAACAACATCCAGATTGACGGGTTTACCGAAGACATTATGCCGCTTGAACCGCTGAAAGAAAAATTCGAATCGTTCGGCTGGCATGTGCTTGAAGTGGACGGGCATAATTTTGAAGCGCTCTCCGACGCGGTAGGCCAAGCGCAGGCGGTTTTTGAAAAGCCGTCGATGATCATTGCGCATACGATCCCGGGGAAAGGAGTTGAATTCATGGAGCGTCGGTTTGAGTGGCACGGCGTACCGCCGGGCCAAGGACCGGAAGACAAAGTGAAGAAAGCCGAGCAGGGTCTTGAGGCGCTGAACGAGTTACGTACGCTCTGCGGCAAAATTAAATCTGAACATGAATAATATGGACACACTCAATCCGAAATTGTTCGATAAAGACGTAGAACAGCTTCCTATCCGCAAAGGATACGGCGACGGCTTGTTGCAGGCGGGGAAGGAAGATGAGCGGATTGTGGCGCTGTGCGCCGACCTGACCGGCTCGACGATGACGAGCGTGTTTTCCAAAGAATTTCCGAAACGATTCGTGCAAATGGGCATCGGCGAACAATCAATGGCATCGGTCGCTTCCGGCATGGCGGCGATGGGGAAAATTCCGTTTCTCGCTTCGTATGCGATGTTTTCGCCCGGGCGCAACTGGGAACAGATTCGTACCACGATCTGCTACAATGATTCTAATGTGAAAATTGCGGGCGCGCATGCGGGCGTTTCCGTGGGGCCTGACGGCGGCACGCATCAGGCGGTTGAGGATATTGCGATCACGCGGGTCATCCCGCGCATGACGGTTATTGTGCCATGCGACGCCATTGAAGCGAAAAAGGCGACGCTTGCGGCGGCAAAAATGACAGGCCCGGTGTATATACGGCTTGCGCGCGAAGCAACGCCGGTCATCACTACGGAAGCAACACCGTTTGCCATCGGGAAAGCACAGCTATTTTTCACGCCGAAGGAAAAAGCGCAGGTTGGCATTATCGCGGTCGGCGCGCTTGTCTATAATGCTATTATTGCGGCGCGTGAGCTCGAAGCGGAAGGAGTATATGCAACAGTAATGAATCTCGGCACCGTGAAGCCGATCGATAAAGAGGCGGTTGTTGCGCTTGCAAAAGAAGCGGGTGCATTAGTGACGGTAGAAGAACACCAAGTTGCGTGCGGCGTCGGGTCTGCGGTCGCGGAAGTTCTTGTACAGCATCGTCCAGTGCCGATTGAATTTGTCGGCGTGCGGGATACGTTCGGTCAATCGGGAGAGCCCAATGAGCTTATTGAGCATTACGGCATGGGGGTGAGTCATATTAAGGACGCGGTGAAGAGAGTAATAGGAAGGAAGTAATTTATGTACGACGTTATCACTATGGGCGCGGCGACGCGGGATGTTTTTTTGTTGAGCGATCATTTTCGCGTGGCAAAAGACAAACATCTTTCGGCAGTCGGGGAGGTGCTCTATTTTAATCTGGGGTCAAAAAATGAATTGCAAGAAGTCATTCTGACCACGGGCGGCGGCGCGACAAACGCGGCGGTAACATTTGCACGGCAAGGGTTAAGGACGGCGTGCATCTGCAGAGTCGGCGATGAGGAGAGCGGCCATGATGTGGTGCGTGCGCTTAAAAATGAAGGGATTACAACGGAATTCATCCAGCACGATAAAAAATCACCAACAGCGTACTCGACCATTCTCACGACCAAAAAAGGGGAGCGGGTCATTTTAACGAAGCGCGGAGCATCTGATCATATCGACGCGCGCGCGATTCCCGTGAAACGCGTGCAGGCGAAATGGCTTTATGTTTCTTCGGTCGCGGGCGATCTCGCATTGCTGAAAAAGGTTTTTGCCGTTGCGCACGCGCATGGCATACGCATTGCGATCAACCCCGGGATCCGTGAATTGGAAAAAGGATTGCGTGCGCTTGAACCGCTCTTGCGCAGCGTGGACGTGCTGTTTGTGAATCATGAAGAGGCGGCGCAACTCACCGGTATTTCGCAGCGGAAAGAAAAAACTATTTTTGAAAAACTTGATGCGATTGTGCGCGGCATCGTGGTAATGACAAAAGGGCAAAAAGGCGTGGTGGTGTCCGACGGTAAAAAAGTATATCATGCGGGTGTTCCTAAGGCACCCATCGCGGGAAGGACGGGGGCGGGAGATGCGTTCGGTTCGGGTTTTATTGCCGGGCTTGCGCGGGGAAACAATATTCCGTTCTCGATGCAATTAGGCACCGCAAATGCCACAGCGGTCATTCAGCATCTTTCTGCAAAGCAGGGTATTTTGCGAAAGGGTGAGTGGGGGAAATGGCCGCGCGTAACCGTACAAGAAATTTCACTGAAAAATCATGGATACATCAATTGAAAGGATCGCGCGCGTATTGCGCACCGACAAGGATACGGTGGGAAATTTATGCAAGCGGATGGAAGAGGTGACAGGAAAAAGAAATGTCCCGCAAAAAGTGATGGAAGAGAACGATCTGCTTGTGGAGAAGTCTCTTACTGCGCTTGGCGTTGGGGGAAAAGCGTTTAATTTTGAGGTGTATCAGGCGCTTATCGCAAAAGTGAAGAAAAATGACGCGACCATTTTTGAGCTTTTTCGCAAGCCGCGATGTATTGACTATAAAGGGTGTAAGACGCTGTTAAACTTTGCCGAAGAGCTTGCAAATGTCGGCGAAGGATTTTTTCTTAAAAAAGAAAAAGCGACAGAGTTGTTGAAGAACGAACCACCGGTGAATATCATGAAGGCGCTCGGGTACAAGGAGGTGAACGAGCTGATCGAGAAAGAAGACATTGATCAGGTATTTGCTGCGCTGCGGTTCGGGGAAGAACGGCAATGGCTGAATGAAGTGTTTTTCGCGCAATATAAAAATCTTACGGTCAATGATTTTGAGCGCAGAGGCATACGGCTTGAAGTGCTTGACGGGAAATGGCTTACGATCGCGGAGCAATTCCTGAAAAAGAAATATCATAATGTGTCCCATCTCAAAGAATTGGGAGTGATATTTGTGATCCCGCTCGAGTTAAAAACACCCGGCGAAACGATGCGCGTGTTCGGGCTTATTCTGCATTATTTGCACGAGGTAAACTTTTACGCAAAATTGTTTACGCTGTATGCGCAAACGCCTTCCAATTTCGCCGAGCGTGTTATTTCGTGTTTGCGCGGCGATGTGCTTGATGAGCAGATGCACAGCCATGTGGTATCCAATTGGCTTATTGTACAGCGGTATCTTGCCAAAGAGGATGAATATGACTGGCGGTTATTCGCGCCGCATGTGAACCCGGAAGCGCTTCACTGGACGAAAGCGGAGGAAGATGTTGCGCGGCTCAATGAGCGGTTTGAGAATCTTGATCTGCATTTCTGGCACAATCTTGATTTTGTGGGAGAATTTTACCGCACGGAATCCGGCGTCGATAATCTCGTGAGCTTTAATCTGATCGACACCGTGATGTCGTTGGTCATGGAAAAGGATATGATCAAATATCTGTATCATCATCAGGAAGCGATGTGGAACAAGCTATTTATGGAATACGTGGGCGGGCGCGATGAAATGGAGCGGCTTACCGTTGAAAACTTCATGAAAGGGTACATCGCGTTTTAATTGGCATGAATTGTAATACGAAACAATTTTTCAGTGCTGCGGAGAACGGGAAATATGCGATCGGGCAGTTCAATGTGTCTACAGCAGATCAAATACGGGCAATTATGAGGGTTGCGAAGGATCTCCGCTCACCGGTCATTATTGGCACGTCGGAAGGCGAGTGTGCATTTATTGGCGCGAGACAGGCGGTGAAGCTGTGCGAAGCATACGAAGAAGAAGTGGGTGTCCCGGTCATTCTGAATGCCGATCATACCTATAAGGATGTGAAAGAGATAAAAAATCTTGATACGATACAAGCATTGCTTGATGCGGGGTATAATTCTATTCACTTTGACGGTTCCGTGCTGTCGTTTGAAGAAAATGTTGAGTGGACAAAGCAGGTGGTCGCAATGTGCAAAGAGAAGAACCCGGGAATATCCGTGGAGGGTGAGCTCGGTTTTTTGCCCGGGGCATCGCAGATTTCTCAAGAAAAAGTGGAAATAAAGCCGGAGTATCTGACCGATCCGAAACAGGCGCTCGCATTTGTGGAAGCGACCGGCATCGATCGGCTCGCGGTGTCGGTCGGCAATAGCCACGGCATTTCATTTCAGGAGGATCGGCTTGATATTGAGCGCATCGCGGCGATCAAAGAGATGATCGGTGACCGCGCGGTGCTCGTGTTGCATGGCGGATCGGGAATCCCGGATGATCAGATACAAGCGGCGATTGAGCACGGCATTCGAAAGATTAACATCAATACCGAACTTCGCGTCGCATTTCATGACGCGCTCAAAGCAACGCTTACAGGATCGGAACAAACAACCCCGTACAAGTTTTTGCCGCCGGCAATGGATGCGGTTGCGCGCGTGGTAGAGGGGAAAATAAAACTTTTTGGAAGCGGCAATGCTGCTAAGTGATCATGGCAGATACATTCATCATCAAAGGAGGAAAAAAGCTGAAAGGATCGATCGAGGTGCGCGGCGCAAAGAACGCCGCGTTTGCAGTGCTTGCCGCAACACTCCTTACGAAAGAGACCTGTGAAATCGACAACGTGCCCCTTGTCAAAGATGTTTTCGTTATGCTGGAAATATTTACCAGTATCGGCGTGGAGCATGAATTCATCTCCGAGCGAAAACTGCGGATCTCTGCCGCAAAAATTTCCCCAAAAAACATCCGGCATGATGCCGTAGAAAAGATCCGCGCATCGGTGCTCTTGTGCGGGGCGCTTCCTGTGCGCGCGCCGCGCTTTGCGCTTACGAAGCCGGGCGGATGCTCGATCGGGTCACGGATCCTCGATCCGCATATCGATGCGCTTGCGCAGGTAGGTATTGAAATTAAAAAGCGCGGCAAATATCTTGATGTGATAAAACACGAAGTAGCGGGCGACCGCGAGATCGTGCTTTCTGAGATGTCAGTGACCGCGACCGAAAACGCGGTGCTTGCATCGGTGGTGCGCAAGGGCACGGTGACGATATATTGCGCCGCTTCGGAGCCATATGTGCAGGATCTCTGCCACATGCTGGTAAACATGGGGGCTCACATTTCTGGCATCGGCACCAATACGCTTATTGTTAAGGGTGTCGCGAAATTACATGGCGTAAGGCACTTTATCATGCCCGACCCGATAGAGATGGGGACGTTCATTACGCTTGCCGCCTGCACGAAAAGCCGTATCGTCATTAAAAATACCGTGCCGGAATTTATACGGTTCGATATGTTGAAGTTTGCGGAAGCGGGTGTTATAGTGAAGATGAAAAACCGAAGAAAAAATGCGCACGGATGGGGATATGAAATGGCGGATATGGAAGTTATACCGTCGCCGTTGGTTGCGGTGAAGAAGGTGCATAATATGCCGTATCCCGGGCTGTCTCCTGACATCCTTCCGATGTTTGTGGTGTTGATGACGCAGGCGCGCGGGATCAGTTTGATCCACGATTGGATGTACGAAGGAAGATTAAAATATGTTGAAGAGCTAAAACGCATGGGGGCGGATGCATTCATATGCGACCCGCACCGTGCGCTCATTACGGGGCCGACGCCGCTTGAAGGAAAAGAGATCACCAGTTTCGATTTGCGGGCGGGAGCGGTGCTTATTATCGCCGCGCTTACCGCACAAGGGACGACCGTCATACAGAACGCGTATCAAGTCGACAGAGGGTATGAGGATATCGAAGGAAGGCTGAAAAAAATGGGGGCGAATATAAAAAGAATTTCTAATTCCTAATTGACCTAATTTCTAAATTTGGCATTGGGATTTAGGATTTAATTAGAAATTAGATATTAGGAATTTAAAGTATGTTTATTCGAAAGATCGGTATTGATCTTGGTACTACCAATACACTCGTATTCATTCCTAAAAAAGGGGTGGTGGTGAATGAGCCGACCGTTGTGGCGGTTTCCGCGCATGACCGATCGGTGATGGCGGTCGGAGCGGAAGCAAAAGAGATGCTCGGAAGAACGCCCGATGCGATTATCGCGTTACGGCCATTGAAGGAAGGAGTGATAGCTGACTACAAGATCACCGAAGCGATGATTTCTTATTTTCTCACGAAAGGGTGCGGGCGAATACGCCTTTTTAAGCCTGAAATGATGATATCGGTTCCTGCAGGAATTACTTCCACAGAGCGCCGTGCGGTGGTTGACGCCGCGATTCAGGCGGGCGCAAAGGCTGCGTATGTTGTAAAAGAGCCGGTGCTTGCCGCAATTGGCGCAGGTATCCCTATTAACGAAGCATCCGGAAGCATGATCGTGAATATCGGCGGTGGAACATCGGAGATCGCGGTAATTTCGCTGGGGGGTATTGTGGCGTGGGCATCGGTACGCGTTGCGGGAAATAAGATCGATCAGGCGATTGCTGAGTATGTGCGCAAAACGCACAGTCTTGAGATCGGCGAGCGAACAGCCGAGGATATCAAGATAGGAGTCGGGTCTGCTGTTCCGGTGAAAGAGGAAGATTCTATGGACGTACGGGGGCGCGACATGATCACCGGTCTTCCGCGGACGATCCGCGTAACAACGAACGAGGTCGCGGAAGCAATTGCCGAGCCGTTAAAAGAGATCGTGCGCGCAGTAAAGTCCGTGCTTCAAGAAACGCCTCCCGAGCTTGCGGCGGATATTATGCATAAGGGGATGACGCTTTCGGGCGGCGGCGCTTTGCTTCGTAATATCGACGAGCTTTTATTTAAAGTGACCGGCGTGTCGTGTACGAAAGCGAATGAACCGCTGTTGTGTGTCGCAAAAGGGACCGGCATCGTACTTGAAAATCTTGATGTATATAAACGAAGTGTGATGAGTAAAAAATAGAAAGCATGAATATTGGTATTCACGCAAAAGGCGCATTTAAATATGAACGTACCGGGGTTGAGGAGTATGTGTATCAGCTTCTCAAGCATTTTGCAATGCTTGATGAGTCAACGAATCACTCTTTTCTTCTCTATACCCCGTATTATAAAGACACCTTATATCTGCCGAAGAACTTTTCAGTACGGCGGCTTCGCAGCATATTTTTTTGGACGAGATTCCGTCTCTCGATGAAGATGCTTTTTGACGCACCGGATGTGCTTTTCATGCCGGCTAATTTTTTACCTGTTTTTTATCCCAGCCGTACGGTTGCGACGATTCACGGGTTGGAATTTGAATATTTCCCCGAGGTATTTGCGCCTTCGCAACTGGCGTATTTGAAAGAAGGCACGCGCCGCGTGGTGCGCTCCGCGAAAAAAATCATCGTACCGACGAACGCAGGAAAAGAAGATCTTATCAAATTCTATAAGGCGGATCCGAACAAAATAATTGTTATCCAGCATGGCGTCAATCCGCAGGTGGCGTATCATCATCGGTATCCGCCGATCGACGAGCAGTATATTTTATTCGTCGGGAAGCTCGAAAAAAAGAAGAACGTACAAAGTATCGTGAAAGCATTTGCGGTATTGAAAGAGAAATATAAGATCCCGCATAAATTAGTGCTCGTGGGGAGTCCAGGGTTTGGATATCATGAAATACAAAAAGAAATAGAAAGAACGCTGTATAAAACCGATATCATACTCACCGGATACATCAGCCAAGAGGAAAAAGAGTCGTTCTTCAAATATGCTGACGTATTCGTGTTCCCGTCGCTGTATGAAGGATTTGGTATGCCGATCCTCGAAGCGCAGCTCAGGCAGGTTCCGGTGGTCACGTCGCGGATTCCTAATATCATGGAGGTTGCGGGAGACGGAGCTTTATTTGTCGATCCTATGAGCGTACAGCAGCTTACCGAGGCGGTTATGAGCGTGGTTTCCGATGATGCCATACGAGTTGACCTTGTTGCAAAAGGAATAAAAAATTCCCAGAAATACAGCTGGTTTAAGTGCGCGAAGGAGACGCTTGAAGCTTTGACTTCTTAGAACCCATTTCACCATAACACTATTGTGCGCGTCGTTCTCGTCCATGATTTTTTAACGCAATTCGGAGGAGCCGAACGCGTGTTAACGGTGCTCGCTTCATTATTCCCTGAAGCGCCCATTTATACGCTGGTATATGATGAAGAGATCGTACGCAAGCATTTTTCCGAAAGAGAAGTGCGCGGATCTTTTTTGCAGTCGCTTCCGGCAGGCATCCGCACACGGCACCGGTTGTTATTGCCGTTGTACCCGTATGCGCTCGGACGGTTCAATGTGCGTGATTTCGATATAGTGATTTCTTCGTCTTCCGCATTCGCAAAAGGCGTGCAGCGAGGGCTCCATGCCATACATATCTGTTATTGCCATGCAACCGCGCGATTTTTATGGGAGGAACAGGAACAATATCTGAGAGATAACAAGTACGGAGCAATCACAAAGATGGCGGTGAAGCATCTGCTTACGCCGTTATTACGGCGCTGGGATATCGCGTCTGCGCGCAGGGTTGATGTATGGATCGCGAATTCGGCGACAACGCAACTGAAAATACACGAGCGGTACGAGAAGAACGCAACAGTGATATATCCGCCGCTTACAAAACTTGATCATACCAAGAAACACGATGCGCATCCCCGGGAATATTTTTTACTCGTATCGCGTTTGGCGGCATATAAAAAAATTGATGTGGTGATAGATGCATTCACGATACTCGGATTGCCGTTGGTCATCGTCGGCACCGGACCCGAGGAGAAGCGGTTTAAAAAGAAGGCAGGGAAAAATATCTCCTTTCGCGGATTTGTCACCGACAAGGAGCTTGCGGAGCACTATCGCAATGCGGTCGCGCTTATTGTCGCATGCGAGGAAGATTTTGGAATAAGCGCGATTGAAGCGCTGAGTTTTGGTACGCCGGTGCTTGCGTATCGCAAAGGCGGGGTAATGGAGTGGATGGAAGAAGGAAGAACAGGAGAATTTTTTGATAAGCAGACATCTTCGGAAATCCGCGATGGCGTGCGAAAGATATTGCACAATAACGCGCGTTATGCTTGCGCATATCTTCAGGAGGTTGCGTCTCGGTTCGACGAAAGTGAATTTCGAGCGGCAATACTCCGCATGGTGTCGTTGCATGAGATTGACTTTTTTCAAAGGAAAGAGTACGATAAAAACAATAGTGAAACCGTAGACAAGAGGCCCGGCTGAAAGGCATATAAGCCCTCTCGAGGTATAAACCTTATCTTCCCCTGTGAAGATGCGTCTGCGGCCTTAAAAGGTCGTTTTTTTATTGGGTATTAACATAGTGGTATATGTCGCTTACAAGAAAACAAAAAGAGACGATAGTTGCATCGGTCGCGGACAAGCTTTCAAAAAGCAATGTGCTTTTATTTACATCGTTTGCAAAGATCAGTGTCGAGAAGTTAAAGCAATTACGGAAAGAGCTTAAAGCAAAAAGCATTGATTTTAAGGTTGTGAAAAAAAATCTTTTGCGCGTGGCGCTTGAAAAAGCGAAAATCGACGCGTCGGCGGCTGACATGAAAAAGATCCCTGAAGCATGCGGCGTGGTTTTTGCGGCCGATGATCAGATCACTCCTGTGCGCACGATATACACATTCGCGAAAGCAAAAGAGAATGCGTCGTTCACCGTGATCGGAGGCATACTCGATAATGCGTTTGTTGCGCCTGAGCGAATGGCTCCGCTTGCAAAAGTTTCAACGCGAGAAGAGTTGTATGCGCGGTTGCTTGGTCAGTTGCAGGCCCCGCTTGCAAAGCTTGTCTATGCAATTAAAGCAGTAGGGGAAAGTAAATCAGCTGTGTAATAATAGTAGTAACTAAAAAAATATATGTCGGATAAATTTAAGAATCTGATCGAAGAAATCGAGAAAATGAGCGCGCTTGATATTGTCGAGCTCGTAAAGGCGCTTGAAGAAAAGTTTGGTGTGTCTGCGTCAGCTCCTGTCATGGCTGCGGGCGCAGCGGAGGGCGCAGCGGCAGTCGAAGAAAAAACATCGTTCAATGTCGAATTGAAATCGGCGGGCGAGCAGAAGATACAGGTTATCAAGGCTGTCCGCGAGATCACCGGTCTTGGATTAAAAGAGGCGAAGGATATCGTTGACGGAGCGCCGAAAGTAGTAAAGGAAAACGTGGCAAAAGCGGAAGCGGAAGATATGAAAAAGAAATTGGAAGCGGCAGGCGCAACGGCGGAGTTGAAATAGTAGGAAAGCAAACAAAAACACCCTCCTGATATTTAGGAGGGTGTTTTTGTTTTCATGCTTAATACGGCACGGAGAATACCGCGTGCGGAGTGAGTATATATATTTCTTTGCGGTCGGAAGAGACCGTGAAATCAACAATGTCTCTCAGCGTTCCTAAAAGATATTTTTCCACCATCTCGTTTTTTTGTTTCGGCATTTTGATTATTTTATTTCCTCCTTCCACTTTATAATCGGCATCGTTATAGATACGGGTATTTTGGGATGAACTGACTGCAAGCGTCTTTTGGAGCGTTTTTATCACGTTCGTAAGCGATTTATCCGTAAGAGAAAAGAGAAGTGCTGATCGCTTCGTATCATTGAGCATGTATACTTCGCCATTTTGCATGAACATTCTTTCGATCTCAAAATCGGTAGGTGCTTGAGTGAGAAATGTGTACGACCCCTCATGTGTTTGTTTTGATAGTGTATAGAATATGGATGGCTCGTTTCCGAAAATATAAATAAAATCATTATCGTCGAAGATAAAATGCGGCTGAAAGCGGATAGAAGAGGTTGGTATCTTTCCTCGGTATACCGGTTGCACAATGTGAATGCCTGTCAAGAGATTTATTTTCACTTCTATTTCATACGCAATTTTTTGCGCGAGAGAGCCGAAAAGAAAAGAAGGAATCATGCGCAGGGCGTTATCCCGGGCTTCATGAAGCAGTGCGAAAGCAGCGTATTTGTCGTCTGCTTTATCTGCGGAGGTTATTTTCCTTTGTATGCCGTCCATAAATGCGATTTGTGTTTTGAGGAATGCGTAGCTACTGCCTCCAACGATAAAAATAAGCGCACTGGCAAGAAAGATCAATAAGTTTCTTTTATGAAGCGGGGCTTTGGAGTATATAGTTATTTTTTTACGAAAATCTCTGAATGAGAGCGTACGTAGCATGGCAAACACACGTAACATGCGTTTCATAAATGTGCCAATGCCGGTGAAACGTCCTTGCGCGCTGACAGCAACGCTCATCTTTGTCCCTGATTTTTTGCCGAACGGAAGCCATGTTGTTTTTGCGCTTGCGATTGTAAGAAGGATAAGCGCTTGCGCGGGAAGCGGGATCTCCCGCGCATTTTTTTGGTATATCTTGCCAATGATATCCGCCTGCTCGTCGAGCGAAAGCGCAAACAGCTTCTCAATGCCTTTTTCAGAAAAAAGATCAATGGTCTTTTCAGTGCTAAAAATAAATTTGTCATCAAGGGCGACATTGCCGGTGATCACTGCGGAAAAAAGTTCACGCGTACTTTTGTGCTTATACTTCTTCGCCATATCAACGACTTCGTTTTCGCGGTACAGAAAGGTAATAATATTTCCGAATTTTGAAAGGCGGATCGCTTCGCCCGCAATATTTATCACGCAGAAATGCGCGTCCTCAAGCACGCCTTCGTTTGCCTTCCCGATGTCATGGAGCGTTGCATTCGCTTTTTTAAGCGCGTTCTCAAAGTGAAGCTCCGCATTCGCATCATCGAGTTTATAAAATTCACGCTTAATAACCGATGCGACGAGATTCGGCAGAAATTCAAATTCGCTCTTCCGATTTTCGAGCCGGCCTATGATATAGAGATTTCCAAGGCGTTCCTCCTCAATGTTTGACGGTTCATAGACGAATGTTTCGGTGCCGCCGCCCTCTTTTCCCTGTTTGAGGATGAGTTCCTTTGTGCCGATCGTAAAATGAGTTGATTCCATTCCTTATATCTTATCACACCTCCGGCGTTGCATAAAGAATGTATTTTTGATAGTATGGATGATGAAAATAGTGTACTCATATGATGTTTGAACAGTTTTTAAATTCACCGATAAAATCACGGATCGTGAAGTTTTTTGTGTATAATCACAGTAAATTTTTTGATATCGGCGATATTGCGAAGCGTCTTGAGCTGTCTCCGGGGAAAATAAGAGGTTATTTGAAGGAGCTCAAAAAACAAGGGTTTTTAAAATCAAAATCAGCCCATTCGTTTTCGATCAGCTATAAATTTTCGTATTTGAACGAGGTGAAGGGTCTTGTATTGAAATTCCCTCCTGTATCGGATGAGTTTTTACTGCACGAAGCAAAGAAAATCGGACAGGTGAAGCTTCTCATTATTGCCGGTATGCTGGTGCATGCGCAGAAGGCGCGCACGGAGATCGTGATAGTGGGGGATCGTATCACGGAAAAGAAAGCAGAGCGTTTCCTGCGTTCCGTTGAGGCGCAAGCCGGCAAGGAGCTTCGGTATGTGCTTTTGACGAACGAAGAGTTCCTGTATCGCAAGAAAATGTTCGATCGGTTCGTGCTCGATGTACTGGAGCTTCCGCACAAAAAGGTCATCAACAAACTCGGAATATAATTCTTCTCGCGCTCTTAGCTCAGTGGCAGAGCGTCCGCTTCACACGCGGAAGGTCGTAGGTTCAATCCCTACAGGGCGCACCATGTCAAACCGGCGTTTCCCCGCTGGTTTTTACTTTTTTGAGTTCCTGCGATGCGCGATGTATTCCAGCGCAAGCGGCAGAAGTGATATGACTATGATGAGTAAGACGATCGGCACGAGGTAGTGTTCAAGATCGGGGATTAAACTGCCAAGATAATATGCGGTACCGGTAACGCCAAGTCCCCATAATGCGCCTCCGATGATGTTGTAGGCAAGGAAAGTGCGGTAGCGCATTTGCCCAACACCGGCAAATATCGGCGCGAAGGTGCGCACGATAGGCACAAACCTGGCAAGGATGATCGTTTTGGTGCCGTATTTCTCATAAAAGATCCGCGTGCGTTCGATATTTTTTTTGTTGAAAAACAGTGAATTCTCGCTCGTGAATATCGCAGGACCGACTTTTTTCCCGAACGCGTATCCAACGGTATCGCCAAGCACTGCGCCCGCAAACACCAGTGGCGCAAGAATGTAAAAATCAAGAATGCCTTGCGATGCTAAAATGCCCGCGGTGAAAAGCAGGCTTTCTCCGGGGAAAAAGAATCCGAAAAAAAGACCCGATTCGGCAAATACCATGCCGAATATTCCCACGTATCCGGCAGTTTTTACGAGCGCGACAAGATCAAACATATTTTTTTCTGCTGATCAATTTTCTTATTTCTTCCGCGATAAGAATGGAAGACGCAACGGTGACGGCAAGAGCCCAGTCATACCATGAGAGAGGAACGGTGCGTAGTATCGTATGCATAAAAGGGGCGTATACTGCCATGATTTGAAGGCTTATCACGATGAGTGTCGCTCCCACAAGATACATATTTGAAAAGAAGTTCATTGTAAAAATAGATCTATCTTCGGATCGGCAGTTCCATACATTGAACCACTGAAATACGGCGAGAGCGGTAAGCGTGATGGTCATCGCTTTGGCAAGATCGTCCCTGTAGTATTCGTTGAATAAAAAGAGAGACCCGACCATCATGGGAAGCGCCATAACAAACATGCGGCGCACCATGAGCGAATCAACCAAGTATTTATTCGGGTGCCCGAATGTACCGCTTAAAAGCCCTTTCTCTTTTGGCTCCATCGCAAGAGTAATATCAAGGAACCCGTCGGTGACGAGGTTCAACCACAATATTTGCGCCCCGAGAATGGGAAGCGGGAGTCCGATGATGAGCGCACCCGTGATGGTAAGCACCTCGCCTAAGCTGGTGGAAAAGAGATAGAGAATAACTTTTTTTATTGTTTTATAAATAGAGCGTCCCTCTTCGATCGCGGCAACAATGGTGCTGAAATTATCATCGAGCAATATGATATCCGATGCCTCTTTAGCGACGTCGGTGCCGATCCTGCCCATTGCCACACCAAGGTCGGCGGCAACAAGCGAGGGAGCGTCATTGATGCCGTCGCCTGTCATTGCGATGACCTCGCCGCGACGCTTGTAGGCCTGTATGATGCGCAGCTTATGATTGGGCGTAACGCGGGCAAAGACCGAAACGGCATCCAGCCGCTGAGAAAGCAGGGTATCGCTCATCGCCTCTATCTCTTCTCCGGTGAGCACTTCGTGCCCTTCCCGGTAAATACCCGCTTCCTGTGCGAGCGCGGTTGCGGTTATTTTATGGTCGCCGGTGATAAGAACGACGCGTATGCCTGCCGCCTGCGCCTGTGCGATCGCCTCCGGCACCTCCTCTCTCAAACCGTCTTGGATGCCGTACATGCCTCCAAGCGTAAGCTGGGGAATGTGATCGTGGGTCTCGAACTTTGAATCCTTGGGAAGTTCCGCGGTTCCAAAAGCGACGACACGCATGCCTTTTTCGAGCATGCGGAAAAAGACCTTTTCAAGCTCGCTTTTTTCCTTTGGCGTCAGCGGCTCTGCTTTTCCATTTTTATAGATCGTACGGGAAAACGACATCACTACCTCGGGCGCGCCGACGACCGTGATGAATTGCATGTTATTCTTGCTATGAGCGGTCGCATGATATTTCGTTGTGTAATCAAACGGTATTTCACTGATTTTTTGCGATTCATGCTCGAGCGCGCTTTTATTGAATCCCAATTTTTGAGCGAAGACCAACAGCGCCGCTTCGGTCGGGTCGCCCGATACTGCGAATGTTTTTGTTTTTTCGATAAACATCGTGCGCGCATTTGCGCACAATGCGGCAACCGTTCCCGCAAGTATCAGCTCGGGGTGAGCGAGTGGATCGATGATATCATCGCCAAATCTGATACTGCCGCTTGGGTCATAGCCAACTCCCGACACCTCAAAACGCTTGCCGTCGACAAATACTTCTTTTACGATCATCTCGTTTTTGGTGATTGTTCCGGTTTTATCGACGGCGATCACGCGCGCTTGCCCGAGTGCTTCAACCGCCTGCAGCCGTTTTACGACTGCGTTGCGCTTTGCCATACGAAATACGCCGCTCGCAAGTACGATTGTGAGCACGATAGGGAGTCCTTCGGGAATGATCGATACCGCCAAAGAGACCGAAACAGTGAACATTTCAAGAGCCGATCTTCCCGCGAGTATCCCGATCAAAAAAAGCGCGCTGACAATACCGCCCGCCACCACAACAATGAGGCGCGACAGATAGCGCACATTCGCCTTCAGAGGGATTTCAGCGTCAATGAGCGCGATGGACTGGCTGATCGTGCCGATGACCGTGGCAGCGCCGGTCGCCACCACCACCCCTCTGCCGTTGCCAACCATGACGTACGTGCCTTTAAATACCATATTGCGCTGGTCAGATACGGGGAGATTCTCAACATCGATTGGGTCGCTTATTTTGCGCACGGGGTGCGATTCGCCGGTAAGCGCCGCTTCAGCGACAGAAAGATTTTCCGATTCCAGGATGCGCGCGTCAGCTGCGATTTTTTCTCCTTCTTGCAGGATGAGAATGTCTCCGGGAACGATATCAGAGTCGGGAATAATGATCTCTTTTCCTTCGCGCAGTACGGTTGCATTTGTCTGGACGAATTGTTTGAGCGCGGAAAGCGTATTTTGCGCTTTCCCTTCCTGAAACACTCCGACGACCGCGTTAAACACAAGAACAAAAAGAATAACTCCCGCATCTATGAATTCACCGAGGAAAAAAACGACAACGCTTGCGGCAACAAGTACGAAAATAAGCGGACTTTTGAATTGGCGTAAAAAAAGAACAAAAAGCGAGTCGGTTTTTCCTTCCGGTATCGTATTTTTCCCGTGTACACGGAGGCGGTCGTTTGCCTGCTCCCATGTGAGCCCCTCGCTTATATTCGTCTGCAGTTTTTTCTCTATCTCGGCGAGCGAGAGTTGGTGCCACATGAAAAATAAACAAACAACAAATTACTGATAACAAACAACACAAGCAATCGGCTTGCGTTATGGGTTGTTAGTTATGGGTTGTTAGTTGTTTTTGGTAAATATCAAGCAATGCGAAAAATAAGCTCAACAGCAATGGGCCGATGAGAAAGCCCGAAGGGCCAAACAGCGAAAGACCCCCAAGCACGGAAAAAAGAATGAGCAAAGGATGCAAGCGCGTACCGTGGGCGATAAGTTTCGGGGTGAGGATATTATCAACGAGGCCGACCGCGGTCGTTCCCCAAATGATAAGGCCTGTTGCGGCAAGCGAGTTGCCGATGATGAAAAGGTATGCGACAGCAGGGAGAACGACGATCGTTGTCCCTACAAACGGGATAAGCGCGGCGATTGCTGCAAATGCACCCCACAATGCTCCATTCGGTACGCCGAATATGTAAAATCCCGTTGCTACCAGCACTCCTTGCACAAGGGCAACAACAATCGTTCCCCATATTACCGAATGCACCGCTTTGTTGATTTTTTCAAAGATATCTTTGTCGTCAGTGTCTTTTAGCGGACTAAGGGTAATAAGCATTTTTTCGAGTTTTTTCCCGTCCTTCAGGAAGTAATACAGCGCGAGCATACTCAGCACGAAGCCGAGAATAAAATTAGTGACCTCGGAAAATATGACACCGATCTTCCCGAGGATCCATCCGAGAAGCTGTTTGAGCGACTCATCGAAGTCGAATGTCGCCTGAGGGGCGAATAATTGTATTTTTTCCTGTACGAGCACTATGACCTGGTTTATAAAATCAGTATCTTTTGCGCCATCCGCGATGCTGAGGTATAGCTCTCCCGCCTGCGTCACGACTGCGGCGCCAAACATGAAGAGCGGGATAAAAATGACCAAAAGAGCGATGAGGACAGTAATAAGAGAGGCAAGGGTTTCGCGTGGTATTACCCGCATAATACGCCGATAGAGCGGGTACAACACCACCGCGAGCGTACCAGATACGATGATGACGGTCAGATACGGCAAAAATACGAAAATGACGAGCGTAGATATACCAAGCAATAAACTGAGGAAAAAAAATGTTTGGAGCTTTTCTCTATCCATATTACAATAATTAGTGGCTTAATCGTACCATTTATATGAAAAAGGGGCAATTTCCAGACGGTTTTCTGTGGGGTGCGGCAACCGCCGCTCATCAGGTTGAAGGTGGTCAGTATAATGACTGGACGGAATGGGAGAAAGAGAACGCGGACCGACTTGCCGCCGCGGCAGAAAAGAAATTCGGCAATTTACCTAACTGGCCTGATATTAAAATACAGGCGCAAAACCCGCATAATTACATCTCAGGCCGTGCATGTGACCACTATAATCGCTATGAAGAAGATTTTGATATCGCGAGGTCGCTCGGGCACAACGCGCATCGGTTTTCTATTGAATGGAGCCGTATTGAGCCAAGAGAAGGGGAGTTTGATAAAAAGGAGATTGAGCATTACCGGAAAGTGATCGCGGCACTTCGCGCGCGCGGCATAGAGCCGTTCGTCACCTTATGGCATTGGCCTTTGCCATTATGGGTAGCAGAAAAAGGGGGTTGGGGATGGAGGAGTGCCCCGGAATATTTTGCTCGATATGCTGAACTCATTTCCAAGGAATTGAACGATGTTCATTTCTGGCTCACACTCAACGAGCCCAATATCTACGCGGGTCATGTATATATAAAAGCGGCCTGGCCCCATGGATCAAAAAATCCGATTTTATATTGGCAGGTATTGAACAGGCTCATTTCCGCTCATAAAGGAGCGTATCAGGCGATAAAGAAGAATCTCCCATTGGCGCAGGTCAGTCTTGCCTATAATCAAAGCTATTTCGAAGCTTATCAGGGAAAAATAACCAACCGATTGCTTAAAAAAATAGCTGATTGGTTTTGGAACGATTATTTCCTTGAAAAAATAAACGGGTTCTCCGATTTCATCGGATTGAATCATTACCATCATTCACGCATTAACTATGGGTTTAATCGCAATGAGAATAAGAAGGTATCAGATATGGGCTGGGAACTCTATCCCGAATCGATGTATTATGTTCTCACCGGACTTAGAAAATATAATCTTCCCATCTATATCACGGAGAACGGACTTGCCGACGCCGACGATTTGCAGCGCGAATGGTTCATCAAGGAATCATTAGCAAATATAGTGTGGGCGATAGGTGAGGGCGCGGATGTACGCGGATATCTCCATTGGTCGCTGTTGGATAATTTTGAATGGGACAAGGGCTTCTGGCCGCGGTTTGGGTTAGTAGAGATCGATTACGCAACAATGGAAAGAAAAATACGTCCGAGCGCGCAAGCGTATGCTGAAATTTGCAAAACAAATTCGCTCATTATAGATTCTCATTCCTAAATTATAGCCTCTATCATTATGAGTTGGTTTCCTATTGCGATCATCGCGCAAATAATCCTTGGAACATCTGCGGTATTCGATAAGATGCTCCTGAAACGAAGTATTTTTAACCCCGCCGCCTATACATTTTGGCTGGGCGTGCTTGGGTTGTTTGCGGTTTTTTTGATTCCCTTCGGGGTGTTCGGGTTGCCGGTAATGACTATTGGTGTCGCGCTTATTGCGGGCGCGCTGTTTCTGCTTGCGATGCTGTTTCTGTTTCTTTCACTGCATAAAACCGAAGCCTCAAAATCTCTTTTACTTATCGGGGGCATTACGCCGATCACCACGCTTCTTGTCGGGTCATTTTTTCAGGATGGCTCGCTCGCGCCAGCGGATATTGTCGGTTTCGTGTTTCTGGTGCTTGGCGGGTTCGCGCTTTTTTTATCGGATAAAAAAGAGATACGGGGGAATGTTGCATTACTTGCATGCGCAAGCGCGGTATGCTTCGGGCTTTCTAATACGCTTACCAAACAGGTGTTTTTGGAGAGCTCGTTTACGGCGGGGTTTTTTTGGGTGAAGATCGGCGGGGTTTTATTCGTGCTATCGTTTCTTTTGCTTCCCTCTTTGCGCCGTTCCATATTTTCCGCGGTTCACCGCGATAACACCCACCATCACGCATTGTATGTTTTTAACAGGGGATACGCCGCCGCGGGGTCGGTGCTTATCAATGCTGCGATATTTTTAGCGCACCCCGCCTTGGTGGAGGCGACGCAGAGCATTAAATATGCGGTTATTTTTATAGCGTCATGGTTTCTTCTCGGTGAGCATTTCAAGGGAAAAGTGCTTGTAGGAAAGCTTGCTGCAATTACGCTCATCGGCGGCGGGTTTATATGGCTTGCAGGCGCGGATATCGCGCGCAACATCCCCGTTGACCCCGAGCGGCCTATTATATGGGGGGCAACGTTTTCTCAAAAATTCAGCCGTGAACTCGGGCTTGATTGGAAAGAGAATTTCACTGCGTTCATGGACGAGCTGAAGCCGCGCGCAGTACGGCTGGTTGCGTATTGGGATGATATTGAAAAGGATCACGGCACGCTTGATTTTTCGGAAACCGACTGGATGTTTGAAAAAGCGGCGCAAACAGATGTGCGCGTGGTGTTTGCGGTCGGCATGAAGGCTCCGCGATGGCCGGAATGTCACATCCCGCAGTGGGCGAAAACGCTTGATACCGAAAAGCGCGAGGAAGCGTTGCTCGCGTATATGGGAAAGGTTGTTGACCGGTATCACGCAAATAACACGATTGCGATGTGGCAGGTGGAAAATGAGCCGTATTTGGCGTTTGGCGACTGTCCTGAACGCGGTGTGCGATTTCTGGAGAATGAAGTGGCGCTGGTAAAGTCGCTCGACACAGAGCATCGTATTATAACTACCGACGGAGGGGAATTTGGGTTATGGTATAAAGCGGCAGAAGAAGGAGATGTGTTTGGCACGACGATGTACCGCAAAGTATATCCAAAAGTCATCGGGCCGAGGTTTGGTGTCGTGGAGTATCCGCTCGCGCCGAGCTTTTTCCGGTTCAAAGAAAAAGTGGTGCGGCGCATCCTTGGCGACTGGGACAAGCCGTTTATGGTGATTGAACTGCAGGCGGAGCCGTGGGGGCCAAAACACATTTCACAGCTTACCGACCAGGAACAGGATGAGATATTCAGCCCTGATTATTTCAACGAAACAATTGAATATGCGAAAGAAACAGGGTTTAATGAATATTATCTTTGGGGATCAGAGTGGTGGTACTGGAAGAAGCTCAAAGGCGACGAGCGGTATTGGGATATTGCTAAGGAATTATTTTTGAAACAATGAAAAATATTGTCACTATTGGAGGAGGAACCGGCAGTTTCGTGTTGCTTTCGGGGCTTAAGCGGCACCCGGTAAATCTCTCCGCCATTGTCTCGATGGCGGATGACGGAGGTTCAACAGGTGTTTTGCGCGACGAACTTGGCGTATTGCCGCCTGGCGATATCCGCCAGTGTCTGGTGGCTCTTTCTGATTCTTCCGATGAGATGCGTCAGCTGATGAATTATCGGTTCGAGCGCGGCGCATTAAAAGGACATAGCTTTGGAAATCTTTTGTTAGGTGCGCTTGAGAAAATAAACGGAGGGTTTTTGGCGGGCTTAAAGGAAGCGGTTAAAATATTGAATGTGAAGGGCGAGGTTATTCCCGTGACAGCTGATGCGGTGAATTTGATCTTGGATTTGAAAGACGGAAGCACGATTAAAGGAGAGGCGGCGATTAACCGCAGCTCCGTTCTTGAGCGCATTGGCATTAAGCGGCTCTATCTTCGCCCGCGCGCGCACGCAAACGCCCATGCGATCAAGAAGATCAAAGAAGCTGATATTATCATTATTGGACCCGGTAATTTTTATTGCAGTATTATTCCGAACCTGCTGGTAGATGGCATCGCCGATGCGATACGAATATCGAAAGCAACGGTTATCTTTAATTGTAATCTCGTAAACAAGAACGGGCATACCGAGCGGTTCACACTGGATGATTATGTCGATGTTATTAACGGATACTTAGGGGGGAATAGGATCGATTTTGTCACCTTCAACGGAAAGAAGCCGGCAAAAATGTTGGTGCAAAAATACGGCAGGAAGCGCGAATTCCTTGTCCCGTTCACAAAAGAGGATCGGGCTGAGCGTAGTTATAAAGTGATCGTTACTGACTTGCTTTCTGCAGCGTCGCAGAAATATGCCAAGGCAGATTTGCTTGCGAAATACAGGGCATTCATTCGTCACGATGTTGAAAAATTAGCAAAGATCATTATGTTCATTTCAGAGATCGAAGAGAATAAGGATATCATTGAAAAGATCATTTAATGGGGTATGAAGATTTTTATTGATTTTGATGGAGTGATATTTGATGCAAAAAAGTTTAAAAACGCGCTCGCGCGCATCTGTGCAAAGAATGGTATGGTAAGAAAAGATTTTTTTCATATCTATGCGCTCGCGAAGGAGAACGGAGAAGTGTATTCGGTTTCGCATCATCTTCGCTTGTTGGCAAGGCATGCGAAGAACCGTATACAAAAGAAAACATTGCGCATAGCGATTGATCGCCTCATGAGCGATCTTCGCTCGTATGTTTTTAAGGACGTATTTCGTTTTTTCGATCGGATGCATAAGCACGATCTTTATTGTGTATCGTTCGGGGATCCCGCGTTTCAGAGGCGAAAGATCGAGGGAAGCGGCGTAAAGCGATATTTTAAACGCGTTATTGTGACGCGCGGTGATAAAGGAAAAGAGATCGCTGCATTATGCAAAAAGAACAGTACATCTGATGAACAGATCGTTTTTGTTGATGACAGTGAAAAGCATATTCGCGAAGTTCGAAGCATTAAAAATGCTGTGATCATTCATTTGTGTAGAGGTAAAAACGTCCCGAGATCTCCGAATGCGGATTATCGCGTATCTACACTTGCACAGGCAACTCGTGTTATTCTGTCTTTATGAACCGGTCTATTTTCAAGGCATACGATGTGCGGGGGTTATATCCTCACGAGTTTGATGAGGTTGCGGCATATCGCATCGCACGAGCAACGGCGAAGTTTTTGACCCGTTCGACAAGCTCAGGGTCAACCCTGAACAAAGTTGAAGGGTTGAGCGCGAAAACAATGCTTATCGCGATGGATAATCGCGATTCATCGTCGTCGCTCAAGGAGGCGGTTATCAGGGGACTCACAGAAGAGGGCGTGGAAATAATTGATGCTGGTGTCGCCACGACGCCGATGTTTTATTTTGCCGCGTATGATTCTCAGGCAGACGGGGGTATTATGGTGACCGCATCGCATAATCCGCCGCAGTATAATGGCCTGAAAATTGTTGGGAAAACCGCGATGCCGATAGGGGAGGCGTCGGGCCTTCCCGCGATACAAGAGATCGCGTGCGCGGAAGAAACGAAAGCGCAAAAAGCAGATACGGCACCAAACGTGCAAAGCGTTGATTTTCTCGCAAAATACGTTGATTTTCTTACGAACAATGTGCGCATGCCAAAGATGCTCATTGCGGTTGACGCCGCATGCGGACCTGCGGGCACGATAGTTTCTGCGGTCGCAGAACGCCTAAAAATAGAGATCATCCCGCTTTGCTTTGCTCCGTGTGCGGTACGGGCGCATGGCGCCGACCCGTTAAAGGATGAAAATACGCGCGATCTTGCAGAAGCGGTCGTGGCGCAGAATGCGGATATGGGTATTGCGCTTGATGGCGATGGCGACAGGGCGTTTTTCTTTGACAACGAAGGAAAACGGGTGCCGTCGCACGCCATCGCTTCGGTCATCGCAAAAGACCTTCTTGAGCGTGATGGTGCTAGTATGGTTATTACGGATGTGCGAATGCCAAAAATTCTCCACGAAACCGTCGCGCAAAGCGGCGGCATAATAATGGAGAGCAGGGTAGGGCATGCGTTTATCAAGAAACTCATGCGCGAGCACAATGCGCTGTTTGGCGCGGAACTTTCCGGGCATTTTTATTTCCGCGATTTTTGGGGGATGGACTCGGGCATCATGATGATGATGCGCGTGCTTGCGGTGCTTGAAAAAACAGGAAAGTCGATCAAGGAACTTACCCAGCCCTATTGCGTGCGCGCACAATCTGGGGAATTGAATTTCACCGTTGCCGATAAGGCATCGGCGATAGCAAAGCTGAAAGCGGCATTTACGGACGGCAAGCAGGAGGAACTCGACGGGCTGACAATTATGTATCCGACATGGTGGTGCAATGTGCGTCCGTCAAACACCGAGCCGTTCCTGCGCGTGAACATAGAGGCGGATACGCAGGAAGCATTAGATGTCGCACGAAGAAAAATAGAATTAATTATCACGCAATAATAAAAACCCCGAGAAATCGGGGTTTTTATTATATCTGATCGAATTAAATCTCGATGACGACCGGAAGTACCATCGGGTGGCGGTGCGTTTTCTTGTACAGGAACGCGCCGACCTCTTCGCGGATATTGTCTTTGATATACACCCAGTTGATATCTCCTCGTCCGCGATCTCCCGCACTGCTTTCTACGATGCGCCGCACCAGCTTTCTCACTTCCATCAGCAATTCTTTTGATTCCCGCATATAAATGAAGCCGCGCGAAATGATGTCGGGGTTGCCCTTCACTTTGCGTGAGTATGAGTCGAATGTCGCGATAACGACGAACATGCCGTCTTTTGCCATCATTTGGCGGTCTCGTAACACGACATCGCCGATATCACCGACGCCGAGTCCGTCTACGAAAACGTATTCTGATGAAGCCCGTTCTTTTGTTTTGTGGCAGACGCCATTGGCGCATTCTACGATCTGTCCGTTATCGGCAATGATGATCTGCTCGTCGGTAAACCCCATTGATTTGGCGAGTTTGCCGTGGATGCAGAGGAACGAGTGATTTCCTTCGATCGGCATCAGGAATCGCGGTTTCACGGTTTCAATAAGCTTACGGAGATCTTCTTGTTTCGCGTGGCCGCCCGCGTGAATATCCATCATGCGGTAATTGATCACCTCAACGCCCTCGCGGTACAGTTTATCGACAAGGCGCTGGACGGTGCGTTCGTTGCCCGGAATGACCGATGAGGAAAAGACGAATGTGTCGCCCTTTTCCGCCTCAATGTGCGGATGCTCGTGGTTGGCGATACGCATGAGTACCGCGCGGTCCTCTCCCTGCGCGCCGGTCGCGAGGATCACGATCTCATTGCGCGGGTATCGGTTCATTTCTTCTACGGGGATCACGACGCCCTTGGGAACATTGATATAGCCGAGCTCGCGCGCGATATCAATATTGATCTTCATGCTGCGCCCTTCAATAATGAGTTTCTTTTGATGTTTCGCCGCGATCTGAATGATCTCATTCAGGCGTCCAAGGAGGGATGCAAAGGTGCCGAAAATAAGTCGTCCTTTTGCGTTTCGCACGATCTCATCAAGCTCTGTGGATACATCAACCTCGCTCAATTGCTTTCCTGTTTCTCGCGCGTTTGTGCTGTCAGACAATAGGATCAGCGGGTTTTGGTTTCCCCAGCGTTCCAATTTATCAAGCTCCGTGGTGCCCGCGATGCCGGAACGCTCGTCGATCTTAAAGTCGCCGGTGTGAATGACAATACCTTCCGGCGTATGCACCACGACGCCGACCGCGCCGGGAATGTTGTGACTGACCCCGAAAAATTCGACTTTAAAAATACCAAGATTGATCACGCTGTCTTTCGTAATCTGATTAAGCTCCAGTTTCGAGGAAACATCTTTATATTCCTCCTGCCGTTTTTTAACAATGGCAATCGTGAGATCGGTGCCAAAGATAGGCGGGTTGCCGAGTTTCGGGATAAGGTGGGGAACGGCACCGAAGTGGTCGTAGTGTGCGTGCGTGATGATCACCCCGACGATGTTGCGCTCTTTTCCTTTAAGATAATCGACATTCGGAATAATATAATCAATTCCAGGCATATCCTCCTCGGGAAATTGGAGACCCATATCAATAATGAGGATGTTGTCCGCATATTCAAGCACCGTCATATTCCTGCCGACTTCTTCCATGCCGCCGAGTGGTATGATCCGCAGGCAATTTTTTATAGGAAGCGTTTGTCCCGCGATCCGCGGCGTTAAACGAGGCGTTTGCGCGCGATGCGCCGGCGCTCGGAAAGGATGACGCGAGCGCTCCGGCCGTGCTGAAGTATTTTGAGGTTCTCCGCGAGGCGCGCTCGCGTGATGCGGGCGCTCTAGCGGATTATGTGGTGTTCCCGGATGATGCGGTCGCGGTGACCGCGGTTCCGCCGGGTGATGTGGTGCCGCCACGTTTCTGTGTGTCGGCTGTGCGCCGCGGATCCGTTTCCGCGCCGCACCGATATGTTCTTTCGTCATGTGAGATGCTGTTCCCTCGCCGTATATAGAAAATACACGAGCGAAGTTTTGTTAATAATTTATTAGAGTATCACCTGTGGGATCTCCTATGTGCTCGGAGGGAGAGTTGAACTCCCATGATCTTGCGATCGCTGGCTCCTGAAGCCAGTGCGTCTGCCGGTTCCGCCACCCGAGCTATAGTTATTGTGTTTTATCTACGCGTCTTGTGGTAATGTACCATGTTTCTATCTCGGTAAACCGCCGAGCGGGTGCGCTGATATGCGTTGCGGAAATATTTTTCACGTTGTTGCTTACCGCATAGAGATACCGCGGCGAATACAGAAATATCGCAGGAATATCGGCAGTAAGAGTTTCTTGAAATTTTTTCACACTCTCGATGCGTTCGTCTCCACTGAGTGATTCCCGTATTTTTTCAAGCAGTGCATCGGCGCTCTTATTATCATACAGAGCAAGATTGAGGCCCGGGTCGCGTTTTTGCGAGGAATGCCAAAACAAATACGGGTCGGGAAGATGGGAGAGCGCCTCGCCAAAAAGCAGTGCCTCATACCGCCGTTGCTTGATAACTTGCTGTTTGAGCTCGTCTATCGTATAGGTTTCCAGCGTCACTTTTGCTCCTATCTGCTCCCATTGCGTTTTAAGCATTTCCCCGGTCTGTATAAGATCCGGAAGATCGGATGTAACGAGTGTGATCTCAAACGGCGTCGCTTCTTTGTCATTTCCGACGGTTTTTTCCCGTATCCCGTCGTTGTTTTTATCCTTCCACCCCGCATCATCAAGGATCGTCTGCGCGGCTTCGATATTGTATTCGTATTTCATTACGTCGGGATTATGTCCGGCAAGCCATGGGAGAATGGGCGAAGTAATACTCGTCGCGTTACCACCAAATACTTCGCGCACGATTGCCGCACTGTCAGTCGCCCGCGTAAGCGCCGTGCGCACATTTTTATCCGCTAGGGCTTTGTTGCGCGTTTGATTGAAAAACACCGCAAAGTATTTCGGCATATTTAATTCGTATATATGCACGCTCCGTCGTTCGAGTTCGCTTTTTTGGCGCGGCGACACGCCGCCGATACCCATGACATCTTTTCTTTGGTATGCCTTCAATGCTTCATCGGTCGTCCGGTAAAAAAAGAAATCGATAGCGGTGATGAAGGGGGTTCTGCCGTAGAATCTCGAATGTGCCGTAAGCGAGAAGGATGCGATGCTTCCATATTTATCTTTGGTAAATTTCGAGAAACGATAAGGCCCGGAGCCGATCGGCATTACATTCGCTTCCGCGAGATTAATGTTTTTCGGATTGATATTTTCCCAAACATGTTTTGGAAGTATCCCGATCGTCATGCGTTCGAGAAATTGAGAATACGGGTGGGGGAGTATCAGTTTGATGGCTTGATCGTCTATCTTTTCCGCCTTGATACCCTGGAGGCTTGCGCGTTGCGGACTGCCGTAATCAGAATCAAGGATCGCTGAGAAGGTAAACAGCACATCATCAATGGTCACTTTTTCTCCGTTGTGCCATTCTGCGTCATTACGGAGAAAGAACGTGTATTCTTTGCCGTCTGGGGACACCTCGTAGCGCTCGGCAAGATCGGGAATAATATTTCCTTGCGCGTCGTATTTCATCAGTCCGGAATAAACCAAAGCGGCAATATCCCTGTCGACATCGTTGATGCCTAAAAGGATAGGATTGATGAATTGCGGTTCTCCGACCAATGCTTCGCTGTAGATGCCTCCCGGTGCGGGAATCGCGTCTGTTCGCTCGATATACGCCATCCACATCCATGCAACGCCGAATGCAAGCGTGCATACGAGCAGCCCGATCATGCTATATCGTTCTTTTACGGTAAGCGCGCGCGGCAATTCCCGCCACTGTGGCCATGATGGCCATCTGAAATTTTGAGGTCTTGTATCGATCTCAGTTCAAGTTAAAAATTCTGCGGCTACGATTTAGAGTAGTAGCCGTATAAATGCGGAACCGATAAATAAAATAGAAAGCACAATGGTCGCGTAGAAGATCGTTTTTTCCATACCGCGTTTTGTGTGATACGCGCCGCTGCCGTCTCCTCCGAATGTTCCGGAAAGCCCTGCGCCGCGCTGCTGTAAAAGCACGCCGGCAGTAAACAACACCGAAACCACTATCATCGCCACATTAAGCCACATAGAAATATGATAAATTAGAAAAAATAACAATACACAAAAACTACCCTGCTTACTTTCGAAACACGATGTGTGTTATGAAATTCACCGCGCTGACAAGCAGCGTCGCGAGAAAAAGCGCTCCGACACTTGCAATACTCATGTGCGGGAGGAGAAGGTCGGTGACCCATAGCACCCCCATATTGATGACCACAATGAAAAGTCCTAAGGTAAGCAGAATGATCGGCCCCAGTAGTAATTTAAGCAGCGGTTTGAGGAAGAAATTTGCCGCAGAAAATACAAGTCCGACGATGAGTACGCTCTGCCACCCTCCGCTGATCGTTACCCCCGCGATATAATACGAAGCAAGGAATAACGCCAGTACATTTCCAAAGACAAGGGCGATTAATCTCATTGGGGTCTATTATAGCATAGGGAAATAAAAAAAACAATAGAGAGCAGAGGAATAAAAAATCCCCCGTAGACCATTGTCTACGGGGAGCTGCGTTAGCGAGGTAATCTTTTTAGGTTTGACGGCATGATTTTCATTCTCCTACGATTTTGCAAGAATAAGCGCCAATTTTTCTACGTTTTTTTCCGACAAGGTAAATCCAGAAATCTCTGTATTAAACCTCCCACGGTCAATCATTTCCTTCATGATAACGAGAACTTCGTGGTCCTTCTCGTTCTCCGCTTCAAACTCAATTAAAAACGAGCCTGTTATTGGAATACGTACTAGCATTGCCTTCATGTCATACCTCCTTTTGATTTATTTGTAAAAGTTCTCTGCCTCAATAGTAGCGCGTACAATAGTGTGTTTTTTGGAAAGTGTCAACTGTTTTTGTGATAAAATAAAACAGAGCGGTGAATTTTTCACCGCTCTGAATGTTGTGTGATTTTACATCACTTTTTCCGCTTTTTGAAGTTATCTACTCCTTTTTCAAAAGCATCTCTCCTCTCTGCGTTGTTACTATGATCGCCAATCATTTGGCCTCTGTGCTGAAGGTGAAAAAGTCCCGCACCCTCGCTTTCTTCCTTCGCCCATTTTTGACCAGCTTCATACAAATCTTCTTTTTCTTCACTCTTAATACTCATTGCAATCACCTCCTTTCTTCGGAAGAATCGCGCTTGGCAGATTTTAATAAACATCTGCGGCTAGATATGTATAGTACATATCTTAGGGGCTGCATATATGTATATCAGATCTGCTTTATCTTGTCAAATTTTTAGGTTAATGATTCCACGCTAATAGAGGTAGAGAGCTTTTTTGTACACGATGCATTTTACAAGGAACTAAAAAATTGATAATATACGAAACATGATTTTATCAGACAGAGACATCAAGTTATACATCAAGGAAGGCGGGCTGGGGTTCAAGCCGAAACTGAGCGAGGATCAGATTGGACCGGCATCGATTGACCTGAAGCTCGGAAATATCTTCAAATTATTCCGTCCGGAACGGTATTTGAGTTTGGACGTAAAAAAAGGCATCCCGGTTGAGTACTTGGAAGCAGTTACCGTGAAAGACGGGGATCCGTTTATTTTGCATCCGCATATGTTCGTCCTTGCCGCGACAAAGGAGTATGTCACTATCCCCGATGATATTTCAATGAAAGTGGAGGGAAAAAGTACACTCGGGCGCATGGGGCTTTTGGTGCATACCGCGGGGTTTATTGATCCGGGATTCGAGGGGCATATCACGCTTGAGCTTTCCAATCAGGCAAATTTGCCGATCACCATTTACCCGGGGATGTATGTCTGCCAGGTGGATTGCCAAATGATGTCGAGCCCCGCGGAAGTTCCGTACAACAAGAGAAAGAAATCCATTTATTCGAAGCAAAGAGGTCCTACCGCGCCGAATACAAAAAACTTATTTGAGCATAAAGGATGATCGTTTACATATTTATACAGTAAAAGCGAGCCGTGTTATGGCTCGCTTTTATTTTTTATATTTCAGTTACTTCAGAGGAATTCCCGTGCCGCCGCGGGCAAAGATATATGCCGGCGTCGTATTTGCGCGGGAAAGCTTTTCCCACCACGGATATGCTCTGCGCATATGCCGTTCCATCGCGAGAAAGATCTGGCGCACTTCGTGGTTCACGGAGAATTTGCTCCGTTGCCAGTTGCAAAATTCGATTTCAAGCATATTTGAAGCAAGCAGGAAGCCGATCATATTGCCCAATGAAAGCGGATATTGCATGAGCTCATCCGGAACGCCCTTTTCCTTCATTTCCGTATACAGCGCGAGGTTCGCGGCATGTATCTTTTCAAATGCTTCCGTAAGCGCGGCAGGCGCTTGCTTGTCGTAGCGGTAAAATCCAAGCAGGGGAGTGACATACGTACGCAGATGCGTGCAGAATCCCTGCCGCTGGACGTCGCGCCATCCGCGGAATGTTATCATTCCGGCAAATGAGGCGCTTGCGAGCTCAAATTCGTTCGGGAGCTTGTCGTATTCTCCTCTCGGCGTTTCAAGGAGTTTGCCGACAACATCCGCAAACGCTATACAGTGTTCGTACCCGATCTTTCGTGAGAATGCGCGATAGATCGTTTCTTCAGCTATTGCCGGGCTGTCCATAACCACGACCGCGTCAATTTCTGCTAATGCGTCATTTCCTGCAAACGGGGCGGTCGAAAGATATTTCCATGATTCCTGCTTCCATGCGCTCGCCTCGGTGTGGCGGATGAATTGGTCAACGCCTGTTTTTTTTGCCTCGACGAGAATCTCGTCCACCAGCGCGATATTTTCCGGCGTGTTGTCGAGTATGAGGTGCCGGATAAGCTCCTGGAGCCCTTCGCCCGATACATTCACGCCGACGGAAGTTTGGGTACCGCAAGGCAAGAAATTACCCAGCACGTCGCACGTTTCGCCGATCACGCCGCTTTCAAGGTCTTTCTCGTTTCCCGCAAACAATGCGCCGTACTGTTTCCGTAGAAACTGCGGGAACGGACCGGTGAATTTTTCGCCTTCAAGGTCGGTGTAGAACGAAAACGCTCCGTCCATGACATCCTGCACTTTTTTCTCGTCTACGCCGTACGTGGCAAGCTCCTTGTGTATCGGGTAGTAGCCGCGCTTGCTCATATCAACGTAGCGGGTAGAAAGCTCGATATAGCCGGCGCCGGGACGGCCCCATTCGAGCGATTTTGCCGCAAGCGCGGAGATCTGTTCAAAGCATATCCATATCGCGCCCATACGCGCGATGGAGTTGTGGCCGTACGCGTCGAGCCAGCGCTTCATGAACCGCATGATCTTTTCCGCGTGCGTGAGCTCCTCAAGGAATTTCGTGTCCACGCGCACCGCATCGCGAAATGCTTCCCATGCTTTTTTTGTTTCTGACGAGTGCGCGACGAACGCGTCGAACGATGTGATGTTGTGATGCTTGAGAAATTGCATACCATCGCCGCCAAACTTCTCTGCGGTTTCTTTCAGCATGCTTGCGAGCATCTCCGGCATGAAGTTGTCCGCGAATATACCGCGCAAACCCCGCGGATTTTTCATGCGCGAGAACATGGACAACAGCGCCGTTCCGATGCTTTGCGGAAGCGTGTGCATCAGATACACTTTTTTTTCCGTGTTTGTGAAAAACGGAGCAAGCAATTCCTGCTCGAGTTTCGTGAACGAATAGACCGGTGTTGCAACGAACGATCGTGCGTGTGCGAGTGCTGATTTTGGGTACGTATGCATAGATTCCTCCTGTTAAGGTTATAGTTTATTGGTAAAGTGCACGGTGTGCATGATTTGTATCATAGCGCTGGAAAGGATGCAAATCATCATCACTGTGCGGCGATAACACAATTGGTAAATAAATGAATAACGGTCAATGGGCCGATACCGCCGGGAACCGGGGTAAGGATCGCCGCGCGTGAGCGTACCTTCGCACCATGCACATCGCCGACGATCGTTCCTTTATAAATGCTCGCCCCCGCATCAATGACGCGCGCGCCCTTTTTCACTGTGGTAATAAGATTTGCTTTACCGACACCGGACACGATGATATCAGCATCTTTGGTGAGCGCGGAAATATTTTTTGTCGTGTGATTGGCGACGACGATATTATTAAACCCGCGCGCGCGTAAGAACGCATGAAGTGGTTTGCCGATAACACGGCCATAGCCGATGATCGCGATGCGGTCAGATGTTTTCGGCGCACCGGCATAGGAAAGCATCTCCCAGATAGCGGCAACCGCAGGAGCGACGAATGGCGAGTTCCCGCGCAAATTATCAACGTCTTTCTTTGCGGCAATCGCGGCAAGAACACGATCGGTATCTGTGCGCTTTGGTAGGGGAAGCTGCACGATAATGCCATGAACCGCGGTGTTCGCATTTAGTTTTTTAACCTGCGTGATGATGTAGTCGGTTGTTGTATTTTCGGGAAGGTGTAACAAAAAAAAGCCGCACCCAAGTTGTATTGCCATGCGTTCCTTTTGGCGCACATACGAAAGCGAAGCGGGGTCGTTTCCCACAAGCACCACCGCAAGCGCCGGCGGCGTTTTCATGCCGCGCACTTTTTTTGCGATAGCCCGTTCGTGTTTTTTTACAAATGGCGCGCTTGAAAGTATCATCGTGACGTAAGTTCGCGTACTGCGCTTTTTGTTTTTTCTTTTTGTTCGTCGGTCGGGTTTTTGAGCGTATCTGCGATGAGCTTGCCGATAACTTTCATTTCCGCTTCTTTCATGCCTCGCGCGGTGAGCGCCGGCGTGCCAAGACGGATACCCGACGGGTCTGCGGGTTTGCGCGTGTCAAACGGGATCATATTGAAATTTGCGTAGATATCGCACTCGGCAAGCGCGTCCGCGCCTTGCTTGCCTGAAATACCAAGCCCTGTGCAATCAATGATCATTAAATGCGTATCGGTGCCGCCTGATACGAGGCGCAACCCTTCGCTCATCAGCGCTTCTGCGAGCACTTTTGCATTTTTTACGATCTGTTGTTGATATTTTTTATACTCGTCCGTCATCGCTTCTTTAAAACATACCGCTTTTGCCGCGATAATGTGCTCAAGCGGACCGCCCTGCATGCCGGGGAACACCGTTTTGTCGATCTGTTTTGCAAATTGCTCTTTGCATAAAATAATGGCACTACGAGGACCGCGCAGTGTTTTGGTGGTTGTGGTCATGACGACATCATGCGTTGGCACAGGACTTTCGTGCACACCCCCGACGACAAGCCCTGCGATGTGCGACATATCCGCCATCGCGTATGCCCCGACCTCTCGCGCAATTTCAGCGAAGCGCGAAAAGGGGACTGCTCGAGGATATGCGGTGAAGCCCGAAACAATAAGTTTCGGCTTTACTTCCCGCGCAAGCGCCGCAACTTTATCCATATCCAATACTTCCGTGTCTTGCTCAACGCCGTAATGTACAAAGTTAAACAGTTTTCCCGAAAGCGACACGGGGTGGCCGTGCGTGAGATGACCGCCATGCGAAAGGTTCATCGCTAAAATAGTATCGCCCGGTTCAAGGAGCGCGAAATAACACGCGAGATTCGCCTGCGAGCCGGCGTGCGGCTGGACATTCGCGTGTTCCGCACCGAATAACGCTTTTGCGCGGTCAATGGCAAGCTGTTCTATCTGGTCGATATACTGAGCTCCCGTGTAGTAGCGTTTGCCCGGATACCCTTCGGCGTATTTATTGGTGAGTACCGTCCCTGCGGCCTCAAGTACCGCGTCAGATGCGATGTTTTCAGATGCGATCATTAAAAGCCCTTCCTGCTGGCGCTTTTCTTCCTGCGCGATAAGCGCATCGAGTTCGGGGTCAACCTGTGGCAGATGATGTCGTGGGATCATTGTGTATATAGTACGACAGAGCGCCTCTACAGTGCAAATTCTGTATAAGCATCGCGGGGCAGGAACGATCTTTACCACAAAAATACTTCCAATTTCACTTCAGCATCATACGTATCGCTACTTTCAGCTCCGGAATATGCTTCGGTTATTTTTGATCCTATAAATATCAATTTCCATTTCGGGCCGCCTCGATAACCAACCTCCGCGCTGATCTTTTCAGACGAGGGAATAAATCTTTCGTATTCTGATGTTGCTTTTTCATAGCCCAATTCACCCTTCCATTTCTCGCTGGCAACGCCACCTTTAATTTTAATTTTTTTACCCCAATCAAGCTCGCTCCCCGCCGCTTCTAAATTTAAAACTTGCACCTCATTGACCTTTACTCCTGTTCCAACGGTGAATGTTTTTGCCACCTCTTTTATTATTGGATCCTGGTTCTGGAAATCATTTTTTTGTTCGCGAAACATTTCCTGTGCACCGATATAAAATTTCCCGGTTTCGGAAGGATTGATATATATCAACCTCATTCCCGCCCCAGCTTCACTCATGTTACTCATAGTTCCAATTCCTATTTCTTCATCAAGCGGCAAACTCAAAGCTCCCTGAAAAGTCGCGCCAAAATTCAATATAAATTTCCCGTAATCTTCTTTGGTAAATGCATGACTGTCTATGTAATCTGCCGCCAAGCGGGTGATAATTTCATCTTGCGCAACATTGCCTCCATATAAATCTTTTATGTTCATATGCACTACGGTCGCATCTGCCTCAAATCCAAGCCTCTCGCTTTTTACATTCAATCTCCCCCGTAAGGCGTTCAAATCTTCTAATGATTGATATGGATTATTGTTAAAATCCTGAAAATTAAAATATGCCACGGCAAAAGTATCTTTGTTTAATTTGATTTCTTTGACTTCCGGGCTTACGTTGATCTCAAGTCCTCTTTCTTTTTTAAGCTCACCGCTTGAAAGTTCTCCTTCCAGTCTTTCCGCTGTTTCTTCAATTCCCGCCGCTTTTTCAACTACCTCCTGCGCGCGACTTTTCACTGGAAATAGCACTTCTTTTTCATTACTAACGAAGGAATGAAATGTCGCTACTGACCTATGGTATCGCTCTGCAACACCAAGAGCCTCCGGATATTTCTCTGTGTCAGTTAGTATTAAGGTCCCATAATCACTAAAACCTATTTTCCTTTTCCCGTTAATATCCAGAGCAAATCCAGACCAAACATGTCCGCCCTGCTCGGTAGAGCCGTTTTGTAGCCATGCTTCCAATCCAAGACTTTTGGCTATTTTTGTCAAAAAAGTATGAATATTGCCGCAGATGCCAGTTCTGGTGATTTTTCCTGTCATTAATAACTCTCTGAGCGCAGAAAACATTGCGTCATCAGAAATTTCGATATGTTGATTTTTCTCAAGCATATCGAAGTTATAGGTTCGTCCAAGTGCATTCCCTATATATTGTAAAACTAGGGTTTTTTGATCATCGCTTAATTTATTCTTTTCACCGGATAATGCAGTAAAAAACTCCTTGGAATTATTTGATTGAAATATAGAATTCAATTCCGTATCTATCGCACTGTCAAATTCTTGGTGTGAAAGATCTTTATAAAAATCAGAGCCGATCATGGTATTGTAACCATTAGCCTGTATTGCTTCCGGCCTTCCTTTTGGTATTTTCTCAAATTCACCACTAACAGAGATCTCTATCTTGTCGGCGAACTTCTCCCAATCAAACGGCGCAAACTCGTCTTTTTTGTCGGAAGCGATCATTTTTTCAAATAACTCCTGCGGGGATAGCTTTTCTATTGTTGTTTCTTCTATCTGGTTTTCCGGAGACAATTTCCCCTTGTTTATTTCCTCCTTCTTAAGTCCCTCGGCAAAAGTAGATGCTGCGCTCGTAACTATCGAAAGCGCCGCGAGGCAAGCGACGGCCTCCTTTTTAAATTTCTCCGGCACTAATTTCATTAAAAAACCCTCGGTTTCTTTTTGGATGACCGATTCCTTTTCGTTAAAATCTTCAAAGATCGCCTCTTTTTCTTCCGGCGAAGTCTCTTCTTCGAGATATTCCTTTTCGAGTTCGAAATTATTTTCAGACATAGTAGTATTATTCTATTTCCTTCATCAGACCATGTATCTCCTTGTGTTCCAGATCCAAAATTTCTTCCGCCAAATCTTTTGTCGGGTTTTTTGCAAATTCAATCTTCTTTTTGAGCAAATTCACAAATAGACCGATCTTATCCGGAAATCCCAAAAAAATCCCCATCAACTGCTGTCTTTTTTGAAAAGAAAAAGAACTCAAAAAATCACGGACCAATTGCTGGTTTTCGCTTGATATGCCCGGGCTATCTATAACATTTTTTAATTCGCTCCAGTCTTTCATATGTTTAAAATGCTACCACGCGCGTTTACACAGCGCAAATTCTGCGTTATTTCAGAAATTCTTTACTTCGTACCTTTCGATGATATGAAACAGCAAACCGATGCGCTTCGTCGCGGACACGCTGGATGAATAATGCACACTCATTTCCCAACCGCGAAGAAGGGAGCGGGCGCGCAGACGACGGGGTATATATTTCTTCCTCTCGTTTTGCGATCGCAAACACAAGCTGGTTGGCGGGGAGCACAGCGCGCGCCGCGGAAAGCTGTCCTTTGCCGCCATCGATAATAATGAGGTCCGGCTTTTGCCATTCCGCATGCTTCATACGGCGGCTCATAATCTCATGCATCATTTTCGGGTCATTGGGTTCGTCTCCGGAATATCTGATTTTGAACCTGCGATATTCGTTTTTGTTCGGCGCGCCGTTTTTAAATACAACCATCGAGCCGACCGCATGCTTTCCGCCGATGTTTGAAATGTCATATCCTTCAACGCGGCTGATCAGGCGCGAGGTGGCGAGAAACTTCTGAAGAGACCCCTGTATTTTTTTCCATTCCGCGGTATCAGACTCGGTGCGCAGGGCAAATCGCTCGAGTGCCGGGCGATGCGCGAATATTTTTTGCAGATAAATAATTTTGCGTTTGAGTTCCTCCGCATCTTGAAATCGCTCTTCTATAGCGGCGCGTTTCATGTCTTTTTCCAGTTTCCTCATGATCTGTTGGCGCTTACCGCTTAAGATGCGCGCGATCGCCTGAATATTTTTTTTTGTTTGCGCACGCGCCGAGGGGTACGCGCACGCGCCGAGGCATTTCCCGAGGTGATAATCAAAGCACGGTTTTTGCGACGGTCGCGCGGTGCAGTACGGGTAGATACGGCGCATATTTCGCAATGTTTGTTTGAGCGCCGCGCCGTCGGTAAATGGTCCGATGACCTTCAGGTCGCGCTGAAGCAGGGTAAGTTTTTTATCTCGTTCCGGCTGATGGGTGATGAATATGCGCGGATATTCTTTTTCAGCGGTGATGCAAGTGTAGTGATAGCTTTTGTCGTCGCGAAAGACAACGTTGAATTTCGGGCGATATGCTTTAATGTAGTGCGCCTCCTCAATGAGCGCGTCGATCGCGGATACGCATACCTTCCATTCTATGTGCGCGATCTCTTTGTGCAGCGCGGCGAGCTTGGGGGATCGTTCTGTAGTGCGCGCAAAATACTGGCGTACTCTGTTTTTGAGAACGCTTGCCTTGCCGACGTAGATCACCTCATCCTTTTTATTTTTGAAAAAGTAAATGCCGGGCGCTGGGGGAAGCTTTTGCAGTTGGCGCGCGATTGTTTCCATTGTGCCGTAAAAAGTTTATAATAAGGAACGTGGAACCACTTATTAAAATTGAGGACCTTTCGCTCGTATACGATAAAGGGAAGCCGAATGAAACGAAAGCGCTTGCCGACATCAATGCCGAGATCTATCCGAGCGAATTCATTATCTTTTACGGGCCGTCAGGATGCGGAAAATCAACACTCTTGTATGTTATCGCCGCGATGCAGAAACCGACCGAAGGGAGAGTATTGGTTGAGGGTTTACCTATCAGCCAGATGAAGGATGTTGAGGTCACGAAATACCGGCAAAACAGCATCGGTATGGTGTTTCAGCAATATAATCTTATACCATCTTTAAGCGTTATCGACAATGTTGCTATTCCGCAGACATTCAAAAGCGTTTCACGTTCCGAGCGATCCGAAAAGGCTCAAAAACTGCTTGATCGGTTCGGTATCGGCGCATTTTCAAAACGTTTAACCACCGAGCTTTCCGGCGGTCAGCAGCAGCGTGTTTCGATCGCGCGCTCGCTTATCAACGACACGCCGATCATCCTTGCGGACGAGCCGACCGGTAACCTCGATTCGAAATCGTCGCAAAACGTGCTCGACATTCTTCAGGAGTTGAATGAAAAAGACAAGAAGGCGGTTATTTTGGTGACGCACGACCCAAACCAGCTGCAATATGCGCATCGCGTCTTTCATATGAAAGACGGAAAGCTCATCCGGCAAACGATAAATCCGCAGCGGCCCCAGCGCATTGATTCGCAGACAAGAGAAAAAATTACAAAATCATTCTCCGACGTGTCGTCGGCGATCGTGGACATTCTTTCCGTGTATCCCGAGCTGACCGAATCGCGCCTGAAATCAAAAGCGATCGTGAATTATCTCATGTCCGAATTCGACACGACGCAGATCGACCGGCTTGAACGGCTCGTGGAGGATCGTATTCTCGGGAAGATCAGCAAGGATGATTTCCACGGTATGCTTGATGATCCGATGGAACAAGGAGGCGCGGGCCTTAATTATCAGACAGCAAAGAAAATCGGCGATTCCATAGAGGTGTTGCTTGCGGAAACCGATACCATACAAAAAGACATCGAAATGATCGACAAAACCCCGACGGCGAGTGATGATGCGGTGCGGGAGATCCGCGGACAACTGTCAGATGCGCTTGCATCACCCTTATCGGAAGAACAGCTGACGCGGCTGTCCGACCTTATCAAGCGGCATGTCGTCGGTGCGGTGGATAAGACGGGCTTTCTCAAAGAGCTTGATATGAGTTTCAGCCACGGAGGCGTGGGGTTGCGCAAAGAGATCGCGGAAGACATGACGCGAAGAATGGAAATGTTGCTTATCAAATTTAAGGATTTCACCGAATAAAGAATTTATGCGTATTCCCGATATTTTTCAGCTGTCAACCAGAATGTTTCGCTCGCGCCTCATGCGTACGTTTTTGACGATCCTCGGCATCGGCATCGGTATTGGTGCGATCATGTTCTTGGTGTCGCTCGGATACGGGCTCCAGCGCGCTCTTATTTCACAGATTACCAGCTCTGATTCGCTGTTGTCGCTTGACGTGGTACAGGGGGAAAAAGCGGCGCTCGTACTTGATACCTCGGTAATCGATACGATCAGGGCATTCCCTGAAGTAAAAGATATTGAACCATTAGTAAGTTTAAAAGGGCAGGTGATCTATGAAAACACCACCGCCGACATCATTGCGAGCATCACAACGGCAAACTTTCTCAAATTTTCCAATCTGAAAGTGGTGGACGGAGCTATGTTCGATCAGAACAAAAACGAGATCCTTATCTCAAAAGCGGTGGCGCGCGTACTTAATATTGAAGATACAAAAACGATCATAGGAAAGGAGGTTAATATTTCCTTTCTTGCGACCACGCTTACCGATGGAGCATATGAACAGCTCGACATGATAGCCCAACCGGGAAAATTCATCGTTGCCGGCGTGGTGGGCGATGAGTCGTCGTCATTCATTTTTTTCCCGCTGAGCAAGGTAAGCGGGATTACGCTCGACGCGTATTCGCAGGCGAAGGTCAGGGTCACCGGGACGGAAACACTTGATGTTGTGCGGAATAAAATCCTCGATATGGGGTTTTCGGTCGCGGCGCTTTCTGATGTGATCGATCAGGCAAATAAGATTTTCAACGTTCTTCAGATAATTCTTGCGATCTTCGGCATTGTGGCATTGGTCGTATCGGCGATCGGAATGTTTAATACCATGACCATTGCACTCATGGAACGCACGCAGGAGGTCGGCATCATGAAAGCGCTCGGCGCATCACAAAAAGATATCATGTACATGTTCATCACCGAATCGGTGATTATGGGCTTTTTGGGAGGAGTGGTAGGACTTATAATTGGATTTCTGGGAGGCGAGGCATTCAACTATTTTCTTAATTTTCTCGCGAAGCGCGCCGGCGGGAACACCATAGATATTTTTTATACGCCTTTGTGGTTTGTGGTCACTATCGCAGTGTTTTCGACATTTGTCGGTTTTATTACCGGTCTGTGGCCTGCACGGCGTGCGGCGAAGCTCAATCCGCTTGAAGCGGTGAAGTATAAGTAACAGCCGGGTGTTGTTTTTAGCGGAAGCCGTGGTATACTGACAAAAAATAAGAGGGGGAGGTGTGATATGGCAAAAATAGAGCTCATTGAAAATACCTGCACAATACGCAAGATGACTTTAGAGTCAAAGGAAGCATGTTTGCTTGACAACTGCGCACGCGAGCAAGCGTGTCCTGGCAAGAACAATCGCCGTGACAACGATTTCATCTGCAATTTGCAGGAATTACTGTCACTCTACAAGAGAGCGGCAGAGAGAAACAAAGAATAAAAGCCCAAAAAAAGGCTTTTATTTCTTTTTAAAATTGACATCTTATAAGGGTTTTTGTACGATAGACCTACTGCGCAATAACCTTTCTGCTGCAATCCCTATATTTCGGCTGCGACTTCACAAAAATTTTTCACCATATACAGCGTATATGCTTCGAAATTCTTGTTTTGTCTCGCTCGAAATCTAATGATTTCGCTACGAAAATTATTACGCAGTCGGTCTATTCTTTGGTATGCGATTTATCACAATACTACTTCGATTCATTTTTATCCCGGAAGGGGATAGAGCGCGCGCGGCATATTTATTGCTGGTGGTCGTGATCGCCGCGTTTTTTGCATTTGCGCTTGATTTTCCAGACTATGTACCGCGATTCTGGAACATAGACTTTAAACTCGGACTCGACTTGAAGGGCGGAGCGCATCTTGTGTATGTGGCCGATCTTGATTCGGTGGAAAAGGAAGAACAGGCGCAAGCGATGTCCGGCCTGCGCGACACGATCGAGCGGAGAGTAAATTCCTTCGGTATCGCCGAACCGAACGTGCAAACCTCATTGGTTGGAGGTGAAAACAGGCTTATCGTTGAGCTCGCCGGAGTCACTGATGTGAATCGCGCGATCGCGATGATCGGAGAAACGCCCTTTTTGGAATTTAAAGAGGAGCGCGATCCGGCGGAAACTCAGGTGATTCTTGAAGCGCATAAACAAAATCAGCGGACCACGGAAGACCCGTATTTCATATCAACGGCGCTTACCGGAAAATATCTCAAGCGATCCGAGCTCACCTTTGATCCGAATTCGTATAAACCGGTGATCAATTTGAACTTTGATGCGGACGGCACGAAGCTTTTTGAAGAGATCACCACGCGTAACGTGGGCAAACGTGTTGCGATTTACTTAGATGGCGGACCTGTCACGGTACCGGTGGTGAATGAACCGATCTCGGCGGGGCAGGCGGTTATTTCTGGTGATTTCTCCGTGGAAGAAGCGCGCACAACGGTACAGCGGCTGAACTCGGGAGCATTGCCGGTCCCAATCAAGCTTATCTCTCAGCAAAGCATGGAAGCGTCGCTCGGGCAGATCGCGCTTGAAAAAAGTTTGAAAGCGGGCATCTATGCGATCATTGCGGTCGGCGTATTTATGATCCTGTGGTATCGGATCCCCGGCATCCTCGCGGTGATCGCGCTCGTCATGTATACGGTCTTTGCACTCGCGGTGTTCAAGCTGTTGTCGGTAACGCTGACGCTCGCGGGCATTGTCGGTTTTATTTTGTCCATCGGTATGGCGGTTGACGCGAACATTCTTATTTTTGCCCGTATGCGCGAAGAAGTGCGGGCAGGAAAACGATTTGCTCTTGCGGTGCATGACGGGTTTGCGCGCGCATGGCCATCCATCCGTGATTCAAACATCTCTACACTCATTACTTGTTTTGTGCTGTATTTCTTCACCGCAAGCTTGGTAAAAGGATTTGCATTAACACTCGCGATTGGCGTGCTGGTTTCTATGTTTTCTGCTATCTTTATTACACGGTTGCTTTTGAGGGTCTTTATCAGTGAAAAGTTCGGAAAATTTAAATTCTTATGGTACCAATAGTCCGTTATCGAAAATTGTATTATGCGTTTTCAGGAACGCTTATTGCCCTGAGTATTGCGGCGCTTATGATGTGGGGGCTGAAGTTCGGCATCGATTTCAAAGGCGGTTCATTGCTTATCGGTGAATTTGCAACAACCGTTCCGGCAAACCAAGAGATCGCGGATGCGTTAACAGCGCTTGATCTCGGCGAAATAGTTGTTCAGCAGACCGGAGAAAAAGGGGTAATGCTCCGATTCAAAGATGTTGACGAGCAAACCCACCAGCATATTATTACCACGCTTGCAGAATTTGCCCACAAGCAGGGTTCCGAAAATAACTTCACGCAAAGGAGCTTTGAATCCATCGGCCCCTCCATCGGCAAGGAGCTTCGCACAAAGGCAATCACCGCGACCGCGATCGTGCTCGTCTTAATCATCGGGTATGTTTCGCTTGCATTCCGAAAGGTTTCGTATCCGCTATCATCTTGGAAATACGGCATCGCAACACTTATTGCGTTGTTTCATGATGTTATTATTCCACTCGGAGTTTTTGCGGCGCTCGGACATTTTTATAACGTAGAGATATCAAGCGCATTTATTGCTGCCATCCTTACGGTGCTCGGGTATTCGGTGCATGATTCAATCATCGTCTTTGATCGCGTGCGCGAGAATTTGCTCAAACATCACGGAAAGACATTCGATGAAACGGTAAATATTTCGGTAAACCAAACATTCATTCGTTCATTAAATACTTCTCTCACAGTTATTTTGGTGTTGCTTGCGATTTATTTTTACGGCGGGGAAAGTATTAAATATCTCGCATTGATGCTATTGCTGGGCATTGGCGTAGGAACGTATTCATCTATTTTCATCGGAAGCACTATTTTGACAAGCTGGTACGCGCGCATGATGAGTCAGAAAAAATAATTTTCTATAGCATACGAAAAAAAAGGGCTCATGGCGAGCCCTTTTTTTTATTGCGCAATCGGCATTTTTATGACGATGCCTCCGATAGTGAATGATATTTCCTTTATCGGCGGATGTACGCTTTTTAATATCTTGGTTTTAGTGGAGCGAATCTTAGTAGTAACATCCAACACCAGTTTTTTATCTACCCGAAACCTTTCGCAGATTTTGAGCAATGGCAGACGTCCATTATCCCATGCGCCACAGCACCACCGCGCTTTCTTCTTTGGATGTTCCGTGTAATTCGCTCCAAGACAAAAGTTGCAGAATCCAAAACGTTCAAAACCTCTGAGAAGAGATGTCGCATGCGCCCTATTCAGCCTGTTGGCCGCAAAAAACATCCCTTCAAAATCAAATCCCTTCACTTTCTCCATCATCCACCTCCATATTTTGTTAAAAAGCAATAGTTTTAGCTATTATACGGAAACACCCTCTAATGTCAATATCCTCATTCTAAATGCACTTTTTCGGTGAACACGGAAAGGTGCGCAAGAAGTGTCGGGTGTTTTTGCAAGGTCGGGTCTTTTGAAAGTATGCGAAGCGCCTCTTCGCGCGCCGCTTTAATGAGAGAAACATCGGAAAGTGATGCCATCGCAAGATCGGGCGCGCCCCATTGGCGCGTACCGAGAAAATCGCCGGGACCGCGTATCGCGAGATCTTTTTCGGCAAGAAGAAAGCCGTCGTTGCACTCAAGAAGCGCCTTGAGGCGACGGCTGACGCTCTGCGACTCTTCGTCCTGAAATAAAAGGCAGTATGATTGATGTTCGCTTCTCCCTACGCGACCGCGAAACTGATGGAGCTGTGCAAGGCCGAACTGCTCGGCGCCTTCAATAGCCATGACGGAAGCATTTGGCACATCGACGCCGACCTCAACCACCGATGTTGATACCAAAATATCAAGCTCGTGCGTCTTGAATTTTTTCATGACCGCTTCCTTTTCTTTCGCTTTCATTTTTCCGTGTAGCATACCGACGCGGCATGCCGGGAAAATTTCCTGTGAAAGTTTTTCATATTCCTTCTTCACCGCCTTCACTTCTTTTCGCGCCATTTCCTCGAAGGTGAATTGGCGCGGCGTCATCATGACTGCGTCATCGCTAAACTCGTGTTCAATGCGCGGACAAATGACGAATATCTGACGCCCGGATTTCACTTGTTCCTCCATGAAAACATATGCTGCGTTGCGCCCGGCGGGGGATATGAGTTTTGTGAGGATCGCTTTTCTGTTTTTTGGCATTTCATTGAGCAGAGAAATATCGAGATCGCCATACGCGGTAAGCGTCAGCGTGCGGGGAATCGGCGTTGCGGTCATGCTTAAAAAGTGCGGGATAAGCGGTCTGCGCAGGGCGGTGCCGATACTGCGATGCTGTGCCAGCTGCGCGCGCTGTTTGACGCCAAACCGATGCTGTTCATCGAGTACGATAAGTCCGAGCGAATAAAAAGAAAGCTCGTTTGCGATAAGCGCATGGGTGCCGATGATGATCTTCAAACTTCCCGAGCGCACCGTCGCAAGAAGATCCGCTTTTTTCATCGCATGCGTAGTTTTTAATTCTGCGTCGTACATGACCGCGCCGCTGCCGGTCAGCAAGCCGACGTTTATAGTAAACGGTTCAAACAACCTTGAAAGGCTTGCAAAGTGCTGTGACGCAAGCACTTCGGTGGGCGCCATAATGACGCTCTGCCATCCGTTTTCTGCGGCAGTATACATCGCGATAGCGGCAACGACCGTTTTCCCCGAACCTACATCGCCTTCAAGCAGGCGGTTCATAGGGTGCCCGCGCTCCATGTCCTGCACGATCTCCCACGCCGCTTTTCGCTGTGCGTTGGTCAGGGAAAAGGGGAGTGTGCCGACAAATGTTTTTATCTTTTCAATATGAATGGAAATCTTCGGCGCGTCCGCTTGCTTCATGGTTTCCCGCGCGCGCAGGGTGAGCAGTTGCATAAAAAACACTTCTTCAAATGCAAGCCGTTTGCGCGCAAGCGTGGCCTCTTTTTCCGTTTTGGGAAAGTGAATACTCACAAGCGCCGCAAAACGAGCAGGGAAGTGCTGGCGCTTGATAATATCATCAGGAAGTGTTTCGGGCGCTTCTGTGACAACAGCAAATGCGTTCTTCATGAGATATCTGAGCCACCGGGAGGTGATTCCTGCCGTTTCGCGATATACCGGCACCAAGCGACCGGTATGCGTTGTCGTATTTGTTTTTCCGACTATTTCGTGCGCGGGATTTTGCATCGTAAGACCGCTTCTGTCGGACATACTTATTTTTCCCGACAAGCTCACTGTTTTTCCCTGCGCCAATGTTTGCGTAAGAAACGGCTGGTTAAACCACACCGCCTCCAATTCGCCGCTTCCGTCGGAAATGGTCGCGTGCGTGATATGCATATGACGCTTCCATGAGCGCGCATTTTCGATCGATCGTATCACTCCCTGTACGGTTACCGTTTCGCCGACCTGCGCGTCCGCAATGCGCGTGGTATGCGAAAAATCGTCATAGCGCGTCGGGACATGGAGCAGCAGATCAGCATAGGTAGTAATGCCTAGATTTTTAAGCGGCTTAAGGATGGTTGCACTCGCTCCTTTGAGCCGCTCAATAGGTGTATTTATTTGTATCGGTGATGCGCGAAGTGCCATTGTTTCACTATATCACTTTGGTATGGTATAATAAACCTCAGAAAATAAATTATCTATGGAAATATCACAAAAGAAACAAATCATCGGACTTGCGGTTTTTGTAGCGGTCATTGTAGGGCTCGGATTCCTTTTAAGTGTTTTTCTGAAACAAGAGGAAGCGCCTCAACCATCTGGGCAGCCGACAACCGAGAAAGGCCAGCAGGAAGCGACTGCAAAGCTCCTTGCGACCGACCCGTCAGACCCTTCGCATATCAATAATATAAAATATATTCAGGAAGGGTTAGAAAAGTATTACAACGACAAAAGCGCGTACCCCAAGAAGCTTGACGAGTTGGTACCGCTCTATGCGCGCATTTTGCCGAAATACTCATCATCGCGGGACTATTTCTACGCGTATTATCCAAAAGACAAACCAACGGCGTATCATATAGGCACATTGCTTGGCGGCAGAAACCAGGCATCGCCGGAAGCATTTGCAAAAGATGCAGATCTTAACTCAGAAAAAGTGGGATATGTCGGCGGCTTCAACGGCGCAGACCCCATCTACGATCTCAAGGGAGGGAAATAGTTCTCCTACCACACACTCCTCTGTTTCTTATTTTTCCGACAAGGGGAGTATGTGAATTACTTCCTAAACCTATCCTGTCGCAAAAGATATAATGTGCGACGCATATGATAGAAATAGATAAAAGAAAAGAAGGCCTTTTTATAGGCCTCCCTCCTTCCTACGACGCACCATATTGCCCTCAGAGCGATTATTATTGCGCCTTGATGATATCCACCGCACGCTGATACGCGTTCTGTGTAATACTTAATACATCCTGTAGTGGTCCTTTTACCGAGTCGGGCGCTTTCTCAAGTATTAGGGTCAGCGACTCTTGTTGTTTAGCTACGACGGCGCTTGCCCTTTGTGCGAGCGCTTTTGCCTGTGCGTCGGCGGCATCACTAGCTTTTTGCTTCAAGCTTGCTATTACATCATCAGCAAGCTTGGTGTAGCCGGCTTTTACCTTTTCAACATTCTCCTGACTCATTTTTTGCAAACGCTCAAGATCAGAAAGCTCGTCTAAACGCTCCTGCATGAGTTTGAGTTTAAGCTCCACCTTCTTCGTCTCGTCGCGCGTAAGCACGTTCAGCTCTACCCATTCTGCGGCCGTATCAAGAAAATACGTTATACTATCAGGACCAACGCCACCGGTGGCGGTATCTTCCCCGACATAATAAGCGGTGCCGACAAAGAATGCTCCAAATATCGCAAGCCCTAAAAGTATTAGTTTGATCATATAACATCTATAATACCATATTATCCTGTGATTTTCGAGTCCTATCCCCTACTTCTCGTGCTATAAATAAAAGGGCGCCGTAATTGCTACGGCGCCTTTCTTCTTTAAAAGCAAATTAGAATTCCAACTAATCTGCTCCTTTAAAAACTGTTTGGTACATGGAGATTACGACTTGAAACCCGAAACTGAGTGCCATAATGGCGCCGCTTACGTAAACCACATACGCGAAGAGCGGCAAGTAAAACTTAGTGAGCCACCATGAAATAATGTCTATTATGATTACGGCAAAGGGCAACGCAATCAAAAGACTCTTCCTTTTTTCATTCATATCTACATGTATGAATATTCTATTTACGATGTAGAAGATAAATGCAAGTCCAAAAAGGTGAATATGGGAAACCTTCATCAGGGAGTGTTCACTTGTTCCGGTATCTTTTACCATTAACGCGGTAATGTTCTCGTAGCTACTGAGAGCCACTGAGTTTGTGGAGCCGTCATGACAGAATAAACAGCGGCTTTTGATCACGCCATCGATGTGCGCCGCATATTTTTCTTTGTCGGCTCCTTCCTTTGCCCACTGCAAAATAATATCTCTTTCCAACGGAAGGAGATTATTTGCCATGATTCCTCCTTCAGACAACGCTGATTCCAGCGTTGATTTCTTACCGTTCCCCCGGTACGCGATCTTTATGTCTTCCGGTGATAATCCTTTTATCCCGTCTTTTCCTCCGTGCGACTCAAGCGTGTACAAAAGCGCGAAGAAATAGCCGAGTGAAAGAACCACGAGCACCCCAAAATAATACATCCTCTTACTTGGGGATAAATCCTGAAACGTCCTGTCTTTCTTCATCTTAATCCTCCTCCTTGTTTTGTAGTTACTTTTTTTATCGCGCGAAAACCTCGTGCGAGTTTTGAGAAAAGATAATTGAGTCCGAAAATCACCTCACAAGCACCCAAAACAATTACCATCGTTAAGGTGACCCCGAAGAATGGGCTCATCAAACCGATGCCTAAAAAAAGTAACTGTCTTATCGGAACAGACCCCCCCGCGAGATACAACCCCAACAAAAATCCTCCGATAGGCACCATGGCAAAAAGCGACCATCCCGCAAACAACTTCCATTTCCTTTTCCACCGCATGATTCTCCCCTCCTTGTATTGAAATTTTAACGAACAAGGTCGAAATATATCAGAACACCTTCAAGTAGTCAACTGTTGAGCTTATGCGATAAACTACCCGCCTATTTTTCTACATTCCCTGCAACACAGAGAGTGCTTTATCCAATTGAGGGTCGCGGCCGGCTTGGCGGTCTTCATCGGTGAGAGGAAGCACGATATCAGGGTCGATGCCGTGTTCTTCAAACGCCTTTCCTGATGGGCGCAGCCATTGGGCGGTGGTGATCTTCATCGTGGTACCGCCCGCAAGCCGTATCACCTCTTGAATAGTCCCCTTTCCGAACGACTTCTCGCCTATCAGTGTCGCTCCTTTTGAATCCTTCAGCGCGCCCGCAAGTATCTCTGACGCGGACGCGGAACCGCCGTTAATAAGCACGACAACTGCCATATTTTCTGCAATGCCGCCTCCGGGCGAGATGAATTCGTTTTTATCTTTTCCTGCGCCGAAATCGGCGCTCACGATGATCTTTCCCTTCGGCACGAATTGCGCGGCGATATTGATAGACGCGTCAAGTAAACCACCCGGATTGTCGCGCAGATCAATGATAAGTTTTTTCGCGCCATCCGCTTGCGCTTCTTTGAGCGCATTAATGAAGTCGTATTCGACACCGCCAAAGAAATTGTGGATCTTGATATAGGCGATGTCGTTAGTTTTTTTGCTCCACTTTATCGTCGGGACCTTGATGGTCTCGCGCACGATGCGAAACTCCAGCAACGCGTCGGTGCCGAGCCGTTCTATAAGAAGCTTCACCTCCGTACCTTTTTCTCCGCGGATATGCGTTACCGCGTCTTCCACGGTCATGTCTATCGTGGACTGGTCGTTTATCTTCACTATCTTATCCCCTGCTCTAATGCCCGCGCGCTCAGCCGGCATCCCCGAAAGCGGCGCGACCACCACCACGCCTTTTTTATACCCAAGCTCCGCGCCGATGCCGCCAAACTCGCCCGCGACATCTTCCGCGAATTTCTTTGATTCTTCCTGTTTAAACAGCACGCTATAGGGGTCGCCGAGCGACTTAAGCACGCCTTCTGCGGCTCCCTGTACCATTTTCTGCTGGTCAAGCGTGGTGCTGTTCTTATGCTTTTCTATAACAGTTTTCCATACATTCCATAGCAAACCAAAATCAACTCCCGCGGGCACATCAGAATATGCGGGAATAGGGGTTATCTCAAGCGTGACGGTTGCGCCCTCCGAAGAAGATATTTTATCTGCGACATCGGCGCCGTCTTTGTAGTGGCTAAAGTCAACCGCATTGACCGGTTTTATTGCGTTCCAGTTGAAATTATTTGCATTGAACGCTTCAGGCGTGCGCACCCATCGCTTCTCTTCTCCCCGTACATGATATACTTTTGTGTCACCAGTCGGCTTGACCGCCTGAACATCGGGATACGCATTGAGCGTGGCGGGCGCGACCTCTTTTACATCTGCCCATTTGAATTTATACGAATTGAAAATTTCCGCGGTGCGCAGCCAATATTTCTGCCCGTGAAAAAGCACGAATGTTTTTGACTCTCCTTGAGCGCGGATAAGCGCACCATCAGAAAGCGTCTGCGCGGATACCGTATACGGGAAAACAACGAATGCGCTTACGAGAACAATACCGACAATTATTTTTTTGATCATATATTATTTAAAACAGGTTGTTGATGGGGTAAACCCCGCTTTCTCCGCGTCTTCTTTTGTTTTGAAAAAAACTTTATTTGCTTCTTTAATGGTGCTTTTGCATGTCGTGAGATAATACTTACTGCCGTTTTTGCTTGCGACATACTCCCCATTTTTTGAAAGAACCGCCTTATCAGGAACCAATGCATCAGTAAGCGCGACTGCGGCCGCAACAGCCTTTCCCTGTGCGGGAATATCGATGGAAAGCGGCATCGTGCGTACCGGCATGTGTTCAGTATACAGCACGCCAAGGCCAAAAAAGATAACCGCGATGAGCATGAGCTCCGCGAAACGGGCAAACATCTCTTTTCGTTCGGTCATAAATGTCCTAACCCGCTCCCCTATTGACTTTACCCTTTCTTTCACCGTATTATATATGAATTGCATACGCATTGATTCTAATATAAGTATACCGCCATGGCAACAACAAAATCATCAGGTTCTACTCGCCTCGGCCGCGATTCGCAAGCGAAACGCCTCGGGGTGAAACTATTTGACGGAGAGATCGTAAAACCGGGTAATATTATCATACGCCAGCGGGGCACAAAATTTCTTGCGGGCGCGAATGTCCGGATGGGCAGTGATAATACGCTCTACAGTGTTGTTGAAGGTAAAATAAAATTCGGAGTACGAAGGAAAAAATGTTTCAACGGCAAATCGCGCGAAGCGAAGGTCGTGAATGTTATGACAGCGTAATCTATTCTAATATTTAAAAAACAGTCCCATACTTCGGGACTGTTTTTTATTCTCGCTCGACAGTGATCGTCATGTCCGCCTCGATGCCGTGATCGAGTTTTATTTTTATTTTGTGCGCGCCAAGCGTTTTGAGCGGATGCTCTAAAAGAATAGCTGATTTATCAAGCGCGATCTTTTTTTCTTTTAAGATCGAGAGGATTTTCGGCACGCCCACGGAACCAAAGACGCTTCCGTCATCACCCGCTTTAAGCGTGGCAATGAACTGCGTACGGCCAAGCTCTAATGCGAGCGCGGCGGTCTTTTCCTTTTCTCCCGCCTTCCTGTGCTTCTCTATTTCAGCGCGCAGAGCCGCGTCATGCACAATACCTTCGGTTGCCGTCGTCGCGAGTCCGTTTTTAAAAAGATAGTTGCGCGCGTAGCCGTCCGCCACGTTCTTCAGCTCTCCTTTTTTACCGACGCCTTTTACATCTTTTTGCAGTAGTATCTTCATAATTCTTATTTTAAACTCCGTGCGATCTCAAACGCCTTTTCACGTTGAGGATCTTTCCCCGCGTCCCTGTCTTCCGCGGTTGTTTCCACCTTCACCGTCGGCTCGATCCCTTGCTCGTGAATGGACGCGCCTGACGGCGTAAGCCATTTTGCGACGGTTATTTTTATGCTTGTGCCGTCTGCGAGATCAACAACCTCCTGCACCGATCCTTTTCCGAATGTTTTCTCTCCGACGAGCGGAACATCGCGCGCATCCCTTAACGCGCCAGCAACGATTTCAGCCGCAGAGGCAGACCCCTCGTTGATGAGCACGACGACCGGCATGGTTTGGAAATACCGATATCCGTTGGAGCGAAACTCATTGCGTCCTTTGCCGTTGTCGCCGAAATCCTCTATCGCAACGATCTTCCCTTCCGGAATAAAGAAACTTGCGGTCTCGATTGCGGAATCAAGGAATCCTCCTGCGTTATTGCGCAGATCAAGCACGACGCTCTTTGCGCCTCGCGCAAGCGCTTGTCGGGCGGCTATTTGAAATTCCTGATCGACATCGCCAAGGAAGTTGAAGAGCTGTATATATGCCACATTGCCCTCTTCCATGCGTAATTCCACCAAAGGCATCTTGATGATGTCCCGCACAATACTAAAGTCTCGCGGTTCATCGAATCCGTCGCGCATAATATTTAAAAGCACTTTTGTGCCGCGCTCGCCGCGGATCTTTAACACCGCTTCCTCAAGTGATAATTCACCGGTAAAAACGCCGTCGATCTTGCCAATCTTATCTCCCGCGCGAAGGCCTGTTTTTTCCGCAGGAGAATCCTTGAGTGGCGCAATAATGGTCAGGATACCGTTTTTAAAACCGATCTCCGCGCCGATTCCCGAGAAACTGCCGTTGATGTCGTCCCCGAGCATCCGTGACTGATCGGGCGTGAAAAACGAGGTATACGGGTCGCCCAGCGATGCTACCATCCCTTCCACCGCTCCATACACCATTTTTTGCGGATCGATCGTTTTACGGTCGACGTATTTATCGGTTGCCGTTTTCCATGCGTCCCAGAAGATGTCAAAATCCGCCTGCACGCCGGCCGGCTGTTCTTTATGCGTAACGCTTTGTACTTTGTTAAGCGATGGCACGGAACTCTCTCCGGCGTAAAACCCGAACGAATACGCAAGAAAGACTACAAAAGCGGCGCACACGAATTTTAGAATACGTTTAAACATAATGGTGTGCGCGGATGCCGTGCTTTATAAAATAACGGATCGCGCTGCGTATGTGCACGCGCGTTAACGGATTGAATATCACGTCAAAAATTCCTTTGCGATGCGATTTTTTTCCATGATAATGATACATTCTCGCCAAAGGATGGTAGATGACCGCGTACCCATTTTCCCAGAATCTCCGCGCCCAGTCAACATCTTCAAAATACATAAAAAAAGATTCATCCATTGCGCCGACATGCGCGACCGCCTCTTTCGAGGTAAGCAGTACAGCGCCCATCAGCCAATCGACGCGTGTCGGCACGATGCAATCTTTAAGGTTCTTGTCATGTAATAAAAAAGCGTTGAGATAGCTCTTAAATATTTTCATGCTGCCGAGCGGTGTCCTCCGTAAAACGATCGTGAGCGGCGACGGAAAACGGAATGCCGATTGCTGATAGATGTTTTCAAATCCGTACAGTTTCGGAGCGATGAGTCCCACGCGCTCCCCATCTTTTTTCATGTATGCAATAAGCGCATCGATCGCATATTCAGTAGCGACGATATCGGTGTTGAGTATAAGAAAATAATCGCCGCTTGCGCGCGCAATTCCCGCATTGACCGCTTTCGCATAGCCGGTATTTTCCTTAAACGCGATACAGCGCGCATCCGCAAACTCCTCCGCAAGCATCCGCTCTGCTTCCCCGTCCGATTCCGAATCAACCACGATCACTTCATATGAAGTTTCCCGAATAGTAGCGGAAAGCGACGTGAGGCAATTTTTCAGGAGCGCGGGAGTTTTGTAATTGACGATAATAATAGAGAGCGTTGGCATGGTATGTGGTATTAGGGGGTTTTTGCAAAAACATTCTTGAACCGCTCACGGATCTCGCTATACTCCTCCATGCCCGCCTTGGGAGTGAGGATGTATGCGGCGTTTGCGTTCCCCGATACGAGTAAGCCGTCCTGTGTATCATCGAAAACAAAACGCTCAAGATTCCCTTGCGTGATTATTTTTGCATAGCGTGCGAGCCCGAGCATGCTGATAAAATCAATGTCGGTGCGCACGCCTGCGGCCACCGTATTGAGCGTTTTGTTGATCGCGATCGGGTTTGCAAGGATGCCCAGACTCATGACTTTTTTCCCTAACGCCGTAATGATGTCCTGCTGGCGCCGCGCGCGGTCGAAATCATTTGTAGAATACCGTGAACGGGCGTAATACAGAGCTGTCTCGCTATTCATGTGATTCATTCCTTTTGGTACGGAGAATTCGTATCCCCACTGCGATGATTCGGTAAAATCAGCCGGCACGTACACATCTATTCCCTTCACTGCATCAATGAGCCCCCTGAATGTGGAAAAATCAATTGCAACAGCATGATCGATACTGAGCCCGCTTACCCGCTGGACCGTGAGCGTCGCAAGACGCAAGCCGTCTCCATGTGTTTGTATGCCGTATGCGTAGGCGTGATTGATCTTTTCCATTTTATTGTATCCGGGAATCCGTACATACAGGTCGCGCGGGATCGAAAACAGCGCCGCTTTTTCTTCGTCCGTTTTAATGCTCAACACGATCATGGTATCGGTAAGATAATCTCCCGCATCTTCTCCTGTGTCGCCGCGAAGACCTAACAGCAGGATATTGATGCGATTTTCCTCACGATACACATTGCCCTCGCCTTCTATATGAAATGACTTGCCAAAGACGCTTTTGGTGATAAGTGAAAATGTCTTTTCAACCTTAAAGAGCAGAAAACTCGGAATAATAAGCGCGAGCATAACCGCGCCAAGCGCAATGCGCCGCCGCCATGACATACGGCTGGGCGGTTGCGGCGGAGTAGAGATGGGAGGATTTTGAAAATTCATACGGAAAACCATTGTTCCATTTCTTGCCGGGTCGCTTTTGTATGCGACATAATATAGTTTCGCTTGCGCAGCATCCGCGGCAACAAGCGCAGCATATGCGGAATCGCGCGAAGCGTGTACGGCTCGAACAAAACGATATAGCAAAATAACATACATTCGCGCAGGAAGACATAGCGAATATCTTTCAACGCTGAAAGTACGAAATCGTTTTTGATAAAGGTAAAATGCTGATTCTGCCAATCAAGCATGCGTTTGCGTATCGGAATCGTGCGACGCAAGGCGATAAAGTCGCGCAACCCGCTGCGCAGCCGCTTGGTCGTCGAACGGTCATGATAGGCGATCACTGACGGCGCGTAATAGCTTTTCCAGCCGAATAGGCGCAAGCGCCACCCCAGATCAATATCATCCGCGTACCAAAAATAATCCTCGTCATGCACTTCGCCGTTGACCGCGCTTGCCTCAAGCGCTTCCCGCCGCCAGAACGGAACCGCTCCTTCGTATGAAAAAACCTCTTCTGCGTGGTCGTACTGCCCCGTATCTTTTTCGCCGTGTCCGCGATTAATTATGCGACGCGACTTGAAAATGATAAATCCGGTGGTGTCGATAATGTCGGTTTTAGCGCCCCCTTCAAGGCGATATATCTTTGCCTGAAGTGCGCCGATGCGTGCGTCTCGCTCCATTACCTCGACCGCGCGCGCAAGGAAATGTTCATCAAGCACGATATCAACGCAAAGGCCGAGGATGTACTTCCCTTTCGTGAGTGTGAGGCATTTGTTTTGCCCCGGTCCGAACCCAAGATTTTCAGTATGGGCTATGAGGCGAAACTCGGGAAATTCCTGTGCTACGATATCCCGCGTGCCATCGGTGGAATTATTATCAAAAACCACCACCTCGCTGTGGGTATATGTCTGGGAGCGCACCGAGCGCAGGCAATCACGGATGTATTTTTCCCCGTTTTGCACGACTAAATTGATAGAAACCAAGGGTTGTTCCATTTTTTCCAGTATCGTCATCGCGCAACGATACGTAAGTTATTCGCCTGCAGATGGCAGACGCACTGACGACGATCGCGCTAATGCAAACATCATGCCCAAAAGCACCATGAGCAAAAGAAACGGCCGCTCATCGAATATCGCAACATCCGTCATACTATACCACAAAATCCAGACGAGATACATCAGCGCATTGAGCGCGAAAAATCGCACATAATCATCCGCACCGCGCGTAAACAGATACCATCCTTTTTTCATGATTACGACGATAAAAAGGGAGGTCGCAACAAATCCGAGCACGCCAAGCTCCGCGAAAAAGTTGAGATACAGATTATGCGCTGATGCGCCCGCTTTGCTTGCGCTCGGATTTAACGCAAGCACGACCGGAAAATTACCGATACCGACGCCGAGCAGTGGGTGTTTGCCCATCGAACGCAATGTTTCCTTCCATATATATATCCTTCCTTGGTTTGAGGTTTCCTCGGTATCGACGATCGACCTGATGCGCTCGGCAAATACGGCGCGCTCTGCGGGAGTACCGCGGAACTGGAACTGCGGTGAGTTAAAGATAAACGCCGCAAGCGGCAACGATGCAAAAAAGAGTACAAGCGGCAACAACGCTTCTTTGCGTATGGGGTATCGGCGCACAAAAAGATACCCGATAAATACCACGGCAAAAATCGCGCTTGCCCAGATGCCCCGCGTACCGGAAAGCACCGCTTCAAGCGCCGCAAACGCGATCACCGCGCCGAGTATATATTTTTTCGGTTTGTTTTTTTCAAACGCAAAAAGCGTCGTCGCAAAACACAGTATCATAAGAAGATACAGAGGAAATGAATGCGTGTCGGGAAATGAGGAAAACATCCGCAGGTGGATCGTGCCGCTATAATACGCAAACCAGGTGTTTGCCACGATCGCGATATTCGCCCACGCGGCGCCGTAGAGCGCCTTATTGACCGTCAGCGCCCAGAACTCCGAGAAATGATCTACATTCATCGTATAGGCAAGCACCAGTTGAAGCATGCCAACCAGCACGACGATGATGCCCGAATACACGGCGTTCAGTGCGATACGCGCGGCGTTCTCCCTCGTGGTAATGCTCCGCACAACAAAAAAAAGCATCGTGAGATTCAAAAAGAAAATAATGCGCTTCACTCCCCCCAAAACATCAGCCGCGCCGATAAGGGATGCGACAGAAATACCTATGAGCGCCAAAGAAAGGAATTCAACAGGCCATTGCCGCCATGCGCGCACTATGCCGTGCCACGCGTTTGTTTTTATCGCACGCGCGTGCACCAGAACTTCGTCGATAATAGAGTGAATGCGCGCAGTATCTGACAGCCATCTGAAAAAAAGGATGAGTACGATGATGCGCCATACGTTGAGCGAATCGAATTGTTCGGTAATTGGCAGCGCCACAAAAATAGGGATAGACCGCGCGATAAGCAATACTGTTTCTTCAAGCGGGCAAAAGAGAGAAAAAAACACTAAAACAGCGGCGGAGAATAAAAACGTTTCGCGAGGAAAACCGCCAAACACCACCGCTATAGTGGTAGCACATTGAAGCGCAAAGACGATATTCAGTTTAGTGAGGTAGCGTTTCATGAATAGCGCGGGCCCGCGGCTTATTGCGTACGATTGTCAGTAGGGCGCCGATAAAAAGAATGAGTCCTATCATACTCAAAATAATCCCCTGCTTCAAGGGTTGAGAGGTGTAGCGCAGAAGCACCGTGTGCGTTCCTGCAGGCACGCGCACCGCTTGAAATAAATAATTGGCGCGCAACACCTCTGTTGTTTCCCCATCAACCGATGCCGTCCATCCCGGATAATACGCTTGGTTTATAAACACAAGCGTCGGTTTATTTGCGGTCACCGTCATATGCACCTCGTTTGGGTTATTATTCTCATTAAGGGTGACCTCTCCTTCGAGTGAACGCGCGTCTTGCGTAAGGTGCGGGTCTTTTTCAAGTACAAGTGTTTTTTTCAGATTGACCTCGGCCATGCGCGTAAGCGCCTCAGTGCCGGTGACCGCCACAGCATACGCATCGGCAAGAAATGCGCGCGAAAAATACCCTTCGTTCACGCACAAATTCCCCTCTTTTTTAAGCGCTTGCGCGCGCGAGATGATATATTCGCAAGGAAGGTATTTGATACTCCCCAGGTCAATAAGAGCAGGATTTTTCACCATCGCATCTTCATATGCCGCCTGGCGCTGGAGTGCGAGCGGATTGTAGCCGGAAAAATCATCAACGCCAAACACCTGCGCGAGGTTGCGGTCGAGCTCGGGCACGCGATACAGGCGGAAACGATCTACCCCCTCAAGCGCGCGGTATTCCTCCTGCACGCTCTCGACGATCCGCGGTTTTGCAAATAGTGTCTGCGGTTCTTTGCGGGCATACATAAGTTCGCTGGTGATCGCATAGGGTAATAATTCCGCGCACACGACCGCAACAGCAAGCAGTGCGAATAATTTCGCCTTTGGAAATGCTCGGATAAGCGCGGCGAGCCCGACACCGGCGCACACGATAACGGCAAAATCAAACACGATCATCATGTTCGACGGCGCGCGCATTTTGTTAAAGAGCGGTAAAAGATAGAAATAACTATGCAGAAACGAATATTTACCCAATGAATATGCTACCGCGACATATGCAAGAGGCGGGAAAAACCAAACAACAGGGTTTTTGATCCGGCGTATCAGCAAAAGGCAGGCAATCGCAAACGCAAGCGTTGTGATGCCCAAGAAAAGATAATTCTGCGTCCTATCCCATGGGCCAAAATATTCGCCGTATGCGGCGTTGTTATGATTTGGCGTGATCAGCCCGCGCAAACTCTGAGGGTTGAGCGATTCTGTCTGTGCGAGTTCACGGTCTATCGCTGCGCGCTGAGATTGCTTGGTAAGCTCGAATGTCGGAAGAAGCTGAACGGCGGAGATGAGAAACGCTGTTGCACCGATACACATGAATAGAAGCAATTTTTTCCATGCTATTTTTCGTTCGCGAAGCCAGCCTGAGGTCATATTAAAAATAAAATATCCAAATATCACAAACAGTAAAAACACCGCAGTCTGAAAATGGCCGGCAAGAATGGCGATGCCCGCGGCACTTCCCGCAAACACCGCATACGGCCAGCGCTGTGTTTCAAGCGCATACAGCACTAAAAGCATAACGATCGGCAGCCATGCGGCGGTATTTTGCATGCCCACATGCGACGCATGTCCTATCATAAAGCCGGAAAACATATAAGCGATTCCCGCAAAAAGGCCTCCGATGTATGACACAGCGATATGTCGTACTAACAAAAACATCCCAAACCCCGCCAATGCATAATGAAACACGATCTGCCAAAAAAGGATCTGCTGGTCAAACACGAAGAAATAACCGAGTAAAAGATTTATCGGATAAAAAACCGCAACTTGCATATCCGCGATCTGCGGAAATCCGTTGAATAGGTACGGTGTCCATAACGGCACAAAGCCATTATGCCACGTTTGCGATGAGAATATGAGATTTGTCAGGTGCACTTCTCTGGCATCCCATTGCAATGCGCCAAACCCGCCAAACAGCGGAACGGCGAACGGCACGATCGCAAGCACGATGAAAACAAGCGCGGTGGCGCAAAAAGCAAACGTGCGCGTATGCGCGTATCGTTTAAGAGCGGACAACATCTTCAAAAAGTGAAAGTAATGTATATGCATGCGTATCCCACCGGTATTTTTCTAACTGTCTTGATTGCGCTTGCACGATGCGCGCCGCTTCCTTTTCATCATCGGCTATTTTTCTCATGTGACGAGCAATCCCTTCCGGATCTGCCGTGTTTAAAACAAAAAATCCTTCTTCGCCGAGCACTTCCATGGAAAGCGGGGTATCGGCGACTATCGACGGCCGCCCGCACGCAAGCGTTTCAAGCGGCGGCAAGCCGAGTGCTTCTGTATCAGATACATATATCAATGCGCGCGTTTCGTTCATCATTATCACAAGATCCTGTCGTGAAATATAACGAGTATATACGACAGCTTCTCTCCCCTCTTTTTCATTTATTTTTTTGATAAGCGCATCAAGCACCTGCGGCTGATATTTATCAATGCAGGCGACTAAATATTGGATATCCGGATATGTATGCGCAATATTTCCAAACGCTTCCACAGCTTCCTTCATGTGGCGGCGCGGGAACGCCTGCCCCACGGAAAGGAAAAAGTCCTTGGTGATTCCAAGTTTCTTTTTTATCTCGCCGGCTTTTGCATAATATTCCGGCGATCGTTTTAGTATTTTAAAAATAGGTTCTAGTCCCCATGGGTTCACCACAATACGATCGCTGGGGAGATTATAAAATTGCTCTATCTCTTTTGCGGAGAACCGAGAAATGGTCATAATCCTTTTCGCGCGCTTTGCCGCCCACCAGCAGAATATGCGATACGAGAGCCGGTACCGAAACGGCAATGTGCCGTGATGCGCCTCCCAATATACATCATTAGTAAGCACTACGACTGCTTTTCCAACAAAGAACGCCGGCAACATATATGACGGAAAGAAAAAGCCGTTGAGCCGGTCGCGCCAATACGCGATCGGGATGCACATGTGATAAAAAATGTTAAAGCTGGGCGGAACAACACCGCCCGTGAGAATCTTTTTTTCAAAGATCGGATGATTCAAAAAAGCATCGCCTGGAATACCCGCCTTGAAATACAGCACGAACCGAAATTTCTTTTCAACACCGGGAATCTCGGTAATCGCAGAAAGAAGCTGGGCAAGCGTATGCCCAACCCCAAACCGTTCTCCTTCTAATTGTTCGCATTCTATACCGATACGCATCATACAATTATTTTATCATCCCGAAAGTGCCCTTATAAAAATCAAAAATGCCGCGCATGATCATTTTGGAGATCGCCCGCTTTGAGGGCAAAACAACAAACTTCACGATCTGTTTTGCAAAATAAAAAAAGTTTTTTCCATATATCCATGCGCGCGAGGGAAATAAAGCGTTTCGTTGTGCAAGCAACAGCGTGTTTCGCGCGTCATAATAATGGATCGCCGGCTCTCCCATTATTACCGCAGAACGGGCTATCTTGTGCCACACATGCGCGCCGGGCGCCACCATAAGCAAGAACCTTTCCTTGCGCGCGCGGAGACACCAATCCGCGTCTTCATGGTACATAAAAAAACTCTCTTCGAGTAATCCTATCGTTTTTAGCGCGTTCATACGAACCAGTATCGCGCACCCGGTGATAAAATCAGTGCTTCGTGGCGTTGCTTCGTTTGGTTCTGCGTCCCGCATGCCGATATGCGTATGTCGTACGCCTGTATTCCACGAAAACGAACCGCCGTCATACCAGATCATTTCAGGGTCCGTATAATAATAGATCTTTGCGCCTACCATACCGATGCGGGCATCCGCTTCTGCGGTCTCGACCATCGCGTCAAGAAACTTCGCGTCAACCGTCGTGTCGTTGTTTAAAAGAAGTATGTAGTCGCTCCCCCGCTCCTGTGCGATGTTGATGCCGATATTATTTCCGCCGGCAAATCCCCTGTTCTCTTCCAAGCGTATCACTGTTATATTCAGAAAACTTTTTTGCAATTCATTCGCCTCTTCTCTATCACGCGAACCGTTATCAATGACGACAACGTCATATGACGGGTAGGTGATCTGTGCAAGCGAACGCAGGCACTCGCGCGTATCGCTGCTGCCGTTATAGTTCACAAGGATGATGGTCACTTTCGGCATTGCCATACCAGATCAGTAAATTTTCTCTATGCTTATGCCGAGATAATAGTATGCCAATATTTCTTTGTATGTCCTCCCAAGCTCCGCAAGCCGCCGCGCGCCGGTGGCGGACATACCCACACCATGACTTGCGCTTTGCACGCTTGCATCCCTGCGAATGGTCCCTTCAGGATCTTTTACGTTGCCGGCAAGATATCCGTAGTCGGGCGTACAGAATTCTTTTCCAAAATAATTACACGCATTTCTTGTGACTCCGCCGGAGTCGGACGAATACACCGCGCGCGCGACAGCGCCGTTATATTTCATGATTTCTCCCGCGGTCGTGCGGGATGCTCCCGCGAGCTTCGGCGCATATTTTTCCCATGAGTACCCTTTATACACCTGGTCCGAAGATGTATTGTTGAGATGGAATATTTCATCACTGCCGTACTTGCCTCCGCGCATAAGATGAAACAGCGCATAGCTTCGCGACGCAACTGAAAATGCCTTTTGATATTCGGGGTTATCCGTTTCAAGCGCCTCGCCGAGTCCCGCGAGATAATCGTCAAGCGGCAGCTCGTTCACCATCCATACCTTTTTCGATTTTGGAGAAAAGCGCAGTTCAAGCGCGCCGCGAAACGCGTTAAAATTCACGGTTTTATTCCAATTAAACAGTTCATAACTCTTTACCGTAAATATCGTCCCGGCATTTTTAGGGATAAATTTTGTATCGTGCGAGGCGCTCCACACGGCCGTCGCGGTTTCGTTTGCCGTATAGTCCTTCTCACTGCCGTCGCCGGCTTTTACGGTAAATGCGCCATCGGCGGTCACGAAAACCGCGTCGTTCTCGCCCGTGTTAAACAGCGCAATGCGCATAGTATAAAGTGTGCTTTGCGCGGGCGGCGTTGGTATTTGCGGCGCGACAGGACTGATTATAACCGGCTGTGCCACTATCACCGGAATCGGCATATTCGCGAGCGGTTTTCCTTCTTTTACCGTATTCCAATCGGCAGGGACAGTAATATTCCCTCCCTGGGCATAGGCACTCAATTCCGATGCGCCGAGCACGACCGTGCGCGCAAGATTAAATTTCAGTTTTTGCAACGTTTCGTATGTGGTGATCCAGTATTTTTTTCCTTTATAGACCGCATATATTTCTGAGTGTCCGTCCTGCCGTATGAGCGTGCCGTCCGGATACGGCAGATCTCCCTTATCGGGGTACACATCAAGATCTTTTTTTGAGATCACTCCTATTTTTCTCACATTAAATCCCCATCGCTTGAACATATCCCATGACGGAATTTTTTTCTTCCCACCGTCTGCGATGACATAATTAGGGGCGCTTGCTTTTGCGGAAGAGGAAATAAGCGTTCCTTCCGGCAGACCGACAATACCGTTGGTCGGATACGCTTCAAGCTCATACTCGGGAACACTGATCACGTCTTTCTGTTTGAACTTATTCTGACTGAATGCTTTCTGAGAAATAATATGCCTTTTTCCTCCTTCCTTGATAAGATATATTTTTTTGTCTTTTTCAGACATAAGCAATGTGCCGTTCTGAAACGCGATCGCTTCTCCTTTTGCATACCCCAAAAGCTCGCGATCGGAAACAATACCGACCTTCGCCAACGAATAGCCGAGCTTTGAAAAAAGCTTTGCGGAAGTGATATGGCGGCGCTTGCCTCCTTCGATAAGATAAATATCATTGCGCGAACGCGATTTCACCAGCGTACCGTCGGGAAGCATGGTTTTGTTTTGCTCGGGAAATAGCGAAAATTGGTTTTCGTTCAACACGCGCACCCGCGCGCTTTCGGCAGGCGCGAGCGTACCCGCATCATCGGTAACGCTCTGAATAACTCCCCCGTCTATTTTCACCACTCGTTTCTCATTGCGCATCATATACAGATATGCCGCGTATTGGTCCTGCCATTTCTTTGCTTCCGCGCGCAAACGAACCCTGTCTAACGTGCCCGGGTCGGGGTTTCCCGCCTCAAGCCCGTCGTGCCCTATCACCACGGGGCCGGTGTGCGTTTCTGAATATCCGCCGTAGCTTATATCGCACTTTCCGCTGATGCGCGGGTTTGCCCATACCGGGGTTGTTTTTGCCATTGCCGAAGCATCGATGCCGTTGACCGCAGAAAGCCACCCAACTAACCGAGAAAGCGAGTCAAACGCTAAGGCGGGTACGGGAACGGCGCCATAATTCCCCAACAGCGAGATGCCAATGGTGCCGACATTGAAATTCCTGCACGTCTTTGAATCATACACATGCGCGCCGCGCGTGCCGTTGCCACCGAATTTCGCTTCATAGATATTTCCTTGCCGGTCGATGATATAGTGATACCCGATATCGCCCCATCCGCGCACCTGCGCATGATTGCGATAAATACTCTGAATGATATCGCGCGCGTCCGCGGCATCGCCATTGCACTTCGGGCTTGATGCGGGACAGCCGGTATCATGGATCACAATGCGCTCCACCGGCGCATAATCGGGAATAGCATCGTTGGCATTCGGATTGTCATTTTTAAATGTTTCCGCATTCTTATCTTCCGGCACCCACTCGATCGTCGAAGAAAACCCGTGATAATTTTCCCACATTGAACGGGGTAAAATAAGCGGGAGATCGGACTCGGGATATGTTTGCGCAAACGACGCGACCGGCGCGCTTGCGATACACACCGCAATAAAAATTTTTATATATAGTTTCATTGTGTCTTGTCTTTCTTTATGTGCCATACAACTGCTTTTACTGGAAATACTATTACTGCATTCATGATCCTGCGCCATCGCCGCGGATCCATACACACCCGCCACACCCACTCCATTCCCCCTGTACGCATCCATATCGGCGCGCGAGGGGTGTCTCCCGCAATCATATCAAACGCACCGCCAACCGCAACCATGCATTTCGCATGCGGAAGCTCATGCATATTGTCGCGCATCCATTCCTCCTGTTTTGGAGATCCCAGCCCCACAAACACAATATCCGCATTTTTGATCGCTGTATTGTGTTCCCATTTCTCTGCACCCTCATATCCATTCAGTGTGCCGGAAACGTGAAGTGTTGGAAATCTTTTCTCTAATACTAAAGACGCTCTCGCCGCCACATTGTTTCGGGATCCGATAAGAAACACTGATTTTCCAAGGCGCGCGGCGCGTTCGCATACGAGAAACAAAAGATCAACTCCCGCGATCCTTTCCCGAAAGGGCGCGCCGATGATCATGCCGAATATTTTCAGCCCGATGCCGTCGGGAAACACGAGGTCTGCAGTTCTCATTGTGGCGCGAAATGCCTCATTTCTTGCCGCGCGCACGAGCGTCTCCGGATTGGCATAATACACCGCATGCGGGCGCGTTAACCAAAGCATGCGGTCAATCCTTTGCACCGCCTCGTCCATCGTCACATCATCAATAAAAATACCGCAAATTTCATAACGCGTCATACCGTTTCATTTTATCAGAAATTGCCCTATGATAAAAGGGATTCAAAAGCAATTCCTATGTATCTTCTCGATGTTATTCCTGCGGTAAAACTCCCGATGGCCGACATGCAGCTGCTTACCTATTTTTCAAAGGAGGCGCTGCCAGTCGGCGCGCTCGTGCGCGTGCCGATCGGTCGGCGCGCGATAAACGCGCTCGTGGTCGGTAGTACCGCTATGGGCGGGCAAAAGATCTCCATTAAAAAATCCCCTTTCCAGATGAAGGGTATCACGGGCGTTATCACCGCGGAACCGGCGCTGAACCGCGACCAGCTCGCACTTCTTGATTATTCTGCGCACTATTATCTTACCCTTCTTTCTTTTTTTGCACATACATTCCTTCCCGCATATGTGATTAAAAAAGAAAAGTCGCTTGTGCTTGATGCGGTGGCAATGACCGAGAGATCAAAACGACAACGATCTGAAAAACCGCTTCTCATATATGCAAAAAACCGGGAAGAATTGTACGCGCGTGAAATAGATGCGTGCCTTGCGCAGGGAAAACAAGCGTTGCTTATAGTTCCCGAGGTCGCGCTTATTCGCCCATGGGAGCAAAAATTCCGACGCTATCAACCACTTACGCTCGCCAGCGATATGACGGAAAAGAAATTTTTTGACGCATGGCGGGCGGTACGAAATGGCTCCGCACAGCTCATAATCGGCACGCGCACCGCGGTATTTGCAAATTTCAAAAACCTCGAATGCATCATCGTCGACGAAGAGCAAAATCCTCATTATAAATCGCAGGATATGGCGCCGTATTATCACACCGTTACTGTTGCGCAAAAACTCGCGGAGTTTTCCGGCGCACGGCTTCTTTTAGGCAGCGATGCGCCGTCGATTACATCGTATTACAGGGCACTCGAAGGCGAATACGACATCGCCAACAATCAGCACCGGGAATCGCGCACACAGCACATCACCATTGTTGATATGCGCAACGAGCTCGTTGATAAAAATTACACCCCTTTCTCCTATCAAACAAAGCAGATACTTGAAACACTTGAGAGCGACAAAAATAAAAAAGCTGTTCTTTTTGTGTCGCGGCGCGGGAGCGAATCGTTTTCATTCTGCCAAGATTGCTCCCATATTGAACGGTGCCCAAAGTGTGATGCTTATCTCACGCGGCACACACTCCCCAAGGACGTGCTTATCTGTCATCATTGCGGGTTTGTTCAAGAACCTCAGCTCACCTGCAGTACATGCGGAGGCACTCGTATAAAGACATTTGGTGCGGGCACACATAAGGTCGCGCAGGAATTGAAAAAACTTTTTCCGAATATTCATGCGCTTATCCTTGATTCAGATACCGCAAAAACAGCAAAGGAGCAGCGCGCAATAATAGCATCGTTCAACGCCGGGCACGCACAAGTGCTTATCGCGACGCAAACCGTGCTCCATAAGCCTGAAATTCTTCCGGTTGATTTCGTGTGTATCGTGTCGTTCGACAATCTTCTCTACCTCCCCGATTACACAATCGGCGAACGTATTTATCAGATTGTCCGCGGCCTCTCACATTATTGCCGTGATGGCTCTCCGTTCATTCTTCAGACGCATACGCCCGAGCACGAGATCGTGCGTCTTGCGGCTCAACAGGACTACACCGCGCTGTACGAATACGAGATACAGGCACGAAAAGACCTTCGGTATCCGCCGTTTTCTCATATTATAAAAATCACCGTAAAAGACACGCCGCAAACGCAGGCGCGCAATCGGGCGGATATAATCGCACAAAAACTGCGCGATGCGTTTAAAAAAATTGAAGTCGAAGCGGATGTACTTGGTCCCGCGCCGGCATATATCCCAAAGATCAGCAACCACTATTATTACGATATCGTCATAAAGCTGGAGCGCATTGACCTAATAACGCGAAATGCTATAGTACAGCCAATCGCAGAAAAAACAATGATCAATGTTGACCCGGAAGGTCTTATATAACGTATGGCAATACTTCCTATAGAAACAGAACTCGAAGGAACAAATACTATTCTCCGCGCACGGTCGGAGGAAGTGAGCCATATTCTCGCGCCCGAGATTCAACAATTCATCTGCGATATGCACGATACCCTTGCGCATACGGAAACCGGCATCGGACTTGCCGCGCCCCAAGTAGGGAAAAACCTCCGCATATTCGTCACCGCTCCCGAGCTCGGGCTCAACCAAACCGTGTTTATCAACCCCGTCATCATTAAAGTGTCGGAGGAAAAAGAGTTGATGGAGGAAGGGTGTCTTTCTGTGCCGGGACTTTACGGCAACACACCGCGGGCGACTTCATTAAAACTTGAGGCATACAATGAGCGCGGCAGAAAATTCAAAATGAAAGCGGATGGGCTTATCGCTCAACTCGTCCAGCATGAGATCGGCCACCTTGACGGCACGTTATTTAAAGATATTGCAGAGCACATCACGGTAATAAAAAAGAAGTAGTTATGCAAAGCCCTCGGATTATATTTATGGGAACTCCCGAGCTTGGGAAAACCATACTTGAAAAACTCGTTGCCTCAAAAACATACGCGCCGAAACTTGTCATCACCCAGCAAGATAAACAGGTCGGCAGAGAACATCTCCTCACTCCCCCGCCGGTAAAAATATGCGCGGGGACGCATGGCATTGAGGTGTGGCAGCCGGAAAAATTACGCGACCAGAAAACAATAGCGCGGATACGCGCATGGTCTCCCGATATCATTATCGTTGCCGCCTATGGAAAGATCATTCCTCAAGAGATCATTGATATTCCCCGCTACGGCATCCTTAATGTGCACACCTCGCTTCTCCCGCTCCATCGCGGGGCTTCCCCGGTGCAGTACGCCATCCTTTCAGGCGACCAAGAGACCGGCGCGACCATTATGCGCATTGATGCGGGACTTGATACCGGCGATATTATTTCTCAAAAAGCTGTTGCAATCGCGGCGGATGAAACCACAGAAACGCTTATGCGCAAACTCGCCATGCTTTGCGCCGACTTGCTTATAGAAACACTCCCAATGTGGCTTGGGGGAACAATCACTCCTCAGCCGCAGGATAATACGCGCGCGACCCTGACGAAGATATTCAAAAAAGAGGACGGCGAAATAAAAGCGGAACATACCGCAGAGCAGATCGAGCGCATGCTCCGCGCCTTCACGCCGTGGCCGGGTGTTTTTATGACGCTGCACGACAAGGAAGGAAAACGAAAAACAGTTAAGCTGATCAGCGCGCGGATCATGCCGTGCATCCCTACGCTTCCCCCGCTTAGTTTTTCGCTTATGATCGCGCCTGACGCAAAAAAGGAATTATTGCTTCACACGCACGACGGCTGTCTTATCCTTGACAGCGTTCAACCCGAAGGAAAAAAACCGATGGCGGGGCATGCATTCTGGGTTGGCCGTCATGCAAAATAGCCTATGCAAAGAGCGCTATTTTCTTATGATATCCCCTTGGATCTTAAATGAGCGATGATAGCCGTCAACATATTTTCCTTCTTTGGTTTTTTCCACAATGACAAACCCCCAATCGATTGTGTCCTCCACACCCGACAAAATACAGTTAAACGACATATCCACGGTTGCAGGCGTCTTTCCTTCTACCGCAGAAAATGTCAGCCATATCGGCATCGCTCCTGTCATTCCCCAATATAATTCCTTAGACGGGTCGCTGCTCACCACATCAAATGAGCCGATTATGTCGCCGCATGGCGTTTTACCGACAGTGATAGTATATGGAAACTGCGTCTTGGTAAGCGTGATCCGCGCCGGTTCTTTTTTCGGCTGCTCCTTTACGACTGGCTCGGATGACGTGGCAACCGGAGCGACTTCCTGCGTACTTGTAGCAGTGGCTTCTTTCTCCGTTTGAGAGATATCCGCTTCTTGTTGAGCTGGCAATATTTTTTCCGGCGCAAACCAGAAGCTTACACCCCATAGAAGCGCAGCACACCCAATAACAATACTAACGATAATGATGTTTTTCATGATTTTAATAAAATACGATACGGCAAAGATTATACATCATCTGTGAAAAAAATTCAATAAAAAAACCCGGGGTTATTTCCCCGGGGTATTGTGAAAATGTGCAAAGAATCTTTGTTTCATATCCTCCGCGGTCTTGCGCGCGGCAAGCTCGAACGCCTTGCCGGCATAGGGTATTTGTTTTGTGTAGTCAATAAAATGCTGGTTGTCCCTTTCCCATTTCCTTGCTAATGAATAGCCGTATGTTTTAATCGATGCGCCAAACAGATCAAAACTGATCACTCGCCTGACTATCGGCCACAGAGAGTAGAATGCTTTGGTGGCATCCACAGTTCCTTGTTGCAGCTCGTACGGCGTCATGCGCATCGGCTGAAACACCACATGATGGGTATCGTACAGACTCCAGTCTGTATTGATGATGCGTTTTTGCTCCGTAAGCTCGAGGTAGCACCTCGTGCCGGGCAATGGCGTAAGAATAAGGAACTGCACCGAATTAAGCTTGTTCTTTTTGGCGAACGCGACGGTTTCCCGAATGGTATGTATGGTGTCTTGGTCGGAACCGAACACGAACATGCCGTGGATCCTGATACCGCGTTTATGCAGTTCCTTGATGCATTCGCGTATGTCATCAACTGACTGCTTTTTATTATACGCCTTCAGCGTCTCCGGGTTCACCGACTCAAAGCCGATATACACGGTATGACATCCCGATTGCATCATAAGATCAAGGAGTTCCGGATCCTTCGCGACATCCACACGCACTTGCGCTGTCCAGCGTGGCGTGACCCCTTCTCTGATCATCTCCCGCAAAAGCTCTTTCGTTCTCGTTTTGTTTGCGCAAAAGTTGTCGTCGTAGAAAAACACCCACTTCCCGTTGTGCTTTTTGTTCCTCCATAACTCCTCCATGACGCGCTCATTCGAGCGAAATCGGTATTTCTGCCCGAACATGCCCGTTACCGAACAAAAACTGCAGTCGTACGGACATCCGCGCGATGTCATCACAGGGGTTATGTTGAGCTTCTTTGCATAGTCCCCCTCCAACCCCGCGATAAGCGAAAAATCAGGGCATGGAAGTTTGTCGAGATCCTTACATGTTGCGGGTACAGAATTGTGGATCACTCCCCTCTTTTTCCTGTAGGAGAGCCCGGGGATATTCTCAAATCCCCCTCCGTTTTCGAGTGCTTGGATAAAATCCACGATGCAATCATCCGCTTCGCCGCGCACCACGTAATTGCAATACTTGAGCGCCTCATCGGGCAGGTATGTCACATGGGGGCCTCCCATAAAAACTGGGACCTTCCCTTTGAGAAGTGCCGCAATTTCATACGCGCGAGGGGCGGTAGATGTGGTGGTAGAAATACCGACTGCATCGGCGGAAAGTAACTTCTTAAAGTTGATCCTTTGGATTGACTCCACGAAAATCGTGACTTCATACCCGCGATTTTTAAGAATAGTTCCCAAAATCACGGTTCCAAGTCGCGGCAACGGCATTCGCTTAAACACATGCTCGCTCGGTGGCCTCGGCTCAATAAATACGATCCTTTCTATTCCCTGTCTTACTCGCATATTTAACCTCCTTTTAGGTTTTTTATTAAATTGTTAACGTTCTACCCGGATAAAACAATAATACACGCACAGATATGCGTGTCAACGCTTCAAAAAGAATATTATGAGCGCAAACCGCGACTACACCCTCTCTTCAAACCATGCGATCGTTTTTTGTAATCCTTCTGCAAAATCAATCTTCGGCGCATATCCAAGTATTCTTTTCGCTTTGCCGATATCCGCATGCGAATGCCTCACGTCGCCAGGCCGCGAAGGATGTTTTTTTAGATGGAGTTTTTTTCCTGTGTATTGTTCAATAAGCCGCTTCACCGTAAGCAGATCTGTCCGCTCCCCGTGCGCAATATTAAACACCTCTCCTTTGAGTTTTTTCTTTGAGCGCATCGCCTTGATATTTGCCTCGACGACGTTCGCAACGTAGCAAAAATCGCGCGATTGTTTTCCATTTCCGTCGAGAAACGGTTGTGCGGCTTTTTTGGGAAAATATAATCCTTCAAGCCAGTTACAGATCACGGTCGCATACGAAGAACCGCCGTATTGGCCGGGACCGAATACATTAAAATAGCGCAGCGAGACCGTATCAAGTCCGTACAATTCGCTGAACATCTTACAAAATGGCTCCCCTGTATATTTCTGCAGACCATAGGGCGAGATAGGGCTTGGAGGATTTTCGCTTTCTTTCGTAGGCAGTTTTTTCGCGCCGCCATACACCGCTGACGATGCGGAATAAATAAACCGTTTCACATTGTGATCACGACTCTTTTCCAAAAGAAGCACGGTACCATATATGTTCACGTGCGTTGTTTTTGCGGGATGCTCCACGCTATAAGACACCCGCGGCATTGCCGCAAAATGAAACACATATTCCGGCGCATGCTTTTTGAAAATCGTATTGAGAAGTTTTTCATCGCACACTGACCCCTCGTAAAACACAATTCCCGAGTCAAGCGCATCGCGCCTGCCGGTTGAAAAATCATCAATGCCGACAATTTTTATCGCGGGAAATCTCCGGTGAAATGTGCGTACAAAATTTCCCCCAATAAATCCCGCGCATCCCGTCACTAAGATCGTTTTCTTTTTCATGTTATTGCTCGGTCGCGGTGTTTTCATCTATTTCATCTATCTCTTGATTTAACTTTCCTTGAAAAAGTTTTTGGGTGAGCGCATTGAGCTCCTGTGCCGTAAAGGAAAAACCGCGCTCTTCGAAATGCTTTTTCAGCGTATCGCGCTTGTCCTTGCTACCACGCATATCCGTATACTCAAGAACATTCCCGGCGGTATCGAGATAAAAAAAGTACTCCATTTCATTTGTTTCCGGATTACCGTACACCTCCGCAATCGTCTCATCGGGAAGAACGACTTTGGTGAGAAGTTTTTCCGGTGAGCGCGATGGTTGTTTATCAAGCTTTTCCATACGAAAGAATTACCATAATTCCGGCTTTATTATTGAAAGTGTCATCGTCCCTAATGGTAACACAATAATAGCTACTCCAAAAAAATACAAGCGATGGAGCAGGGTAAAAAAATCGGGCGGAAGCGATTCGCTGAAGTTTGCAGTAATGCGAAGAAGTTTATAATAAGCGGGAATAAAAAAGCAAACCCATAGCAAAACAGAAAGCGCAAACAACGCCAAACCTGCAATGAGCCAGCTTTGTGAAAAAAGACCTCCAACGTAAGGTGCCTGGAAAAAACCCGATAGGGTGATCATAATAATCCCCGGGGCGGTAACGAACATATTGATCTGATGCGTCCGTTTCACTGCAGACCGCATCATGGTTTCCTGCCCGCGCCTCTCGGCAAAAAAAAGCCATTTCAGGGAAACGATCATGCCGCCAAAAAACAAAACGACGCCGAGTATATGGAGGATATCGTACAGTTCGTGCATGATATTAATCTACCGTAATTATATACGCATTCCCGTCGGTAAAGAAGGGATCGCCGGAAAAATTACTGCCCAAAACAGGGCTGACAAATTGTACTTTCTCCGATTGAAACGCTACGCCGGCACCTATGAAACTTGAAAAAACATATTCTCGCTCGGTATCAATGTCGGGGCGTATCGCGTGCGTGATCCCCCACTTGATACGAACATCAAAGCTCGCGGTACCGACATATATGCGTTTTCCGTCGTGCGTAATAATCGGTGTCTTCCATATCCGCACATGGTGGCGCTCGCGCACGGTGTTTTTTTCCGTCATTTGTTCAAACCCAAGAGCGTGCGGCACCGTATTCCAAAATGACGATGTGATGGGTGCGTTTGCATATCCCTTATTTTGCACCGCAGCAACCGCGAGTTTTGAGATAGAAGCAAGAGTTGCAAAATCAGCACGCTCCCAGCCCGCACGGGTAAATAATTCGGTCAGGCGCTCGTCGTTTTCCACAGCAATGATGAAACTCACCGGTTCTTGAAAACTCCCTGTAAGTGTTTCCGTATATGAAGGCACCCGTCCCTGCGTAAACAAATCTCGCGCCGCATACGCATCAACCACTTGCATCACCGGTATTTCGGTACTATGCGCATTCACCGGCGGATGATACCGCGTCGCAAAGCCGATATACAACACAACTCCGAGAATACTCAAGCCGAGCGTCATCCACGTTTTTATGGAACGCTTCAGTACGACACCATGCAAGCGATCAAATATACGCGGTGGCAATAATTCGGACAGTGTAATACCAAGCAACAGCCACAATGCGCCGATAAGATACCCTCCCCACACATCGCTCAGGTAATGCACGCCAAGATATAGCCGGCTAAACCCGATAAATGCGATCGTCATGACCCCGCCGATTGCCATATTGATCTTCCACTTCCATTGCGAAAAGAGGCGAAAAAGAATGTACGCGCAAAATCCGTAAAACGCGACGGCGATCGTTGCATGTCCACTTGGAAATGAAAAAGAGTCCTCGCTATAAAATGCATTCAAAGGGCGAGGACGGTGCACGATGATCTTGCTCACAAAAACAAAAAGCTCCGCGCCGATCGCCGCAACCCACAAAGGAGCGATGAACTTCCGTTTATTCCATATAAAGAGAATGAACGTGATCAGGGGTAAAAACCCCGCAACTATTTTCCATTTTCCCAAAAGCGTCACCCATGTAAAAAAGCGAATGAGGTCGGCATCGCGAAACACCGCAAGCGCATTCGCCGCGCGAATATCGGCTTCTACTATCACGTCTGAGGTAAGCACATCTTCCGTTACGCCAATAAAAAGAAGCGCAATGTATGCCATTGCCAACGCAAAAATTGTCATGGGCAAGCCGGAAAACGTCGCGGCGCTCACACGGCGGGCGAAAAAAGCGATGGCCAACGGGTGTTTTTGCATCAGGCGTTGTGTATCGGGATGCGCAAAAAACGCATCACGTATCGAACGACTCGTTGACCCGATAAATACAAAGATTGGCGCGCTTTTTTTAAACACAAGCCACACCACCCCCGTAACAAGAAGAAATCCGAGCACAAAAAATCCCGCGCGCGTCGACCATGCCTCGATCGCCTTGAATGCCCCGCCGAAAAAATAACCCAAAAATAAATGAAAAATAGCCCACGCAAACCCGCTCGCCACATTCCAAAAAATAAATGTCTGTATTTTCATACTGCTCAGGCCTGCGACAAACGGCACAATGGGGCGGATGGGGCCGATGAACCTGCCTAAAAAAATACTTTTACCGCCGTATCGCTCAAAAAAGCGCTGCGCGCGCTCAAGATGGCTCACTTTCAGGAGTTTATTCTCTGCCCGAAAAAAATTGGTTCCTTTCGTGCCAAGATAATAGCTCACCGCATCACCGAGGATCGCGCCTATCGCGGCAAACCATATCAGATCCCCTATATGAAAATACCCTTGTGTAGAAAGAAATCCGGCAAGCACCATAAGAGATGCGCCAGGCATAAGCGCGCCGACAAACGCAAGCGCTTCAAAAAACGCAATCAAAAAAATAACCCAATATCCGAGAGCTCCAAGATTATCTAAATATGGGAGAAATGAAAATGTGTCCATATGTTCCGGATATACAATGCGCTCCTAGCCATTTTTTACCGCGCGCGCCACCGCCCTCATCACGCCTTTATCGAAAACACTGGGAATTATCTTCTTTGATGTAGGGTTCTTAACAATCTTCGCCAAATTTTCCGCGGCCTTTAACTTCATTTCGTCGGTGATCATTTTCACTCGTCCGTCCAGCGCGCCGCGAAATATCCCCGGGAAAGCCAAGACATTATTTATTTGATTGGGAAAATCCGATCTGCCGGTCGCCACAATGAACGCGCCGGCCTTTTTGGCGACCTCTGGCATAATTTCCGGCACGGGATTGGACATCGCAAATACTATTGATTTATCCGCCATCGTTTTCACCATTTCTCCGGTCAAAATATTCGGCGCCGATACGCCGATAAAAACATCCGTGTTTTTTATCGTTTCCGCCAAATTTCCCTTTTCACATTTTAATGTGCTGACCCGCGGATTATTTTTACATCCAAGATTGGTAATTTCCGCCAATTGCTTTTTTGATTCATTCAAATTTCCCCGGTCAAAATATATCGCGCCAATGCTATCGAGCGTTATGATGTTTTTGGCGCCATATTGCAATAGTAGTTTGGTTATCGCCACACCCGCCGCGCCCGCGCCCGAGAGCACGATTTTTATTGTAGCAATATCTTTTTTGGCAACTTTCAGCGCGTTGATCAAGGCCGCAAGCACCACAATCGCCGTGCCGTGCTGGTCGTCATGCATTACGGGAATATCTAATTCTTTTTTTAATCTTTCTTCTATTTCAAAACATCGGGGCGCGGAAATATCCTCCAAATTTATACCGCCAAAACTCGGAGCGATCGCTTTGACTATTTTTATAATTTCTTCCGTGTTTTGCGTGGCAAGCACTATCGGCACCGCATCCACATCGGCGAATTGTTTAAACAGCATCGCTTTGCCCTCCATCACCGGCAAAGCAGCCTCGGGACCGATATTGCCAAGCCCAAGCACCGCTGAACCGTCCGACACCACCGCCACCGTGTTTTTACGGACGGTCAGATCCCACACCAACTTTTTATCGGCGGCGATCGCTTTGGATACCGCTCCCACTCCGGGTGTATAACACACGCTCAGATCGTTGAAATTTTTAATAGCAACTTTATTTTTTGTTCCGATCTTCCCACCTAGTTTTTTGTGGAGGGCGAGAGATTTTTTGTAATAATCCATTTTAAATACTTTCGTATATACGCTCTTTTTACTATTACTTACTCTTTGTTACCTTCAAGTATTTCCTTGCATCATTTAACATAGCCGCTCCTCTAAATCATAATCTCATCAAGCTCTTCATTCATGGAATAAAGCCTCTTTAATGACCTTTTCATGTCTCTCCTCAATCCATCGCTTATTTAATTACAAAATTTCTTTCAACCAATCAACAACCGCCAATGCCATTTGTTTCTCATGTTTGAAATAGCTATGCGGTGCTGTGCCAATCAATAAGGTTTTTGACTTCTTGTTTTTGAGATGTTTCTTGATAATCCCTAAATCTTTTTCTGGCGAGAACACAACTGCGTCATCAGTACCACCATAAAAAGCTAGAATTGGAATTTTTATGCTTTCCAATTCATTAAAATCACCGCCCCTAAGAATTGGAAAGACGTCCGTCTCGGCTCCGTCAGCCATAAGATTAAGATATGTTTCCGCAGAAATATAATACCAGCTCCAGATTATATTTGAGAGAAAAGTTTTGCCACGGCCTTCAGCAACTAATTTTTTTGCTTCGGCAAAATCTCTTTCAAAATTCTCTCCTTCCGCTTCTACTCTAACCAAGCCCAACATATCGGGTGGTGAAGCTATGACAAGCGCCACAAAATCACTCTCCGGTTTCTTATAGAGGTAATAAACGACTTTTGTGGCTCCCAAGCTATGTCCTTGTAAAATGAGCTTGTCGTAACCCTTTGATTTGAAAAATTTGAGCCATGCGTCAATATCGGAAACACAATCTTCAAATTTCTCAAAAATCTGTCCGACTCTTTTGTGCTGTTCTTTCTCACCGATAACTGCGAGATCGGCAATAAAATCGTGGCCGCTGGTATTTACGGTCAAAAATGCGTATCCGGCTTTAGTATATTCTTCGGCCATTGAGTCAAGAAATATATTTTCGTAGAAATTTCCTGCCATTCCGTGAATATGCAAAACTCCAATGGAAGATTTTTGGTCCGGCTCAAAAAGTAAACCATCCAATCTCAAGTTGTCGTCAGTTTTTGTTCTGCAAAAAGTAGTTTTCATAAAATTATTTAACTAAACCTTCCATTGGAACGCCTAACGCTTTGGCGACTTTCTGAACCGTTAAAGGAAATAGGTTGTATCTACAGCTCGAAGCCTTCGATCTCTCTTCGAGAGCTGTGGTCTCTGATACCTTGCGGTATGCCGTCTTTCTCCCAATAATTCATTTTCTGCAGCGCGGAGGCGAGAGGATTTGAACCTCTGATACCTTGCGGTATGCCGCCTTTCCAAGACGGTGCACTAGGCCACTATGCGACGCCTCCGCGCTAAAGAAAATAGAATTATGGTGGACTGCTGTTTGTACGCCAATCTCTTCGCTCTTGGACAAACAGGGAGCAAGACGGTGCACTATGTCCCTGCCTGCCGGCAGGCAGGACTATGCGACTCCTCCCTATTTATAATATTCTATGCTCTTGCCTCACCTCTCCCAATATCGGAACCACCACTTTTTTGCCGCGCCCTCACCTTTTTTGCCACGACCTCAGCTTTTTCCACCATTAGCTTATTTAACAGCATTGCGGCAAATTCAACACTTGGATCTCCCTGCAATCGCAGTTCGCTTTCAAGAGCTTCCCTTCTCTGCGTGATATCCGCCTCCGCAAGCCTACCCTGCAAAAGTTTTTCAAGCAATATCAGATCCTTTGCATCAAGATCGTCCCATATAACACCCTCGAGATGGGGATCCTGCCTAGCTGCATCAAATCGCTCATGCAATATGCTATCACGGGGTGTTTCTTGAAAATGCCGCTCTAAGCTTCCCATAATATTATTATACATTCATCTCCCGCAGGGCGCGCGTGCGTTCTTCTACGGGCGGATGGGTCATAAATAACTTAGTAAGAAAACCTTTCTTCTCGCCATTCTTGAACGGGTTGGCGAAAAAGAGATGCGCGGTCGCGTGATTCGCGGTGCGAAGCTCATTGGGATCGCGCGCAATTTTTTCAAGCGCGGTTGCAAGCGCTTCAGGGTGGCGCGTAAGCATAGCACCCGATGCGTCGGCAAGAAATTCTCGACTGCGCGATACCGCAAGGCGCAACAGTGTGGCAATAAGCGGTGCGAGTATGGCAAGCACGATACCGATGACCAGGAACAACACCTGCGCGCGCCCGTCTCCCCTATCATCGCGCCGTCCTCTGCCGCCAAACATCGTAAAGCGAAGGAAGAAGTCGGAAAGCAAGGCAACAAACCCCACCAATACCACCGCAACGGTCGAGACCAGCATATCCTTGTTGCCGATATGCGAAAGCTCGTGCGCGAGTACCGCTTCAAGTTCTGTTTTATCCAGCCGCTCAAGTAGGCCCGCCGTTACCGCCACTACCGCATGCTTTTCATCCCTGCCGGTGGCAAATGCGTTGGGTGCCGGCTCGTTGATGATATACACCTTCGGTGTCGGCAGACCCGCAGTGATCGCCAGATTTTCAACAATGCGATACAGCTCAGGTGCGTCTTGCTTTTGCACTTCTTTTGCATGCGTCATCATAAGCACGAGCTTATCGGAATACCAATAACTCGCCACATTCGTGATAAGCGCGAACGCAACCGCAACATACAGCGCGCCCGGCGACTGCATCGCCTGCGCATATACCCATCCCACGAGAATGATGAACACCAAAAACGTGGACATGATGAGCCACGTTTTTCTGACGTTTGATGCGCGATGCGTATAGATCGTACTCATACGTGCTAAAACTTCACTGGTACCGGATTGCGTGCCGCCGCCTCGCTTTCGTCAAGTTCGAAAAATTCCTTCTTCGCGAATGTGAATGTGCGCGCGATAAGATTGGACGGGAACGATTCGGCGAGCGTGTTATAATCACGCACATTGCCGTTATAGAACCGGCGGGACGCTTGGATCTTGTCTTCCGTATCCGTCAGTTCACGCTGGAGCTCAAGGAAATTCTCATTTGCGCGAAGCTGGGGGTATGCTTCCGATATCGCAAACAGCGACTTGAGCGTACTGGAAAGCATGTTCTCCGCCTGTGCATGCTCGGCAAGCGTTGAAGCGCCCATTGCCCGAGCCCGTGCTTCCGTCACTTTTTCAAACACCTCTTTCTCATGTCCTGCATACCCTTTCACTGTTTCTACTAAGTTCGGGATAAGGTTATACCTCCGCTTCATCTGGACTTCGATGTCTGACCACGCCTCCGCGACCCTGTTTCTTAATTTTATGAAACGATTATATATGACGATACCCCACACCAAAAGCACCCCGATGATAACGAAAAAAATACGGCTGATATCCATGTTTATGTATTAATAATTACCGCCGTAGTATACACAAAACAGGCGCATTCGTAAATAAAAAGGCCTTCGCGCAAATGTTACAACGCAAAGGCCTTTATCTTTTTGCTTTTTATGCTGTTTTTGCGGAGAACAAAAACTTCACCCCTCTGATGCCGTTACTATTGGTAGTTATGCCGACGAGTTTTCCTTCAAGCGGAACTCCGTCGATGCTTTTTACCATTTCATCAAAAAAACACTCTTTATCCTCTTCATTGGCGATTATTTCAATGGATATCGCCTGTTCTCCAGGTCTGCTTATTTTTACCCTCATTACACCACCCCCTTTTGTTTGAATAATTGTTAAAATGCTAAAAATACCGCTAATTATCGTAATTATGCACGCAGATCCGGCTATTTTGCAAGAGCCATGCACTCTTTACAAGGAAATTGATTTTGTGTATCATACAGGTCATTATGAAAAAAGATATTCATCCCCCATATCATCAGGCGACGGTAGTGTGTGCGTGCGGCAACACCTTTACGACGGGAGCCACCATGAAACAGATCGATGTGGAAATTTGCAATGCGTGCCATCCGTTTTATACCGGTAAAGAAAAACTCGTAGATGCAACCGGACGCGTTGAGAAATTCAAGCGAAAAGTCGCAAACGCAGCCCCCAAAAAACCCGCAAAAAAGTGATCGACGAAAAGAAAATCGAGGCGCTCAAGGCAGAGCACCGCGACTTAGAAGAACAGCTCGCCCGTAGCGACGCTGTTTTTGATTTAAAAGGGCGCACCGTACTTGCAAAACGATATGCGGAGATCGAGGAGATACTCACGCTCTACGCGCGCGTACAAAAAATTGCCAACGAGATACAAGGCAACGAGTCTCTTATAACTTCGGGAGACGACACTGCGCTCGCGGAGCTCGCCCAGGAAGAACTCGTGCGCTTGCGCGCGCAAAAAGAAAAAACGGAAAAAGAGTTCGCGGAGCTTTTTTCCCCGAACATATACGCAAAATATAAGTGCGCTATTATTGAGATCCGCGCAGGGACCGGCGGCGACGAGGCGGCTCTTTTTGCCGGCGCACTTTATCGCATGTATATGCGTTATGCCCAGCGAAAAGGATGGGGTATTGCGCTTATTGATTCAAGCCAGACGCCTCTCGGAGGCTTTAAGGATATCGTGCTTGAAATAACCGGGAAGGGCGTATACGATGACATGCGCCGTGAAAGCGGGGTACATCGTGTTCAGCGCATACCGGACACCGAAAAACAAGGGCGTATCCACACTTCAACGATCTCTGTTGCGGTACTTCCTCAGGCGGAAGAAGCCGAAGTCACTATCAACCCGGTAGATATCAGAATGGAGACATACCGCTCCGGAGGTGCCGGCGGACAAAACGTGAACAAGGTGGAAACCGCCGTGCGTCTTATTCATATTCCGACGGGACTTGTCGTCGCCTCGCAGGCAGAACGGTCGCAGGCACGAAATAAAGAGAAAGCGATGCAGATTTTACAGGCAAAAATAACAGAGGCGCAGAAGGAAAAAGAGCAGGGAGAGCGCGGCAAGATGCGCAAAGAACAGATCGGAACCGCCGACCGGTCAGAAAAGATACGGACTTATAATTTCCCGCAAGACAGGGTCACCGACCATCGGGCAAAGCTTAGTTGGCACAATATAGAAGGAATCATGGACGGCGATATCGCCACCATGCTCGATGATATTAAAAAAGCAGTTGAAGAATAAACCTGAACGCACGAGAGTTGTTTATGAAGTAGGCTCTGGTTTTACGCTGACACCGGAAAGTATATCGATCTGACCCTGATAATGTTCCGCCCAATCCATCACATTGTTGGCATACGCCTGTCCTACTGATTTTTTATAATTGCCTCCCGCGATGTATTTTGCGGCGGCAGTGCGTTCGCCTTGATATGTGTGCCCTCCCGCACCATTACTTACTAATTTAAGTCCTGACGCGATAAATGCGTCCTCAATATTCCACGGTGATGGCGGATTATGTCCGGTAAGCGCGGCAACTTGGTCCGCATAAGAAAGCCATGTTGACGGAATGAATTGTGCGGGCCCCATGGCGCCTCCCCATCCATACCACGGCTTTTTAGATACCGGCATTGAATCAGGATCAAGCCCTAACGCGGTTGTAATTTTTAAAAACAATGGGCGTTCAGCTGATTTCATGTCTTTTCGCCATGATCCTCCCCCGACATACGTGCCAAGGCGGGATTCCACCTGAAAAATGGCAAGTAGAAACGCCGGGCGAATCCCTGTTTTTTCGCCCGCAAATTGCGCTTTTTTGATCGCCTCCTCAAATGACATGGAAACACCGACGCTCTCAAGCGAAAAGATCTGCTGACGGATCATCGCGATGTCTTTCTGTGATTTTTTGATGCTTGCCGTATACAATTTTTCCTCTCCTTTTGTCTTTACCAACAACGTCGTTTTTTCTTTCTGTTTTTGCTCGAGCGATGACTTTTGCAGACCGCTTAAGCTTTTGAGACGAGTGATATCCGCTTTTTCATCTTCTAACTTTTCTCGCTCCACCTCAAGACTTCCGCGGAGATTATCGATATTTGCGATGAAATCATTAATATCGGCCTGAATGCTTTTTACATACCGCACCTGGCTGAAAAAATCAGAGAGGCTCTCTCCGGAAAATAAAACGCTCACCCAGTTCACGCTGTCGTATTCCTGCAGTTGTCGGACCGAAAGCTGCAACAGCACTCGCTTCTCTTTCAAACGGCTCTCGAGCGAAGTGATCTCTTTTTGTTTTTCGCTTAAGTCCACTTCCACCTCCCGCAAGCTGAGCTCGATCTCCTTTAACTGCAGTTTCTGTTTTTGCGCGGCGGCATCCAAGATCACGATCTCATTTTTTAACGATTTCTGCGCCTGTTGCGCCTCCTCAATGTTCTGCTGATAACTGCTGATCTGCTCTTGAACTTCCTTCAACTGACTCTGCAGCAGCGTTTTCTCGCTCTCCGGCGTATTCAACTGTGCAAAGAGAGGTGTTGATATTCCGCACAGAACCATACCGAAAATGCACAAAAGCCCCGCGCATATCTGCGCTCGCGGGGCTTTTGTGATCATCGTAGCTCTATTTGTAATTTGCGCCGAAGGAAACATAAGAGGTTTCCTATAGGTAAGTTATTTTTCTCCTTCCTTCTCGGTGATTTTCTCCGCGTCGCGCTCCTTCTTCTTTTCTTCCGTTTCCACCTTCACCTCGTCCACCTTCACCTCGGCAACTTTTTCAAGCGACTCAAGTTCCTCGGTGGTGCGCGGTGGCATTACCTTTGCGATAACTTCTTTCGCATCGGCAAAGACCTTCACTCCTTCGGAAATAGCCAGATCGGCAATAGTCACCGTATCGCTGAAGGTAATAAGTTTTGAAATATCAACGACAATTTCATGCGGAAGATCCTTTGGCAGTGCCTCGATCTCTATCTTATAGATATTTTTTACCAAAACGCCTCCGTCCGATTTTACGGCGGGAGATTCCCCTTCAAACACAAGCGGAATGTGCGTCTTGATCTTCTCGCCCTTCTTCACCTCGTAAAAATCAACATGGATGATTTGGCCTCTCACCGGATCAACCGCAACATCATGAATGAGAACATTTCTATCCGCGCCCTCCCCTTCGATCTGAAGATCAAGGACGGTGGTTTCCCCCGCCTTTCGATATATGCTGGTAAAAGACTTGCTATCAACAGTAAGATTCGCGTTTTTTACTTTATGCCCGTAAATCACCGCGGGAACGCCGCCCGCCTTTCGAATGCGACCGACATTATCCTTATCATTTCTTGGTTGTGCTTTTATTTTTGTCATATATTTTCTACAAATCCCTACGGTGTATCATCGTACCATAGGCGCAAAAGTAAATCAACCCCGTTGCACAGCCGGTTTTGACTTTATAGGCTGTGGCGCGCTATGCGATCTGGTTTGGGGGAGTTCTTCCTTCTAACGCTTCAATAATGTTTTGCGCGGCAAGATCCCCCATTTTTGAGCGCGTTTCCTCCGTTGCGGAAGCGGTATGAGGAGTAAGAATGACATTATCCAACTCGGCAAGCCCCGGCGTCAGTTCCGGCTCTTTTTCATACACATCAAGCGCCGCTCCCTTGATCAATCCTTCACGCAACGCAACGACAAGCGCTTGCTCGTCCACGATAGGCCCGCGCGAAGTATTCACGAGATACGCTGTTTTTTTCATCATTTTTAATTGCGGCTCGCTGATAAGGTGTCTCGTGGCCGGCAACAACGGCACATGGATAGATATAAAATCGGATTCTTTCAAAAGTGTTTCCAGATCGGCAAATGTCGCGCCATATTCCTTTTCAAAGTCGGCATTCGGCTTCGGATCATAGTACATAACCTTCATACCAAATCCTTTCACCGCATGGTGCGCAACGAGCGAACCGATCCGCCCAAGCCCCACCACACCGAGCGTTTTACCGGCAAGATCAGTGCCCAAAAGCAACATCGGAGCCCACCCTTTGTATTTCCCCGCCTTCGTGTAAGCATCGCCTTCCGCGATACGATGCGCGATCGCGAGCATAAGCGCAAACGTGTGCTCTGCGACGGTTTCCGTCAGCACGCCCGGGGTATTGGTAACAATCATGGCATGGCGCCTCATCGCTTCGAGATCAATATTATCAAAACCGACAGCATAATTGGCAAAGACCTTGCACTGGGGTCCCGCCGCCGCAAACACATCTTCATCGATCTTATCGGTAAGCAGGCATAATACCGCGTCATATGCGCCTTCCTTGAGACGCGTAATAAGCTCGTCCTTCGCAAGGACGCCGTCTTTTTCGCTCACGTCGACCGCATACCCTTTGCTCTTCAACAATTCGATCCCTCGTTCGGGGATCCTCCTGGTAACAAAAATTTTCTTTTCCATGTGCGCAGTATAGCACACTACAAATCATCCACACAATACATTGACAAAAAATATTTATATGATATGAAACACCGTACATTGCTGTTTAAAAACTTAATAAAAAAGGAGGGAGTCATGGAACTGTCATTTCTTGTAGGGTGTGTGTTTGCTGTCGGGTACATCATTATCGCGTTTGAACACCAGCTTGATCTGCACAAATCGCTCAGCGCGGCGGCGCTTGGCGGGGCCACATGGCTCTTGATCGCGCTTTTTGGCGACCATGAAGCGATAGACCATAGCATCAAAGAAGGGGGCGCGGAAATCTTCGGGCTTATTCTTTTTTTAATTATGGCTATGACGCTTATTGCGATATTAGTTCATTACCGATTTTTTGACCTGGTAAGGGCTAAGCTTCTCACGCTCAAGCTCGGCGATCGGGCACAATTTTGGATCATCGGCGCGCTTGCCTTCTTTCTCGCCGCGATCATTGATACTCTCGCTACCGCGATCGTCATGATTGAGATCTCCCGTCGTTTTTTCAGCGGGAAAAACCTCGTGGTTGCCGCCGCGATGATCGTTATTGCGGCAAATGCCGGCGGTGCATGGTCTCCTATTGGCAACGTAACCACAATTATGCTGTGGATTGCGGAAAAATTTACTGTATGGGATGTCATAACGCAGGGATTTCTTCCGTCGCTCGCGCTTTTTGTGACAGCTATGACGATGATGTCGCGCACTGTCACCATGGACACCACAGACATAAAGGAAGAGGAGGTCGTGATCTCACGATCGGAATACGCAGTGATTTGTACCGCGCTCGCATCGTTTTTGATGCCTATTGCATTCAGTCAAATAGGGCTTCAACCGTATTTCGGCCTCCTCTTCGGACTTGGTGTCGTTGGAATTGTGATCTCCGCGTGCAAACTATGGGGAAACGGCGAGATAACAACGCACCTCACCACAGACATCGAAGCGACTATGCGGAAAGTTGATCTTGCCAGTATTGTTTTTTTTTGCCGGCATTCTTCTTTCTGTCGGGGCGTTACGGCACCTCGGGATACTGAGCCTCGTTTCACAAGAACTGTTTGGCGAAGCGCCGACTGTTCTCCAGCTTGTACTGGGGAATACAACGCTTGGCGTGCTTTCAGCGTTCGTTGATAACATACCGCTCACCGCGGCCGCCATTGATATTCTTGTCACCGATGATCCGCAGCTCTGGGTGCTTCTTTCGCTCACCGTCGGAACCGGCGGTTCCATGCTCGTCATAGGATTAGCCGCAGGCGTGATTGCAATGGGCAGCGTCAAAGAGCTCACCTTCCTCAACTACATGCGTATCGCAACAGTTCCCGCCGCCACGGGATACATTATTGCGATTGCGGTGTGGTCAGCACAGTACATGCTCCTTTAGTATATCAGCCTTTCATAGGGGGCGTCGGCACAAGCCGCCGCCCCCTATTTTATTCCGCGTGCAGTATGCTATGATTGTGCTATGACATTGGCAAAACGGCGATTTTATTTTTTCCTTTTTTTCTTATTATTCCTTATCGCCTCGCCGGTGATAATCTTATACTCGCAGGGGTACGCGCTTAACCTTACAACATTCTCTCTTGTGAAAACAGGAGGAGTTTTTGTTTCCACAACGCCCAAAGGAGTGATAATACGCATAAACGATAAGCTCGCCGCCACAACAAGCTCCTTACCGCTCACACAAGGAAAATTGATTGCTCGGCTCCTCCCGGGCGATTACGCAGTAACCATAGAAAAGAGCGGGTATTTCCCATGGGATAAAAAGCTGAACGTGGAGCCGCAGCTCGTCACGGAAGCGCGCAATATCTTTCTTGTCCCGCAGGAACGCAAAGTGCAAACCATAGAAACCGAGGTCAGCGACATGATCATGTCCGACTCAAATGCGGCGATCGCATACATAAAGGAAAACGGTATAGCGATCTTAGACGTCGCATCGCCAAAGATAATTCCGCTTGCGGCGCAAGAAGATGAGCGGATCGGAAAAGTGCGCTTCGGAGCAGATGAGAATTATCTTGTTGTTGAAAGCCTTCAAAAAAATAAAAGCAGAAAATATCTTTTTAATATCGCGTCGAGGGAGCGAACCGAGATCATAGAGGATGAGGTCGAGCGATACGTTAAAATACGCCAATACAGCAAAGGGGAACCGAAAATAATTGCGCTTTCAACCACGAACACGCTCTATGCGATCGACCTTCGTGTGCCTCACGAAAAAGCAATTATTGCGGACAATATCGTCAACTTTGAAATGTTTGGAAATAAAGCGGTATACGCAACCACGGCTCCCACGATCCTGTATGAAAAAGACCTTCTCTCCGGTAAAACGAACCAGATCATCGAGACACCTCTGGACTATTTCGACACCGGCTCTCATATCATCCGCTCTGCAGCCGGACACATTGCAATAATCGACTCGGGTAATGCGCTCTATCTCTACGACGGCAACCAGCTTGCGTTCAAGCATATCGCCGATAACGTCATCGCGACGGCATTTTCAGACGACAATAAAAAACTCGCGTGGCATAATAAAAATGAGATCTATGTGTATTATCTGAAGGACATACTTATTCAGCCAAAAAAGAATGCCGAAGATACCGAGCTTATTACGCGCCTCTCGCGCCCCATTGCCGGGATCGCCTGGTTCTCGTACGACAACGAGCACATCTTTTTCACCGCGGAAAAAAAGATACGGGTCATCGAACTTGATGGACGGGATCATCGCAATATGTACGATATCGCCGACGCCGCACAGGCGCTCAGGATGTCATACAGCAGTTATGACGATTACCTCTATTTTCTCGACGGCACCACTCTAAAAAAGGTATCTCTGTTTAAATTATAAGAATTGCCACGAATCGTCTACAATAAAAACAACACCGCGTAAACGGTGTTGTTTTATTTTGGAAACTATTAGCGCTTACTCCATCGTGGTCCTTTGCGCGCTTTCTTGAGGCCGAATTTTCGTCGTTCCTTTCGGCGCGGATCGCGCTTGAGATATCCCGATCTCTTTAATCGTTTTTGAAAATCAGCATTAAATGCAACAAGAGCGCGCGCAATACCATGACGCACCGCTTCTGCCTGTCCATGTATGCCTCCGCCGTTCGTTATTGCACTCACCATGAACCGTTCTGCAATCTTCATTTTGCGCAAGGGGCCATCCACGATCCTTTGGAGGTCGGCGTGCGGGAAATAGATCTTATAATCTTTCGTATTCACAGTCATGCCGCTCCCGCGCGTAAAGATGCGTACGCGCGCAGTCGCTGTTTTTCTCCGGCCCACCGCTTCATAATATCTCCCCGGCTTCGCGTCTTTCTCCTCCATCAATTTCGCAATGTCAAGATCCGCAACAATTTCTTCCGCGGTCTTTTCCGCGGTCGGTTCCGTTACAGGAGCGATTGTTATTTCTTCTTCCTTCTTTTCTTTTGGAATGCGTTTTACCGCTGGTTTTGTTGCTGGAGCGCTCATATTCTTTTATTTTAGTTGCCCACGATACATGGTAAGCCTCTTGATCATAGGAGCTCGTAATTTATTCTTAGGAAGCATTCCGTATACCGCAAGACGGAAAGCCTCGCCTGGGTTTTTATCCATCATTTTTCCAAGCACTTTTCTTTTAAGTCCTCCCGGATGGCCTGTGTGATAAAAATATTCTTTCTGCGCTTTTTTTGTTCCTGTTATTTTGATTGCATCAAGGTTACATACGATAACGGCATCGCCCGCATCAATATGCCGTTCGAATGTCGCCTTATTCTTACCCCGCAACAACACCGCCACTGCAGACGCAAGCCTGCCGAGCGATTTTCCTGACGCATCAATTGTATGTGTTTTCCGTTCCATATGCATGTTTTATACGAATTCTATCTGCGCGATCTTTGAACCATCGGATCTGCGCTGGCCGAGTTTTATAATTCTGGTGTATCCGCCGTTGCGTTCCTTGTATTTCACCGCAACCTCGTCAAACAACTTCTTGGTCACGCTCTCGGCAAGCGTTCTCCGGATGAGGCGTATCGAGTTTATATCCTTTATCTTCGCCTTTGAGATCATTTTTTCGATCTGCGGACGAACTTCTTTTGCCTTTGCTTCGGTGGTCTTGATCTTTCCATTCGTAATAAGCGCAGTGATAAGCGCCTTCAGCAACGCTTTGCGCTGCCCTGCTTCTCTATGGAATTTTCTGGTCTTGCTTAAATGTTTCATATGCTATTCCTCTTTCAAATTCAGGCCGGATTTTTTAAGAGCCTTTTTAATATCGGTAACCGCCTTCGCTCCCATTCCTTCGAGCGCAAGAAGCTCCGTTTCGGTTTTTTCCGTAAGGGTGGCGATGGAAATAATGCCCGCTTCTTCAAGCGCACGAACAACGCGCGCGGGAAGCTCTAATGCGCTAAGGGCGCTCTCCTCACCGGAAGCATTATCTTCTACCGGTGCGTGCGTTCCTTCTTCCGCCTGTATATGGCCTTCATTGATTCCAATGAGCATCGAGAATTGTTCAACTAAAATATGAGCGCCCTTCGTAAATGCTTCTTCAGGGTCAATCGTACCATCGGTTTCAATAATGAGACGCAAACGATCATAATCAGTGCGTTCGCCGACGCGCATATTTTCCACCTCATAATTGATCTTTCGGATAGGTGTAAAAATCGCGTCAAGCGCAATAGTGCCGATCTCTGTTTTTTCTTTCTTCTTTTCTTCGACGGGCACATAGCCAAACCCTTTTTCAATCGTTAATTCAACCTCAAATTCTGATTTTTTATCGGTAAGCGTCGCGATATGCGCTGAAGGATCAACAACCTTAATCTGGCTTGATCCTTTAATGTCGGCTCCCGTTACCTCCCGTTCTCCGTGTACGCTTATCGAAACCACCTCCGGCTCATTCGTCTGCTTGATAAACCGCAGGCGCTTAATATTTAAAAGCAATTGAACCACATCTTCCATGACGCCCGAGACCGTCGAAAATTCATGAGAAACCCCCTTGATCTTCACCACGGTCGCAGCCGCCCCTTCAAGCGAGGAAAGCAAAACACGCCTCAGCGCATTGCCGAGCGTCATACCGTATCCGGGATAAAGGCCCTCGATCTCGATAACAGCGCGGAACCCATCTTTCGTCACCACGCGGGGTTTTTCTGGTAATGTAATTGGCATGTTTCCAAAAAACTCGGCGGGAAGTTACACTCCCTCGCCAAAGTTGTTAATAGTATTAGCGCGAATAAAACTCAGTTATCAATTGCAGGTTGAACGGCACATCAAGCTCCTCCGCCTCCGGAGAACGCACCATCTCTCCTTTCAGGCTTTCTTTATCCATGCTCAGCCACTGCGGCGGGTCATATTTTTTCAATACCGTTTTGATGTCTTGGAATATCTTCTTTGAAGCCGATCCCGGGCGGATCGTGATACTATCGCCTTTGGTAATATGATACGAAGGAATATCAACTCTTCTTCCGTTCACCATAAGATGGCCATGTCCCACCATCTGCCGTGCCTGACTCCGCGATCCGGCAAATCCTAATCGAAACGCAATATTATCAAGCCTTGTCTCAAGCAGTGTCGCGAGCGCGTTCAGCGTATTCTCTTTCTTTTTTGATGCCGCCTCGAAATAGTTCTTGAATTGACGCTCCTGGATGCCGTAGCTGCGTTTCACTTTTTGCTTCTCCGCAAGCTGGACGCCGTACTCGGAGCCGCCCCTTCTTTTCCGTTTAGCGCCATGCACGCCCGGAGGTCCAGGACGGCGCGCGACCGCGCATTTTGCCATAGCGCACCGCTCGCCTTTCAAAAAAAGCTTTTCTCCCGCCCGTCTGCATTTACTGCATTTTGATTCCATAAATATGTCGGTACGTTAGATGCGTCTTACTTTCGGAGGCCTGCATCCGTTATGAGGAATAGGCGTTACGTCTGAAATAGAAATAATATTAAAGTTTCCCGCGAGAGCTCTCACCGCGGACTCTCTCCCTGATCCGATCCCTTTCACAAAGATCGCAACATCCTGAAGCCCCGTTTTCTTAACCTTCTCGACAACCGTGGAAACAACCTGAGACGCCGCATACGGCGTTGCTTTCTTTGCTCCCTTAAAGCCCAGCGAGCCGGCCGAAGACCATGCAAGCACATTTCCCGAATCATCCGCAACCGTAATGATGGTATTGTTATATGTTGCCTGCACATGCGCCTGCCCCGCCTTCATGATCCGTTTCGCTGTTGAGACGGTTGGCGCCTTTTTTGCCGAGGATTCCTGTTCCTCGGTCTCTTTCATCAACTGTTCTTCATTTTGTGTTAATACTTTCTTCTTTCCCATGATAATAAATATGTTCGCTATTATTTCTTCTCAACTGCGCGTCGTCCTGATCCGGCGGTCTTTCTTACATTGCCGCGTCGTGTGCGGGAATTCGTTTTCGTTCTTTGTCCGTGCACCGGAAGCCCCTTCATATGCCGAATGCCCCGATACGATTTCACATCCTTCAACCGTTTGATGTGCAACATGATCTCCCTCTTCAGATCTCCTTCTGTTTTATAATTCTTCTCAATCGCGTCTTTTAACCGGCTGGTCTCGTCGGCAGTAAGTTCCTGCGCTCGCTTATCCGGATCCACCTTCGTTTCTGCAAGCAGCCGTCGCGCCCGCGTAGGGCCGATGCCGTAGATATAGGTAAGTGCTACCTCTATCCGCTTTTTATCTGGAATATTAACACCGACGATTCTTGCCATATTATTTTTGACGCTGTTTATGCTTCGGATTTGCGCAAACGACATACATACGGCCGTATCTTCTGACCGACTTGCACTTCGCGCAGATTTTTTTCACCGATGCTCTTACTTTCATAGTTATTAGACCTCTTGCTATTTCATCCTCAAAACGATCCGTCCTTTTGTTAGGTCGTATGGACTTAACTCAACCGTCACCTTATCCCCGGGAAGCACCTTAATATGATGCAACCTCATCTTGCCGGCCAAATGAGCAAACACGATGGTTCCATCCTGAAGCTGTACGCGAAACAATCCATTGGATAGGTTCTCTTCAGCTATCCCATCGCGACGAATTCTCTCTTGTGGCATAAATATTAGTTATTTCTAACAAATTGGCGAACATTAGTCAACCCCCCGCGCTTTTTAGAGCGGAAAATACAAGTACCCTCACCTATTACTGCTCGACAACAACAATCGTTATGCGGTCTTTATTGGTTGGGGCGAGTGATATCCAAAATGGCCAAAACGTCGCCTCCGCGCTTTCTATCGCATCATTCGCGCTCAATATTTGCTGAATATCCGCCTCCCCTTTTCCGGCGAGCACTTCCTTGATCTGCTGCTCATCTATAGACCCGGCAACCAATTCACTCGCTTTTACCGTGAAGCTCAGCGTTTCTTTATTTGGGCCAAATGCCTCTCTCTCATAGGTGATGACGCGCGTTCCCGGTAATGCCTTTCGTGCGTCTTGTAATCTTTTTGAAAGATAATGCTCAGTGAGCGCCGCAATATCATTTTCAGAAAACACGAATACATTGTAGGCGACGATCATATGCGCAGTGAACTTTCCTGCGATATCGGGCTGATCCGCGGAAAACTCGGGTGAGCTTTGCTCTATTGCATTCTCAAGAACAACAAACCCTTTTGGTATATTCGCTTCGACATATCCTTTTGACTCTTCCGTAAGCTTGACCCGTAACGATACCTTTGCTTTCTCTATATCCTCCGCAGTCGCGACATACCCCTCTCCCGCTCCGCCGCCCGTCATCATCGATGAGGATTTTGCATAAAATCCGGAAAACTTTGCTGTTCCCTCAAATCCGGGAATCACAAACTTAGATGGTTCAATATTGTACGCTGATCCCGCCTCATCTGCGATCACTGTCGCGCTGATCGTGCCCGGAGCAGTTACTGCGCCGTTCTTCACCGTCGCCCCCGGAATGGTTACTGCGTCTTTGAGCCGAAAGATCTTCCCGTTCGGCGCGCGAAGCCGGGTATTTCGCACAAGCTGCTGAGCGGCTGAACTGAATTCATTATACAACTCCACGTTCCCTTCCGCCTTCGTCGCTGTGTTCTGTTTTGCCGAGGCGATAAACTCACCGCTCACCTTTTTTTCGATCGGAATGATCTGCCCCGGTATTTTTGCTTTTTCCACATCAAGCGAGGACGCTTTGCTGTCTGCTACCACAACAAAATCAAATCGCAGTGATTCTTTCTTTGGTACCACGGTTACCGATAGCCTCGGGGAAAGAGCATAAAACGCTCCGCCCGCAAAGATTGCCGCAACCATAAAAGAAATTACCACAAATTTCGTAGTGAGCATTTTCCCGCGAATCGTTTTTTGTTCCGGAAGAGAAGCAATCTCCTGTACCGCCGACTCACTGCGCTCTTGCGCGTTATGACCGTAGTGACTGTCCTCTTCATCACGAGGGGGGCTCATAAGCACTTCGTCGTACGAGGAAGGAATACGGATGTTTTCATCGCGTATGACGCGCACCTGCAGCTCTTCTTCCTGTTCGCCGCTCGCTTCACTGCTTGACATGGCGGGCGCGGCTGCGGGCGATGCCGCCTCCGCCTCTTGCCGCTCAAATTCCACGGCACTTTCCGCAACAGTATCAAACGAAACATTGCGGGCCATTTCAAGCACCGCGGGATTCTGAGAGATAATGACGATGCGTTTCCCGAGCACATTCGCTTCTCTCGCCAAAAGTTTCATATTCACCGCATCGGTAAAAAGAGCGGGATGCTCATCAGCCGCCAAATACAACACCTCGTCTTCCGTGTTCTCAAGCCTATCAATGAGATACGCAACGCTTTCTTCGGGGTGAATATAGAGTATTTTTTTCATGGGTAAAATTATAACGATTGTGCGATAATATGATCAAATGGCGTCAAAAATCCGTTCTCTGCGTTTACCATGCGTAGTATGGCATTTCGTTCTATGGGGAGCGATGCGAGCCATGCGGAGGCGCGGAACGCTTCGTCGATCTTCGGCATATTCTCCGAGGATACCACCCATATATTCCCGGGCAATAAACGCGTGGAATCAAGCTGTGCAACGGTTTGCGTGACTCCCGCGATCAACTCCTTGCCCGCATCGCCGTATGCATCCTGTATGCGCCCGCCGATTGTTTCATCAAGTTCTTTATTCGCAAATGCCCGCATGATTCCTTTTGCTTCTTCGCGCCCGACGGAAAAAATCTTTTCAACTATTGTATTCATTATACCATATCCGATAGGCGCGACACCAACACCCGCAACCGCGTGATTGCGCGTCAGCACTGCGTGTGTTTCATGCTCAAATACGCACAGCACAATTGCGCTATCACGGCCTTCTTCAAATAAATTCTTGTATTTTGCGGCGGCATATCGCATATCAAGAAACCCTTTTACTGAAAATCCCGCGGCATTCGCAACAGACGAAAGGCCGGACGCAAGAACATTTCCGCACGATACGCGCGCAATACCGACAACCAATTCGCCGCCATGCAATGCAACGGGACTCTCAACCGCAAAACCATCAACAAGGAAGCTCTCGGTAAAACTGCGGATCATTTCCTTACCCTCTCCTTTTTCCCGCGCGCTCATAAGCGCGGTAATTTCCTCTGTGGAAATTTTCTTTTCCTTTGTCTCGCGGATGCTCTTTTCCTGTGTAAATGAAAATACTCCCACGCCTCCGCCAAGCGCAAAGATCAAATCTTGCACAACGCCTTCTGCGGCGGGCGGCAATGCCGCAAGCGCTTTCCGGCAATTCAAGGCGATACGATCAACATCGAGTATGCCGTTATCGGCACATGCGCCTTCCTGTTGTTCTACCGCAACAGCAATGACTATCGGCTCTCCATGCTCATACCGTATTGAAGAAACGGTTATCTTGTCCGTATACACGCCGACAATGACTACAGGCTTTCTCTCTCCTCCTTCAGTATTATGTGATAAAAATTCCATATACTTATTCTACGGTCGCGCGAATGCGCCGTATACCGGCGGATGATGCCTCCTCTTTAACGATCCTGAATTTCCCGATTTCTTTTGTATTTTGCACATGCGGTCCTCCGCACAGTTCCTGAGAAACCGGTTTTTCCTTATTACCGACAGTATACACGCTCACCGCATTTCCGTATTTTTCCTTATTGAACATAAGCGCTCCCGATTTTTCCGCATCATTGATCGCCATTTCCTTATGCATTACCGGCAATGCCTCGGTAATGTGCGTATTCACGATATCCTCAGCCTTCTTTTTTTCTTCATCGGTCATTTTTTGAGTGTGGATAAAGTCAAACCGCAACCGTTCCGCCGTGATGTCGGACCCGCGTTGGCGCACATGATCGCCCAGCACTTCACGCAACGCTGATTGCAACAAATGCGTCGCGGTATGCAGGCGCGTCACGCGCGCAAGCTCCGTATCGTCTGTCGCTTTCAACTCGCCTGTCTGCAGTTTCATGCCGTGCCCGCCGAATTTCTTCTCAGCCCCCGCGCGCGATACTTCCTGATGTTTTTTATATTCCTCCCAAAATCCGGCTTCATCCACGATAATTCCCGCATCCTTTGCGAGATCTAACATGAGCTCAAGCCGAAATCCGTATGTCTGCTGAAGATCGAACGCATCACTGCCGCGTATCGGTCTGTTTTCATTTCGCGCGCTATCGGCGCACGCATGAAATTCCTTCATCCCGCGCTCAAATGCCTTTGCGAATGCGCCGTGCTCATCGGCTATCGCGTCCATGATTGCTTTTATCGGCAAAAACTGATAGTGCTTTTGATAATACGCATAGATCACTTCGATCGGCGCGCGATAAAAACCATCGGATAATTTTAATATCTTTGCATGCGTAACGGCACGCCGCAAAAGATTGCGGAGAATGTATCCCCGCTCGATATTTGAAGGAAGAACACCGTCGGAAATTAAAAATACCGCCGCGCGGAGATGATCGGCGATGATGCGATACCGGCGCGCTTCATGCGTATAGGGAATATCCTTGTTTTCAACCGATGCGATGATCGCAGAAAAAATATCCGTCTCAAACACCGTTTCTTTCCCCTGAAGCACCATTGCGATGCGCTCAAGTCCCATGCCTGTGTCAACGCTCTTATGCGCAAGCGGTACATATGTGTAGCCGCCTTTGCCGTCCTCCTTCTTCTCGTATTCCATGAACACATTGTTCCATATTTCCACGAACCGCCCGCAATCGCAGTTTGCGTGACATTGTTCGCCAAACGTTGGATCATGCTGTTTGCCCGTATCATAGAAGATCTCCGTATCCGGACCGCACGGCCCTGTGCCGGGCAATTCCCACCAGTTCTTCTTTTTCGGATACATCGAAATACGCTTGTTTTCCACGCTCGCTTCGATTCCTGACCGCGCAAACGCTTCTTTCCAACACTCGATGGATTCGTCATCTTGCGTAACGCCAAGCGATGCGTCTCCTTCAAACACAGTCACATATATTTTCGCGGGATCAATTCCAAACCACTCTTGTGAGGTAAGCAGTTCAAAGCTCCATGCAATAGACTCTTTTTTGAAATAATCACCTAAGGACCAATTCCCGAGCATTTCAAAAAACGTGAGGTGACGGTTGTCCCCCACTTCAAGGATGTCGTCCGTCCGTAAACATTTTTGCGCGTTCGCAAGGCGTGCGCCCTCGGGGTGCTTCTTCTCACCCATAAGATAGGGTACGAGCGGCTGCATGCCCGCTGTGACAAATAGTACTGTTTTATCTTCCGGCACGAGTGATGCCGACGGAATAACTGCGTGCTGCTTCGCGCGAAAAAAATCAAAAAATTTTTGCCGTGTTTCATGTACCGTCATATGTGCGCCATTCTAACAAAGAAATGACAGAAAAAAAAGCGGCTTCTTGGTTTTGTCCAAAAAGCCGCACGAAGCAACGCATATTATATTGTAATGTGGCCAGCCGGTTTTTTCACGCCGACTCCCTCTTCATATGTATCTTCCAAAACCCGAGCGAGAAAATTAAAAGCGAGGTTATTTATTGCTTCCTCAAATGTACTTCCTTTGCCGGCGCCATACACAATAGTGCCGTCTGAAAGACGCACGAACACCTCAGGCAGGGAAGAAAATTCCACTATCTCGAGCCACGATGTTTGGGGTATCTTCGCGTCATACCCGGAAAACACCACCATCGCGATAAAATTCACATCGAGGGCGGTTTTCTTTTTTGAGGCGCTTGCCAACTCAGAGCCTTCATGCGCGCACACTTTCTTGTGCAGTCGCGGAAAATCAAAACATTGTACCGTAAGCTGTTCCACGCTCGCTGTATAGCGCACATCGCTTTTTTCCATGCTTGCGTAAGGATCCATGGAAATTCCTTTCGCTTTCGGCGTCGTGAAAAACACCGCGCCCACGAAAACTAAGAAAAACATTGCTACTTTACATCCCCTCGTCTTCATACGCCACCTCCTTGGTTAATGGGTTATGAGCCTCATCGCTCTATAGTTTTATGTTAAGCGTTCTTGCCCAGAGATCCACAACGTACTGCGTATGCCGCGGTGCGCAACCGACATATAACCTTTTTGGGTACAAAAATATCATTTTTTGTGCCACTGTCATCATTTCAAAGTACGGATGCAATTCGGCGTCATTGCGCGCAAGCTCATCAAGGGCTGATCCGTCTTTTTGCGCACACATGAAAAGTTCGTTCGTTTTTTCGTGCGCATGAGGATGGCCAAGCGCAGTAAGCATAACGCACAATGCGTTTTGCGCGATGGAATGTCGGTGTACATCCAGATTCTCCGAGATCTTGACCCGATCCAACTTCACGCGCTTCATCGCACGACGAAGCTTGCGCGCCATATACGTGACCATGTTAATACATGTCTGATACGCTCCGTGATCTAAACGGACCGCTACGAGGTGTTCCGCAATCGTTCTTCGCAGTCCCGCAATGAAATGAAAGGATTCTCCGTATTGTCCTTCCATTTTGTCAATAAGCTCGCCGACCTCCGGACGTTGAAGATGTTCCATGGTACGGGCGATATCAGACATTACATCCGCAATAAACATAATCTCATGCATGAGGCGAACGAGAGACTCGGACGGTGCGTCTTGTGGCGAGCAATGCGCTGGCTTGAGATGCACCCGATCAAGAACCATGCGCTCGAACGTTTCAGGCGATGAGTGAAACAGCGATGAGGCGTTGTATGCTCCGGTTGGTCCCGAAAGCTTCCCTTGAAGCTCTATGAGGCGTCGTTCCAGCTCCACAATGCAGTCGCCTATGCGACCGACATAGTTTGCCATAACAAACCCGAATGTGATCGGATCGTGATTGCGATGGCGATCATACGAAACCTGAACCGTTTCCGCTTCTTTGAGCGCGAGCCGCATCAGCACTTCCGTAAGCGCCCGCAATTCAGGGATAACTACCCTGCGCAGTGCATCGCGACAGCAAAGTGTCTGCACGATGTTCGCTACATCGTCATGCAGTGTGGCGCCTATGAATCGCTCCGCACTATCCCCGCTTATGTCTTTGCGAAGCACGCTCTTCATTACTTTTTCTACCTCTTCGCGTTTCTGCAAAAGCGCTGGCTCGGAAAAACAGTCTTCAACCTCCTTGATATACCGCGAACCTCCCACTTCCCGTTGTGTCTTCATGTTCCCTCCTTTTTGGGTTTTGTATTTTGTATATATTGTTGTAAATGTACATATATGCCGAAAAAACGACATGTGTTTATTTCGTACTACAATAGGCAATTACCTATGCAAAGTCAATATGTGAACCTATGCAATAATCCCTCCTCCGACCACCCTGCTTCCAAGGTAAAATACAATAGATTGCCCGGGCGCCACCGCGCGCTGAGGAGCATCAAAAACCGCCTTGAAACTTTTGACTTTTGACTTCTGGTTTTTGACTTTAAAAAGCCTTGTTTTTTGGATCGGCTGTCGATACCGGATCCTCGCAGAACAACGAAGCGGTAGCGCCGGAGCTTTGCCTGAGATCCAACTGAGCTGTGTTGCCGTAAGCTCTCTTTTGTACAACTCCGCATCATTCACCCCCTCGCCAACATATAAAATATTCTTTTTGATATCCTTTCCCGTTACATAATACGGCGTACCGCCCGCCCCTTTGGGGCGAGGCTCGCCTTTTGGGCGGCCGCCTTTAACGCCGATGCCGTGCCGCTGGCCGATCGTATAAAACATCGCTCCTTCATGTTCGCCGACTATGTTACCGCCTGTCGTGATGATCTTTCCTTTCTTCGGCTTGATCATACTTTTCAAAAAATCGTGCACATTTACCTCGCCGACAAAGCATAGGCCCTGACTGTCCTTTTTCTCCGCCGTCGGCAAACCGAGCTCGTGCGCCATTGCCCGAACTTCTTCCTTTGTATAATCACCTATCGGCATAAGCGTGCGCGAAAGCTGTTTTTGCGTGAGCGTCCATAAAAAATAGCTTTGATCTTTATGTATATCTTTCCCCGCCAGCAATTCGTACGTTTTTAGTTTTTTGTTTTTAGTTTTTTGTTCGCGAACACGCGCGTGATGACCCGTCGCCACAAAATCCGCTCCAAGTTTCCGCGCTTTCTCAAAAAACACACCGAACTTTATTTCTTTATTGCACATCACATCGGGGTTTGGCGTAATACCCGAACGATAACTTTTCACCATATACTCCACCACTTTTTTCCGATATTCTTTCTCAAAATCAAACGTATAAAAAGGAATGCCTATCTGCGCCGCGACGCGACGCGCATCTTCCTGGTCCGTCACCCACGGACACATCGTTTTGTCCTTGAAAAAACGGTTGTCAGACCAGCCCTTAATAAACACGCCCACCACATCATATCCTTTCTTTTTCAGCAATGCCGCGGCTACGGAGCTATCAACGCCGCCCGACATACCGACGAAGACCTTTCTTTTAAGAGGGGTATTTGTTTGTTTATGCTTATTCCAAATTCTCGTCATATTCGTTTCGTCTTAATTTAGCATCCGGATTGAGTAATTCAAGTATCCGGCAAAGCTGACCCAAAGAACGTAGGGTACAAGAAGCCATGCGGCCGGTTTGGAAATTTTTGCAAAGGTAATGATCGTGGCGAGAATGGCGAGCCAGAGGAATACGATCTCGGTAAGCGCACCACCGGGACTATGCAGACCGAAAAAGATAATTGACCAAATGGTATTGAGCGCCAGCTGGCCGATAAATATGCCAAGGGCGATTTTTACATCTCTGCGATCCAGCCCTTTCTTCCAGACGAGAAAGGCCGCGATGCCCATCAGTGCAAACAACGTCGTCCAAACCGGTCCGAATACCCATGCCGGAGGATTAAGAGCCGGTTTGACGATCCCTGCATACCAACCGGCAATGGATGGCGTGGTAAACACCGAACCGATGATCCCAGCAAGCTCGGAAACCACGATAGCGACGATTAGTTTGAATGTGTTGTTGATTTTCATAATTATTTTTTAGTTTTATTGTGATGCTCTAATAATTTCTCGGCCGGGGAGATGCCGCCGATAATTTTGTGCGGAAAGTAATTCCACGCATCGGTTACCAGCTCAAGAACACTGCTTAATTCCGAAGCGTCTCCGCCGCGACCTGCCCCGTAGTGAACGCTTTGCGTTCTACTACTGGGGTCAAACATAGCCACGACTTTCATCATGTCGTCGTTATCTTCTTCGTTATAAATGGCATCCCGAACGTGATCCAGCGTAAAATCGCTCTCGGTTTCTTTAAGCATATCCATGAGTTCCTGCTCGATCTCTTTCCGCCGTTCCAAAATTTGTTGCCTTGATTCGATTTGCATAAAAAATCAGCTTTCGATAAAGGTTTTCAAGCTGGCTAGAGTGTCCTTTATTTCTTGATCGAGAGAACCTATGCCAGTCACCTCATCAATTATCTTTACCAACTTTTGAAACTTTCCCTCTCCTGTTATGCCAAGCTTTACCTCAAAACTTGTTGAAAACTTTGCTATCTTTCCAGTTTGGGCGTTGCTTTCGATTGCAGAGTTTTCCGTTTCGGGTTCGTCATCCTCGGCCTTGTCTTGGTCAAATAGAGTAAAATAATCAACGCCAAACACCTTACAGATCATCTGATAGTTTTTGATTTTCGTTTTACCCCACGCCGTAATTATTGAAACAGAAAACTCCTCAATATCACAACCAGAAAGTTCCAAAAGTTTTGGCAGGGCGTACTTTTCGGAAGGCCCCTCGACCAAAACGCACTTTTTCGTAAAGAATAGCTCCAAGTTTTCTCGCAAAATCGTGCTGATATGAAGATTCCTGCTCGCATAGTCATCAAGGTATTCTGCGGGCGTTCCTGTTTCTCCGTCTGTGGCCTGTATTTGCTCCCCTCCGCTTGGTTTTGGGAATATCTGCGAGTCCTTAATCAATCTAATTTGTCGCCAGTTTTTGAGAGAAATAAAGTTTTCAGATTGGGTGGAATAGACGATTTGCAAATTTGTCTGCTTCGTAAAAACATCGTACATTTTCTTTTGCCAATCACTGTGCAAATGAAGCTCCGGCTCATCAACGATCAAAACAATAGGAATTTTTTCAAGCTCTGCGACATAGGCAAAAAGTGCGTACGCAATCAGGATATTAAAACCCGAACCTAGATTGTCCGGCAAAAGTAGTTTGTCGCCTTCTTTCTTTGCTACAAATGCTGATTTATAGGGCTGATCAATATCAATAAAATCAATCTGAAAATCTTTATCATCTGAACAAATTGATTTTACTTTTTCGTTAATACCTCGTATCAGCGCGCCTTTCTCGTCAACAATACTTCGCAAAGAACCGGCAAGCGTGTCATATTCGCCTTGTATTGTCGCGCCATCGCCAGCCGTGTGCTTCTTTTTATATTTCCAATGCAAATCGGTTAGGATTTTTGATATGAGCGAATAGTTGCCGGAAACATCATCATCCCTATCTTTCGTGAGATAGTACGCTTTTGGACAATTCGTGAGACGACTTGGATTATAGGTAAGTTGGTAGCCGATAACTTTTGCGTCTCGTTCTTGTCCGTCCTTGAGTTTATAAAAAACAGTATATCCCTCTTTGATTTGGTTAATCCGGCTCGCTTTGCGGGCCTTTTCTTCCGCCTTAAAAAAACCCTCGTCTATATCACCGACAACTGGTACGACATATTTGTTGATGATAAAGGGATCATCCAAAACTTTTTCCGGCTTTTCGCGTCGCTTGATTGTCAGGCGGATTTTATTGCACGGAATAATAATCGTTTCAAGCTGATTTGTACTCGAACGCACATCAAGTGTTATAAAAAATGGCGACTCGGTTTCGCCCTCTATAGAAATCTCATCTTTAATTTCCTTTGCCTCGTTATGAAAATCTTTTTCGCTAATTCGTGTCGGCAGATAATCATGCCCGATAAGAAAGTTCAATGCTTCCAAAATGGAAGTTTTACCGCTCCCATTTCTGCCGATGAAAGCAGTTAGTCCTTTGTTAAGATCGGCAGTTATTCCGTCTTTATTAAAACATCGGAAATTTTTGATTGTAAGCGATTTGATAAACATAAATTTTATATCGCATTCAATACGGCGGCGATTTTTTGCTCCATTATTCCAATCATTTTTTTGTTGGCTTCAACGATTCTCTGTTCTTCCTCAATTTTCGCCACGATTTGCTTTTGGATTTCGAGGGACGGGAGCGGAATATCAAAATCGGAAACTTGGGTCAGTGAAATGTTGTATTGAGCGACGCCAATCTTTAAGCCGTCAATTTTGTCAAAAATTAAATTGGATCGTAAAACTTGCTCAAGATATTTCGAATCCAAAACCTTTTTGGGGGTAATTATCGCGAGTGCTTGGTTAGTATTTGCAGGTAAAATGTCATCTTGAACTAATGCGACCCTGCCGAGCGCGCCAGCGATTGAAAATAAAACATCGCCAGATTTTAGTTGCGATCTTTTAAATACCTTATTACATTCTTCGTTGATGTGAGCAAATTTGTCTTTTAAAAAATATCCAGCATCATCAATCGCTTCAATCTTAACAAAGTTGATGCCTGTTTCCTGAAAAGCAAAACCCGCAGTTGTTGGCGTTGTACCTTTTGTTACTCTTTCTGATATTTCGCCCAGTTTTTTAATTTCCCAGTTTGGATCAACGATAAGGCTTGGCTTCCAGTTTTCAACGACCACCAGTGCACCGTCAATAACTTTTTGATAATTTTCCAGTTCGGCGACAATTTGCTTTTGAATTTCAAGAGGAGGGAGGGGTAGTTCAAAATCTTGTAACATTCCTAATTTTATATAGGGCATGGTATTGCCCAGTTTTTGTTTCGAGACAGTTTCTTTTAACGAATTTTTCAGAATAAAAAATAAGTATTTTGCTGTAATTTTTTTGAAATCAAACAATACATAAGTTCGCTGATATGCCTCAAATTTACCGTTGTAATAATTAACAGCCCCAACATCGCCATTTCCCGCAATCAATAACGCTTCTGTATCAAAAGAAAATTCGTCACTAAAAGTATGTTCTTTTGCACAAGTGAAAAATGGATATTTCCCATTCGGATTCCCTTGGTTCACGTCTTTTTTCCCTGTTTTTATTTCACAAACTGTTTGTAATTTTACTTGAGGCCATTTTTGATTCCCTGTTTTTATTTTTTCCGCATAAGTTCCGCTATTTAAGCTCAGAAGTTTATCACCCAAAATCTTTGTCTTCGCTACGGTATAGTATTTTGATTCTTCAAATACCTTCTGTTTGTTATTCTGCAAAACTTCTTTATATTCTTTAATAAATTTTATAGCTTCCGGTAAATCGTTTTTATCAATTGGTGCGGGGGTAGTGTTGAGAGAAAATCCATGATTTTCTATTTTATAGAAAAGTATATTTTCCGGCTTTAGAGTTTTATCTAAAAATATAACGCTGGTTCTTACTCCAGAATATGGCTGAAAAACTTGAGACGGCAAAGACACTACGCACCAAAGGCCGTTGTCCAAGAATAATTTGCGGATTGCTTGATGTCCCTTGCTTCCGTCAAAAATAATTCCTTCCGGCACTATTACGCCCATCCGCCCATTGAAATTGAGATGATATACCATCCACTCGCAAAACAACACTTCGGTTTTGTTGGAAGTAATGGCAAAACGGGAATGTCGGCGCGCTCCGCCTTTTGGTGTAATAAATGGCGGATTGGCAACGATAATATCAAACGAATGTTGCCAAAGGTTTTCATTGAGAA
>CAYHUB010000002.1:0-66042 GCA_964359755.1 uncultured Candidatus Saccharibacteria bacterium
CACTTATTGGTGTGTGCCGCCGTTTTCCGAGCAGGCGACGACCTCGGTCTGCATAGTGTGAAAAAAACCTTTTGTCAAAGCCCAGCATCCCCATAGTTAAACCTCACCTCGGAGGGTGCGTCCTTTCTCGCGCGTAAACTCTTTTTTCTTGATGTCCTCTCGCTTTTCGAACTTCTTTTTCGAACGCGCGAGGCCGAATTCAAGCTTGATTTTACGACCCTCATTGTACAGCGAAATAGGAATGAGTGTCAAGCCTTTTTGGGCTGTTTTTCCCGCAAGTTCCGCAATCTCCCGCTTGTTTAATAAGAGCTTTCGCGGGCGTGTTTTGTCATACCCTGCAGGCGTATTTTTGGGCTGGTAGGGTGCAATGGTCGCGTTGATCCAGAATGCCTCGTCTCCGCGGATGATAACAAAGGAGCCCGCCAGATTTGCTTTCTTAGAGAGCGCCGCTTTCGCTTCAAACCCAAAAAGCACGATGCCTGCGCGGTATCGTCCAAGTATTTCATAGTCAAATAAGACTCTTTTGTTTTCTGCGATCAATGCCATGCTGTGTAGTATATCATTGTATTAAAAAAATTCCCCCGACATTTGTTCGTCGGGGGATGAGGTGTTGGTGTTACAGAGGGAGGTAGATCTTGAAGATCGTGCGTTCCCTGCACTCGTTTTTTACGCACCGCTTTTTTGTTTTACTTTCCGCGGTGATCATGCCATCGTGTCCGCGAACAATTGCTTCTGTCTTTGCAAGGCCGAGGATGGCGCCTTTTTTTAGGGAAAAGAACGGGTTGAATATCTCTATGAGATCTTCCTTTTCAATCTCTTTTCCGTCATGGGCGATTGAAATGAGAAGCCATTTTTTTCGCGGCTTGACCTTCATTTTCACCCAGATGTTTTTTGCGCCCGCTGCCGTGGCATTGCGTATGATGTCGGAGAGACCCGCTTCCATCATCTCTTTATCGAGGTGTATCATGATGTCGTGGTTGCTCTTGTGCAGGGGGTGCAGATGAACGCCCTGATACAACGAACGCTCTTTTTCAAGAAGATTTTGCAAGAACTCCTCCGCATCATACTTTTTGAACGCGAGATGCTTGGGATTGAACTGCGTGTAATCAAGAACGTTTTGCGTTACCCGTTCGAGCTTCATGATATCTTCAAATATCATCGAAGCTCTTTTCCTGCCTGTGCCGCTGAGCGAATCATCGTCTTTAAGATGTTGTGCGTGGCCTCCGCTGCTCGTAAGCGCATTTCGTGTTACATGCGCGATTTGCGAATATCGCTGTCCGAGGATCGACACCAGTTTTTTTTGCACGGCATCATCTTTTTCTTGTGCATTTCCGTGCGCATGCGCGATTGCGCCTGCGACGAAATCACTAACAATCCCCGCTGTTCGTGTGGTTTCAGCTGATATTTCGAGCGTTGATGTAAAGTCAAAAACCATGATTCCCAGCGGCTTCTCTTCTTTCAAAAGAGGAGCGAAGACGATTGAGGTAATGCTGCGGTACGCCACATGTTCTTTCAGGTGCGGTGTTCGCGGATCGCGCGCGGGATCGTGTACGTGCACCACGCAACGATCCTTATGCATAACATTTTTTAAGAAGTCGGCGTGCTTTCCGACGACCTCTTGTCCGACGCTGTGGCCTTCTTTCGGGTATCCTGCGTGCAGGACCAACCGGTTGTTTTTCACGGGAAGCACAATGCAACAGCGCGAGCTTCCCACGACCTTCGCTCCTTTTTCCACTGCGATGTGCAGTGCGTCTGGAAGCAGTTTTTTGAGCATTTCATCCACCATTTCCGCAAACGCAATCAACTTTTTCATGACTCCCTCCTTTTTATATTCTATTGTTTAATGTGCGTCGTTTTTGAATAGACTTATTGTACGCTATTTTTTTGAATCGGTCAACCCCGTTAGAAGTCTTACATTCATCGATTCGTCGCTCTGATTATTGATGCGAAGATGGTAATAATTTTAAAAGTTTCACTTATAAGACTTCTAACGGGGTCAAGCGTATTTTCTTGATAGTTTCTGCATTTTCGAGTACTATTTCCTGTATGGAACAAGAAAAAGAAGGGCAAAAATCTCAGCTTGCGCGCATGGAAGAGGAGGTTCTTGCATGGTGGGAAGAAAAAAAAGTATTCAAGCAGGTTCTCGCAAAACGAAAGAAAGGAAAACTTTTCGTATTTTACGAAGGCCCGCCGACGGCAAACGGCATGCCGCATCCCGGGCATGTGATGGGGCGGTGTTTTAAGGATCTTTTTTTGCGGTATAAATCGATGCAGGGGTATTTTGTTCCGCGGCACGCGGGGTGGGATACGCACGGTCTGCCGGTAGAGATCGAAATAGAAAAAAAGCTCGGTATCGCGAAAAAAGCGGACATCGAGAAATTCGGCATCGGGGAATTCAACCGGTTGTGCAAAGAATCGGTGTGGAACTATAAAGACGAATGGGAAAAGATGACCCATCGCATCGGGTTTTGGCTTGATATGGATCACCCGTACATCACCTATGACGCGAAGTACATGGAAACGTTGTGGTGGATCATTGCGCGCATATTTGAAAAAGGGCTGTTGGTGGAGGATTACAAGGTGATGCCGTATTGCGCGCGGTGTGGCACCGGCCTTTCGTCGCATGAGCTCGCGCAAGGGTATAAGACGGTGAAAGACAAGTCGGTGTATGTGAAGTTTCCTTTGGTGCGTCATGCGCCCGAAGAGCGTGTGTACGAAAAAGCAAAACACAAAACAGTGTTTGACGAACATGACGACCCATCGGTGCGCGAATATTTTTTGGTATGGACGACGACGCCCTGGACGCTTCCCGCGAACGTCGCGCTTGCGGTTCACCCTGATATTACCTATGTAAAAGCAAAAAAAGAAAACGAAGTGCTTATCGTGGCGCGCGATCGTATGCAGGTGCTTGGTGAGGGATGGGAGATCATGAAGACGATGAAGGGAAAAGAGCTTCTCGGCGAGCGATACGAACAATTATTCACATTTCTTACGCCCGACAAAGACGCGTTTTTTATCGTTGCGGGTGATTTTGTTTCTGCGGCAGACGGATCGGGGATCGTGCATCTTGCGCCCGCATACGGAGAGGATGATATGGTGATGGCAAAAAAATATGATCTCCCGGTGTTGCATCCGGTACAGGAAAATGGGGAATTTGCCGCGCCAATCCCGTGGAGAGGGATGTTTGTAAAAAACACCGATGAAGCGATCGTAACTGATCTCAAAGAGAGAGGGCTTTTCTTTAAAGAGGAAACATACGAACACGAATATCCGTTTTGCTGGCGGTGCGACACGCCCATTTTGTATTATGCGCGGAAATCGTGGTTCATTACGATGTCCGGCTTGCGGGAGAAATTGATCGAAAATAATAAAAAGGTCAATTGGGTTCCTGCTCATACAAAGGAGGGGCGGTTCGGCGAATGGCTTGCGCAGGCAAAGGACTGGGCATTTTCCCGCGAGCGGTATTGGGGAACCCCCCTGCCGGTATGGCGGTGCGACGGGTGCGGGAAGATAGAAGCGGTGGGGAGCGTCGCCGAGCTTGGCGAACGCTCACAGTTGAAGAATCGGTATGTTGCGATGCGCCACGGGCAAGCACTGTTCAATGCAAAACGCGTCGCGGAAACATCGGGGAGAGCGGAAAATCATCTTACGAAAAAAGGAATTCAGGAAAGCAAAGCGTCGCTCGCGCGTTTTACCAAAAAGAATAAAGGAGTTGTCCCTGATATCATCATTACTTCGCCATTTCCGCGTACGCAGGAAACGGCGCACATTACGGCGGAATATTTCGGTATCGCGCCCGAGCGCATCATCACGGACGCGGCGATCGCGGAGATTGAGATAGGTGTATTTGACGGCAGGCCGGTGAAAGAATATCACGCGTATTTTTCTTCGTACGAGGAAATGTTTGAAAAACGCCCGCCTGAGGGCAAGAGCCTGACTGATCTGCGTGTGCGCATGACCGCGTTTTTGAGGCGCATAGAAGAAAAATATGAAGGGAAAACCATTTTTATCATCAGTCATGAGTATGCGGTGTGGATGTTGGAAACGGCATTGCTCGGATATGACCTTGCAGAAACCGTCGTGGCAAAAAAGAAAAAAGGAGACGATTATATAGCGACCGGGGAGATCCGCGCATTGCCGAGCGCGCGCTTACCCCTTGATGAAAAAGGATTTTTAGATCTGCATAAACCGCATATTGATGCCATCACCTTTGCGTGCCGAGCATGCGAGAAGGGGATAATGAGGCGCGTGCCCGAGGTGTGCGATGTGTGGTTTGATTCCGGCGCGATGCCGTTTGCGCAGGCGCACTTTCCGTTCGCGCAAGACAGCAAAAAAGCCGGCGCGCAAAAAAGCATCGCACAGCGCATGAAGCAGATCCCGTACCCCGCCGATTTTATCACCGAGGGCGTGGACCAGACGCGCGGGTGGTTTTATACGCTTCTTGCGGTTGCGACCGCGCTTGACACCGGAATCCCGTATCGCACCGTGGTGTCGCAGGGGCATATTTTGGACAAGCACGGGAAAAAAATGTCCAAGTCGAAAAAGAATTATACCGATCCGCTTGCAATCGCGGATGCATACGGTATTGATGCGCTCCGGTGGTATTTTTTCGTGGTGAACCCGGTGGGGGAGCCGAAGCGGTTTGATGAAAAGGACGTGCTTGATGCTCAGCGCAAATCGGTCATGATGCTTATCAATGTCGGTAATTTTCTTAAATCATATGCGTATGCCGGGCGATTGCCGGCAAAACTTCCGCCGGTGAAAAACTTGCTCGACCGGTGGATCATTTCCCGCATGAACCATACGATTGCCGCAGTGACGGAAGCCATGGACGCGTATGACGCGCAAACCGCGGGGCGCCATCTTGCGGCGCTTCTCGACGATGTTTCGAATTGGTATATCCGCCGCTCGCGGGAGCGATTCCAGCTCGCTGAAGACGCACGCGATCATAAGGCCGCAAGCGCGGTGCTTCGCATGGTGTTTGAGCAGACGCTGGTTCTTGCATCACCGTTCATTCCATTCACAACAGAAAAGCTATGGCTGAATATGGGTAAAAAAACAAGCATTCATCTTGAAAAGTATCCGTCTTCGGATAAAAAACGAATTGATAAGAAGCTTGAGTATGCTATGATGCATATACGAGAAGCGGCGAGTATGGCGCTTAAAGCGAGAGCGGATGCGCGCATAAAGGTGCGACAGCCGCTGGGAATGCTAACAATCAGCGGGAAAACGTTTGCAGTCGCAAAAAAGGAACTTCTTCGTCTTCTCAAAGACGAAGTGAACGTGAAAGAGGTTGTCGTGGACGGTGCGCTTGCCGAGGGTATCCAACTTGATACGACTATTACACCCGCATTACAAGAAGAAGGAATGATGCGGGAGATCACGCGACACATCCAGCAGGCGCGCAAAGATGACGGACTTACGAAACAAGACAGCGTTATTCTCCGTTGTGCCGTTGAGGGAAACGCACGACGCGCGTTTGAAACAGGGAGCGGGCGATTACTGCAGAGGGTTGTCGCGCGCAACATAGAGTATGTTATGCGGGAAGCCATGAAGAGTCCCCGTGAGATCGAAGGGGAAAATTATCATGTGTGGTTTGAAATACAAAAAATATGAGTCAGCGGTCTACGATTGCCCTTGTGGTAAAAAGAAAAAACAAAGGAGAGCACGATCAGCTGCTTACGCTGTTTACGAAGCGATACGGAAAGATCGAGTTTATATGCCGCGGAATCCGGAAAAAAGAAGCAAAGCTTGCCGGGCACTTGGGGTTGTTGTGTCTTTCAGACGTGAGTTTCGTGCTGGGGAAACACACCAAGGTGCTTACCTCCGCGTGCAATCGCGAACATTTTGCCGCGATCAAAAAAGATCTTTTGAAGCTGAAGGCGGCGCAGCGCATTATGAAGCTTCTTGACGCGTACACGATCACGGAGGAAAAGGACGAAGCGATCTTTAACCTTGTCGTCGGCGCGCTTGATTATTTGAATCGGCGGGAGATGACAACGCTTGAGCTGAAATTCTTCCTCCGTTATTTTGAATTTAAATTTTTAAGCGTGCTAGGATATGAGCCGGAGGACAAGACGATCATGCGGGCGTTCGGCAATCAGCATATCGCGCTTTCTGAGGATGACCTGGACACGATGGAAGAGGTCTTTGACCGTCATTTTAAAGATATTTACGGAGCAGTGAACATATAAACTATGGACAGTCGTTTAGAAGAATTTGAAAAAAAACTATATACCCGGAAAGAGGATGAGACGGTGAAGCAGAAAGGGTATGAGGTATATAAAGAAGAAGACGCTACGCAGATGCAGGGCAGATGGGAAAAGAGCGAGCCGGCTTCTTTGTCTCTGGGAGCAAGAAAAATACGCGTTATGCCGATCCTTGCGGCGGCGTTTTTTGCGCTTATGATAAGCGGGGGGTATTATCTTTTCACGCGCGAACAGCCGTTTGACGCACAAAGCGTGTACGGCGAGATATCCGGTCCGGAGCGCGTATCGTCGGGCGATGAAGTGTCGTATACGATTACGTATCGGAACAATACAAATGTCGCGCTACGAGGGGGAAGCATGGTGTTTACATGGCCGGAAGACTCGGTGGCGCTTGATGAGGGCGACGCAGCGGCAAGGGAGGTAAGGGAGGAGATAGGCATGATCGTTCCGGGACAAGAAAAAAGTGCGACCTTTAAAAGAAGAATATATGGGATGAAGGATGAGCAAAAAGAGGTTTCTGCGGTGTTTCGGTATACGCCCGAGAATGTTGCGAAAGAGATCGAGGATAAAAAAACAAAGGCGCTCATGATCGTAGCAACGCCGCTCGCGCTTATCATTCAAGCACCCGGGCAAGCGGTTTCCGATAAGGAGATCGAAATCGCCGTGGAGTATCAGAATCAGTCCGATGCGTCTTTTCCCGACATGGAGTTGCGTGCGGTATATCCGAAAGATTTTACCTTTGTGTCCGCCGATCCGGCTCCTTCATCAGAAAATAATGTGTGGAAGATCGGTGATATTGAAGGGAGAGAGAGCGGAACAATAAAAATAAAAGGAAGCTTCTTTGGCGCGCAGGGAGAGACGAAATCAGTGTATATGGAGCTTGGTGTTAAGGGGGATAATAACGCGTTCATGCAATATGCCCGTGCAGACAGCACGGTGGCCATTGCGTCATCGGCACTATTCGTTTTTTTAACAGCCAATGATTCGCGTGATTATGCCGCAAATCCCGGGGGATCCGTTCAATTCAAAGTACATTACAAAAACACCACGAATGTGCAGATCCCGAATGTCACGATATTGGCGAATATTGATAAGACATATATAGAGATAAAAACGCTGTCCGTGCAGTGGGGAGTGATTGACGGAAGGACGAATTCGATCATCTGGAACCCAGTCAGCGTTCCGGAGCTTGCGGTGCTTGACCCGAAGGAAGAAGGAGTCGTGTCGTTTTCCGCAGCATTAAAAACCGGATTTTTACCGAAGAATTTTTCAGATAAAAACTTGACCGTTGTTGCGCGTACGCGCATTACTGCCGCAACATCGCCCGAGAGTTTGAGCGGTTTGCCGCTTGAAAGCAAAGACGAGGTCAGCGTGAAAATAAATACGCAATTCTCGTTCAATGAAAAAGCGTATTTCCAGGACGGACTTCTCCAGAACACCGGTCCATTTCCTCCAACGGTTGGCCAACGGACGACCGTTGGGATATCATGGCAGTTATCAAGTACTATCAACGACGTTGATGAAGTTGAGGTGACTGCGGTAGTGCCGCCGAACGTCGAATGGACGGGAAATGTGTATCCTCAGGATGCAAGTATAACGTATGATCTCGACCGAGGGGTAATCCGATGGAAGCCGGCGAGGGTGTTTGCGGGCACCGGCATCCTTCTTTCTCCTTTGCGCGTTGATTTTCAGCTTGCGTTCACGCCCGCGGACGCGCATATAGGGCAGGTGATTAATTTAATATCCGGCGCAACGCTCAAAGCGGTGGACGCATTTACCGGAACGCAGATGGACCGGCAAGTGTCTCCGGTCAATACGGATCTGTTAAATTCCATGAAAAGAGAACAAGGAAGAGTTATTGGAACGGGTTTTTAGCAAGAAAATGGCGGTACAAAAAATGGAAGAGCAAATAACACTGGAAGATATTGTTTCGTTGTGCAAACGCAGAGGATTCGTATATCCGTCGTCTGACATCTATGGCGGGTTTGCCGGCGTGTATGATTACGGGCACTACGGTATTTTATTGAAAAATAATATCCAGGCGGCGTGGTGGCGGCACATGGTGCAGCTGCGCGATGATGTGTACGGACTCGATAGCGCTATTTTTATGCACCCCACAACATGGGTGGCATCCGGGCATGTGGGGGGGTTCAATGATCCCCAGGTGGACTGCAGGAAGTGCAAGAATCGCATGCGCGCGGATCACCTCCTTGAAGCGTTTGGCATCAACGCCGACAAGGCGACGATTGAATACATCAATGCCGAGCTCGACCGACTGAGGGAAAAAAAGGAACTGAAATGCGCGACGTGCGGCTCTTCTGATCTGACACAGGCCCGGGTCTTTTCGCTCATGGTGAAATCAAATCTCGGTTCTCCCACCGAGGAGCTGACCGACGAGAACGCGGTATATTTGCGCCCCGAAACGTGCGGTGGCATTTATTTGGAATATAAAAACACCATTGATTCCCTGCATCCGAAACTGCCGTTCGGTATCGCGCAGGTTGGCAAAGCATTTCGCAACGAAATCGTCGCGCGCCAGTTTGTGTTCCGCACACGGGAGTTCGAACAAATGGAAATGCAATATTTTCTGCATCCGGATGATATGAAAAAAAGCTACGAGATGTGGAAGCAGGAACGATGGCAGTGGTATGTGGCATACGGGATCCCGAAAGAAAAGATACGGTGGTATCAGCACGAAAAGCTCGCGCACTATGCGTCGGAGGCGTACGACATCGAGTTTTCGTTCTCGTCGCTCGGAGGCTTTAAAGAAGTGGAGGGCATTCATGCGCGCGGCGACTGGGACTTGTCGCAGCACGCGAAATATTCCGGCGTTGACCTGTCGTATACGGATGAAGCTACCAAACAAACATTCATCCCGCATATTATGGAAACATCCGTCGGGCTGGGGCGGCTGTTTTTGATGTTTCTTGATCATGCCTACACCCAGGAAGAGGTGAACGGGGAAACACGGACGGTACTGAAGCTCGATAAACGGCTGGCTCCCGTGAAAGTTGCGGTGTTCCCGCTGTTGCGCAACAAGCCGGAGCTCGTGCAAAAAGCCCGCGCCGTGTATGATATACTCAAAGGCGTTTTTATGTGCGAGTTCGATGACAACGGCAACATCGGCAAACGATACCGGAGACAGGACGAGATCGGTACGCCGTGGTGCCTTACTATTGATTTTCAGACGCTTGAGGATGGCACGATCACGGTGCGCGACCGCGACACGCTCGCGCAGGAGCGCGTGGCAATCGCCAGCTGTGCCGCATACTTACAAGAAAAATATGAATCCCGTTAGAAGTCCTTGGCATAAAATTTCTTAGAAATTTTATGTGAGACGGTAACAAGGGGAAATACGCGAAACATTATTTACTTTTATGACAATGATAATACTAAAATACGAACTTCTAACGGGATGAACAGTAAGCTTACCTATCATAAAACAACACTGGCAAACGGCGTGCGGGTGATCACGGTGCCGATGAAAAACACCTCGGCCGTTACTTCGATCGTGTTCGTAAAAACAGGATCACGCCATGAATATCGGAAAGAGAACGGCATTTCGCATGTGCTTGAGCACATGCTTTTTCAAGGCACAAAAAAGCGCCCGGATAAGATCACGCTGAAAAGAGAACTTGATCGGATCGGCGCACAAAGTAATGCCTATACGTCGCAAGACCACACCGCATATTACGTGAAGGCGGATGCGAAGCATCTTGATCTGAGCTTAGATATTCTTTCGGATATGTATTTACATCCGCTGTTTAAAAAAGAAGCGCTTGAAAAAGAACGGCGCGTGGTGGCGGAAGAGATCCATATGGTTAAAGACACGCCGCAAAGGCAGGTATGGGATAATTTTTATCAGTTGCTGTATCCTGATAATTCACTCGGGTGGTCCATCGCGGGACCAGCAAAAACCGTGCTGTCGCTCACAAACAAAGACCTTTTTTCATATCTTGCGCGAGGATATGTCGCAAAAAACACAGTCATTGTTGTTGCGGGAAACACGAATGAGCGGCAAGTAATTACAAAAGTAAAAAAATATTTCCGCGGTATGCAAAAAGGCAGGTTATCTGCGTATGCGCCGGTCAGCGATAAACAAAAGGAGGCGAGAGTCCACAGTGAATACAAAAAGATAGGTCAGGCGCATTTAGTCGTTGGTGTGCCCGGATATTCCGCACTTGATAAACGGCGGTACGCACTTGATGTGCTGTCGGCGATTTTGGGCGGGTATTCCAGTTCGCGGCTTGTGGTGTCCGTGCGGGACGACCTTGGACTTGCGTATTATGTCGGAGCGGACGTGAATTATCATGAAGATACGGGCTCATTTTCCGCATATGCGGGAATCAATTTGCGCAATATAGACCTTGGCATTACAGCGATCATGAAAGAATTTCAAAAGGCGGCAACGCGTCCTATTACAAAAAAAGAGATCGATGATGCAAAAAGCCACATTGAAGGAGCGTTCAGTTTGCGGCTTGAAGCATCGGATAGCGTTGCGGTTGGCGCGGGATGGTCTGAGCTGATGACCGGGAGAATAGAAACGCCGGATGAATATGTGAAAAACATCAAGAAAGTAAGCGCTGAGGATCTGCAGGCGGTGGCAAAAGACATTTTCAAAACCGAAAAACTTAATTTTGCGATCATCGGGCCGTTTCAAAAAAAAGATGCAAAGCGTTTTCAATCATTACTTCATATATAAAAAGAAAATACATGAATAACCAATATCCAAAACTTACGTTTTGCGGAGGCGCGGGCGGCGTAACGGGCGCATGTTATTTACTCGAAACAGAGCATACGAAAATACTCGTTGATTGCGGCATGTTTCAGGGATCGCGTTTTGCCGAAATACTCAACAGCGATCCGTTTCCGTTTGATCCCAAAGAGATCGCTGCCGCGCTCATCACGCATGCGCATATCGATCACACCGGGCGTTTGCCCAAGTTGTGCAAGGACGGATTTCACGGGAATATTTTTGCAACGATGCCGACGCTTGATTTTGCGAAGGCGCTTTTGATCGATTCAGAACATGTGATCGCCATGGAAGCAAAACATGAGGGGCAAGAGCCGTTCTATACCGCAAAGGATGTCGAGCTCGTGTTTACGCTTACCAAGCCCGTTGAATACGGAATGATGGTGCGCGTCACCGAAGATGTGGCGTGTAAATTTTACGACGCAGGGCATATTTTAGGGTCCTCCATCATCGAGATCTTTGTTACGACGGGGGATAAAAAAATAAAGATCGTATTTACCGGAGATCTTGGTAATTCGCCCGGACCGCTGTTGCGGGACACGCATAAAGAAACCGATGCGGATTATGTGGTGATCGAGTCGGCATACGGAGATAGATTGCACGAGCAGGAAGGAGAAAGAAAAGATTCTCTGGAAGATGTCATCGAGGAGACGATCGCCGCGGGTGGCGTGCTTATGATCCCGGCGTTTGCCACCGAGCGCACGCAAGAGTTGTTGTATGAATTCAATGATCTGGTGGAGAACGGCCGCATCCCTAAAGTTCCGGTATTCATTGATTCTCCTCTCGCGATCAGGATCACGGAAGTGTATAAACGCTATTCGTCGTTTTACGACGAGGAAGCCCTGCGTTTGCTGAAGTCGGGCGACGAGATATTCAGCTTTCCCGGATTGAAATTTACGCCGACGGTGGAAGATTCCAAACACATCAACAGCGTGCCCTCGCCCAAGATCATTCTTGCGGGCTCGGGCATGTCGCACGGCGGGAGGATCGTATATCACGAAAAATTATATTTACCCGACCCGAAAAGCACCCTGCTCATTATCGGGTATCAGATCAAAGGATCGCTCGGACGGCGCCTGCTTGATGGGGAGAAAATGGTGAGGATCCACGGGAGCGATGTGACGGTCCGCGCAAAGATCAAGCAGATCTCGGGGTATTCGGCGCACGCCGACCAGCAAGGACTGTATCGGTGGGTGGAGCCGATGCGGCTGTCGATCAAGAAATTATTTGTCGTACAAGGAGAAGAGAGCGCGTCAGAGATATTTTCACAGATCATAAAAGACCGGCTCGCGATAGACGCGGTGGTGCCGAAGGTCGGCGACTCCTTTGTTTTGGAATAAGGCAAGGCGCGTGGTATTATTGCATTAGTTTATAAGAATCATCTATGGCTACATCACCGAAATATAAGATATGCGTGTCGGGCGCCGCGGAATCAACCCATTGCGGAGCAAGCGTACTTGCGCTTGCAGAAGAGATCGGGAGGGAGATCGTGCGGCAAGGCGCGGTGCTGGTGACTGGCGCGACATCGGGCGTGCCGTATTGGGCGGCAAAAGGAGCAAAGGCGGAGGGAGGGATATCGATCGGCGTATCGCCGGCGGCTTCCGAGCTCGCGCATGTGAAGGCATATAAATTGCCGATCGATTACTTCGACCTTATTATTTATACGGGGTTTGATTATTCAGGAAGAAACCTGCTTTTGACGCGCGCGGCGGACGCGGTGATCACCATTTGCGGGCGCATGGGCACGTTAAATGAATTTACGATCGCGTTTGAAGACCGCAAGCCGCAGGGGGTGCTTATCGGCACCGGAGGCACCGCGGATTATTTAAAGAGCATCATTGAAAAAATGCATCGCGGTCCCGGGAAAGTGGTATATCATAAGGATCCCAAGAGGCTTATCGCGGAAGTGATCAAGCTCATCAATAAGGACCAAAAAATGAAAACAGAGCCGTCAAAACGGAGAAGCTAATAGTAAGTATTTAAAAGAACCATGATCGATCCCCATCAAGTTTCCATGATTATCTCGCTTATTGTCGCAACGACGCTCGGGTTTGTTGTCGGCGTCGAGCGTGAGTTTGTGGGGAAAGAAGCGGGAATCAAAACATACGCGCTCGTTGCGCTTGGCGCCGCATTGTTCACGGTCATTTCATTCGATCCGAACTTTCCTGATCCTTCCCGCATTATTTCTCAGATCGTTGTCGGTATCGGGTTTATCGGTGCCGGGATCATTATTTTTCATCAAAACAAGGTGCACGGACTCACGACAGCCGCGGCGCTGTGGACGATGGCGGGGGTGGGGGTTGCAACCGGTATGCGATATTATACGCTTGCGGTTGCAAGTACGGGCATCATACTTTTTGTTCTTTTTGCGCTTCGGAAGCTTAAAATTGAAGAAAGGATTCATAAATTTGTCGGCATAGACGAAGAGGAGAGGGATCGGTAATCCTAAGAGAGCGAAACCATATGAAAAGAATCATATTCGGGAATGAGCGATACGGCGTTGCAACGCTCGTGGGAACGATTGTTGGCGTGGGCATTTTCGGGCTGCCGTATGCGGCATCGCGTGCTGGGTTTTTTACCCAGCTTTTTTATTTAGGCGTATTTGCGGGAGTGTTCGTGCTGCTGCATCTCATGTTCGGTGAGATCATGCTGCGCACCGCGGAGCGCCATCGTCTTGCAGGGTATGTGGGAGTGTATTTCGGGGAAGCGGCAAAAAAATTCATTGAACTTATTACGATCGCAGGCACGCTCGGAGGCATGCTTGCGTATCTGCTGGTCGGAGGACTGTTTTTAAAAACATTGACGGGAGGCATCTTTGGCACCATTGAGCAGTATTATATTATTCTGTGGGCGCTTCTCAGCTTTGTTTTGTTTTCAGGGCTGAAGATGGTGGAGAGAACGGAGGCCATCATGTTGTTTTTTATGGTTGCGATTATTACGCTTTTATTTGCGGTAAGCATTCCGCTTGTTGATGCCGGCAACTTCTCCTTTTCTATTCCGGAAAATTTCTTTTTCCCGTACGGCGTAACGCTGTTTGCACTCTCAGGAACCGCGGCAATTCCTTTGGTGCGGGATGTGCTTAAGAACGAAGAGCATAGGATCAAAAAAACAATTATTCTGGGAACGCTGATACCCGCGCTTTTGTATGCTCTTTTTGTTTTTTCCGTGGTCGGCGTGACAGGAGCGGGAACTTCCGAGGATGCGCTTACAGGTCTGAATGGAGCATTAGGAAGATCTGCGGTGTTCGTTGGAGCGCTGTTTGGCTTGTTGGTCATCTCGACATCATACATTGTGTTCGGTCTTTATTTGAAAGATACGTTATGGTATGATTTTAACGTGCATCGTAAGACCGCGTTGTGGTTTATTCTTACGGCGCCGCTTGTGCTTGTGTTATTTCAGTCGGCGAGCTTTATTGCGCTTATCAGCTTTCTTGGCGCTATTTTTGGGGGTACGGAGGCGATCTTTATTATTCTCGCATTTCAAAGAGCGCGAAAGCACGGCACTCGGACGCCGGAATATCAGCTGAAGGTCCCTTCCGTGATCTTATATGTTCTTATGGCGCTTTTTATGTTCGGTATCGTGTATACATTATTTGATGGAAAATTAAATTTATGAGCGAAGGAAAAAAAATAAAAGTCGTGTTGGTGGAAGACGAAGAAGTATTGCTTGATGTTCTTGAAAGCAAGCTTAAAAAAGAGGGATATGAGGTGTTTAGCGCGAAGGACGGGCAAGCAGGACTCGATCTGATACGGGCGATACTGCCCGACCTCGTGCTGCTTGATATCATTATGCCGCGGATGGACGGGTTAGAAGTGCTGACAAACATGCATAATGACGCGGTTCTTTCGAGCATCCCCGTGATCATTATTTCCAACTCAGGGCAGGCGGTGGAAATAGAAAAAGCGGCTGCGCTTGGCGCGAAAGATTATTTAGTGAAGGCGGAATTTGATCCGCAGGAGGTGCTTGATAAAATGAGCGCGTTGTTGAAAACAATGGGGAAAGAGACGGACGCCGCTATGGTAAGCGCAGCTCCGGAGAAAAAAGAAGCCGTAGCGGTGAACCCCGCTGATTTTCGCGTACTTCTTGTTGAGGACGACAGCTTCTTACGCGATCTTATTTCACAAAAGATGAAAAAAGAAGGATTTGTCGTGATCGAAGCGGTTGACGGAGAGGAGAGTTTGAAAAAAGCGGCAACAGAAAACCCGCACATCATTCTTCTCGATCTCATTCTTCCAGGTGCGGACGGTTTTGATATACTCAAAAAATTAAAAGAAGATCCCTCTGTCAGCAAGGTGCCGGTCATTGTGCTCTCCAATTTAGGACAAAAAGAAGATGTCGAAAAAGGGATCCGCTTGGGGGCGACCGACTATTTGGTGAAGGCGCATAACACGCCGGGGGAGATCATTGATAAGGTAAGGGAAATACTCGCAAAGAACTATTAGCATGTAGGGGCGCATCCCGCACTCGTGGTGCCTCTCTGTTTTTTTACCCGTATAGCTACATAATGAAATATATTCGCTATGGATCGGTATTTTTAGCGCTCGCATTCATATTTTTAGCGGGCGTTTTATGGTATGGCGGTACGTTTAGCAAGACGGTTTCGGTAAAAAACAGCACAACAACGACTCCCAGAGAAACTCAAGAAAATAAGGATAGCGATAAACGCCTTGCGCATAATCCGCTTACCGGCACGATGTGCGAAGAGGGCGACGCGCGTCCGTTTGCGGTGATGCTGGCGGCAGATAACGTTGCGCGCCCGCTCTACGGCATCGCGCAGGCGGATATCGTAGTGGAGATGCCGGCGCTTACCAGCGGCATTACCCGTTATATGGGAATATTCGCATGCGAGCATGCAGAGGAAATCGGGTCCATACGATCCGCGCGGCACGACTTCCTTCCTTTCGCAAAAAGCTTCGATGCGATCTATGCGCATTGGGGCGGTTCATACCTTGCTCTTGATGCTCTGAAAACGAAAGAACTTGATACTATTGACGCATTGCCAAACCCGTACGACGCGTTTTATCGGAGAAACGACAGGCTTGCTCCGCATAACGGGTTTACGTCGTTTGCCCGGCTGAAAGAAGCGGCGCAAAAACTCGGCTATCGCACGGAGGGAAAAGCCACGGGATATCCGCGCATCGGTGATGAGGCGGTTTTAAGCACGAATCAAAACATTTCAATCGGATACCCGTTTCCGTATAACGTGGATTTTTCCTATGCGTACACGACAAATTCATATGTCCGGTCGCGCGGAGGAGAAAAAGAAATAGATGCGGCGACACAGACGCAGGTAGAAGTTAAAAACATTATCATTATGCGATCGGCATCGCGTCAAATCAGCCCTGATTATAACGACGTGGATGTGGAAAATGGAGGAGACACGATAGTGTATCGCAACGGAGAAATGAAAAAAGGGACATGGAAAAAAGAAGGCGAGCGATATGTTTTCTCTGGCGAGAGCGGGCAGATGCTTGGGCTGGTAGCGGGGAAAACATGGATATCCATTGTACAGCCCGATCAGAAAGTGGAATTTACTCTCAAATAACGCATGATCATCATTCTTCACGGTATTAATACTTTTTTAACGAAGCGAAAGCGCGATGAAATTATAGCGAGCTATCGCGCAAAGCATCCGCAGGGTTTAAGCTTTTTTGAATTCGACGAGGAAAGCAAAACGCGGGATATACAAACGGCACTTGAAACCGCATCATTGTTTGAGGAAAAAAAATTGGTGGTGTGCAGAAATATGCTTTTGAGCGTTGCAGATGACGATGGGTTTTTTGCATGGATGGGAGAGAAGACAATAAAAGAAGATAGTACGACCGTGGTGGTGTTTTCCGAGGACCGCGTGCTTGCGGAAACAAAAAACAAAAACATCGCATGGCTTTTGGAAAAACCGGCAGTGATGCAAAAGGCAGAAAGCATAAGCGCATCGCGCCTGCCCGCATGGATAGAACAGGAGGCGATGCGGCATCACGCGGTAATCGAGCATGACGCGGCGGCGCATCTTATTGATGTATGCGGCGATGACCTTTGGCGACTTTCGAACGAGATAGAAAAATGCGCTTCATATGATAAAAAAATAACGAAAACGCACGCGCAGCTTCTGGTGCCCATGACTATGGAAGGCCGCATCTTTGATGCGCTCGGGGCGCTCGCGGAAGGAAATATAAAAAAAGCGGCAACGAACTTTTTTACGTTGTTGAAAGACGGGGAAGATTGGGCGAAGATGTTCGGCGCGGTAGCGTTTCATTTTCGCGGCATGGTTCGGGTACGGAGTTTGCTTGATCTGGGGTTTGAGAAAGAACAGATGCGCAAAGAGCTGGGCATGCATCCGTTCGCCGTGCAAAAAACCATGGGCTATGTCCGAGGCGTGAATAGAGATGCTCTTACGAAGACCTATCAGATGATCGCGCGCGCAGACGTGGCTCTCAAAACAGGGAAGATGACCGCCGAGGAATTTTTTGAGCGTCTTTTATTGGGTGTATAGCAAAAGATAGTGATAAAAAGAAAAAGATGGGACCAAAAGTTCCATCTTTTTCTTTATGGGTTTGCTGTGTAAAATTACTTTTGAGAAGACGCTTTATGAAGCGCTATGGTAAGGCGCGATTTCTTTCGTGCACCGGTATTTTTTTTGATAACGTTGTTTTTTACCGCTTTGTCGATTGCCTGATAGAGGCGGGGGAGCAGCGCTTTTGCCTCATCGGACTTCTTTTTTTGCGCGAGCGAGCGGATCTCTTTTGCGACCACCCTCATCTTATCGAGCGAACGGATGTTTGCGATTCTTTTTTTCTTGCTCTGGCGCAACGCTTTCTTTACTGATGATGTAATTGGCATAGATATAATAAAAAATAATACTGCTATTTGAATGAGGATACTTTACTCCACCTGCGTTAAAAAAGCAACCCCCGCGCCCATGTATGCGAGGAGAAATAAAAAAGCCGGATACAATTTCTGTATCCGACTCGTAACCTTGGCAAAGGGGGATGTGTGTGAAACAAGTTAGATGCGCCGTTTAGGCGGCGTGAGCGTGAACCGGCTCCTGAGTGAGGCCAAACGGCGTCGTGATGACGGCAGTTTTAGCCCACTGCACAAAAGAAAGAATCCTGGTCTTACCGCTTTGGATCATTGTCTCAGCGGCCGTCTTGGTCAGAAGACTGTAAGCGCGGACGATCTTGTCCTCAGTAACGACATTCGTCACGTTGTTCTGGACTCTATCCATGAAAAGGACGTTTTTGGCGAACGAGCCGATTTCCGTGGTCTTGTCCCACTGGTTGGCGAAGATGTTCGCCAGCGTCGTTTTCTGCACGGTCTTTCCAAGAGAAAATGCCACTTCGTTTCTGCTTATCACTCTAAGGTTCGCTATCCCGCTTGGAACAGTGAGCCCAGGAGAGAAGTGCTTCTCTTTTCCCATGGTTTCGGTCAGCGCCGCATACCCGGAGAAAATCGCGCCGTTCATGTTTCCCGCGGTATCCGCGAGTTTGGTCAGAGCGGCGAGAATCTTTTCGTTCGGCATGGTTCCGAAGTAGGATACAAACAGCTTGCCGTTGGGCAACTTGTTGACATACCTAATGACGGTGTCTATTTTCAAGACATTTGCCTCAGGAAGGGAGCACATTGCCTGCGAGAGAATCGAAAGGTTTCTTACGGATACAACCTGTACGGTGTCCGTATCCCTTTTTGCGATAATCATCGCCGCGGCGTTCTTGATGTCCTGCGGTCCCATGGCGGCAATCGCTGCCGGCGTCATCTGTGCCACTGTGTAATTGCCCGCCTTCTCAATCTTTTCACCGATGCTTTTGTGCATTGTTTCTCTCCTTTTTTAAGGTTATTGGTTTTCCCCTTTGCCAAGAGATTACCCTTTGTAAAGAACTCATGTTGTTTGAAACAACAAGATCACAGTATGTATGAATGTATGAATCTTGTCAAGTTTCCCAAGACCGTGCTCTTTCTGATATAATCCAAAGCGAGATTATTTACCTTTTGACATGCCAAAGTATATTTTTGTGACGGGGGGCGTATGTTCGGGACTGGGAAAGGGGATCGCGGGGGCGTCCATCGGGATGCTACTCAAGGCCGCGGGGTTTACCGTCGCGATGCAGAAGCTCGACCCGTATTTGAACGTGGATCCGGGCACGATGAACCCGTATCAGCACGGCGAGGTGTTCGTGACGCATGACGGCGCCGAAACCGACCTTGATATCGGGCATTACGAGCGATTCATTGACGAGGAATTTTCCGCGCTTTCAAGCGTGTCTACCGGGCAGGTGTACCAAAAAGTGCTTGATAAAGAGCGCGAAGGGCTGTATCTGGGCAAGACGATCCAGATCATTCCTCATATCACCAACACCATTAAAGAGCACATCCGTACCTGCGCCGAAAAATCGGGCGCCGATATTTTTTTATGCGAGATCGGCGGCACCGTGGGAGATATCGAGGCGGAGCCGTATCTTGAAGCGATCCGCCAGCTCCACCATGAAGAAAAGCATCATAATATCATGTTTGTGCATCTTGTGCTCTTGCCGTATTTAAAAAGCTCGGGCGAATTGAAAACAAAGCCCGCGCAGGCATCGGTACGCGAACTGCGCAAGATCGGTATTAACGCGGATGTTATTTTGTGCCGGTTTGACGACGATCATATTGACCGCGAACATCTGGAAAAAATCGCGCTGTTTTGCGATGTGCCGATGGAGGCGGTGATTCCCGCGCCGACCGTTGCGTCTATCTACGAAGTGCCATTGAATTTCGACAAAGCAAATATCGTCAAGCTCATTACCGATCATTTTCGTATTGACCACCGCGTGCCCGAGCTTAAAGAGTGGGAAGAGTTCGTGCGAAAGATCGGGTCGCACCTTCCGGAAGTGCCGATCGCGCTGGTGGGGAAATATACAGGACTTAAAGATGCATATTACAGCGTTATTGAAGCGGTGAAAGCCGCGGGATATTTTAATAATGTAAAAATACATATCGTGTGGATAGATGCCGAAAAGATCGAGAAGGACGGGGAAGAAGGAAAACAGGAGTGGGAGAATCTGAAAAAAGCGAAAGGTATTGTGGTGATGGGAGGGTTCGGCAAGCGCGGCGTGGAAGGCAAAATCGCCGTGGCGCGCTATGCGCGGGAAAATAACATACCGTATCTCGGGTTGTGCCTCGGCATGCAAATCGCGGCAATAGAATTTGCGCGCCATGTGCTTGGCCTCACCGACGCGAACTCAGCCGAATTCGACGACACGACGAAAAACCCCGTCATTTATCTGATGGAGTCGCAAAAAGATATCCATAAAAAAGGAGGCACGATGCGGTTGGGTGATTTTGCGTGCCGCGTCAAAAAAGATTCAAAGAGTTTTATCGCCTACGGAACAGAAGATGTCGTGGAACGCCACCGGCATCGGTTTGAATTCAACAACATCTATAAAGAAACGTTTGAAAAAAACGGTATGATCATTGCGGGTATAAACCCCGAGACTGGGTTGTGCGAAATATTGGAAAACAAAAATCACCCGTGGTTTGTCGGCGTGCAGTCGCATCCCGAATTCACATCGCGCCCTCTCCGCCCGCATCCGCTGTTCCGCGACTTCATCAAAGCGGCGATATAGTTGGGAGAGGCGCGTCTTGCTTGGTTGTGGGCAATCGCCCCCCACTCAATCATTTCTTTTATCTTAACGGAAGCGCAGCCCTTCATTAATTATCTTATAGATGGGCGTGAGTGGATTAAAGAAAGGATTGAGTGGGGGGCGATTGCGTCTAAAGAGAACATAAGCTTATAATCAAAAACTTTTTAAATCTGCGCAACAAAAGGATGGGCAAAAAAGAGGCGCTCGAAAAGCTGAAAAAAGAAATGGAGGAAGATTCCGGTCTGCCGCTGTATGGCAGCGCAAACTTGGTATTCGGGGAGGGGAGCGAGGACGCAGAGATACTTTTTATCGGCGAGGCGCCGGGGCGCCGAGAAGACGAACTGTGCCGGCCGTTTGTGGGGCAGTCGGGAAAATTGCTGGACAAAATGCTTGCTAAAATAAATATGCCGCGCGAGCGCGTGTATATCACGAATATCGTGAAGCGACGCCCGCCCCAAAACCGCGACCCGTTTGCAGAAGAAATACAAGCGTACACGCCGTATCTTCAAAGGCAGATCGACATCATCAAACCGGTGATGATCGCGACGCTTGGCAGATTTTCCATGAATTATTTTTTACCGGACGCGAAAATATCGCGTGATCACGGCACAGCGACGCGCATCAATGCATACGTCCTTGTGCCGCTGTATCACCCGGCGGCGGCGCTTCGCTCGGGGAAGATGTTCAAGGAACTTGAAAAGAACTTTTTAGAGCTTCCGAAACTACTCAAAGACGCAAAAACCGCTTAAATAAAAGGAAATAGTGGTATTGACAACATGATAAATATGAAGTATAATTGTCTCGTAAATTTAGAAGCTGCTATTTAAAAAATACATAAAAGGAGGTTCGCATGAATAAGAATTCTGGTTGGTTTAAGTTTTTCTTTAAAAATCTTTTTTTTCTGGTGGTGGGATTAGCGATGGGAGCGGCAATGACGAGTGCGCTTCTCTTCTTTTTCCCCCCTGATTTCTCAGAAAGAGAAATCAGGGGGGAGTGTAATAAGTGGCAAAACTGGGCGCAAGAAATACGAGCTGACATATTTTCTCCGTCAGCAGAAATGGTAAGACAATGCCGGAAGGTTGGCATAGAACTTACGGTAAAAAAAGGAGAAGAAGAGTAGAAAAAATAGGTTTAAAAGAGGGGGCATCAATGATGCCCCCTCTTTCCTTTTTTAGAGAATATTTGCTGCCAATTCGGCGAGCGCGGAGCGCTCGCTTCGCATCATCATGATGTGGCCGGAGCAAACGTATTGTTTGAACCGGTGAATAGCGATTGATAATCCATTATTATGAATGTTGAGATACGGACTATCGATCTGGTTTATATCGCCGGTCAAAACTATCTTTGTTCCCTCGCCGGCCCTCGTGATGATTGTTCGTATCTCGTGGCCGGTGAGATTTTGCGCCTCGTCAATTATGAAAAATTGATGAGGCAAACTTCTTCCTCTGATGTAGGTCAGCGGTTCAACATACAAAACCCCGTCATCGATGAACTTCTGCCACGGAGGTTTTGGTCTGCCGTTTGTTTCGGCGGACTTATGTCTGGTCGAGTCGCCTTCATTCACCTTCCTTTTTTGCTTCCTCTCCTTTCTGGTCGGCTCCGAGACATCCTCTTTTGGTCTCTCGGCGCATATTTTTTTCCAGCCAGAAAATAATATATCCAGATTGTCGAATATCGGCTGCATCCAGGGATTGAGCTTTTCATTGATATCTCCCGGAAGAAAGCCGATATCTTCGCCCATTGGTTTTATCGGACGGGCGACGGATATTCTTGAATACATTTTTCTTTGCTGTTGTTCAAATGCGGCGGCTAACGCGAGCAGCGTTTTGCCTGTTCCCGCTTTGCCGGTGAGTGTGACGAGCGTGATGTCCGGATCGAGCAGGAGCTCAAGAGCAAGTCTTTGCTCGGCGTTCTTTGGCTTGATGCTGAAGACCGCTTGAGATGGCACGACATTGACGGGTAATCGTATCAAAACATCATCTTTGCAGATTGTCTCCACGCGATCATTTCTGTCGTTTTTAATGATCACGAACTCATTGGGCATTATTTCAAGATCTTCGGGGAGGGGAGCTTTTCCCGATCTTTTGGCAATAGTGAAAATGCCATTTTTGTCCCTTATCTCTTGAAATCCTGCATAGAGACCGACTTTGTCATTTCGGTATTCTTCCGCCCGTATTCCGTAAGCCGACGCCTTGTTCAAAAGATTGATATCGTTAGTGACAAGGATAACGGGAAGATTTCCGCTTTGCGGCGTCTGTTGCCACTTCAAAGCGACAGCCAAAATGTGATGGTCCGGCTTGTCCGCGTGGTTTTTCAACGGCGACAAAGAATGAATATCGTCCTCGGTGTCTATGAAGAGCGTTCCGCCGCTTTCTAACGTGACACCGTTTTTGAAATCTCCGCCATTGCGGACTTTATTCAGATACCGGGAAACTTGGCGGCTGTTGGCGCCAAGCTCATCCAATCCCTTTTTGAAGTTGTCGAGCTCATCAAGGGCGGTAAACGGGATGACAAGATAGTTGTCTTTCAGATTCAACAATACTTCCGGATCATGCAGGAATATGTTCGTGTCGATGATATAGATCTTTTTCGGGACATTTTTTTCCGACATAGCCGCCTCCTTTTTTTCCGGCTTGTCTTTTTTGATGCGGAGAGTTTTTTGATGAAAAGGCCGACTCTCCACGTTTTTTTGCAACCTCTTCTTTTCCTCTCCCGCAGTCAGCATCATTCCGCGATTTCTTGACGTGCCTTGGTCTCTCAGCATTTTGTGCCTCCTTGTATATGAATTTTTTAAGGTCCTGAATATGAGTTTCTTATATCACTATTTACCGGCGATGACAATAGCGAAAATTAAGCGAATTTTTTGAGTTTTTTAATGATGTTTTTAAGTCGTTCCGCGTTTTTGAAATCAAGCTCTTTTGCGGCGCGTTTCATTTCTTTTGTATACTGCTCGACCAATTTCTGGATGTCTTTTGTTTCCGAAAAAACACCTATTTCTTCAAAGGAGAGATCGGTTTCATTTTTTTGCGCCGCGATGCGTTCTCGCAGCGGCTTTTCTATCTGACGCGGCGTGATGCCGTGTTTTTTATTATATTGCTCCTGTATCTCGCGTCGACGGTTTGTTTCTTCTATCGCTTCGTTCATTGAGCGCGTCATCGTGTCTGCGTACATGATCACTTCGCCTTCGAGATGGCGCGCGGCGCGACCCATCATTTGGATAAGCGTTGTTTTATTCCTTAAAAACCCTTCTTTGTCAGCGTTCATAATAACAACAAGCGACACTTCCGGAATATCAAGCCCTTCGCGAAGCAGGTTCACGCCCACGATGACATCGTACTCGCCGAGGCGCAGGGCATGGAGGGTGTCTGTGCGTTCAAGCGTTTTTACCTCCGAATGAAGGTAATGCGCTTTGACTCCTTTTTCTTTCAGGAATTCCGCGAGGTCTTCCGCCATGCGCTTGGTGAGCGTGGTGACAAATACGCGCTGTTTTTTTGCTACGCGTTTTTTTATTTCTTCTATCGCGTCCCGTACCTGATGTTCGGCGGGGCGCACGGTAATGACAGGATCCAACAGACCCGTGGGGCGCACGAACTGGTTTACGATATGTCCGTGTGATTTGTTGAGCTCATAGGGTGCGGGCGTTGCCGACATGTAGATCGCTTGCGGTACGCGCTGTTCGAATTCCTCAACCCGCAGGGGCCGGTTGTCGCGTGCGGAAGGCAGGCGGAAGCCGTAATTGATAAGCGTATCTTTGCGCGCCTTGTCGCCAAAATACATCCCGCGTATCTGGGGGATGGTCATGTGCGCCTCATCCACGAGGATAAGAAAGTTTTTCCCGTATGCGTGCGCGAAATAGTCGATAAGCGTGAAAGGAGGGGAGTCGGGCTCGCGGAATTCTATCTGGCGCGAATAGTTTTCGATGCCGTGGCAGTACCCCGCGCTGGTAAGCATTTCAAGGTCAAAGCGCGTGCGCTGTTCTATCCTCTGCGCTTCGATCAATTTTCCCTGAGCGGTAAATACCGCGATCTGCTCTGTTAATTCGTTTTCAATATTTGCGACGGCACGCGGTATTGTTTTTGTTTCCGCGAGCCAGAATTTTGCGGGAAATATCCGCAGGTGTTCAATGTCTTTCCACCGGGGCGTGAGCTCGTTTGCGGCAATGCGGATGCGTTCTACCTCGTTTTTCCCGAAGATGACCTGAATGATATCGTTGCCGGTCGAGGGGCGTATTTCAACAATTTCTCCTTTCGCGCGAAAGATCCCCGGAATCGTTTCTATGTCATTGCGCTGATATTGGAGCGCGACGAGGTGCAGGAGAAGCTCTTTGGGCTGTATGCGCTGCCCCTGCGACACACGCACACTCAGAGCTTCGTAGTTTGCGGGCGCGCCGATGTTGTAGATGCACGATACTGACGCGATAACGATAACATCGTCGCGCGAAAGGATAGATTGCGTCGCTTCGTGCCTCAGCCGGTCGAGCTCTTCGTTGATCTTTACGTCTTTATCAATGTAGGTATCGGTCTGCGGCATATACGCCTCCGGCTGGTAGTAGTCGTAGTAGCTTACGAAATAATGCACGGAATTTTCCGGGAAAAACCCTTTAAATTCTTGATAGAGCTGGTAGGCGAGCGTTTTGTTGTGCGAGATGACGAGCGTCGGCTTGTGCGTGCGCGCAATGACGTGCGCGGCGGTAAATGTTTTGCCCGAACCGGTAACGCCCACAAGCGTTTGGTGCGTGGCGCCCGCCTCAACGCCGTCTGCAAGCGCGGCAATCGCGTCGGGCTGATCGCCGGCGGGAGTGAAATCCGAGTGGATCTTAAAAAGAAGCATAGAATTGTAGAATATAGCATTATAGCTGTAATGAAAAGATAAGCTACCGCCGTAGTATTGTGATAAATGCACGCGAGTATTGGGCTTAAAAAATAAAAGGATGCGTATTCGCATCCTTTTAAGTTTTTTGTAATTTATAGCACCTCGTTTACGAAAAGAGCGACCTTTCCTTTCTTCCCGTAACTTCTTATTTCCGCTTTCCTTCCTTTTGCTTTTTCTATCCTATCCTTCTCTTTTTCCAGCCAGCGTTTCATACAAATCATGCCATATTCCGTATCGACCATTTCACACGGATCTGCCCATTCCGTGTGTTGAACCCTCTTTGCTTTCTTCTTCATTTTTACCCTCCCTGTAAGTTGTTAAACAGCAATGTACCGGGATACTACTATAGTCTTTAAAAACGTCAATAAAATAAACAAAATAGTATAATAATTTCGCTTACTTTAGCCAAAAGAAGAAGTATTTTTTCAAAAAGATTGACAATTTATAAAAAGATTGTTACGTTTTATCTATGAATCAAGATCAGGTTTTATTAAATCTTATAGAAGAGTCGGGGCTCTCGCAGAAAGAATCCAAGGTGTATTTGGCCTTATTGGAGCTTGGGCAGGGAACTATTAATGAAATTTCAAAAATAACAGGATTAAAAAGACCCATTATTTATGTTATTTTAGAAGGCCTATTTAAAAGAGGATATGCCAATGAAGTGCCGCATTGTAAAATAAATACATACCAGGCTATCGACCCCGCCGTTATATCGCTCAAGCTTCAAGCGGTGGCAAAAAATTTCTTTGATATGGTTCCGGTCATGAAAACGTTATCTCACAAAAGCAATGTCCGCCCCGTCATATCTTATTATGATACAAAAGAGGGGATACTCAACGCTTACAATGAGGTAAATAATTATAGCGACGCTTTTTTTATCACGAGTTTATCAAGAATAGAAAATTTCTTTCCAAAAATTCTTACCGATTGGAAAAAATATTACAAAAAAAATATTATTAAATTAACGAGCAGAAATTTGATTTCAGGTACGACGGAAGACATTGCGATCATAAAGGAATTTATGGAAATAACCGACAAGGTGCAGGGGAGAATAGTGCCGGAACTGAAAGATTATAATGTCGACTTTGCTCTGTACGGTAATAAATTAAGCATCGCTTCTTTTAACAAAAATCCATTTTTAATCATCATCACATCCGAAGAAGTAGTTAAAACGATCATGCCTATCATTGAGTTGGCATGGAACATGGGGAAAAGGATACCATAAAAAAGCGTTTGAGAAAGAAGTGAAAGTGAGATATGATGGAAGTCGTGAAGTGTGAAATATGAAAACTATTTTTAGCGCATCCCTTCTGTTTTACGTTTCAAGATTCATGTTTCAAGCCTTATGATCTCTTATCTTGAGGGAACAGCGATCGCGAAGAACGAAAAGAACGCAATAATCCTTGTGAACGGCGTCGGCTACAAGGTGTTTTTTTCCGGTGGAGATTTAAATACCATAGCACTCACCGGGGACACCGTCAAAGCGTTTACCCATCTGCAAGTAAGGGAGGATGCGCTTGAATTATACGGCTTTTTAGACCGGTCGGCGCTTGAGCTTTTCGAGCTGTTCATTACGATTTCGGGCATCGGGCCGAAGGTGGCCCTTGCGATCATTTCTACGGAAAGTCCAAGCGTGCTTGCGGGGGCAATCGCGCGCGAAGACGTGAAGTTTCTTACCAAGGTGTCGGGCGTGGGTCTCAAAAGCGCGCAAAAGATCGTGCTTGAACTGCATGAAAAAATAGCGAAAGTGAGTTTTGCGATGCATGACGCGGGCGCATCGGCGGACGCGGATGCAATCGATGCGCTTGTGGCGCTCGGGTGGAGCGCACGCGATGCGAGAGAAGCGCTCAAAAATATTCCCAAAGAAATTGACCGGACCGATTTGCGGATCAAAGAGGCGTTGAAAAAATTAGGGAAGTAAATAGCCGTGGATTACGAAATGATATTTTTGTACTCTATCCTCTCTCCCAATTCTTTCTTTTATCTTAACGGAAGCGCAGCCCTTCATTAGTTTTTATATAAGGGCGTGAGAGGATTAAAGAAAGAATTGGGAGAGAGGATAGAGTATGACAAGCGGATTGCTATATGGAATTTCTTTTTAATCCCGCGATAGCGCGCGAAGAATGGAATGAATTTATTGTCCGCCACAGCGGCAGTTTTTTGCAGTCGTTTGAATGGTCCGGCTTTCAGGAAAAAGCAGGCAATACGGTCGCGCGCATCGTGATAAAAAAAGATGGCGTCATAGTGTTGTGTGCGAACGCAATTTTTCATACGCTTCCGTTTCGTAAAGCGTATTGGTATGTGCCGTATGGTCCGGTGATCGCAGAAACTGTACAAGAAAAAGAAAAAATAATCCGCTTCTTTCATGAGAAGTTTTCCCTCAGCGCAGGGAAAGAAGTGATTTTTATAAAAATTGAGCCGGAGGAGATGGAGGCGGGAAACATGTTTGCAGATATTGGAACGCAGAGCGCGGCATCGCAACCGCAGGAAACGGTGATCATTGATTGCACACTTTCCGAAGAAGAGATGCTTTCGCAGATGAAACCGAAAACGCGCTATAACATTAAAATCGCAGAGCGGCACGGAGTAAAGATCATAAGTCCCGACGATCAAACAAAGCTTGATCCGGAGATCTTTCTCTCCTTGCTTTCCGCTACGGCGGCGCGGCATCGGTTTCGTGCGCATGACGGGCAGTATTACCGGACGATGCTTGAAACGCTTGTACCGCACGAAAAAGCGGCGATGAACAACGCATGTTTCGCGCGATTGTTTTTCGCGCAGCATGAGGGGGCAGTGATCGCTTCCGCGCTCGTGGTATTTTTCGGACGCCGCGCGACGTATCTGCACGGCGCTTCGGACGCCGCGCAGAAAAACGTTATGGCGCCCTATGCGCTACATTTTGAGATCATGAAATACGCGAAACAGGCGGGATATGCGGAATATGACCTGTGGGGAGTGGCGACCGAGCGGTCATCCGATGAAATAAAGAGGAAATGGGGAGGATTTTCTCGGTTTAAGCTCGGGTTTGGCGGCAACGTGGTTGAACGCCCCGGCGCATACGATTTCACGCTTCGCCCGCTATGGTATATTATATATAGAGGTGTGAAAAAAGCGTCACCTATTCGTTCATGGTTAAAAAGATCGTAAAAAAACTTACTCCCGGATTTATACTTTCGGCGTATCATCTTTCACTCGCGTATTGCGCCGCGCTGCGGTATTGGTTTCCTTCCGCATCAATGGTGGTGATCGGGGTAACAGGTACGAAGGGGAAGTCGAGCGTAGTATTTATGCTTGCCAAAATCCTTGAAGAGGCCGGTATAAAAGTCGCCGTGTCTTCTTCGTTGATGTTTAAGATCAACGAGAACGAATGGCTGAACCCGTACCACATGACCATGGCGGGGAGGTTTAAGCTTCAGCAGTTTTTATATCAGGCAAAGAACGCGCGATGTACGCATGTGATCATTGAAACGACATCGGAAGGCATCAAACAGCATCGCCATCGGTTCATTCATTTCGACGTCGCGGTGTTTACCAATCTCACGCCGGAGCATATCGAGGCGCATGGCGGGTTTGAAAATTATAAAAAGGCGAAAGGAAAGCTTTTTGAAGCGCTCGCGCATGCGAAGAAAAAAACAATCAATGGGAATAGGATTGAAAAAATAGCCGTGGTAAATACGGATAATGAGCACGGGCATTATTTCTTACAGTTTCCTGCCGATACAACATACGGATTCAGCGCGCAAGGAACGTGCGTGATGCCGCCGAGCGCGAATCATACGTGCGTGTCGGCATCAGCGGTGGACGCGGGGTCCGAAGGGGTGAGTTTTGATGTGGAAACTACGAAATTTCGCATGCATTTGCTCGGGCAATTCAACGTGGAAAACGCGCTGTGCGCCGCAGTGACGGCAAAAAGCCTCGGAGTAGCGTTTTCCGTTGCCGCTTCAGCTCTTGCAAAAATAGAAGAGATCCCGGGAAGGATGAAATTCATACGGGAAGGACAGAGGTTTACCGCGATCATTGATTTCGCGCATACGCCCAGTTCGTTTGAAGGCGTGTTTGCGGTGATGAGGCAGTTGAAAGATCCGCACGGGAGGATTATTGCGGTGTTTGGTTCCGCGGGCGGGGGAAGGGATAAATGGAAACGGCCGGAGCTTGGAAAGATTGCCGCGCGCGCCGCAGACCATATTATTCTTACCGCGGACGACCCGTATGAAGAAGACGTAGAGGAGATTTGCGCGGAGATTCAAAAAGGCATTGACAGTGAAGCATTTAAAGGAAAAGTGGAGGTTATTTCCAATAGGCGGGAAGCGATCAGAACCGCGCTGGGAATGGCGCGATGGAATGATATTGTTTTATTCTTAGGGAAAGGCACCGAACAGACGCTTATGATCGGTACCGAAAGCGTTTCATGGAACGAAGAAAGCATCGTAATAGAAGAAATACGCAATATGCTCTATGACCGGAAATGACGCAAAAGCGATAAAAACATTTTTGTTGTTGCTGGTGGTTCTCGGAGCAGTGATGCTGACGTTTTTTTATACTGTCCGGAAGGAGATGGTTGAGATCAAGCAGGTAACGATGCCGCCATCCGCACAAAAAATACAGGCGATCGCATGGGAACAACTTCGTAACGTGAAGGACGATGCGAAAATAGAAGTACGCATGAATAATGCCCGCGTTATCGCCGAGGTGATGCGAAGCGATGCAAAGCGACAGCAAGGACTTTCAGGAAGAGACGGGCTTCCCGAGAGCGAAGGAATGGTATTTATATTCGATCACGAAGAGGCATATTCATTTTGGAACAAAGACATGAAATTCCCCATTGATGTGGTGTGGATGTCAGGCGGTACGGTGGCGGGCGTGTCATCGCTTCCCGTATATGACGGCACAACACCTGCCATTATCACCGCTCCGTCGCCCGTTGACGTAGTGCTTGAAGTTCCTTTGGGGTTTGCAAGTACGCATGCAATTATGGTAGAAAATAATGTAGAAATATATGAAACCCAATAATATCATTTCATTGCTTGTGCTGGTTGCGGTCGCCGGCTCGGGCATTTATTATTTTATGTACCGCACCACGCCTCCTCCTATGGAAAAAACAGGAAACATCGTCGTTATCGAAACAGATAAGGGAATTATAAAAGCGGAGCTTCGCGCAGACGCGGCGCCAAAAACCGTCGCGAATTTTACCGGGCTTGCCGGGAAAAAGTTTTACGACGGACTTGTGTTTCACCGCGTGGTACCCGGTTTCGTGATCCAAGGAGGCGACCCGAAAGGAGACGGTACGGGGGGGTCGGGCATGAATGTCCCACTTGAAATCAAGTGCCAAGACGGCACTATGAACGAAGGCAAAGAGGTGGCGTGTCCGGTTGCGCTTCCGCATAGCGACGGAGCACTTGCCATGGCGCGCTCAAATGATCCTAATTCGGCGAGCTCGCAGTTTTATATCACGCTCGGCGAACAGTCGTTTTTGAACGGCAAATACGCGGTGTTCGGATATGTAACGGAAGGAAAAGATATTGCGCGCCTCATAGAGCAGGGGGGTATGATCAAGCGGATATATCTGGAAAATAAATGAATAACAAGGTTGAAAAAACGCTTTCAGTGACCGCGAATAAAGCAGATCTGATCCTGTGGTTTTTGTCGGTGCCTCTTTTACCGATGATCTTTGCGGAGTTTTTTACAACGCTTTCATCAGACGTAGAACTGTATTTCACGTCGTATTACTTCATTTTGTGGGCGGTGTTCACTGTTGAGTTTTCATCACGTCTTATTCTTTCAAAGAATAAAATAGGGTATTTGAAAGAAAATTGGATCGATGTGCTGGTGGTGTTCACGCCTGCATTTCGGACGTTTAAAGTGTTCCGGTTTATGCGCTTTCCCATCATGTTTCTTTCTGAAAGGGTCCTGCGCGCGTTCGGTTCGCTCGGAATCAATTTTTTGTACTACGTTATTTTCGTGACGGTAGTGACGCTTGTCGGCGCGGACCTCGCTCTTTTCTTCGAGCAGCAATCTCCTGTCTCGGAGATCAAGACATTCGCTGATGCGACATGGTGGGCGATCACGTTTCTTACCACCGCCGGCAACAATAGTTATGTGGCGACCACAGGCGCGCGCGTAGTAGGCGTTGCGCTTATGACGATCGGGTTTGCCGTGTTCAGCATCCTCATTGCGACCATTGTGTCATTTTTCATGAAAGAACACGCGATGAAGACGGCGCCGAACGAAGATGGTTTGCTTGAAGGTATTAAAGACGAACTTGGCATTGATGAGATTATGGAGCGGCTTGAGAGGATAGAAAAAAAGCTCAATGAATAACAGTGCAAAAAGTTTTACTTATCCATTATCACGAGATGTCGTTAAAAGGGGCAAATCGCCCCTTTTTTGAACGGATACTGCACAACAACATAAAAAAAGCGCTTCCGAAAGACGCGTATACGACGTGTGAAATGTGCTACGGGAGAATCATGGTCCGGCTGACGGAGCGCGCGGATGAAGAAGAGGTGCGCTCATGCATCCGCACGGTGTGCGGTATTGCCAATTTCTCGTTTGCATCTCTGCTTGCGTACGATTTTTCACTGTTGTGCGAGGAGGTGCTTGGCGCGCTTGCCGCGCGTGAATTTACGACATTCCGCGTGACCGCGCGGAGGGCGGATAAGCAGTTTCCGCTCAACTCACAAGAGATCAATGAACAGCTCGGCGCGCTCATCGTAACAAGACTGGGCAAGCGCGTGAAGCTGGAAAGCCCCGATCTCAACTGCCGCATTGAGATCGTCGGGAAAAACATTTTTTTCTATGTCGAAAAAGAAAAAGGGTGCGGCGGCCTGCCGGTAGGGTCTTCCGGAAAAGTACTCTCGCTTCTTTCTTCCGGCTTTGATTCTCCGGTGGCATCATGGAAAATGATGCGAAGGGGGTGCGAGGTCATATTCCTTCATTTTCACAGCTATCCGCACACATTGCAGGCGTCTCAGGAAAATGTGCGGGAGATTGTGAAGGTTCTTACAAAATTCCAGCATCGGTCAATCTTGCTCTCTGTTCCTTTTTTGGAAATTCAAAAAACGATCTGTGCGGCTGATATTCCCGAAGGGTTGCGGGTGGTGTTGTATCGGCGGTTTATGATGCGCATCGCCGAGCGTATTGCGGGCCAGGAAGAATGCAAGGCGCTTGTGACCGGCGACTCGCTCGGGCAAGTGGCATCCCAGACGCTTGAAAATATCGTAGTGATTTCTGCCGCAACGACCATGCCGATTCTCCGCCCGCTTATCGGGGAGAATAAAGATGATATTATTACGACCGCAACCGCTATCGGTACCGCTACGATATCGGCGCAGCCGTACGAAGATTGCTGCAGTCTTTTTGTGCCGGAACACCCGGAAACGCGGGCAAACATACAGGAGGTGGAACGATGCGAAACGAAATTGGAAATCGAAAAGCTTATCGCTGACGCGGTCGCGGGTATGACGCGCGAAGAAATAATTGTATAATATTTATATTCTGTTTTGGCATGCCCCCACCCTCTTTTCTTTTTTTAATCCACTCACGCCCTTTATTTGTATAATAGTTATTGAGGGGCTGCGCTTCCGTTAAGATAAAAAAAAGAAAAGAGGGTGGGGGCATGCCACCGTAAGGTAAAAGAATGATACGCGAATTCAAAAACAAAAAAGTGGTGATCATGGGGCTCGGGAGCTACGCACAGGGGAGCGGTTTTGCCGCCGCCGCTTTTTTTGCCAAGGCGGGATCAAGGGTGCTTGTCACCGATATGAAGCCCGCTTCTTTTTTCGCATCTGCGATAACAAAGCTCAAGAAATATCCCCATGTGCGCATGGTGTTTGGAAAACACCGTGAGCAGGATTTTATACAAGCGGACCTTATTATTAAAAATCCGGATGTGCCCAAGAGTTCTCCGTATCTTCGCGTCGCGAAAGAATACGGCGTGCCGGTGTGGGATGACTGGACCGTGTTTTTGGCGATAAGCGACGCTATGATCGTCGGGGTGACCGGCTCAAAAGGGAAAAGCACCACGGCGGTGCTTATCAATGAGATGGTACGCCGGCAGTACCGCTCGCATCTGTGCGGTAATATCGGCGTGTCGCCGCTTGCGATATGGCAAAAGATACACAATGACGATGTGGTGGTGGCGGAACTTTCAAGCTTTGGCCTGCACGGGTTTGAGACGTCGCGCATCAGCCCTCATGTCGCGGTGATCACCAATCTGTTTCCCGAGCATCTCAATAAATATAAAAATATCGGGGAGTATTATAAGGATAAAGAAATAATTTTCAGATATCAGAAGAGCGATGATTGGTGCATTGCCAATAGAGATAATGCGGAAACCAAAAAACGCGTCGCACAAGCGAAGTCAACCGTGCTGTGGTTTTCAAAAAAACCGTTTCGCGGTGATGGCGCGTACATAAAAGATACATCAATTTTCTTTTCGCAGGGAACTGAAAAAACGCGCATATGCGCGGTTTCGGATATTCAGCTTCTCGGCGCGCATAATCTCGAAAATGTTCTGGCGGCCGTCTGCGTTGCGATGTGTATGGGCGTGCCACCGAATGCCATACAAAAAACAATCAAAGAATTTCGCGGGGTTCCGGGGCGCATGGAATTGGTGAGGACGGTGAGGGGAGTTGCGTATTACAATGACACGACGGCAACCATGCCCGAAGCGGCGATCGCGGCGCTTGATGTGCTCGCGCACAAGAATGTGATACTGCTTGCGGGCGGCGCCGATAAGAAGCTCAATTACCGCGAGCTTGCGCGCGCGATCAAAAAGCGCGCACCAAAGCTTGTGCTGTTTAAGGGTGCCGCGACGGAAAAACTTATGCAGGAGCTTGAGAAAATAAAGTACCATAAAATACTCGGCATCGTTACCGGTATGAAAGACGCGCTCTCCATCGCGCGCGCCGAGGCAAAAAGAGGAGATGTGGTGCTGTTGTCGCCGGGAGCGGCGAGCTTCGGCATTTTTAAGAACGAATTTGACCGCGGCGATCAATTTTGCGCGCTGGTGAGGAAACTTCCCTCACACTAAAGCGATTTCACCATATAGGTGTCTTTGAGCGTATAGCCGAGTTTACCGTAGTAGCCGCGCACGCCAGCACCCGCGATCACTGCCATTTTTTTCATCCCGAACTCTTTTTTTGCGATGTTTTCCGCTTCCGCGAGCAGTTTTTTTCCGAGTCCTTTATGTTGTTTTCCCCGTGAATGATTTTTTTGCCTGAGCAGAGGTACCACTTCGCCATACGTATGTATCTCGCGTATGAGCGCGGCGCCTTCGAGCGCGCCGAAAAGCGGCCGCGTGTCTGAAGGAGAGATACGGAGACGGAGGAGCGCGATAAGCTTATCGTTTTTAACGTCTTCGTAAGACAGGAAAATTTCCTTGCCGCCCGAAGCATCATAATCCGTTCGCTTTAATTTTACATCGCGCGCTTGTGCGACGGTGTCTTTGATCTCTCTGCACCTGATACAGCGGCACGCTATTCCTTGTTCCGCCATTTTTTTGTGAATGACCTGGCGCAGATTTGAAGCGGTGCTTCCCGCTGCGATGCTCGGCGCGGGAATATCGCGGATCACCCGCACGATACGGCAGTATTCCGGCACATATTGTTTTGCTCTGGTGATAATAGAAATAAGCTGGCGGTCGGTGTACGGGCGGTATAAGCCTTTTTGCCACATGCGGTACAGTTTTGTATTTTTAACAACCATGCATGGATAGATCTTGAGCATATCGGGTTGAAAACGCGGGTCGGTAAAAAGCTTTTTGAACATCGCGACATCTTTCGCGGGAGTAGAGCCCGGGAGGTTGGGCATCATATGATAATTGATCTTAAACCCCGCATTTTTGAGCAAGGCGGTCGCGTGCGCAACCGCATCGATATGATGGCCGCGCTGGGAAATATCAAGAACGTCGTCATACACGCTTTGCACGCCAAGCTCCACGCGCGTGCAACCATAGTGGCGCATGCGTTTTATTTCGTCTTCGTTCACCCAATCGGGCCGTGTTTCAAGCGTAAGCCCGACGAGCTTATGCGTAGCGTGTCTGCGGTTGTATTCCTGGAGTGACGCAAGCGATGATTTTGTTTTTTTGCCCCCGGAATTTTTTTCGTTCAATGCTTCATACAGCCGCGCGATGAATTGTTCTTGGAAGCGGTGGGGGATGGACGACCACGTCCCGCCGATGACGATAATTTCGATCTTGTCGGTCGCGTGCCCCTGCGCTTTAAGCGCCGCAAGACGGCTGGCGACCTGCCGGTAGGGGTCGAACTCGTTGGCGATCGCGCGCATGACCGCGGGCTCGTTGGACAGATAGCTTTTGGGCATGCCGCGCTCGGTTGGGCAAAAGACGCATGCGCCCGGGCACGCGCCGTTGGGTGTCATGACGGTGATTGCGGCAATACCCGAAAGCGTCCGCACTTTTCTTTTTACGATGATGCGCGCGAGCGGGGGATTCGGTTTGATTTTTTTTGCGTCGAGGAGTTTTCCGTATGCGGCAAAAAGCGCAATGTTTGATGCGAGGCCTTCGGTGCCGCCCGCGGCGTGCGCGCGTCTGATCGCCTCGAATGAGGCCTCATCGAGATTTTTTTTACGAGACGCCTCAACGATTATTTTTTCAGCTGTTGTTGGCATTTTAGGATTGATGATACGATGAAAGCATGCACAAGCAGTATGCCAACTATCTCATAGAAAAGACAAGAGCGGACTATGACCGCATCGCGTCTGATTTTGACCGGACGCGCGGGTATGTATGGAAAGAGCTGGAGCGGTTTGGAGAATATACGCGGGAAGGACAGAGGGTACTCGACTTCGGATGCGGGAACGGCCGCCTTTTTGAACTGTTCAAAGGAAAGAATATCGCGTATACGGGCATTGATCAGTCGGGAGGGCTGATTGCACATGCGCGTACGCGGCATGCGAAGGATATCGCGCAAGGAACCGCGCAGTTTATTGAAGCATCGGGCGACACCCTTCCATTTCCGGACGCATCGTTTGACTGCGTGTTTTCGATTGCCGCGCTTCATCATATTCCTTCTGAAGAAAAGAGAAAAGAATTGCTTCGTGAGTTTGCGCGCGTGATGAAGCCGGAGGGGCGGCTCATAATCACCGTGTGGAATTTATGGCAGAAAGGGTATCGCGGACTGATCGTGCGCGCAACGCTTAAAAAAATCATCGGGCGGTCGCAGCTTGATTTTTTTGATGTATTCGTGCCTTGGAAAGACAGCACAGGAGATGTGCAGGCACAGCGATACTATCATTGTTTTTCCTTGTTTTCGCTAAAACGGCTTGTACGCCGCGCGGGGTTCCTGCTTTATGAGAGCGGGTATTTTGCGGTGAAAAAGGACAGGGTCAATATTTACGTAATCGCCGCAAAAGAGTAGGATACGAATAATAGTATGACAGCGCCTTCAAGAAATTCTATTGATATCACGTTTGCGTCCATTATGAAGGTGGCGGCCGTTGTGCTTGGGCTGGCGCTCATGTATTCCGTAAAAGAGATCCTCGCCTTAGTGTTTCTCGCGATCATTATCGCATCCACTGTTGACCGGTGGGCGAGCTTTTTTGAGCGATACCACATCCCCCGCATGGGAGGCGTGGCGCTGGTGTATGTTGGGTTTGTCGCGCTTCTTGTCGCAGTGCTGTATTTTATTGTCCCGCCAATCCTTACGGAGGTGAAGCAGTTGGTGCTCTTTCTTCCTGATTATTATGATGTTGCGGCAAAACAGATCTTTCGTACTACGCGCGGCATTTCGCCCGATTACGCGCGAAGCATGCAGGAATTCGCTACGGGGCTTGAAGCGCGCATTACCGGTGTAACGTCGGGCGCATTGTCCGCCGCCGTGGATGTGTTTGGCGGGGTGGTGGCGTTTGGCATGGTGATCGTGACCTCGTTTTATCTCGCGATGCAACGCCGAGGCGTTGAGCATTTTTTACGGCTCGTGACGCCCAAAGCGCAGGAGGAATATGTTCTTGACGTGTGGCGGCGCGTGGAAATAAAGCTGGGGAAATGGCTCGAAGGCCAGCTTCTGCTCGGATGTATCGTGGGAGTCACCGTGTTTGTCGGGCTTTCACTGATCGGCGTGCCGTATGCACTGCTGCTTGCGCTTGTTGCGGGGATCTTTGAGATCATTCCGATCGCAGGACCGCTGTTTTCCGCGCTCGTCGGCGTTTCTGTTGCGTTCCTTGTTTCGCCGGTACTCGCGTTTCTTACGCTTCTTTTTTACGGCGCCCTGCAGCAGATCGAGAATCATGTTCTGGTCCCGTTATTTTTAAAAAAGATCACAGGGCTTAATCCGGTGGTGGTCATCGTCGCACTGCTTGTCGGCGCAAAGCTCGGCGGCATCATGGGCATGCTTATTGCGGTGCCGCTTGCAACGATAGGAGGCGAGCTATTGGATGATCTTGCGAAGAAAAAAGCGGGATCAGTATAAGAGCAGGAAAAGAGAAGCGGCAACGACAAAGATTTCGGTCATAGCGCCAAGCCATAACGGCGGGCGGGTTCCTATGGGCGTAATGAGTGCGTGCCAGAAGGCATGAAACTGCATGTGGCGGCGAAGATATTTCCCGCGTGAAAATAAATAGATCGCCAAAAGACCGTCGGGGACAATGCCGAAAAACGCACCCCACACAATAAGCGCTTGTTCTGCGGAGTCAAAACGCTGGAGCGTAAAAAAGATAATGAAAAGCCCCGCGGCGATATCGGCCGTGATCTTGTATGCGGTTGCTTTTTTTGATGTCATGATGGCATACTCCCAGTGGGGAAGCGCATCAAGGAGATAGTGGAGTGCGACAGCGCCAAGCGCAAGAAGAACCGGTTGATGGAGAGAGGTTGCCAGCGCGGCACCCGCGAGCATATGGGGAGCAAGGATCATAATTCAGAATACATCATGTCACATTTATTTATCGTAGCGACGCCGATAGGGAATTTGGAAGATATTTCTTTCCGCGCTGTGCGGATATTGCAGGAGGCTGATCTGATCCTCTGCGAAGATACGCGCGTGACAAAAAAACTGCTTGATCGGTATGCCATCAAAAAACCGCTTCAATCATATCATCAACACAGTAAGCTGGCAAAGACAGAATACATCGTAGATATGCTTGCCTCGGGGAAAAACATGGCATTGGTTTCCGATGCGGGAACGCCGGGAATATCCGACCCGGGAGGGTTGCTTGTTGAAGCAGTCGTTAAACGATTGGGAGACGAAGTAACGATCGTTCCGATTCCCGGGGCGAATGCCGCGCTCGCCGCGCTCTCCGTGTCAGGGTTTCCCACGGACCGGTTTATATTTTTAGGATTTCCGCCGCATAAAAAAGGAAGGAAAACATTTTTTGAAGAAGTAGCGGCTCTACGCGAAACCGCGGTGTTGTACGAATCAAAACACAGAATAGAAAAGGCGCTTACCGCGCTCGCCGAGCATGCGAAGGAGAGGAACATCGTGGTTGCGCGAGAACTCACCAAACAATTTGAAACGCTCTATCGCGGCACCCCGGGGGAGTGTCTTGCCGCGCTGAAAGCCGACGACATGCGCGGCGAATTTGTCGTAGTAATTGCACCAGTAAAAGCATGAACGCATTTTTTCCTCTTATTGCGGCGGTCATATCGGCGGGCTCGCTTACCTTCGATAAAATGATCCTATCGGTTCACAATGTCGATTATCGCGCCTATCTTCGTTTCGGCTATCCGGTGTATTTTGGCGCGATGGTCGTATTGTTTTTGATCTTTTCCCCGCCGCTTCCCCCCGAGCTTTTTGCTGGAGAACTGCTTGCGCTGTTTTTGGCGTCTGCGGCGGTGATGCTTGTGTTGTCGATCACCTATTATCGCGCGCTTGACGATGACGGGCTGGGTGAGGTGCAAACACTCGACCTCCTGCATTATATCCCCGTGGTACTGGTATCGTTTTTTTTATTTTCCGATGAGCGCAATATGGTTGTGGTTGCCGCCGCGCTTGTTGCAACGGGTGCCGTTTTTTGGTCGCATTGGGAACATCATCGGGTTGTGATTGCAAAGCGCACGCTTGAGTTTGTAGTATGGGCGGCGGTTGCCGCGCCGATCGAGGCGGTAATCGCAAAAACACTATTGTTGTATTGGCATCCTGTGGCATTTGCAACCATACGCTCCGGCGTGATCGCAGTCGCGATCTTTCTGTTGTTTTCGAGGCATGCGGTGCGGCTGCCGGCGCAGGCAATGAGGGCTTCTTTTCTCCCTGCAGCGCTTTCCGCAGTTGCCATTACGCTGTATTTTTACAGTTTCCAGCAGTTTGGGATTGTTTACACGGTACTGCTTTTTTCTATTCAGCCGTTGTTGGTATATGTGTCCGCGGTGCTTTTCTTAAAAGAGCAATTCCACTGGAAAAAGGCGATCGCATTTGTGATCGTGCTTTGCGCGATCACTGCGGCGCAGATTCTTTCATAGCGCTTGGGAGGCGTCTCGCGCGGTTGTTGTGAATAAGAGAGATATGATACTGTAAGGAGTATTATGGCAGAACAAAAAAAATTCTATGTGACCACGTCCATTGCGTATGTAAACGCTCCGCCGCATATCGGATATGCGATGGAGCTTGTGCAGGCGGATGTTCTTGCGCGATATCACCGTCTTTTGGGAGAAGACGTGTTCTTGCTTACCGGCACCGATGAGCACGGTAAAAAAGTAGCCGAAGCGGCGGCAAAAAACGCTATGGCGCCGCGCGCGTACGTCGATATGATAGCGGCTCGGTTTGATGCGCTCTGCTTTGCGCTCGGTGTTTCCGAATATCATTTTATCCGCACGAGCGACCAAACAACACACACGCCTGTTGTCCTTGATATGTGGCGAAAAATGGCGGACGCGGGCGATATCTATAAAGGAGAGTACGAAGGGCGCTACTGCGTCGGGTGCGAGGCGTTTTTGCGCGAAGCGGAAATAGATGATGAAAAACGCTGTCGTATCCATACAAAAGAAACGCAGGCGGTACGAGAAGAGAATTATTTTTTCAAATTTTCAAAATACGCGAAAAAGGTTGAACAGCTTATCCGCGACAATGTAATTCATATTGTTCCCGAGTTCCGCAAGAAAGAGGCGCTCAATCTTTTTTCCGAAGAAGGGGTGCGCGACTTCAGCGTGTCGCGGCCGAAAGAAAGCGTGGAGTGGGGGATCCCGGTGCCGGGTGACGAACGCCAGCTGATCTACGTATGGGTGGACGCGCTCTTAAATTATGTATCGGGCGCGGGCTACGGCACAGGTGATTTTAACAAACGATGGCCGCCTGACGCACAGGTGATCGGAAAAGATATTCTGCGCTTTCACGCGATGATGTGGCCGGCGTTTTTGCTCGCATGCGGATTCTTGGAAAACAATCTGCCGAAGATGCTTGCGGTGCACGGGCATATTTCCATAGAAGGGCAGAAAATGTCCAAGTCGCTGGGGAATGTGGTTGACCCCGTGGAGCTAATCGCCAAATACGGAAAAGAGCCGGTGCGGTACTATGTATTGCGCGAGATGCCTTCGGATGATGACGGGGATTTTTCGTTCGCGCGGTTTGAAGAACGGTATACGGCGGATCTGCAAAACGGGCTCGGTAATTTGGTCTCGCGCGTGACGGCGCTTGCACTCACGCACCCCGAGGCCGTGAAAGGCATTAGGGTAAACGGAGTTACCGCGCACGCAAAGGAAACATACCAAAAATATGAAAACGCGATCAATGCGTTTCAGCTTCACCGCGCGCTTGAGCAAGTATGGACATTGGTTGAACAATCAAATAAAGCAGTGGAAGACGCAAAGCTGTGGGATCTTGCTGTAAGGGACCCAAGAGAGGCGAATACAGTATTTACGGAGCTTGCACATAATTTTGCCGCTATCGCGTATATGCTCGCGCCGTTTCTTCCGGAGACCGCAGAAAAAATCGCTATTGCGATCGGCGCGGATATCACGGCGCTTGCCGGTAATACCGGTGTCGCAGTGTGCTTTCAAAAGCCGGCGATATCTCTTTTTCCGAAGCTACAATAACAATGCTTTTTGATTCGCATACGCATGTTAATTTCAAGGATTTTAATGACGACCGCGATGCGGTGATCAGGCGGTGCCTCGATGAAAACATCTGGATGATCAACGTGGGGACGGACGCTCCATATTCCAAAAAAGCAGTCGAAATCGCGCACGCCTATCCCGAAGGCGTGTATGCGGCAGTCGGCGTGCACCCCAATGATGGCGGGGAGGCAGGTGAGTTTCCGGCAATAGAAGAATTGGCGAAGGACAAAAAAGTAGTGGCGATAGGGGAAACAGGACTTGATTATTTTAGGATGGCGAATAACGAAGCGCGGGCAAAAGAAAAGCAAAAAGAGCTTTTTATCAAACACATTGAGCTGGCGCAAAAAATTAAGAAGCCGCTTATTATTCATTGCCGAGACGCGCACGATGATCTATTGGCTTTGCTTCTCGCCACTCGCCACTCGCTACCCGCTTGTCCCGGCGTCATGCACTTTTTCACCGGGACGAAAGAAGACGCGGAGAACTATTTGGACCTCGGGTTTTACCTTTCGTTTTCAGGCGTGCTTACGTTCACGCATGATTACGACGAGCTTGTGCGGCGGGTTCCGCTCGAAAAGATATTAGTGGAAACAGACGCGCCGTTCGTTGCTCCGGTGCCGCATCGCGGAAAAAGAAATGAGCCGTCATATATAAAATATGTGGCTCAACGGATCGCGGATATCAAAGGATTGTCGTTTGAAGAAGTTGCAACGCGGACAACGCAGAACACCCGTGAGTTGTTTGGCGTGTAACGGCAATACCTGCTAATAGCAGGTGATTTTATTCCACGGCATTTTACCTCCGGATGTATTAAAAAATGTTCCTGCAAGGGAGGTGAGGATCGTATCAATGATGATCCATGCGCCAAAGACGATCAGAAGACCAATAATGGTGTTTCTGATTATTTTTATCCCTTCCTGACGCGCGCCCGGCGACCCGCCCGAGGTGAGTATTTTGAATCCCGCGATCGCAAAGGCAAGGACTGCAAGCGAAGGAGCGATAATCGTGGTAAGCTCAGTGGCAATGGTCTCTCCAAGTGTGAAAAGATGACAGAGAGAGCACGGTTTCTTTTGCTCAGCTGTTGCATCAGCCCCGGTTCGTCCGCATGGAACAAGACCGGCGGCAAGCGCAACGAGCGGAACCGCTATCATAAAAAGCGCCCCTACAATAAGTAATTTTTTCCACATAGATTCATTATATACCGCGCATGCCTAAAAGGGCAATTTTTCTGATTTCTACCATTGATTTCCTGCATAAAACCTGCTACCATAAGAGGCATGCAAATCACATGGTACGGTCAAGCGTGTTTTAAGGTTTCAAGCGGCGATGCCACTATTATCATAAGCCCATTTGGGAAAGGAGTTGGGCTCAATCCGCCACGAGGAAAGGCGGATGTTGTGTTGCTTTCAGGCGATGGCAATGACGGCGATATGACGACTCCCGAAGGCAGTGTTGTGATCTCGGGCGAAGGGGAATACGAGGTGAAAGGTGTTCTGATTAACGGCTTTTCGTTTTTTCATGCTCATGAAGGAACAAAAGCGGTGCGAAAATCCACGATTTACACGATCGTTATGGAGGGCGTGACGCTGTGCCACCTTGATAACGCCACGCCTAAGCAGGTGGACGCTATTTTAGAGAAGATCGGCGAGATCGACGTGCTTATGGTGCCGGTGGGTGGCACGCATCGCATCGGGAAGGAAGAGATCCATATGCTTGATGCCGAAGCGGCGGCGTCGCTGGTGGGAAAGATAGAGCCGCGCATCGTGATCCCGATGCATTATAAGGTTCCCGGACTCACGCTTGCATTGGGAAGCGTCGAGCCGTTTTTGAAGGCGATGGGCGTTTTGCATGGCGATGGACCCGTGGATAAAATAACCATAAAGAAAAAGGACCTTCCACAGGAAGAAACAAAGGTTATAGCGCTTTCAGTGGCATAACACTACTTTGCATTATGATCCATTTTCTTCAGCAATTAAAGTATAAGCCGGAGCCGGTAAAGCGGAAGATATTTCTTTTTTCCATGATCGGCTTTTTCACGGTAGTCGTGTCGCTGTATGTATTTTCCATTCGCAATTCCGTTGCGCATTCGCTGAGCGAAAGCGCGGCGGACACCATCGGGTTGCCGGGCGAGTTTCATCTTCCCGGGCTTAAAGAAAGCGTGATGGCGAATGTAAAAGATATTGTGGAGGGAATGAAGGGAGTGCAGGGTCAATAATGTTTGAATGTATGACCACCACCACGCTCCATTCTTTCTTTTATCTTAACGGAAGCGCAGCCCTTCAATACTATTTATAGAAAAGGGCGTGAGAGGATTAAAGAAAGAATGGAGCGTGGTGGTGGTAAAAATGCGGTGTGATTTCATAATGCAAGAAACAAGAACTCATGGCAGAAGAAGAACAAAAATTCTCTATAGGAAACGTTGAGCCGCGCGAGATCGTCGACGAAATGAAAGAGTCGTATCTTGATTATGCGATGTCCGTTATTGTCATGCGCGCCCTGCCCGATGTCCGGGACGGAAGCAAGCCGGTGCACCGGAGGATCTTGTACGCGATGTCCGAGCTCGGCCTTCGGCACAACGTGAAATTTTTAAAGTGCGCGCGCATCGTCGGCGATGTGCTCGGTAAATATCATCCGCACGGGGATATGGCGGTGTATGATGCGCTTGCGCGCATGGCGCAGGATTTTTCGCTGAGGTATCCGCTGGTGGACGGGCAGGGGAACTTCGGCTCGGTGGACGGCGATTCTCCCGCGGCAATGCGGTACACCGAAGCGCGCATGACCGCGGTCGCGGAAGAAATGCTGTTTGATATCGAAAAAGAAACCGTTGATTTTGTCGACAACTATGACGGTACGCGCAAAGAGCCGAAGGTGCTTCCCGCGCGCGTGCCCCAACTGTTGCTCAACGGACAGACGGGTATTGCGGTGGGTATGGCGACAAACATCCCTCCTCATAATCTCGGCGAGCTGGTGGATGCCACCATACACCTCATCGACCACCCGAAAGCGGATGTCACCGCGCTGCTTGAATTCGTAAAAGGACCGGACTTTCCGACAGGCGGCATCGTGTACAATCAGGACGATATCGTGACGGTGTACAGCACCGGCAGGGGGCCTCTTACCGTGCGCGGGAAAGCGGAGATCGCGGAAACAAAAAGCGGGCACCATCAGATCATTATCAGCGAGATACCGTTTCAGGTGAACAAATCGTCGCTTATCGAGAAAATGGCCGACCTCGTTCGTGAAAAAACGATCGAAGGCATCAGAGATATCCGCGACGAATCGGACAAAGACGGCCTGCGCATCGCCATTGATCTCAAAAACGACGCGTTCCCGCAAAAGATACTCAACAAGCTCTATAAGCTTACCGATCTTCAAAAGGCGTTCCACTGCAATATCCTCGCGCTCGTGGACGGCATTCAGCCGACCGTACTGTCGCTGAAGGCCGTACTTGAGTATTTTATCGCGCATCGCAGAGAGGTGGTGGAGCGCAGAACGCGCTATGACCTCGGAAAGGCAAAAGACCGCGCGCATATCCTCGAAGGGCTGAAAAAGGCGCTTGACCATATCGACCGGATCATCGCGACCATTAAAAAGTCAGCATCAAAAGAAGACGCGCATGTGAGCCTGGTGCGCGTATTTGCGCTCACCGAAATTCAGGCAACCGCGATCTTGGAAATGAAATTGCAGACGCTCGCCGGGCTTGAGCGCAAAAAGATCGAAGACGAGCTCGAAGAAAAGAAAAAACTCATCGCATATCTGAGCGGCCTCTTGAAAGACCCCAAAAAGATCCTCGGCGTGGTGAAAAAAGAACTTGAAGAGATCAAAGAGAAATACGCGGACGTGAGGCGCACGAAGATCATAAAAGGAAAAGTGTCCGAGTTTAAAGAAGAAGATCTTATCCCCGATGAAGAGACCATGATCGCGCTATCGTACGGCGGATATATCAAGCGCGTGAATCCCGCGATGTACCGCACCCAGCGAAGAGGCGGAAAGGGGATCATCGGCATGGAAACAAAAGAGGAAGATGTCGTGGAGCATCTGCTCTCGACGAACGCGCACGCGAACATTTTATTCTTTACGAACAGAGGAAAAGTTTTCCAGACGAAAGTATACGAAGTGCCCGAAGCATCGCGCGTATCAAAAGGAAAAGCGATCGCGAATATCCTCGATATCCAGCAGCAAGACACCGTGACCGCGCTGGTGCCGCTCAAAGAGATGTTGGGTAAAAAAGGGAAAGGCGACGCCGCAAGCGATATCCACTTAATCATGGCGACGAAAAATGGTATCATTAAGAAAGTGAAAGCGTCTGAATTTATCACCGTGCGGAGCACCGGCGTGCAGGCTATCACGCTTAAGGGAAGTGATATGCTCAAATGGGTGCGCATATCGCATGGCGGCGACGAGATCATTCTCCTTACCAAAAACGGCAAGGCGATCCGGTTTCATGAAAAGAACGTGCGCGCCATGGGAAGAACTGCCGGCGGCGTGCGCGCTATTACGCTCAAAGGAGGGGATGAAGTCGTGGGCGTCGACGTGATCCCTGCGGGGAGAGCAAGCGAATTTGAACTGCTTGTCATCTCGGAGAATGGGCTCGGGAAAAAGACAGCGCTTGACGAATATCGCGCGCAAGGCCGCGGAGGACAGGGGATCAAAACGTACAATGTCAGTGAAAAAACAGGAAAGCTCGTGGCATCATTGCTCATTTCACAAGAAGAGGAAGACCTTATCGCAATTTCCAAGAAAGGGCAAGTGATACGGACCCAGCTTGTGTCGATACCGGCGCTTGCGCGGGCAACGCAGGGAGTGCGGGTGATGCGGCTTGCGACAGGAGATCGGGTGGCATCCATCGTGTGTTTATAACGCAAAAGGCGGAGAGCGAAAAACGAAATATGTCTTCTGTAACCCATCACAGCGTAAAATTTCTCAATCCTTCGTTCGTGCTTGCGCAATCGGGCATCGGCGAAGGAATGCAGGTTGCCGATTTTGGCTGCGGCCAGGGAGATTTCGCGCTTGCCGCCGCAAAGCTTGTCGGACCGGAGGGAAAAGTATGCGCGATCGACATTCAGGATTCCGCGCTCAGCTCAACGAGATCAAAAGCGCGCATCGGGGGATTGCTGAACATCGTTCTTGTGAAAGGAAACGTGGAAGTTTCAGGAGCGAGCGGCTGCGCCGACGGGTCTCAAGATGCGGTCCTTCTGACCAATCTTTTATTTCAAACGGAGAAACGCGCCGAGGTTTTACATGAAGCAATGCGGGCGTTGAAGCCGGGCGGCATCGCGATATTCGTGGATTGGGAGAAAGAAGCGCCACTTGGACCCATGCGCAATTTACGCATGGAAAAAGAAGCAATAGAAAAACTTATTATACAGGAAGGATTCGTGTTTAAAAAAGAAATCGAAGCAGGCGCATTTCATTTTGGAATGTTGTTTACAAAGAAGTAGTAAGAAACGCTTTTCATGAGTAAAGTAAAATACATTATCGGCGGGGTACTTGCTCTTGTGGGGGTATTTTGGGTACTTGTGTGGGCGGGCGTGGTGCCGGGCCTGCGGATCATTGATAAAGCGACCATTAAAAAATCAAAGTTGGTCGTGTGGGGAACAGCGGACGATGCCTCCGTCTACAACGAACTCGCCAAATTATTCAAGGCGGAGAACCCGGGTATGGAGATAACATATCATAAAAAGGCCGAAAGCACGTATGAACAAGATCTTTTGCGCGCGTTTGCCGGAGGCGAAGGGCCGGACATATTCGGCGTACATCATACGTGGCTGTATCGCTACGGCGATCTTATTACCGCCGCGCCGAAAGAAATCTTTCCTGCGTCGGAATTTCGCGAGCAATTTGTAGATGTAGCGCAGAGGGATTTTCTTTTTGGAGAAAACTTATTCGGTGTTCCTCTGTATACTGATACGCTCGCGCTGTATTACAACATTGACCTGTTCAACAGCGCCGGCATCGTGTTTCCGCCGAAGGATTGGGAGGAATTCACGAAATATTCTCAGGCGCTCACAAAACGCAAGCAATCCGGCGATATTGCTGTTTCGGGAGCGGCGCTCGGCGGGGGAAAGAATGTGGTATTTTCGAGCGACATCCTTACGGCGCTCATGCTGCAAAACGGGGCGCTTTTATCGGATGCCACCGGCCGCATTAATTTCAAAAGTCTCGGCGGAGGATTGATCCCCATAGAAAAAGCGCTTAAGTTTTATACATCGTTTGCAAAACAGACAAGTCCGAATTACAGCTGGTCGGGTACTTCTTTGGAAAATTCAGAAACCATGTTTGCGCAAGGAAAAGCGGCGATGATACTGGGATATGCGAGCACAAAAGAAAGCATTATGAGAAAGTCTCCGCGTCTGCGGTTTGCGGTCGCCCCGTTTCCTCAGGTAAAAAATGCCACCATTAAAAAGAATTACGCCGATTATTGGGGATATGCGGTGTATAAAAATTCTCCCAGCAAAGACGCGGCATGGCAGTTTCTACATTTTCTTGCCCAGCACAATATCAGCGCGTATTATGCCTCGGTCACCCAGCGGCCGGGAAGCCTGCGGAGCGTGATTGCCGCGCAACAGGAAGATCCGCAGATAAAAATGTTCGCCGAACAGGCGCTTTCCGCGGTATCATGGATCCAACTCGACGATCAAGTGATCAAACAGGTGTTTACCGATATGATCGATGCGCAGGTTACGGGGGATCAGCCGCTTCAGCAGGCTATTTTAAGCGCCGATACAAAGATCAACACGCTGATGAAAAAGTAATATGGAAAAACTTTTTTCGTACCGTATATATTACTTCTTGTTCGCACTAGCCGGACTTTTTCTGTTTTGCGGAGCGCACTATGCGTACGCGTATATGGCGCCGATAGATTGTGCAGGACCGTATCTTCTCGGGCAGAAGTACGATGCATCTCCGCCCCCAACCCCTAAAAACGGTCAATTTGCCTGTGCTATCGGGACGGCAACCGGTGATACGCCGGTACCCTCGATTCCCTCGGGAAACTTCTATCGCTGCGAGGAAACCATGGCGAACCAGTTGTATTGCCGACATTATATAAATCCGACCACTGATTATTATACCTGTACGTATTATGGAACCGGAGCTCATGTCGGAAGCGATTTTTTTCAGAGAATAATATTTGACAATTGCACCTACTCGGTTATTCCACCGACTATTTCGTTTACCGCCCCTTCTTCTATTAATTTAGGCCAGTCCGCAACGCTTTCATGGAATGTGACAAACGCGGCAACCTGCACCGCGACGGGAGGGTGGTCCGGTGCCAAAGCTCTTCCTTCCGGCTCAGAAACGGTAACACCCACCACCACGACGACCTATACGCTATCGTGCACGGGATCAACCACCTTAAGCCAATCGCGCACCGTCACGGTCAACATCCCTGACACCACCCCTCCAACCAGCCCGACCAATCTCGCCGCGTTTGCGGTTGCTACGTCCCAGATAAACCTCACCTGGACTGCGTCCACCGACACGGGCGGGTCGGGGCTTGCGGGGTATCGTATTGAACGGTGCATGGGAGTGGGGTGCGCGAGTTTTGCCGAAATCGCCACTTCTCCTATTGCAAGTTACAGTAACATCGGTCTTGCGCCATCCACGAGTTACAGCTATCGCGCGCGCGCGTATGACGGCGCAGGAAATACCAGCGGATATTCCAATATCGACTCCGACACCACGCCCGCGCCGGCCGACACCACGCCCCCTTCCGCGCCATCGCTTAGCGGTGTCGTATTTTCTCCCACGCAGATCGATCTTTCTTGGACCGCATCCACCGACAACGTTGGCGTTACGGGGTATCGCGTGTATCGCAACACCACGCTCATATATACGGCAGGGAGCGCTACAACGATATATTCAGATATGGGCCTCATACCTTCCACTTCGTATAGTTATTACGTGTCGGCGTATGATAGCGCGGGAAACGCCACGCAATCTAACACGGTAACTATCGCGACGCCCGCAATACCCGACACCACGCCGCCGGTATTTATATTCAATTCTCCCGGCTCGACGCTTCTTGCGGGTACGACGTCTGCGACGCTCGGAGGGACTACGAATGAAAACGCAACATGCCGATATAATGAAAACACCGACACCACGTTTGACTTGATGACGCCATTTAGCACCACGGGAACGACAAGCCATACTAAACTAATCCCGCAACTACCCTTACAACTGACCGACGGCACCGTGTATTATTATTATGTAAAATGTCGCGATACGGCGCCTATTCCCAATACTAATCCAGTAGGTATTCCGTATATGTTTCAGGTTGATTCCCCATTGCCCGACACGACGCCTCCTATCATTTCAAACGGATCGCCCTCAGGCGTGCTTGCCGCAGGTACCACATCAGTAACGATGAGCGTGGTCACCGATGACGATGCGTATTGCCGATATAATCAAGACAGCGATACTACGTTTGACCTTATGACAAATAATTTCACCAGTTCCGATCTTAAAAACCATACGGTACCGCTTATAGGCCTTACCAACGGCTCATCGTATTTGTATTACGTGAGGTGCCAGAACACGCCGGGAGGGTATGCGAACACGAGCGGCTATCCTATCTCGTTTGTCATTGCGTTTCCCGCAAACATGAATCCGATGGCATTGATCGTCATAACGCCATCGACATCGGGCACCGCGCCGTTTGCGATATCCGCCAACGGAAGCGGAAGCTACGATTCAGACGGAAGTATTGCGCAATATACGTGGAGTTGGGGGGACGGCTCGCCAAACGCGACCGGCGTTGGGTCGTCGCATACCTACGCCACCGCGGGTACCTACGCACTTTCGCTTAAGGTGGTTGATAATCAAGGCGGCAGCAACACCGCCTACGAGACGATCGCGGTTTCTGCGGCGACCGTGCTTCCCCCTCCGAGTTCAGTGAATGTGTGCACCGCCGAATGTACGCATACCTCCGACTGCATAGCTCTTTACGGTTCCTCCTCTATCTGCGGTCCTTCGAAGTTTTGCACCGCGCAAGGGGGCGGCGAGGGCCCGTTCCGTTCTGATTTTTACCTCTCGCGCACCGACGGCTCCATGAGCCAGCAATCGCCCGCCACATTCCCCGCGGGAACCGCTTCTGTTATCATGAGCATGAAAACAGACGTGAACGCGGAGTGCCAATATTCGACAGTCAGCAACACGCTCTATGATGCAAGCGCGATGAAAACATTTACAAGCACCGGCACACTCGATCATTCGGTCACGCTGACCGGCCTCGCAAGTATGACCGCGTCAGCGCACACATACTATGTCCGCTGCCGCGATCTTGAGAGCGGTATCGTGAATGACACCGATCAAGCCATATCGTTTATTACGGGTGCGCCGATTATTGTGTCGGGTCCGGACCCTTACATGTGCCTCATTAATGCTGATTTTGTCCGCGACAACATTCCGTATGTGTTTGATATTTGCATGCCGAAACCATGAAATTTGAAACCTGGAAAACAAAAATAAAAAATAAAAAAATACGCATCGCGCTCGCGAGCATGTTTTTGGTCGCCGCAGGCGCGGCACTCGGCGCGATGCCGTTCTATGCGCACGCGAGCACGGTGTTTATTCCTTTTCCAATTGATGTTGCCAGTTCTAGTACTGCCGGCGTCACCGCATGGACGACATATGCAAATACAGGCGGAGCTATCCCTGCGAGCGCAACCGGCGTTATTTTGGAAGCTTACGGAAGGATGTGTTGTGTCGATGGTGCCGGTGGGGACGTAGACGGACGTATTAAAATTCGCAAAGATAGCACGTCTTCCGAGTACGTGCTTTTACGCGGGAGAGCATCTTCCGGAGGCGACAATGTTGCATGGGTAAATCAAGGGGTGTTTCCTGTCAGTTCAACCGGCACATTTCAATACGCCGTAGAAAGTCCGGGACTTGACTCGGGATGGAGGATAAAGATAATAGGGTATACCACCGACATTGTATTTGTAGCTCCCGTTCTCATTGGTAGCGGTAGCGGCACCGATGCCATTTCATGGACAGCATACAACAACGATGGCGGGGTTATTCCTCCCAGCGCAACCGGCGTTATTTTGGAAGCTGAGGCAGCGATGTGTTGCACTGATGGGGGAGGGGACGTGGATGCGCACATCGTGATTCGCAAAGACGGTACGTCTCCCCAATACGTGCTTTTACGAGGAAGAGCATCTGGCGGAGGCGACGGTGCCGCTTGGGCAACTCAAGGAGTGTTTCCTGTCAGCTCAGGGGGGGAATTTCAATACGCCATAGAGGCTCCGGGATTTGATGGCTGGCTTGGACTTGATGGCGTTACATGGAAGATAAAGATAGTGGGGTATACCACCGACCGCAGATTTATTGCCCCAACCGAAGTCGCCAGCTATACACCATCGTGGTATTCCATAAGCGGCTCCAATGAGGGTACCGCTCTTCCTGGCTGGACCACCTATACTGATCCAAATGATATCATCCCCTCTAATGCAACCGCTGTTATTTTGCAAGCGGAAGGAGGGATGGACGGACCAGATGGTGCTATTGATGTGGATGGATATATATTAATCCGTAAAAATAGCTCATCCATGAATCTCACGCTTTTACGCGGGATATCGTCTTCCGACGGCGACGATATCGCATGGGCAAATCAAGGAGTGTTTCCTCTTAGCCCAACAGGCACATTTGATTACATGGTATTTGCTCCGGGATTTCACCACGGATGGAAGCTAAAAATAGTGGGGTATGTCGCCAGCGCGACTCTTCCGTCTATCTGCCCAAACTTCGGTCTTGAACGCACGACGACCTACGACCTGCAAAATGAAGCGTACGCGACCGGATATGGCGTTGCCGTGGACAGCAGTAATAATACATACATCACCGGAGATCAATACGCGCCTGCGACGGCAAGCATGGATATGTATGTCATCAAATACGACCAAGCCGGCAATGTGGTATGGTCTGCCGTATATGATAATGCGGGGGGCAATGAATCGGGATATGGCATCGCGGTAACGCCAAACGGAAGCGCCGTATATGTGGTGGGAAGCCAGAACGAAAAAGCATTTATACGCAAGTATGATTCAGCCGGATCTTTGGTAACATCATTCGGTTCCGGCGGGACAGTGGTATATGAATATGGCGCCCAGACCGTCGCGCGCGCGGTCGCGCTTGATACCGCGGGGAATGTGTATGTAGCGGGACATCGGGGAAAAGCATCAGGGTCGGGCATTGACGCGGTATTGCTGTCATACAATTCTTCCGGATCGCTCCTTTCAGGGTTCCCGGTGATCTACAGCGCTACATATAATTCATCCGCGCTCGGCGTTACGGTGTCGGGTTCTTCCGTGTATATGACGGGGTATGTTCAAGTGTCTTCCACAGATACCGATATGTTTGTGGGGAAATATACCACAAGCGGCGCGCTGTCGTGGTCTAAAACGTATCAGAATACAATATCAATCACTATTTTTGGCACAACGATTACCTTACCTGATGAGAATGAAACCGAAACAGGATATGGCGTGAGCGTGGATGGCAGCGGAAATGTGTTTGTAACGGGATACACCAGCGAAAATGGAGGGCATACCTTTTTGAGAAAATATGATTCATCGGGAGCGCTTGCGTGGGGCGAGGTGCGCAACTCCGCCGGCGTTCCCAATGACATGGGGAGGGGGGTGGTAGTCGGAAATTCTGGGAGGATATTTGTAACAGGGCGCCAGCAAACAAACAATGAGGACGCGTTTTTGGCGGAATATTATACGGATCAAACGACCCTTGTTACCTACCCTGATTTTTCAAAGGGACCGCTAAGTTTATGCGCAAACGGTAAAATCGCTTTTGTATATGAAAGAAATGGATCAAGGGCGCGCGTGTATCTTACGACTTTTCCCACAGGCAGTAGTGACACTACTACTTGGGTGGGGTTTGGATGCACGGGCGGTGATCCCGGGCATTGGGCCGAAGCCGCCGGCAAAAGAATGTTCTATGATTTTGATTGGAATGATGTCCCTGCGGAAATAACCGAATTTACCGCGATAGTAGACACCAATGATTCAAATGTAGGCACCAAGGACTGGAAGGGATCGGCGACGTTTTTAAGAAGCGATGCGGACAAAACGGTTATGGGCGGTGAGTGTTACTGTAGCACTACGTGGGGTACTCCACTCTCTCCTCTCACCATGGATATTCACTGGCACAGCGTGCTTAAAGGGTTGACTCCCACTACCCTCCCTTATCAAGGCGATAAGGGAGGTATGACGGAGTATAACGAAATGGCGCATGGCATTGCGCAGACCAACTCAACCGTTTCGGGACACACTACTACTTCTAATGACGTATATGTCGTTGGGTATCAGGCATCTAATGGCGGTTCGGCATTTCTCAATAAATACAGTTGTAATGCGTTATTAGGTCCGGGAGGTGGAGGCGGAGGCGGAGGCGATACCGTGATCGCTGCTTTCACCCCCACGCCGATCAGCGGGACGGACCCGCTCACGGTGAGCGTGGACGCACGCGCTTCTTCAGGCACGATAACAAGCTATGAATGGGATTGGAGCTATGACGGCGTTACATTTGATATCGATGGTATGGGCATGCTTGCATCGAACGAATATACCGCGCACGGAACATATACGATCGCGTTGAGAATAACCACGGTTGGAAACGTAACCGATATCGATGCGCAAACCATCACTGTTTCGCCAAACCAGGCACCTATCGCCGGCTTTAAAGTGTGCGATATGGATAACAGTAACTGCGTACCTCCGGCGCCCGAGCCATTTACCGGCGCGTCGCCTCTGCGCGTGAATGTAGACGGCGGCGACGGGGCAAGCTACGATCCGGATGAATTACAAGGCGGCTATATCGCATCCTTCAGCTGGGACTGGGGCGACGGGACGGTTTCAGGGGTCGGCGAGAAAGCAACACACCTGTATTCCACTCCTAAGCCATATACCATCACGCTTACCGTGACGGATAATGGAGGCTTACCGAGCACCGCCGTAACAAAGAGTGTTTTAGTGACCGAACAATACGTATGCACGTCGGGATCGGGGTCTGGAGGAGTATGTGCGGGATCAACGCCGGTATGCGGTCCCACGGAAACAGAGGGCGTTACGGCGTGCTATGCGTGTCTTGAGGATACGAGTTGCGGGACAGGATACCAGTGCCTCGGTGCCGCGTGCAACGCAGGCGATATGTGTCTTCCTGATGCCGCCGGCAATCCTGTCGCGTGTCCTTTGGACGGGAAATGCCCCGAAGCAGTTACTTGTAACCCGCTTGTAAGCGCGACGTGCCCCGATGGTTCGACATGCCCCGCAAGCGGAGTTTGCCCGGCGGTGAAAAACATTTGTGCGCTTTCGGGTTCCGGGGTTGATGCGCAATGCTATGTTGAGGAGCAGGGGAGCTGCGCAATCAATGCCGATTGCACCGAAAGCATTATGGGAGGCGTATGCGAGAGCGGTTCGTGCAGATACGCCCGCTGTTCATACGAAAATTCATTGGCGTGTACCACCGCCGCCGATTGCGCGGACAGCGACGGCATTTGCAACGCCGGTGCATGCGTATATATATACGATTGCGCGTACGGCCCCGGCATGGAGGGAGGGGTAACGGGGTTATACGTCACCTCCACGCCCGACACGATGCCGACGATGCCGATGGGCGTTCAGTCGGACGGGCAGGCGTGCACTCAGCCGACGCCCGACGCGCCCAACAACTGCGAAGGCATCAACGGATGTCTGTATTACAATTATTATCCCACCACCGGAACACCGATTCCTAATTCAAGTAACAGCGTTGCCAACTGCGTGAATACGTTTGAAGGAGGCACCGGGTGCATATATTACCAATATTACAGTTCGCTTGCCGTCGCCACGACGCCGGCGACAAAAACCAATTGCTTGCCGCGCTACGCCGAGAAGTCAAAAAAATCGCCACAGGCGGGCATTCCCGAAGGGTGTTTTGTCGTTGACAAAGGCACCGCGGGAAAGGAATACAACTGTACTTCAATTGACGGATGTTATTACTATCTCGACGGAAGCGTTGATTGCACGTACACGAAAGCTACCGCGACAGCGTGCACGACAAACGCGCAGTGCGAAGCGGCAAGTACCGTGCCGCTTATGATCCCCGTGTGCGATACGGGCCTATGCGAATACAAAGGGAACGGGTGCTTTTATGAGCCGAATCCCGAGGGCGCTATTTCATGCCCGGGCGCGACCAGACCTGCCACAGGCGGAGATGACTTTGTCCAGTGCACGCTGAACCCCGACGGATTACTTCCCGGGTTTTTGGATACAAGCGGCAACGTGCTTAGTTCGTGCAACACGAACGCTGATTGTCCCGCGAATAATATCTGTCTGAACGGCACATGCTATCCGGCCTGTCAGGCAAATGTCGACTGCGCGACCGGCGAGCAATGCACGACCACTTGTACTACCTCGATGGACTGCACCGCAGGGCTGATATGCGATGCAAACGTATGCGTACTGCCGCAGTGCGCGGGCGCAACGCCATCAGGAACGCTGTGGAATGTCACCATGGCGAATCTCGGCCTTACCACTTCCACGGATTCAAATTGCAGATATTCAATCGACAGTGCCACCGCGTATACCGCAATGATGCCGTTTGCGACCACGAACACGACAAGCCACAGCCAGCAGTTGACCGGTCTTATTGACGGTTCCTACGCATACTATGTGTTGTGCCAGGAACTATCATCAAGCGTGCTTGCCGGTATGTGCCAGATTGATTTTACGATCGATACGCTCATGTGTATCCCGGGCACGATATGCCCCAACGGCGCGGTGTGCCCCGCTAGCGGGGTGTGCCCGTCAACGGTCCCTGCGTGCGCGGGCGCGTCCCCCACAGGCAAACTTCCTTTCGGCACGACCTCGACAACGATTGGGCTTGCCACCGCGCAAGACGCGATATGCAGCTACTCTTTGATAGTGACCGATCCGTATGCAACGATGGCGCCGTTTACCACTACCGGTACGACAAGTCATAGCACGAACGTAACAGGTCTGTTTACGGGTGCAAATACCTATTACGCAAAATGCCAAGATGCGGCTGACCCAACTAAAATCACCAATGCGTGTTCGATAGTATTCGGGGTGGGAGACGATTGCACCTCAAATTTGCAGTGTTTTGGCGGATTTCAGTGCGTGAACGGCACATGCCAGCCGCCGGTGTGCGGGAACGCGTTGCCGACCGGCGCGCTTACTCCGGGAACTCCGAGCACGACCATCAGCATGACGACCCCCGCGGATGCAACCTGCCGATATTCGATCAATAGCGCTGATCTGTACAGCGCGATGACTTCATTCACTACGACCGGCACCACAAATCATTCCTCCTTTGTGTCGGGGCTTGTAACGGGGGGAAACACGCATTATGTGCGGTGCCAGGATGCGGTGACCAGCGCGGAAAAATTCTGTTCGATTCCGTTCACGGTCGGCGTGTGCAATCAGCAATACAAATGCGAAACAGGGTGGATGTGTATTCCCAACATCGGGAACGGTATGTGCACTCCGCCGCCGCCGCCATGTGATCCGGGCACGCTGTGCCCCGATGGGCAGATGTGTCCCGTAAACGGAATGTGTCCGCCGCCGCCGCCATGCGTGCAGGGAGACCCTCTTTGTTCGAACAACTGGTGTCCGCAGGGATCCGTATACAACGCAATCACGGGAGAGTGCGATTACGGTAATTACGATACTTTCTGTTCGTTGAATCCCACGCATCCGTTATGTGTTAGTGGGCCATCAGGGCCGAACAGCGCGATCTTATCCGGCATCACATCCTGCAACACACTTGGGTATACCTTCACCGGCACGGCGATTACGCCGTCGGGCAATTGCGATCTTGTCGCTATCATCCTCGCCCTGCTTTCATGGATGGCGTGGATCATCGCTTTGCTTGCGGTACTCTCGGGTCTGCGCGCGGCGTATCTCTATATCACCTCCATGGGCGACGAGCGCAAGCTTATTCTCGCGCGCCGGTATTTGATCTATACTACGATCGGCGTAGGCGTGTCGGTACTGACCTTCAGCATCGTGGCGATAACAAGGGCAATACTCAACATCTAAACCTTGAAACGTGAAACGTGAAACGTGGAACATGAAACATAGAATTCAAAATTCAAGCGCTGTTTTTTTTGTATGTGCCACAGTCGCGCTGGCGTTTCTTTTTCCGTTGGCTACCGGGGTGTATGCGGAACCATTTACTCCGGGCCCAACCGGAACGCCTAGTCCCATATTCGAACCTCCCACCGGAGCCACATCGTTTTCCGCTATTGTGTGCAAAGTAATCGAGTTTTTTTCCGCAACAATCCTTCCGCCGCTTGCGGTACTGATGATGCTGGTGGTAGGATTTTTGTTCATGATAGGCGGCCAGATGCCTCAGAAAGCGATTGCCGCGCGAAAAACGCTGTTATACGTTGTCGCGGGAGTGGTATTGCTGTTGCTTGCCCCGGGGATCCTTGGGGTGATTGTTGATATCACAGGAGCATCATCTGCATCCTTTACCGCGTGCTCCACGTCAATAACGACCGCGAGCATCATAGCAACGATCGCAGGACTCGTTAATTGGTTCGCGTGGTTCGTTTCTATCACCTCCGTCGCGATGGGCCTGTACGCCGGCGCGCTCTACCTCACCGCGCGTGGCGATTCAGCGCAGGTGCTCAAAGCGACAAAAGTGTTTTCCTTTACCATTATCGGCATCGCGGTCGCGGTCGTTTCGTTCAGCATTATCGTGCTGACAAAAACGTTCTTCGGGATATAGGATCTCCTAAGCATAAGACTACCGCGCATATTTCTGCGCCACCCTCGCCTATAATTCTTTCTTTTATCTTAACGGAAGCGCAGCCCTTCAATAATTATTATATACATAAAGGGCGTGAGAGGATTAAAGAAGGAGGTGGGGGGTGATGGCTGATACTACTTGAGCGGGAAACCAATCTCGTAATTCAAAATAACATATGGAAACAAATCCAATCGTACTGATGTTTATCAACCTTATTAACTGGTTTTCCTGGTTTGTTTCCATCACCTCCGTCGCGATGGGCCTGTACGCGGGCGCGCTGTATCTCACCGCGAAAGGGGATCCGGCAAAAGTAGCGAACGCATCGCGGGGCCTTTTGTATACGATTATCGGCGTTGTCGTTTCTATCGCCGCGTTCAGTATTAAGGCAATCGTGAAATCGCTCATCGTTTTTGGGTGATCTCTGCAGGAGGATGCAGATTGCACGAAGCTATTTCGTTTTCCTCTGTGGATAGACTTTTTATCGCTTTTTTAGTATAGTAAAGAGAGTAAAAAAGGTCGAAAAATAACTAATTTTATTTCGTTTTATGAAAAAATATTTAGCATTCGTAATGGTAGTGGCATTTGCGTTTTCTTTCGCAAGCGTAGCATTTGCACAGGCTCCCGGTCAGGCGATCACCCCTACAGGGCTCACCGCTGACACGCTTGGCACCTCAGGATCGGTCACCGATACCACCTCTTTAGTTGGAAAGATCATGGGCTTGGTGAATTGGATAGCGTGGTTCGTCGGTTTGATGGCGGTATTGATGGGCTTGTACGCGGGCGTTTTGTTTATTACCGCGGCAGGCAATGCAGATTCGATCACCAAAGCGCGAAGCATTTTGCTTTACGCAATCGTTGGTATCGCAGTGGCGGTACTCGCATTCAGCTTGGTCGCGATCTCGAAATCGGTTTTCTCTCTGTAATTCAATTTTATTCTCGAATACGCGCAAGCCCCCTCGTTGGAGGGGGCTTGCTGTTATTGTGGATACCGTACGTATACTGTTTTCCATAAGTTTGATATAGTAAAGAGAGTAAAAAAGGTCGAAAAATAACTAATTTTATTTCGTTTTATGAAAAAATATTTAGCATTCGTAATGGTAGTGGCATTTGCGTTTTCTTTCGCAAGCGTAGCATTTGCACAGGCTCCCGGTCAGGCGATCACCCCTACAGGGCTCACCGCTGACACGCTTGGCACCTCAGGATCGGTCACCGATACCACCTCTTTAGTTGGAAAGATCATGGGCTTGGTGAATTGGATAGCGTGGTTCGTCGGTTTGATGGCGGTATTGATGGGCTTGTACGCGGGCGTTTTGTTTATTACCGCGGCAGGCAATGCAGATTCGATCACCAAAGCGCGAAGCATTTTGCTTTACGCAATCGTTGGTATCGCAGTGGCGGTACTCGCATTCAGCTTGGTTGCGATCTCGAAATCGGTTTTCTCTCTGTAATTCTTTTTACTCCGACATCTCGCTCCCGTCCTTGCTTCATGTAAGGGCGGGAGTTTGTTGTTGGGGATAAAGAGATGTGCTTTTTTGCGATAGTTTTGATACACTGTACGTATATGAAAAATATCTGTGTGAAGATGGTTTTACTTATGGTGGTAGGCGTTGCTATCGCCATGCCGTTTGGCGTGTTGGCGCAGGATAATCCGATAGGCAAGATTAGTGATGTTGGTGCGGGAGTTGGAGAAGTTAATATTAGTACGGGTGCCGTGCTCAACGCAGACACACTTGTTACAATAATTACGACGCTGGTAAACTGGTTTGCATGGGTTATTGCGCTTGCATCGGTCGTTATGGGCCTATACGCCGGATTTCTTTTTATCACCGCCAGAGGAGAAGCATCGCAGATCTCAACGGCGCGCCAGACGCTTCTGTGGGCGGTCATCGGCATTGCGGTTGCGGTCATTTCGTTCAGCATTATCATATTAACCAAAACAATTTTTGATTTATAATTTCTATGAAATATAAAACATACATCGTACTGTTATTCATGGTATTGATCGCGCCGGCCATTGTTTTTGCCGCCGCCCCCGATTCAACACTTGGGAAGATCACTGATAGTGCCACAACAGGCATAGCGACAGATTCAAACAGTGCAGATTATGCAGATGTAAACACGATTACGGGCAAAATTACAGGCGTAGTAAACTGGTTTTCGTGGGGCATCGCGCTTGTATCGGTGGTCATGGGGTTGTATGCCGGATTTCTTTTTATCACCGCCAGAGGAGAGCCCGCCCAGCTTAAAACCGCGCGCGCGACACTTTTGTGGGCGATAATCGGCGTTGCGGTGGCGGTGCTCGCGTTTAGCATCATTGCTATTACAAAATCTATTTTTACACTGTAAGCAGGTTATTTTTTAAAAAAAGAACCCCTCGTTTTGCACTTGCAAAACGAGGGGTTTAGTTATCGCGGAGGTCAGTGGTTCTCGACCTCCATTGTTGGGGGCTCCGAACGGAACCGCGTTGCATGAAACGTTGCGGTGGATCCGTCCCATCCGATCTGTTCGTTCGCGGCGGGATCGGTGAGGAACGCCTGCATATAGTTATACTGCAGGTGCACCTCGGCTTTTTCGGTGAGCGGATTATTAAAGTAGATAATGCCCCCCGCCTCCCTGATGTAGTCGTGCGCCACGATGTTCCCACGCGCATCCTGAATGATAAAAACCATAACCCCGGGAGGCAGATCGGGAAAGGGGAGATCATGGCGGAACCTAGGGCGCGTCACTTTGCCCGGCTCGCCATAAATGGGGATACTCGCGCCATTAGCACCGTACGAACACCGATTCCTTGTGGGGAAATCGGGGCCGAAATCAATGTGCCTGATTTGGACGTTCTCGCCCGGCTCAAGCGAGGTGATATATGGATACATCACCTCGCAGGGGGTGACGATCTCCACATCTTTGCCTCCTGCCATTTCTCTGCGGCGAGTTTTTGTTTTAATCCCGGGCTTTTTAACAGTTGATCCTCTCGCGATCCATAAGTCGCCTTCTATGAATCCCTTCGGGGCGTGGGATTCGCGGTATACTCTGATTTCTCGCGATATCGCCTTGTCCGCGAATTTGAAGATCGCAAGCAGAATGAGAAGTGTAATTCCCCACCAGAACATTTTCGTGCCGACCTTAACAGCTTTGTCATCCGATATGTTCATAGCTTTTTACCTCCTTTCTTTTTACCGCCGGTGACCGCTTTTCCTGCCATCACCATTTGGCTAAGAGCAAGTAACGTTTCGGGCGGAACATTTTCAAGCCCCGTCAGGCTCACATCAATGCGCTGTGCCTCGGGCTTCTGGTAGTACTCCTGTACCACCATGACGAGATCCCGCGCTTCTTTGTCGTTGAGGGAAGGATTTTTCTTCTTCACCTCTTCGATCATTGCCAACACAAGGTTGGTGTCGAGGCGCTCGATCTCCCGCTCGATGTCGCGCTGACGGAATTCGCTTCTCACCTTCGCGGTCTCGGGGTTTGGCTCGAGCGCAAGCGTGCTGACGGTGAGCAGAACGCCGTAATCCTCGAGAAATATCCGCTCAAGACCGCGCACATTGTTGTCTTGTTCCGGCAGATTTCTTTCTTCAGGGATCATTAACGTGATATCTGAAGTATCAATGTTGCGCGCCTCCATCTTTTTCTTAAACTCTTCTTGGTAGACGGTGGCAATCGCGATGATCCTTTGCTCCGCCGTTTTGTTTCCATTGTCGGGAACGCTATATTTAAGCCCTTTCCCGATGGCAAGCTGGATCGCGTCGTTCATTTTTTTGGAAAGCGCGCATTCGGCGGGTATGGTCGTGAGCAATTCATCAAGCATCTCCGCCATCCGCGCTTTTGCATCAGTTTCTATCTTTTCCTGTTGTTTGTCGTACAGCAAAAGATAGTTCGATGCACTGCTGATCCATGCCAGGCCGCGTTTGTTCATTTCTTCCGGCGGTAAAAGCTGAAAGCCGAACGTACCTTTGCATTGTATCTGGTCATCAAGTACGTTCATGGTAAACTCAAACGGAACCCTTTCTCGCGGTTTCAGCGAGTGAAGTATCAGCGAGCAGAACGGGGGAAGAATACGCAGTCCCTCCGTTAAGACTCTGTTAAGCCGCTTGCCTCCCAAAAAAACAGGGATGGCAAGCATGTTTGGCGGTACCAACCGCACAAACAGCCATACGAATGTTCCTGCGCCGATCAATATCAGCGCGAGTGTGAAGATTAGATTCTGCATTTTTTCCTCCTCCTTTTTGGGTTATTGTATTGTCAAAGGTCTTGATTCCTTCGTATATGTGAAAAGGGCAGTATGCCTCTTTTGTGGCAACATTATACAATTTCCTGACAGAAAAGTCAATGGCTGCATAAAGGGGCTTGCGTGCGCGGGCATAATCTGATAAAGTGAACCTTGCTTTAAGCATTATGCAGAATATCATTGTAGAACAAAATCAGGTGCAGAACCAACAGATCAAAGCCATCATGGAAGAGGCGCTGAAATCGGGCGCATCAAAACTGCCGAAAGTGGGCGATGTGATCAATGGGACGGTGGCGAATAAGGGGAGTTTGACACTCTATGCCGATTTTGGCGTGCTGGGCACCGGTATCGTGTATGGGCGGGAATATCGCGAAGCATCGGACATCATCAAAAAGATGAATATCGGCGATGCGATCTCCGCGAAAGTGGTGGAGCTTGAAAATGACCGCGGGTTTATCGAGCTTTCATTGAAGGATGCCGGCTATACGCTCGCGTGGGATGACCTTATTAAGAAAAAAGACACAGGCGAAGTCATCGAGGTGGAGATCAAAGAAGTGAATAAAGGCGGGTTGCTGGCGGAGATCAATAATATTCCCGCGTTTATGCCGGTTTCACAGCTCGCGACCAAGCATTATCCGCGCGTGGACGGAGGCGATAAATCAAAAATTCTTACGGAGCTTCAGAAATTTGTCGGGCAGAAATTCAAAGTGAAGATCATCGACGTGAATCAGACGGATGAAAAGCTGATCGTGTCTGAAAAAGAAGCGCAGGATAACGATCTGAAAAAAATCCTTTCAATATATAAGGTGGGGGATGTCGTTACGGGAGAAGTTTCGGGCGTCGTGAATTTCGGCGTGTTCGTAAAATTCACTCCGAGCGCGCCATCGGGCGAAGGGCCAAGCGAGCTTGAAGGGCTTGTGCATATTTCCGAGCTTGATTGGCAGCTTATCGAAAACCCCGCGGATACATTCAAAGTCGGCGACAAAGTGAGCGCGCAGATCATTTCGCTTGATAGCGACAAGATCTCATTATCGATCAAGGCGCTGAAAGCCGATCCGTGGAAAGACGCGGAAGAGAAATTCAAGAAGGGGGACGCAATAAAAGGCACCGTGGTGAAAGTAAATCCTTTTGGCGCGTTTGTGCGCGTTGACGGCGACATTCAGGGCTTGTGCCATATCTCGGAATTCGGCACGGATGAGCAGATGAAAAAAACGATCGCGGTGGGAGAGACATATGATTTTTATGTGCAGTCTGTTTCCGGCAAAGAACACCGCATGGGGCTTGGGTTCGGAAAGGCAAAAGCAAAAGTACAGGAAGCGGCCACCGCGCCGGAAGCAACCGAAGAAAAAAGCGCGGAAGAAAAAGTGTAGAAATAATCTTTGCATCAGAGCAAAAATGCGTTTTTCCTGCGAGAGCTTGAAAACGCATTTTTATTACAGTTCAGAGCCTATCCCAATAGGGTCTCCGTTACGAGCCACGATAGCTTCGAAGCGGAAAAATGAGAAACTCGCGAAGCTTTGTCGAGACAAGGCGACATGAGTTTCTCATTTTTCAGCCGAAGATCGCGTGGCGCAGTAGGAAAGTTCCTATTGGGATAGGCTCTTATGTTGTCTATTTAAGAAAATATGGGTAGAATACTACGATGAAAATATTCACGAAAAACTTATTGTATGCGGTACTTTTCTTTGCGGTTATCTCCGCTCTTTTTTCTTTGGTGCGCACGCCGGCAGAAACGGCGGAAGAAGTCGCCCTTTCACGGCTTGCGACGCAGGTGAACGAGGGGATAGTAAAAGAGATCATTGTTGAGGGAAGCAATCTTTCGGTGGTTTTGAATGACGACAAGAAGGAAACAACAAAAAAAGAAAGTGAAGCATCGCTCACCGAGTCGCTGAAAAATTACGGCGTGGATTCGGAAAAACTTCGCTCGGTGAATATCACTATGCAGGAGCCGTCAGGCGCGCTCTTTTGGCTTGGAGCGATCCTGCCGTTTCTCCTGCCGTTCATATTCCTCGGCGTGCTTATTTGGTTTATGTTCCGCCAGGCGCAAAAAGGATCTCTGCAGGCGTTCTCGTTCAGCAAGACAAAAGCGCGCATGGCGGGAAAAGGAGAGCGCGTTACCTTCGCCGATGTCGCAGGGTTGAAAGAAGCGAAGGAAGAATTGCATGAGATCATTGATTTTCTGAAGAACCCGAAAAAATTCATTGATATCGGCGCAAAAATTCCGCGCGGCGTTTTGCTTATGGGGCCTCCGGGCACCGGCAAAACATTGCTTGCGCGCGCGGTCGCTGGGGAGGCGGAAGTGCCATTCTTTCATATTTCAGGCTCCGAATTCGTTGAGATGTTCGTGGGTGTGGGCGCGTCGCGCGTGCGGGATACGTTCGCGACCGCAAAGCAAACTGCGCCGTCCATTCTTTTTATCGACGAGCTTGATGCTATCGGGCGCCACCGCGGCGCGGGGCTTGGCGGCGGGCACGATGAGCGCGAGCAGACCTTAAACCAGATTCTGGTGGAAATGGACGGGTTTGAGCGGGAAACGAACGTTATCGTGATGGCGGCAACCAATCGGCCGGATATTTTAGATCCCGCGCTGTTGCGTCCGGGGCGGTTTGACCGGCGCGTGGTGCTGGACGAGCCGGATATCAACGACCGCGAGCAGATCCTCAAGATCCACGCGCTTACGAAGCCGCTTGCGGAAGATGTAAAGCTTCGGCAGATCGCTGAGCGCACGCCCGGGTTTTCGGGCGCCGATCTCGCCAATATCATGAACGAGGGAGCGATCCTTGCGGCACGCAGGAATAAAACCATCGTATCGCAGAATGAATTATTTGAATCGATCGAAAAGGTACTGCTCGGGCCCGAGCGCAAAAGCCATATTCTTTCTTCCAAGGAAAAAGAGATCACCGCGTATCACGAAGCGGGGCATGCGCTTGTGGCGGCAATGCTGCCGGGTACCGATCCCGTGCATAAGATATCCATTATTTCGCGAGGGCGCGCGGGAGGGTATACGATGAAATTGCCGATAGAGGACAGGCATTTGCACACGCGCACCGAATTTCTGAGCGATCTTTCCGTGATGCTTGCCGGATATACGGCCGAGCAGGAAGTGTTTCATGAGCTGACCACAGGAGCGTCCAACGATCTCCAGAAGGTGACCGAGCTCGCGCGGCGGCTCGTCACGCAATTCGGCATGTCGGAAAAACTCGGCCCGATGACGTTTGGACACCAGGAAGAACTTGTCTTTTTGGGAAAGGAGATCCACGAAAGCAGAAATTATTCCGAGACGACGGCGTTTGAGATCGATAAAGAAATACGCCAGTATATTCATGATGCGCATCTCGTCGCGCAGAAGGTGATAGCAACAAACCGAAAGAAGCTTGATGTTATCGCGAAACGGCTCATTGAGAAGGAGACGATAGAGAGAGATGAGTTTGCGGCGCTGATGAAGGAATGAGCGCGGTGTGTGTTTGGGCGCTTGCGCGTGTAGCTCAACGGCAGAGCACGGAGCTTATAATTTCGAGCGAGGATGATTGCAAGACAATGTCCGCCTATAGCTCAGTTGGTTAGAGCACGGAGCTTATATCTCCGCGGTCCCAGGTTCGAGT
>CAYHUB010000002.1:66052-69550 GCA_964359755.1 uncultured Candidatus Saccharibacteria bacterium
CCGAGCTTATCGATCGGCTTATCCAGCTTGCATTTGAGCGGTTTGCGAAAGAAAAGAAGCTCGCAACATCGTACATTGAGGAGTAAGAGGAGATGGCAAAAAAGAAGAGCATCTGCTACAATTATTTTTGTTTTGCGCGTTTAGCTCAGTGGTAGAGCGTCACATTGACATTGTGAAGGCCGGAGGTTCGATACCTCCAACGCGCACCCAAAGTAAGAAGTTATGCGAGGGCTTGACTATTTGCCCTTCGCTGTGTTATTATTGCGCCTTGTAGAGCACGTTAAAAAAAATAAAAAACCAAAGGAGAGGAGAATGAAAAAGAGATTAGCAGAAATATTTTGGTTCAAGTTTGAAAAGGCGGAGGATTTCGACAGCTTCGTCGATCTTGTGATGAAGAATAAATGCACAAGAGTGGAGATTGCACCCATGAATAGCATGATGACGGGCGCATTCGAACAGGCCTTTTTAAACTTAAACAGCGTCAGTACAGTGTATTATGTCTGCTGTACCGCGCACACGAAGGGAAGAAAAAAGGTGATTTACCATCACCAGCACATCACTCGGAGCGTTCCGCATCCAAAACATGCAGCCGACCATGAACTGCATGAGAGGAAAACGCTTATTGAGGCAGCGCAGTGCGTTATGATGCTACGTAACCGCTCCACTGTCGAAGTGAAACTTCTTTCCCACAAGAAGCGCGGAGTGCCCCTTACTGTGGAGCACCCGTAAAAAACAAAAAGGAGGAGCGATATCATTCGCTCCTCCTTTGCTTTTTAGGGGTCTTCTGCAAGTTGCCGATACGGGTAAAAACTGATATCATCTTTTTATGACAGATGAGCAAAAAATCAAAGAAATACTTGAACGCGGGGTGGAAGATGTCATGGTAAAAGAGCATCTGGAGGCCGCGTTGCGTTCCGGCAAAAAACTTCGGGTAAAATTCGGCATTGACCCGACGGGACCGAAGATCCATCTTGGACGGGCTATTCCTTTGCGCAAGCTTAAAGCGTTTCAAGAGCTTGGCCACACCATTGTGCTTATTATCGGGGATTTTACCGCGACGATAGGCGACCCGTCCGACAAGCTTTCTAAGCGCCCGACGCTCACCGAACAGCAGATAGGAGAGAATATGCGCACCTATGAACAGCAACTCGGGAAAATAGTAGATATCCGGCACGCCGAGATTCGCTATAACAGCGAGTGGCTTGGCAAACTCGATTTCCGCGAGGTCGCACGGCTTGCCGACAGCTTTTCGCTCCAGCAAATGGCGGCACGGCGCAATTTTAAGGATCGTATCGATAAAGGCGAAGAAGTAAGCATGCGCGAAATGCTGTACCCGCTGATGCAGGGGTATGACAGCGTTGCGGTGCAGGCCGATGTCGAGGTCGGCGGGTTTGATCAGCTGTTTAACGTCAAAGCGGGACGCGCCATTCAAAAGCAGTACGGTCAGCCGGAGCAAGACATTTTGACGACGCAGATGCTTGAAGGGACGGACGGCAGGAAAATGTCCACGAGCTGGGGGAATGTCATCACTATCGTGGACGAGCCTGGCGATATGTTCGGCAAGATCATGGCGATAAACGACGAACTTATCTTAAAATATTTCTGGCTGTGCGCCGACGTATCGCAAGACGAGCTCGATGCGTATCACCGGCGCATCGAAAAAGGCGCGAACCCGCGCGATATTAAAATGGAGCTCGGCAAAAAGATCGTCGCGCTGTATCACTCGCAAAAAGACGCGGAAGAAGCGGCTACAGCATTTGAGAAAGTGTTTTCCAAAAAAGAACTGCCCGAGGATATGCCTGCGCACGCGCTTTCCAAAAACCCCATCACGCTTTCTGAATTGCTTGTTGAGGCGAAGCTTTCCGTAAGCAAAAGCGATGCGAAGCGCTTGGTAGAGCAAGGGGGCGTGGAAGTGAATGGCGCCGTGGAAAAAGATTGGGGCAAGGAAATCGTGTTTACTGGAGGAGAAGTGATACAGGCGGGAAAAAGAAAGTTTGTTAAAATTATCCTTTAGCGTATGGCCAAAAAACGAATTCTCACGGGCGATAGGCCTACAGGGTCGCTTCATTTGGGGCATTATGTCGGGTCCATCCAAAACAGGGTGAAACTGCAGAGCGAGGGCAATGAGGTGTTTACCATCATTTCCGATTTTCAGTATTTGACCGACCGGCTGGACACGAAGGACGTGGAGCAAAATACCATCGGGCTCCTGCTTGATTATTTGGCGTGCGGCATTAACCCCGACATATCACCAATTTTTATCCAATCGAGAGTGCCGGCGCTCGCCGAGCTGTTCGTGTATTTTTCTATGCTCGTGCCGGTCTCTCGCGCACAGCAAAACCCGACGGTAAAGGAAGAGGTGCGCGCGACGGCACAAGGGAAAATGTCGCTGGGCATGTTAAGTTTTCCGGTATCCCAGGCGGCTGATATTTTGGCGTTTGATGCCGACTTGGTGCCGGTGGGGGAAGATCAGCTCCCGCACATTGAACAGACCAGAGAAGTTGCGCGCGCGTTCAACCGCGTCTATGGAGAAACGTTCAAGGAACCAGAAGCGCTCTTGTCAAAAGTACCGCGGCTTATGGGGCTTGATGCGGATCAGAAAATGTCAAAGTCGCGCGGGAATGCGGTATTTCTTTCTGATTCCACAGACACCGTAGTGAAGAAAATAAAGGCGGCGGTGACCGACTCGGGTAAAGAGATCGTATACGATAAAGAAAAAAAACCGGCACTCGCAAATCTTTTGATGATGTATCATTTATTTTCGGGGAAAGAAATCAGGACGATCGAAACAATGTACGAAGGAAAAGGATACGCGGAATTCAAAACCGATCTTGCCGAGGTCGTGAACGTATTTTTAGAGCCGATCCGCAGCGCGCGCGAGGAGTTTGCAAAAGATACAACATATTGTGCGCTGGTATTAAAAAAGGGAACGGAGCGCGCCATCGAAGAATCGGAAAAAACGATGCGGCGCGCGCGTAAAGCGATGCGATATGACACCCAAGTATCTTCCATTAGCGTCGCGCCCGCCGATGCGGGGGACACGACGGGCAGCCCCGCGTCCTACCTCGCCGTCTGGCAGGATCTCGGTCTCGCCCTCGCCGGCAGCGGCCACCCGATCCCGAACCTCGACAACGTTATGCGCGTGCTGGAGCGCCACGCCCCCAGCCGCGCGCTGCTCTGGTACGATGCGTTCCACCAGCGGCTGTTCACCGGAGCGTCCGCGCGCGAGTGGCGGGAGACCGACACGACGGAACTCGTCGTCGCCTGGCAGCGCCAGCTCGGCCTGGCGCGCGTGACGCCCGACCTCGCCATCGTCGCCCTCGCCGCCTATTGCCGCCGCGCCCCGCGCAATGCGCTAGTGGCCTGGCTGGACAGCCTCGCGTGGGACGGGACGCCGCGTCTGGAGGAGTTTTTCCCCGACTTGTGCGGGACGCCCAGCGACGCGTACCATCGCAGCGTCGGGAAAAACTTCTGGCTCCAGCTCGTCGCCCGCGCCTG
>CAYHUB010000003.1:0-29861 GCA_964359755.1 uncultured Candidatus Saccharibacteria bacterium
CCGACGCGGCGGTAAAAGCGGCGGAAGCGGAAGCGGCACAGGCGGCAAATCCATTTACGGACGGCGCGGCGAATCCGTTCGCAGAAACAGCAAACCCGTTTGATGCGGTGAAAATTAACCCATTTGCACAATGATCATGGCAAAGAAATTCATTGCGTTTACCGTAGGCGGCATGTTTGCCTTAAGCTTGTCGCTCGTCACGATGGCGGCAACCTCAGACATCGCAGCACCCGTGACGGATGATGTCATCACTATCACATTTCCCGTTGCGGAGCTCGGAAATTGCGCCGATCAGAATGCGTGTAAAACATATTGCGATGATCTTGCGAATAAAGAAGCGTGCGTGGCGTTTGCGCGCGCGAACGGTCTTATGTCTCGCGAAGACGAACAGCGTGTGAAAAACCTTCCAAAAGTTGGTCCCGGCGGATGTACGTCGGGAGACGAGTGCAAAGCATATTGCGCTGATTCCGCGAACGAAACGGAATGCGCAAGTTTTGCGACTAAACATGATATCAAGGTGAAAAAAGGAGAAGAGGTGCGCGAGCGCGCACGGCTTATCCGCGAGCTTGGCGGCCCCGGCCAATGCCAATCGGAGGGAGCATGCCGCGCCTTTTGTGAGAATCCTGCGCATCAAGGCGAATGCCTTGCGTTTGGGGAAAAGCATAATCTTATCGGGAAAGAAAAAATACGTGCCGCAAAGAAAGTGATGGAAGAAGGCGGCCCCGGCGGGTGTAAAGAAGAGAAGGAGTGTCGTGCGTATTGCGAGAATCCTGACAATATGACGGAGTGCGTGAAATTTGGAGAAGAGCACGGCCTTATTTCTCCCGAGGAGGCGGCGCGGGTAAAGAAAATGCCGAAAGTCGGCCCCGGCGGGTGCAAGGGCGAGCAGTGCAAGACCTATTGTGACAATCCCGACAATTTTGAAGCATGTATTGCGTTTGCGGAAGAAAACGGTTTGATGCCGAAAGAAGAGGTGGAGCGTGCGCGAAAGATAGGAAATAAGCCCGGCCCGGGCGGGTGTCGCGGTGAACAGTGCAGGGATTTTTGCGAGAAACCGGAGAACCGCGACGCGTGTTTTCAATTCGCGGTGGAAAATAATTTAATTCCTGAGGGAGAGGTGGAACGGGTGAAAAAATTCAAGGAGATCGAACAACGCGGAGGTCCGGGCGGATGCAAAGGCGAAGCGTGTCGCGCATACTGCGAGAATCCTGAAAAGCGGGACGAATGTTTCGCGTTCGCAAAAGAAAACAGGCTTATTTCTGAAGGAGAAATAAAAATAATGGAACAAGGGCGGGAACTTGCTAAAAAAGTAATGGAAGTGGGCGGTCCTGGCGGGTGTACATCGGAACAGGAATGTAAAATATATTGCAGTGATCCTTCCCAGGTGGAGGAATGTCTCGCGTTTGCGGTGGAGCAGGGCGGAATGCATAAAGAAGACGCTGAAGGGAAATTGCGCGAATTTATTCATCGCGCGGGCGAGGTGCTCAGGCCGATGATCGGCGGGCAAGGAACTATTATGGATGAACGATTCAAAAAAATGGAAGACGAGCGATTTGAAAAATTCGAACATTTCAGAGAGCTTGAGGATCAGTTTCGTAAACCAGAGATGATGACGCAAGGAATACTCCTTGAAGGCCCCGGCGGATGCCAAGGACCGGAAGCGTGTATCAAGTATTGTTCTGACCCAAAACATCGCGACGAGTGCGCGAAGCTCAATCCGAGCGTTGGCGGGTTGCCCACAGGAGATTTGTTCCGGCAGACTGAACCCGGCGCAACTGCAGGATATGAAGGCAAGCTCGAAAATATGCGCCAGTGCGGTCCGCGTCCGGCAATGCCGACACCCGCGGGGTGCAAGGGGCCGATCTGCAAGGATGGGCGATGGGATTTTGAGTGTGAGGACTTCGATGCTTCGTCTGAGCGAACTATTCCTTTATTCAGGACGCAGGATGGATTAACAGGAGAAATAGAGAGAGGAGAGGTCGGTGAAGCGTGTACGAAGGAATTTAGGCCGGTATGCGGCGCAAACAACCGCACGTACCCGAACGCGTGTTATGCGAAACGAGACGGCGCCATAATCGCAAAAGACGGGGCGTGCCAAGCAGAGCGGTTTGAGGGGGTGAAGCCGGAAGGGGCAGATGACGCTCCCGAAAGGCAAATGATACCGTATCTTCCGAATTACCCTGCCACATACCAGCAGTTATTGACGCCGGAGGCGATGGAACAGCTCAAAACCATAGAGTCGCAGTATCCTACGGCACCTCGCCTTCCTATGGAAGGAACACAAATACAGCCGCAAAGCAGAGGCATCTTTGATGTTCTTTCGGCGAGCGTCTTTGGCGCATTACGCGACATTCTCTGGATGAGATAGTTAAGTAGAAATATGTAGCAAAAAGCGCCAGTGAACCGGCGCTTTTTGTTTTTGCCAGCTAAAACTAACAAAATAACCAGCAAAGATAACTAGAAAAATGGCTTAAATGATGGCTTTTTGACATTTCACTATTAAAATGTGTCAAAGGGTATTGACAAGCAAAACATATTTTGATATACTGTTGCCAACAAGATGAAGATTTAAGCAGGAAAGAGAGGGTGTGCACAGCAAAAAATCTGTCTGAGCGGATAAACAACATATTGTACGGCTTAGCCGACCCGTCTCATCAGAAATAGCACGCACACCCTTCTCTGGAGGGCAGGATCAGATTCGCGGCCTTTGACAACTTAATATCCCCTTTCATGCTTACGACATCAAGTAATCAAGCGCAGGCATTAAAGGGGATATGAAACATACCCTTTGCCACAAACCTATGGGAAGCAAAGCGCAGCAATGGCGCAAAGCAGAAGCTGGTTGAAGTCGGCTTCACGCCTCCTTACCGATCGAATGATCGGGAGCGATCAAGAAGCTTCCGGAAGTTTCTTGTCGGGGTGCAAACTTCAGTGGCAAATGTTGGCTTTTGGATAGAAAGCCATCTCAAAAAGCAAAGCGATGATAGATATTAGTTCTATCAAAGCTGTGGTAATCCCACCACGTAATCAAAAGGGGCTTTTTGAGAAAAGCGGGCAGCATTGCTCCCACCGCATCTATCTCGCGCATACAATCCGTCCCTCGATAAACGCAGGGCGGTTTACATAGGGGACAACAAACAATCGTTGTCTCCCCTTCACACCATTTAATGAATGTTGAATGGTGTGAAGGGGAAAAGAATTGAGCCAGTAAGACGCGAACCGGTAACGGCGCGCTTGGTTTACGGAGGTTTGTATGAGAATGTGGAAACCGTTTTATATACACTGTGGTTGCGGGCACAGAAATCGTCCCGCAAAATCCCCAACAGCGGGGATACAGCTCGCGCTTCTCGGCAGACTAGGAAACTGCAAGAGATGTGAAGAGCCCCTCCGCCCCGAGGCATGGGAGATGGATAGGCCGCTTGTAGAAAAGGTGCGCAACGAATTGCGCACCCAGGGCCTCCTCACCGATCATGCTTCATCGCCCCAACAGATCGATTCAAAAAACGAATCGATCCCCGCCTTAGTTTTTACGCGAGTGAAGATTAAGGTGGGGATGTTTTGTAAGCCGGAAGACCTGAATCCGCGTAAGCGGACAGGCGGGCTAAAAGAAGGAGGTGATTGAATGAGCGCGAGCGCAGAAGTTCGCAACAAAAGGCACTATGTTCGTGTAGATGGTTGGTCAAATGCCCGCACGATCATAGAGACCGGGAATAAAGTCCAGATGGAAATCGCTCTGGAGCATAACCACTGTTCGACTTGTTCCGACAGGGTCCGCCACGTAACCAGGAAACTGGCCGAGCGGAATGTCCAGTACTCATGGGCATACCCTGAAGGTTCCAAGTCGTTCATAGAGGTTGATCATCCCGGCGATGGTGTTTGTGTCAAGAAGCATCTTTCAAATCTTCTTGACCTGAGCATCAGCTAAGGACAGAATCCCCGAGACTAATCGGACTCCCGCCTAACCGATGAAAAATAAACGGGAAATCTCTTTCAAGGATCATAGAGGGATAAAACTTGAAAGTTGCGGAAAATTGCATCCGCGTAAAAGCACGGCGCTTTTGTCCCCGTTTCGTAAAATGGAGAGCCCAAGGGAAGCAGAGCCCTCTGGTTGATGAACCAAGACAAAATCATTGGGGCCACAAAAAACGTGGCCTCCCTTCCAAAGATTTTAAATCATTAAAATCTTTGGAAGGGATTTGAAAAAGAGTCCTAAAAAATAGCCGACGGGCTTTAAACGCAAAGGGGGAGAAGAATGAAAAACATCATTCTTGTTGTAGAGGATTTGCCGGAAGAGCAGGAGAAGGCGAAGCTTGCAGTACACAATGCAGGGTTTGTCTGCGCCGTAACGCCAACACTTGCAGGCGCGGAGCGGATGTTCAAAGCACTTGAAGGAAAGATCAGTGGAGTGATAACCGATCTTCATTTTCCTGAAAGTGATTATGACCATCCGAAAAACACCGCCACTGCGCCGTGCGGGCTTGCGGTGGTCGTCGAAGCGATCGAGCGCACAATACCGGTGGCGGTGTGTTCTGACATTGACCATCATTTTGCGGAATATCTGCGAAAGGTCATTGTGGCGCTTGGCCGTAGGAGCGCATATGGACCCGTGCCGTTCGGCATGGATTCAAAAAACTGGGAAACGGCCGTTGCCGCTCTCGTAAAAATTCTGAAAGGAGGGAAATGATATGAACAAGAAAGTTTTGATCGTTGCGGAGGCGGAGGTGCTGCGCAGTGCGACCGCAAGAGCAGTTTCGCTGTTTGACTTCGAGGCGGTCACAGCTTCTCATAACGAGGCACTCGTGAAGTTCCTTGAAGAGGAGCCGCAGGCAGTCATCATCTGGGATTACGCCGAGAAATACATCGGAGCCGGAAGCGAAGGCCGGGCGACCTACAACGACATCAAGTCGTCCGCGTCGCCGGAACAAAAGATAGTCAGGTGCGGATTTGAAACGCACGACTACGACGACTACGTGCGCGCGCCGTTCCAACTCGAAGAAATTTTGAGGAAGATCTCTTAAAAAATCCCGCTCCATCACCCCAAATGCAGAGGCAAGCTAAAAAGCTTGCCTCCCCGCCTTAGTTTTTACACAAGTGAAGATTAAGGCGGGGATGTTTTGCAAGCCAAAAGACCTGAATCCGCGTAAGCGGACAGGCGGGCTTAAGGAGCGCTATAATGAAAACAGATAAAGAAGTAATGGATTTATTTGAACAATCGTTGGATTCCGATTTTGACAGGCGATTGTTTCGAAAATATCCGGGGGCAGTTATTGAAGCGTACATAAGAGTTATCTGTGAAAAAGAAATAAAAACAGCGGAAACAATAAAGCTTTGCGACCGCCTTTCACAGATTCTCAAAACATTAAAAAAGGAGGTATAAATGATCCCTGCAAAAACAGCTTTTTCAAAACGAAAAAGCTGTTTTCATTTTTTACCGCAAGGCGTACAATAGTAATATTGCTTCAATGTAATGAATTGTATGTGACTACTGATGAATTTTGGAATAACATAAACGATATGTCTGAAAAAATAAACCATAATTTTGAACAGGCGGAATCAGTAAAACTAATTACTGAAGCGCAAAAAACGCATACTGATGAAGAGATAGCTGAAATGGAAAAAGAAAGGACCATTTCTGACGCAGAATTACTTAAAAGCGAGGCATATTATAAAGTTAATGAGGAAAAAGGGGAGAAAAAACTTGTTGCCACTCAAGAGCAAATTCAGAAAATCAACAAGACAGTTGAAAAGCTTCTCGCTCAAGGTATTCTGACTCAAGAATCTCTGAATAACGGTGATTTAGAGATACATTTTGAAGAGCCGACCATTGGATACGAATTTGAAGTAGAAAAGGAACAACGCAAAATGGTAGATGCAACCAATTTCCAGGTTTTAAAATGGCAGAATCATGTTATTGATACATATGATCAATCCGGCAGATGTAGGATCCGTCTAAAAAACAATGAGCCGCGACTTTCATTGAAGATACCATTACTGTCTCAAGACACTGATGATGCAAAATGTTGCATTCGTCTTGAGTTCAAGCCAAGCACCAAAGAGCAAGCGGAAGAATTGCTTAAAATTAAAGAGCTGATTATGGAAGAAGAGGGGGTGCAAACTCATGAAAAATGGGGTACGCCTATCAACTTAACCAATGGAGATAAAGTATGGATAAATAAAGATGATCAGGGTAAGTATTGGATTGAAACAGATGAGGACTATGATGTGAAGGATTTATTACCGGAAGGCATAGCATATCTCGGCAATTCAAAAAGCAAAATTAAAATTACCGGGGATGGTCCCACAACACAACAAAAAGCAATGACTCAAGAACATCTTTTTGAAAAAGATCCGTTATTCCGAAGCTTTCAGCAAAGTTTTTCTGAAAATATGGAAACAATGAGCCGTTCAGCAAAAGGGATTTCCGATACATCAGTAAGTAAGGATAAAGAAAAATTAGATCTGGAAGGAGAAGAACTGGCCAATCAAGTAAAAGAAAACATATCAGGTCTTGCTCGATATATTTGGGAAAACAAGCTAAAGCAATTTAAAACAGTAGATGACATTCGTAAACTTGTAAACGACATCGCCGATCTTGCAAATAATAAACTATCAGAAAAAAGAGCACCTAACGCTTTTAGATCGCACGAAGTGCCGTATGGACGCAAAGTTCATCCAGATGAAGTGGAGAAGGAAATGGAAACATTTTACAGTAATTTATTAGAAAAAATAAATGAAGCCGACAGAGGGGGTCTCGACCCCAAGAATTTAGCAAAATGGATTGAGCTGGAACTAAACAAGAATATTCACCCTTACGCAGACGGCTGCGGGAAAATAGCAACAGGCATTTCTACTTTTTTTCTAGCACGATACAATAATTCCCTCCCGCACTATGATAGTCGTGATGATTATTACGGCGCTATGAATGAAGGAGAAGAAGTATTTAACGAATACTATCAGCAGATATTTAACAAAGAGAAAGAGGAATGATAATGGATTACGAACAAGAAATAAAATTTGTTAGAAAGTTTTTTTGCGATAGAATTGATAAAAGCGGTTTGCCATTGTGGCAGCATAGTGTAAACGTCGCCCATACCTTGGAAGAATACATCGCGCAATACAATGAAGTACGCGGTATGATAAAAAATGATTTATTATTAGGCGCGCTTGGTCACGATTTACTGGAAGACACTAATGCTTCCGCTGAGGAAATAGAGAGACAGTGGGGAGGAAAAGCCTTATTTTACATTCAAGAGATGACGAATACGCAAGGAGATAATAACACCAAAGATTACATAGAACATTTAACGCGGGTTGATGAAGAAATTTTGCTTATTAAGTTTGCTGATATTCTTGCCAATATCAGAAATTCTATTAAAAACGCATCCGCTCTGCCATCAAAATGGTTAGTACATTTTTGGATCCCTCTTTTGGATCGGTATGAGGCTGCTCTGTTGAGTAAAATATTCCACAAATATCCGCTTACCTTGGACGCTATGGCTCAAGAAATCAAAAATAATATTACTCAGATAAAAAAGATACAAATTTCTGCAACATATCCAAGTAAGATAGGAGAATAAAAACATCATGAGTAAGTGAAAGGACGTAGCGGAAGGGGCGGAAAATACGAGTGATCTTTACCTAAACAGCTCTTTCACAAAGAAAGAGCTGTTTTTTGTATTTGATAACGCATTATAAAGCTTAAAAACATTGTAAAACAGGGGCATTTTGACAATATATTGAAATATGTGCCAATGGGTATTGACAAAGTTTCAATAGCCTGATATACTGTTTCCCGTGAGACGACCTTTGAAAAAATAATAGCCAACAGGCATTAAATAAAGGAGGTGATGGCATGAGGATTGGCCCGGTAAAGATATTATCCGCTAAGGATTTAGACGATTTAGCAACAATCGAGGATGTTGAGACACTATTAAGAGGGCTCAAATTGTTAAATGACTTTAACAATAAATGCTGGCTTAATAAAGGTCTTTCACGGAAGAAAGTCGTCAAGGCAAGAGATCGGGCGATGCAAGAACTCGATTTTTTAAAAAAGATGCATTATGCGAGCGATGGTGACAGGATGAAGTTAGAAAACCTGATCCTTTCAATGGCGGCATCTTATCTGATGTTGGTTTGTCAAAAAAAATAAGAAAAGAAGGAGGTGATGGATATGGGTTGGTAACATCCCGAGACCAGCCGCCTCTTGGCTCAAAAGTGGGGAGCCAAGAGGTAGAAAAGAGGGAAATTTGAAGTGAAAGGAGGAATGAAAGATGGGGTCCGGATGGTAAACATGCGTATTATGTAGAAAGAAAAAAGAAAGTTGTTCATTACATGCGCCCCATCCTCTCAATGAGAGGATGGGGCGTCTTTTTTTATATAGAAAGGTAGGGTATTATAGGAGTAATAGTATGCTTGAACTTGATCTGCAAAAATTTGGATTGAATGAAAAGGAAACGCGAGTATATCTGGCGGCCCTTGAGCTTGGATACGCATCAGTGCAGAATGTGGCAAAAAAAGCAGGGATTAATCGAGCAACGACATATTTTATTATTGATGGCCTGATGAAAAGAGGGTTGATGACACAGATAGAGAAAGATAAAAAAACATATTTTGCCGCGGAAGACCCAAAAGGTTTAAGCGCGATAAGTGACAAAAAAACAAAAGAAGCGGAAGAGGTGAAAGATCTTTTTAAAAAGATTCTTCCTCAACTTGAATCAATTTATAATTTATCAGCGGAAAAGCCGAAAGTCAGGTATTATGAAGGGATTGATGGCGCTCAGGCGATGCGGTATGAATTTTTACAAACCTCAGGAGATGAAATAGTGGGGTTTTTGGCGTTAGATCAGTTGCTAAAACATTTCCCTGAGCACGAAAAAGAACATACGCCAGAAAGAATAAAAAGAAAAAAAAGAAGCAGGATAATTTATACGCGGAGCGGCGGACCCGTAGTAGGAGCAACAGATGAGGATTTACTTAGGGAAGCGCGATATGTTCCGCAGGATAAATTTCCGCTTACGAGCGACATTTCCATGTATGGCGACAGGATCTCAATGTTTTTCTTAAAGGGGAAGCTTGGCGGCGTGATAATCGAGAGCCAAGAACTTGCCGATATGATGCGGGCGATCTTTGAGCTTGCATGGGAAGGCGCAGAGAAATATCAAGAAAAATAAGGCGGGTATACAAAAAATGGCGGAGATGCGTAAACCTGAAAACCCCTTCGGGTTTTTGTTTTCTAAAATTGCGGCACCCTTGTAGGATGGGGCGGGATGGGATATAATGCTGGCGTTTTATGGAAGGAAAAGGATTGGAAATTAGCATTACGCCGGAGCATTTATTTGATGTTGTGGGCATTCCGGTGACCAATACGCTGATCGCCTCGCTGTGCGCGACCGCGATGCTTGTTGCGTTTGTGTTCGTGGCGCGACGAAAACTCGCGTTTGCTTCGCCGCGGGGCATTCAAAACCTCGTTGAACTTGTGGTGGAGTCGGCGCTCGGTATGATGGAAGAGGTGCTCGGCGACCGGAAGCTCGCGCAAAAGGTGTTTCCGTTCATTACCACCGTATTTCTTTTTGTGCTGACGGCAAATTGGATGGAATTTCTTCCCGGCGTGGGAAGTATTACCTTTGCCGAAGGCGCGCACGCTGTTCCGCTTCTGCGCTCGGTGAATACCGACCTGAATGTCACGCTTGCGCTTGCGGCGGTTGCGGTTGTTTTAGTGCAGGTGATGGGTGTCACGGTAGTCGGCGGATGGAAATATGCGAAAAAATTCATCAATCTCAAAAGCCCCATTGGGTTTTTTATCGGATTTGTTGAGCTTTTGAGCGAGACCACGCGGCTTATTTCGTTCTCATTCCGGCTTTTCGGCAATATTTTTGCGGGCGAGGTGTTGCTTTTGGTCATGAGCTACTTTCTGCCAGTGTTATTACCCGTGCCGTTCATGCTGTTTGAGGTGATGGTGGGGCTTATTCAGGCGACGATCTTTGCGGCTCTGATGCTTATTTTCGTGAAAGTGGCGGTGGCGCACGAAGAAGAGCATTAGGCATATTGCGAAAAGGAGAGGAACGTGGTACAAAACGGCATTGATTATTCATTAATTATTATTAAATAAAATAAACAATATGACGCTTGATTTTGAGAAGATCATTGAGATTGTGAGGTTGGTAGCCGCGGCGTTCGCAGTCGCTATTGGTATGCTCGCGCCGGCGCTTGGCATCAGCCATTTGGCAGGCAAGGCGCTTGAGGCAATCGGGCGGAACCCCGAAGCATCGGGCAAGATCCAGACGACGATGATCCTTGCGATCGCGTTTGTGGAAGCGCTCGGAATCTTCGCGCTCGTGGTGTCGTTCATCATCCTGTTTGGTTAAATGCCCGCAGGATCTTTATGGTAAGGAAGCGTGAACGCTTCCGTAAGACGACGTATCGGTATGGAAATTTTTGCAAAACTGGGAATTGATGTGCGGTTGTTTCTCTTTCAGGTCGTGAATTTCTCGATCCTTTTATTTGTTTTGCACAAGTTTTTGTATAAGCCGTTTTTGCAGATCCTTGAAACGCGTCGAAAAAAAATAGAAGAGAGCATGGCGCAGGTTGATGCTGATGCCCGCGCGCATAAAGAAACGGGGGAAAAAATGGCTCGCGAAATGAAGCACGCGCAGGAGAAAGCGAAGTTTATCATTGAAAAAGCTATCGACGACGCGGAAAAAGTAAGGGATGGACTGGTGAAGAACGCGACCGATGAATCAGCGCGCCTTATCGAGCGCGCAAAAAAAGAGATCAGCGCACAGCAGGAAAAGGCGATGACCGAGGTCAAGCGCGAAGCGGGAAACATTGCGATCGCGGTGGCCGAGAAAGTGCTCGGCGAGGAGATCAGCGAGGAAAAGCACGCGCGGCTCATTAAAGAAACGATCGCATAACCGTCATGAAACACCAGAAATACGCCATCTATGCCGCGGCGCTTTGGGAGCTTGTGCACGGCGCGAAAAGCGAAGAGGAAACAACGGGCATTGTGAAGGCATTTGCGGAATATTTGCAGGCGCGGCGCCAGACGGGGTTATTGCCGAAGATCCAAAAAGCGCTTATGGCGCTTGAGCAGAAAAAGAACGGGATTGTGGACGCGGAGGTTATTTCTGCGATAGGGCTTGCGGACAAAGAGAAGGAACGCGTGATCGGATCGCTCGCCGTATTTTTTAAAAAAGATAGTACCAAAATAGATGCGCGCTTTGCCGTGGATGATTCTCTGCTGGGCGGTCTTGTGGTGCGCACCAACGAGATGATCATTGACGGCACCGTGCGGATGAAGCTGGGGAAATTAAAAAAAGTATTGATCGCATAACTATCATGAAAGAAGCACAAGCAATTATTGAAAAGATCAGAAAGGAAATAGGCGCGTTCGCAGAAGGAGTAGCGGTGCAAAAAACAGGCATCGTTACGGAGGTACGCGACGGCATTGCGCGCATCGCAGGGCTTTCCGGGTGCATGGCATCTGAAATGATCCTGTTTCCGGGCGATACGTGGGGGGTGGCGATGAGCTTGGATGAAAGCGAGATCGGCGCCATTATTATCGGCGACTATACGCATATTAAGGAAGGCGACCGCGTGACCGGATCAGGCAAGGTGCTTGAAGTGCCTGCGGGCGCTAAGTTCGTGGGGCGCGTTGTGGATCCGCTGGGCAGGCCGCTGGACGGACGCGGAGCGATACAGGCCGACAAAATGATGGTAGTGGAAAAGATCGCACCGGGCGTGATCACCCGCAAGTCGGTAAACGTGCCGCTTACCACCGGCATTAAAGCGATCGATGCGATGGTGCCTATCGGGCGGGGCCAGCGCGAGCTTATCATCGGCGACCGCCAGACAGGGAAAACGACCATTGCGATCGATGCGATCCTAAACCAAAAAGGAAACGATGTGGTGTGTATTTATTGCGCCATCGGGCAGAAGGATTCTAAAGTCGCCAAGATCGTGCGCTTGTTTGAACAGTACGGCGCGATGGACTACACTATTGTGGTGAATGCGTCGGCGTCGTCATCGGCCGCGCTGCAATATCTCGCGCCGTATGCGGCAACGGCCATGGGTGAATATTTTATGGAACAGGGCAAGGATGTGCTGGTGATATATGATGACCTTTCAAAACACGCGTGGGCATATCGTCAGATCTCGCTGTTGTTGCGCCGCCCGCCTGGGCGCGAGGCGTATCCCGGCGACGTGTTTTATCTGCATTCGCGCTTGCTCGAGCGCGCGGCTTGTTTGAGTAAGGAGTATGGCGGCGGGTCGCTGACTGCGCTTCCTATCATCGAAACGCAGGGCGGCGACGTGTCCGCATATATTCCGACTAACGTCATTTCCATCACGGACGGGCAGATCTATCTCGACACCGATATGTTCTATGCCGGCATGCGGCCAGCGATCAATGCGGGGCTTTCAGTGTCGCGCGTCGGTTCTTCCGCGCAGACCAAAGCGATGAAAAGCGTCGCAGGGAAGATGCGCCTTGAGCTTGCGCAATATTGGGAGCTTGCGGCATTTGCGCAATTTGAAGCGGACCTCGATGAGCAGACCAAGCAGCGGCTTGAACGGGGAAAACGGCTGGTGGAATTACTCAAGCAAGATCAGAACGAGCCGATGCCGACCGAAGAGCAGGTGCTTGCGATCTTTGCGGTGACCTCCGGTCTTACCGATGATATCGCTCCCGCAAAACTAAGGAAATTCGAGAAAGACCTTCTGCAATTCGCACAAGCGGTGCACCCTGACGTGTTTGGTACGATTGCTGCGGCCCAAAAAATAAGCGGCGACGCTGAAGCGATCCTGCGATCACTCATTGAAGAATTTAAGAAACAGGACTAGCATATGGCCAAGATCAAGGAAATCAAGCGGCGTATCAAGAGCGTCAAAGCGACGAAAAAAATAACGCGCGCGATGGAGCTTGTCGCGGCGGTGAAAATGAAAAAAGCGCAGGATAAGGCGCTGGGTACTCGTGCATACGCGGCAAAGGCATGGGAGATTCTGGTAGAGGCACTCGAAAAGACGGAGAACCATGACCATTTTCTTTTGCGGCCCGCAACGACCGGCGGGGGCATTATCGTGGTTATGTCGTCTGACCGGGGGTTGTGCGGCGGCTTGAACGGAAACTTGTTTCGGTTCCTTGAGAAATTTTTGGAAGCGCAGGGAGCAAAAAAGTTCGCGTTCATTACCGTCGGGAAAACCGCCGCGGATTATTTGCGCCGCACGGGGCGAGAGGTCATCGCGACGTTTTCCCGACTCGACAACCTTCCGCACGCGGTAGAAGTACGACCGGCGGCACGTATTCTTTTTGACGAGCTTCGCGCGGGGAAGCGAGATTCCGTGTTTGTGGCATTCAATCGCTTTCTCTCATCGACGTCCCAAATGCCGGCGATCAAACAGCTTCTCCCTATCGTAAAAAGCGAATTGATGTCGGCCCGAGAACTTTTTGTATCTGCAAAAAAAGATGAAGCACACGAAGCGCCCCGTTTTTTATTTGAACCATCGCCGGAAGAAGTGATCGAAATAGTGGTGCCGCAGCTGATGGAAATGCAATTATATCAGGCGGTGCTCGAGTCAAACGCGTCCGAGCATTCGGCGCGCATGATCGCGATGCATAGCGCCACAAAAAACTCCGAAGAACTTCTGGGCGACCTTGTATCGCATTATAATCAGTCGCGTCAGCAAAGCATCACGCAGGAAATCGCTGAGATCAGCTCCGCAGCGGAAGCGATGGCATAACGCATATGTTGAAACTTTTATTCAAAATATTCTCTACCAAAAACAACGTCATTCCTGCCGATGCGTTTGCGTATGACGAAGAAATGGTTGCGCTCGGCGAAGCGATCCGTGAAAAAACAAAAAAACTGTTTCGCGGGTCGCTCGCCATCAGAATGGTGGATGCAGGGTCCGATAACGCCGCGGAACAGGAGCTTGTCGCGCTGGGGAATGCGTTTTATGATGTTGAACGGTTCGGCGTTCATTTTGTCGCATCACCCAAACACGCCGATATGCTGATGGTAACAGGTCCCGTAACGCGCAATATGCGCGCCGCGCTCAAAAAAGCGTATGATGTGATGCCCGAGCCGAAGATCGTGGTGGCAGTGGGCGATGACGCTATCGACGGCGGTGTTTTTAAAGGGTCATACGCGGTCACCGACTGTGCGGCCGATACGATCCCTGTTGATTATCATATTCCCGGAGATCCTCCGTCGCCCACAACGATCTTAAGCCATGTATTGAAAATAGTGGAAGCAAACAACGGCCGCGCGCTACATAAAACAAAGAAAGCATCATGACGGACATCATACTATCTTCATACGGATTTTTTGCATTGATCGCATCGTTTGCGGTCGGTGCCGTGGGCGCATTAGCGCTCAGAAAAAGCGATGCTCTCGCCAATGCGTGGAGCAGCGTGTTTGCCGTGCTCGGATCGGCGTGGGGGATCGCCTACGCGCTGTCTGCGCTCGGTGCCGTGCGCGCACCCGAATATGTCATTGAGACAAGCTCTATATTCCCGTTGCTTTCGGTGTCGTTTTCTGTTGATAAGCTTTCTGCTTTTTTCATTTTTATAATTTCCTTGATCGCGTTGCTGTGTTCGATCTATGGCGCGGGATATGTGAAGCATTTTTACAAAAAATATAACATCGGGTCCCTTGGGTTTTTCTACAATTTTTTCATCGCCGGTATGCTGCTGGTGGTGTCTGCGGCAAACGCTTTGGTGTTTCTCATCGCGTGGGAGATCATGTCGGTCGCTTCGTATTTTTTGGTGGTGTATGAGCGCAACGACCACCGTAATGTGCGTGCAGGATTTTTGTATTTTGTGATGACGCATATCGGCACCGCGTTCATTCTTCTTTCATTTCTTCTGATGTACAAATTTACCGGGTCGTTCCAGTTTGAAACAATTGCGGCGAATATCGCGTCCATTCCCCCGTTTGCCGCAAACGCCGTCTTTTTACTTGCGCTTGCCGGGTTTGGCACTAAAGCGGGCATCATCCCTTTGCATATTTGGCTTCCCGATGCGCACCCCGCGGCTCCCTCGCACGTGTCGGCGCTGATGTCGGGCGTGATGATCAAGACCGGCATCTATATGATGATAAAGATATTTTTAGATGTTTTCACCGATGTGCCGTTGTGGTGGGGGTTGATGGTGCTCGTCGTAGGAGCGGTCTCGTCGCTGTTGGGGGTTTTATATGCGCTGACCGAGCATGATCTGAAAAGACTGCTTGCGTATCACAGCATTGAAAATATCGGCATCATTCTTTTGGGTCTCGGGAGCGCGATGGTGTTTTCGTCGGAGGGTATGTTGCCGCTTGCGACGCTTGGCGTTGTTGCCGCGCTGTTTCATACGCTCAATCACGCGACGTTCAAATCACTCCTTTTCTTAAGCGCCGGAGCGGTGGTTTCGTCCACGCACACGCGCAACATCGAAGAATACGGCGGACTTATTAAGCGGATGCCGCAAACCGCGTTCTTTTTCCTGATCGGCTCGATGGCAATCTCCGCGCTTCCTCCCTTTAACGGATTTTTCAGCGAATGGCTGACGTTCCAGGCGCTTTTTGGCGGTATTCTCTCGCTTCCGGGCGCGGCAAGCTGGATCTTCGTGCTGGCGGTGGGGGCGCTCGCGCTCACCGGAGGGCTTGCACTCGCGTGTTTCGTGAAGGCAGTCGGCGCGGTGTTCCTTGCGCGTCCGCGGAGCGAAGAGGCGCTCCATGCGAAGGAAGCATCGTTTTCAATGCGGACGGGCATGGCGGTGCTCGCATTGCTTGCGTTGGCGTTTGGCGTATTTTCCGGAAGCGTTTCTTCGACAATCGGGAAAGTGGTGCGCGATATCGGAGCGTTTGGAGCAACGGAACTTCCGCTTGCCGCTTCATCGCTTCAGCAGATCTCCGTACAAAACGGCTTTGCCTCGGCTTCCGCGCCCGCGATTACGATGATGTTTCTTGTCGCGGCGTGCGTCGCGGCGCTCGTGCTTCGCGCGGCGTATCCGAAACAGAAAATTGTCGTCGGAGAAACATGGGATTGCGGTACGTCGCCTACGCAACGCGCGGAAATAACCGCGACGGCATTTTCACGCTCGATCATTATGATATTTAAAGGGATATTGAAGCCCACGAAACAGACAGGCATAGAATATCGCGATGCCACCGCGCGCTATTTCCCAAAAACACGGACAATCACGCTCGGCATCCATGATGTTTACCTGACGTATTTGTATGAGCCGTTACAGGTCGCATTGACGAAGTTTTCCGAACGCGTTAAAACGATCCAGAGCGGCAATATCAACGCGTATGTGCTGTATATATTCGTCGCGCTGTTGGTATTGCTTGCGTATGTAATTTTTTAGCCATGACACAGAGTATCATATGGATAATGCAAATAGTATTCATTCCGGCGCTTTCCCCGCTCGCTCTTGGCGTTATCCGAAAGATCAAGGCGGCATTTCAAAACCGGAAAGGCGCGAGCGTGCTCCAGCCGTACCGCGATATATGGAAGCTACTGCATAAAGATGAGGTGATCAGCTCTGATGCGTCGTGGATCTTTCGTTTCGCTCCGCTTGCCGTCTTTTCCATTACGCTGGTAGTTGGTGCGAGCGTTCCGGTGTTCGCTTCGTTTTTGGCGAACGACGTTACGAGCGATATTCTCGTTATCGTGTATCTCATGGCGTCCGTGACATTTTTCGTCGCGCTTGCCGGCATGGATACCGGAAGCGCGTTCGGAGGGTTTGGGTCAAGCAGAGAAGTGACGGTTGCGGCACTCGCCGAAGGAGGTTTGATCCTTTCATTATTGACGGTCGCGCTGATGAGCGGGACAAGCAATGTGTTTGCGATCGCAGAGACCATTTCTTCGGCCGATCTCGCATCGCTTCTGCCGGCATTCTTTGCTTTTGCCGGATTTTTTGTGGTATTACTTGCGGAAAACAAGCGCTTCCCGTTTGATAATCCTTCCACGCATCTTGAGCTTACCATGATCCACGAAGCGATGATCCTTGAATATTCCGGCAAGCGCCTCGCGCTGATAGAGTGGGCGTCTGCCAACAAGCTGATGATTTTCATTGCGCTCGGGGCGAACTTGTTTTTCCCGTGGGGTATTGCGCATGATGCCGGCATCGTGGTGATCGCTTTTGCGGTCATCGCGTTTGCGGCAAAAGCGCTTGCGTTGTGCATGAGTGTCGCGGTCGTGGAATCAACCATCGCAAAGCTGCGGTTTTTCCGTCTGCCGGATCTGTTGTTCGTGTCGTTTATTCTTAGTGTTATCGCTATCGGGCTCATATGACCCTGCATATGGAAAATCTTTTCATACAATTATTGATAGTCATCATGTTTCTTGCCGCGGTGTTCTTGCACGTGGTGAAAAAGAACAGCACGGCGGCGTTTTTGTATTGCGCGCAGTCATCAGCGATGGCATTGATATTACTCATAGCATCGATCGAAGCGGGGTCGCGGCCGCTGTTATTTGTCGCGCTCGCCACCTTTGTCGTGAAGACGCTGACCGCGCCGTTGTTTTTCGCGCATCTCATCCGGCGGCATCAGCTGAAGTTTTCCGCAAGCACGTATTTGAATGTTCCGCTGACGCTGATTGCGGTTGCCGCGCTCACCGCGCTCACGCACTCGCACGTGTTTGCTTCGCTTACCGCGCTTGGCGATGGACGTGAGGGCATGCTCTCGCTTGCGCTCGCAATGATGCTTATTTCGCTGTTTCTTATCGTCAACCGCAAAGGAGCTATTTCGCAAATGATCGGCATCTTGTCGCTTGAAAACAGTATCGTCGCATTCGCGGTGTTTGCCGGACTCGAACAGGCTTCAGGACTGCAAATGGGAATTATGTTTGATATTTTGGTGTGGGTGGTCGTGGCAACCGTGTTCACGTCGATGATGTATAAACAATTCGGGTCGCTTGATGTCACCGCCATGCGGCGTCTTAAAGAATAATATGAGTCTTATATTTTTAGCTATTGCATCGCCGTGTATCGCTTCATGTGTCGCGCTTGTCATCAAGCGGAGGGTTGTCATGGAAGCGGCAACCATAATTTCCTCTGTCGTAGTGCTTGTGTCTGCTGTATTGCTCGCGGTCGCGGTCGCCCACGACGGTGTGTATTCCCGTTCGGCGTATTTTTCCGTTGATGCGCTCGGCGCACTGGTGATCGCCACGATCGCGGTTGTCGGATGCGCCGCGGCGTTTTATTCGGTCGCGTACATTCGGGAAGAAGCGGAGAAAAAAGTGATCGGTCAAAGCAGAACGCGGCAGTATTTTATTTTCTTTAACATCTTTGTCGGCGCGATGCTGTTTGCCTCCGCCACCACAAACCCGATCCTGACGTGGATCGCCATTGAAGCCACTACGCTTTCAACGGCATTTCTGATCAGTTTTTACAATAAACCCTCGGCGATGGAAGCGGCGTGGAAATATTTGATCATCAATTCGGTCGGCCTCTTGCTCGGGTTTTTCGGAACACTGTTGTATTTTACGTCAGTGGAAACAGGAGGAAGCATGCCGCTCGTGGATTGGAATTTACTTTTCTCGCACGCGGAAAAGCTTGATCCGGTGATAGCGAAGATCGCATTTATATTCGTTCTGATCGGCTATGGCACGAAAGTGGGATTTGCACCGATGCACACTTGGAAGCCCGATGCGTACGGCAAAGCGCCGACGCCGATCGCGGCGCTGTTTTCCGGCGCGTTGCTCAATGTCGCTCTTGCCGCCATCTTGCGCTTCAAAGCGATTACGGACAGCGCGGTGGGCCCGGAATTCACCAGCCAGATGCTCATTATACTCGGGTTGTTGTCGGTTGGCGTCGCTGCGTTCATTATGTTCGCCCAGAGAAATTATAAGCGGCTTCTCGCGTATTCAAGCATCGAGCATGCCGGTATTATGGCGCTCGGATTTGGGTTTGGCGGCATCGGCGCATTGGCGGCGTCGCTGCATATGGTGTATCACTCGCTCGCCAAGGCGATCCTCTTTTTTGCCGCCGGCAATATTTTATTACAATATAGCTCAACGAAGATCCGCCACGTGAAAGGCGCTCTGCGGGTGATCCCCGCCACGAGCGTGTTATTCATTTTCGGATTTCTCGCGGCAAGCGGCATACCGCCGCTGGGGCTGTTTCTTACCAAAGCGCATATTGCCGCCGCCGGGATGGCATCACACCCGGTTGCCGTGATCGTTGCGGTACTTGCGCTTATCGTTGCATTTGTCGCATTCTTGAAGCATACTCATGCAATGATGTTCGGGGAAAAGCCCGAGGAGATCACCGTGGGAGAATCAAGCGTATGGCTTCTTATTCCTCCCTTTACACTCGCCGCTTTATTTGTGTATCTGAGCGTGTACCCGCCCGCGGAGTTGTATACGCTGGTGAGCGCGATCGCAATATTGCACTAATCATATGAGAGAACATATTCACCGCTATATTCCGGAGAAATTCACCGCCCGCATGAGCGGCAACACGGCGCTGTTTGAAGTACCCGCAGAAGAGATCGCGGACATCGTTACGGAGTTATATGCCGAGCGTTCGCTATCGTTGAAAATAATCACCGCAGCGGATGAGCGAAGCGAACACGGATGTTTTAAAGTTTATTATGTGTTTTTTGCGCCGCAGGAAAATATATTCATTGTTCCTTATATTGCGCTTCGCGATACGGAGGAATTTCCTTCGTGTGCGGAAGTTATTCATGAAGCGTGGAATTATGAGCGGAAAATACAAGCATTCTTCGGCCTTACCCCGAGCGGGCATCCCGATCCGCGGCCGCTTATTTTACATGAGAATTGGCCGGCAGGCGTGTTTCCGTTGAGAAAAGATTTTATGGGGAACGAGCGGCCCTCGGAGGCGCATGGCCGATATGAATTTCAACGAGTGGAGGGCGAAGGGGTGTACGAGATACCGGTGGGCCCGATCCACGCGGGCATCATCGAACCGGGGCATTTCCGTTTCAATGTGGCGGGAGAGGAGATCCTTTCGCTTGAGCCGCGGCTTGGGTTCGTGCATAAAGGAACCGAAAAATTATTTGAGACGCTGCCGCTCGAAAAAAAGATCCGCTTATCGGAAAAGATATCGGGAGACAGCTCGTTTTCCCATTCGCTCGCGTTCTGTCAGGCACTTGAGCGGCTGGGGGGCGTGAAGGTGGCGGAGCGCGCGAAATATCTCCGTGTCGTATATGCGGAGCTTGAACGGCTCGCCAATCATTTTGGCGATATCGGGGCAATCATGCTTGATACCGGATTTAATTTCGGCGGCGCACACGGCGGCAGATTGCGCGAGATGATCATGCAGATCAATGAACGCCTTACGGCAAGTAGATTTTTGAAGCGGGTGAACGTGATCGGCGGCGTGGCGACCGATATTACAAAGGAAGAAAAACGAAAGCTCATTGAGGAATTACGCCGCATCATCAATGATTTTTCAGAGGTCATTGATGTTGCAGAAAACAGCGCGTCGCTCCTTAACCGCCTCAAAGACACCGGTATTGTGTCAAAGGATGTCGTGCAAGATCACGGCGCGGTGGGCGTTGCGGCACGGGCGGCGGGCATCGCATGCGATGCGCGCAAAGACAATCCGTATGCCGCGTATCCGCATCTCGAGCTGGAAGTTGCTGCCGGCAAAACAGGCGATGTATACGCGCGGTTCTACGTGCGTATTAAAGAAGTGTTTTCTTCGTATAAGCTTATCAAAGAGGCACTTGAAAAATTGCCGGGCGGCAGCGACACCGTATCGGTAGTTACCGATCTTTCTTTAGAAAAAAATGCGGTTGTGGTAAGCATCGTAGAAGGGTGGCGGGGAGAGATTGTGCATGTCGTCATGACCGACGGGCACGGCGAGATCAGCAGAGTGGACGTGCGCGACCCGTCGTTTCTGAACTGGAACCTTATCCCGCATGCAGGCCCGGGAAATATCGTGCCGGACTTCCCGTTAATAAATAAAAGCTTTAACCTGTCATATTCGGGGCACGATCTGTAAGCAAAGATAATTATTTAAAATTATATGGAAAAAGGGAAAATCATTTCGATCAACGGGCCGGCAGTGGATGTGGAATTTGCAGGAGAGCTTCCGGCAATCTATCACGCGCTTGAAGTATACAAGGGAAGCGAACGCCTGATACTTGAAACCGCACAGCACATCGGCGAACAGCGGGTACGGGCGCTTGCTATGGGGCCGACCGACGGGCTCGCGCGCGGCGCGGAGGTTTCTTCATTGGGGCGTCCCATTCATATTCCCGTGGGCGAAGAGGTGCTCGGGCGGATGATGAACTGCCTTGGCGAGGCGATCGACGGCAAAGAAGCAATCCATACCAAAAAAACATACCCAATCCATCGCGCGGCGCCGTCGTTTGACGAACAATCGACCGAAACGAAAATTTTTGAAACAGGCATTAAGGTCATTGACCTTATCGCGCCGTTCTCCAAAGGCGGCAAGATCGGTTTGTTTGGCGGCGCGGGCGTGGGCAAGACGGTGCTTATCACCGAACTTATCCGTAATATTGCAACCGAACACAAAGGATATTCGGTGTTTGCCGGCGTCGGCGAGCGCACCCGGGAAGGAAACGATCTCTATCATGAAATGAAAGAATCAAAAGTGCTTGATAAAACCGTGTTGGTGTTCGGCCAGATGAACGAAACGCCGGGTGTTCGCGCGCGCGTCGCGCTTTCGGGTCTTTCCGTCGCCGAATATTTCCGCGATGAGATGAACCAGGATGTGCTGTTGTTCATCGATAATATTTTCCGTTTCACGCAAGCGGGGTCCGAGGTGTCGACGCTGTTGGGCCGCGTGCCATCGGCGGTGGGGTATCAGCCGACGCTTGCCAATGAAATGGGCATGTTGCAAGAGCGCATCACTTCTACGAAAAAAGGATCTATTACTTCTGTGCAGGCGGTGTATGTGCCCGCCGATGATCTTACCGACCCCGCGCCCGCAACGACGTTCGCGCATCTTGATTCAACGATTGTGCTGTCGCGGCCGCTTGCTGAGCTCGGCATTTATCCCGCGGTGGATCCGCTTGATTCCACGTCGTCGCTCCTTGACCGAAAGATCGTGGGCGACGAACACTATGACGTTGCGCGCGGCGTCCAGCGCATCCTTTCGCGATACAAAGAACTGCAGGATATCATCGCGATTTTGGGTATTGATGAGCTTTCGGAAGACGACAAGCGCGTCGTGGCGCGCGCCCGCAAGATCCAGCGTTTCCTTTCCCAGCCGTTTTTCGTGGCGGAAGTGTTTACCGGTACGCCCGGCAAATATGTGTCGCTCAAAGAAACGATCCGGGGCTTCAAGGAGATCATCGAGGGTAAGCATGACGACAAGCCGGAGCAGGCGTTTTATATGATCGGCGGCATTGATGAGCTCAAGGCGTAATGAAAACGTTTCACCTGCAAATTATCACGCAGGAAAAAGTCGCTTATGAAGGCGATGCGGAGATACTCACTCTTCCTACCACGGAAGGAGAGATTAGCATACTGCCCGGACACATTGCGCTGGTTGCCATCGCCCGCGAAGGCGAAATGGTCATTACGCAAGGAGGCGAGCGCACGCATCTTGCGGTGATCGGCGGGGTCCTGCGCGTGACGCGCGACAACGTCGTACTGCTGACCGACAGCGCGGAGCGGTTTGACGAGCTTGATGAGCAAAAAGCAACCGAAGCGCGCGAGAAAGCGCAGAAAATGATGCAAGGAAAACTCACCGAGCGCGAGATGGCGGAAGCCGCATCAATGCTGCAGAAAAACCTCCTCCATCTCAAGCTTATCCGCAAGAAAAGAACGCATCGGCAGATGGGAGGGTAGAAGCTTGAATTCAGCCCGATTATTCTTGACATTTTATTGTAAAAAGAGTATACTACAGGGCGTTCCGGTGTACATTTATAATTTTTTATTGTTCTTTATTTTGACGCAGTCAGGACGTTTTATACTTCCAACGAAGCGCTTTTTAATCAGCGCCTTGGTTCTAAGCATAAGATTACCTACCTACGTACAAAAAATAAAATCCAAAGGAGGAGAGGGAAAATGATCGAGAGGATGGCGCTATTGGAGGAGGAGATTACGGTAATAGAGAAGCTGGACAGAGCGGGATTGCTTCATGACATGAACAAGGAGCATTTCCGCGGAAAAGAAGATGTTGGTGCGATATTTTGCCCCGATGGCAGGTGGGCAATACGCGGCGTGATTGAGCCTTTCATCGATATGTATGACGAGAAGAACGCCCTTTGTTTTCTTCCGCTTACCGAGTTTGGCGGAACGCTCATTCTCGACTCTGATTCCCCGCTTCTTGAAAAAGGATCGGAGCAATTCCCTGAGGGAAACAAAGGAGACATTCTTCTGATCGGAAAGATCAAGAAAGCGGTGAAAATGGGGTATAAGGCATTTTGCCATATAAACCATCTTCCGTGCGGCATGGGGAGGGCTTTTAATATACCTCCCATACACATCATTGATTCTCTGGTGATGGCAAAGCATAGAATCAAAACCATGGAGGGTATCGGTAAGATCACTATCGCAAGCTTTCTCCAGATTGGAGACGGAAATGGGCATGTAAGGATTGCCCGTATACCGTTTGAAGATTTCCTTATATGGAGGAAAGACAATGACGATGGAGCAAGTCCTGCCATGCGCCGCATGTTAGTGACGCTGTAAAGAAAAAAATAAAAAGAAGCCCAGAACATTGGGCTTCTTTTTTCTTATCCCTTCACCTTCGTTCAGTCGGGGTGCTGGGAATTGAACCCAGTCTACCTGTTCCCAAAACAGGCGTACTGCCGGTATACGACACCCCGTAACATATATAGTGCGAAGCTTTCAGTATGCACATTATTTTCTATTTTGTAAATTGTAAGGTTTATAGGCGGAATATGGTATAATGTGCTTATCTATGCTGTTACATTTTTTACGCCAGCTGAATATCGCGCGCGGGTGCAAAGAGGATTTTAATGTATCTTTGTGGAAATGTCCGACATTTCTTTTTGTGCTCATGGGGGTGATGGTGGCGGTGTCGACGCTGACGGCGTATTTCATTGCAAGCCGTTTTGATCAGGATCCGCAGATCAGCGCGCTCCTCGCGCTTGGCACGGCGGGTCTTGTACTTGTCATCGGGCACATCATGATTCAGAGTTTTGCAAAGATCGTTGAGGTAAGCAAGCTTAAATCGCAATTTTTGGATATTATTTCGCACCAGTTATTGACGCCGCTTACCGCGTTGAAGTGGTCGGTAAGCACGATTGAAAGCGATGGCGCGTTGCCGGAGAATGAAAAACAGCACGAGGCGTATATGATCATTAAAGAAAACACCAATAAAATGGTGAATATCGTCAATACGCTTCTTGATATCGCGCGCATCGAGGCGGGACGGGTAACCATGAATTTCGGAAGGTTTGATATGCGCGAAAGCGTAAAGAAGATCATTGCCTTGCGGAAAAATGATCTTGAGGCGAAAAAAAGCACCATTGAGCTTCAGGGCGAAGAGGCAATCGCTTCCGTGCTTGCCGATCCTTTTCGCACAAAATTGGTGATAGAAAACTTGGTGGATAATGCGATAAAATACAGCAGGGAACATTCGGCTATTGTGATCACGCTTTCGCAGGAAGACGACCGCGTGATGTTTGAGATCAAAGACAAAGGTGTTGGCATTCCCGCGCACGAGCATAAGAATATCTTCCAAAAGTTTTTTCGCGCGACGAACGAATTTTCATATCAGACAAAAGGGCTTGGCGTGGGATTATATCTGGTAAAATTCATTATTGAGGCGTCGGGCGGGGCAATCGGGTTTGAATCACAGGAAGGAGTCGGTTCGCGATTTTGGTTTTCTTTGCCGGTGTTCAAATAGCTAATAACTCATAACTGATAACACATAAAACATATGGAAAAGATCGTGTTCATTGAAGACGAAACGACCCTGCAAAAAATGTTGACCGTAGCGCTCACCGAGGTCGGATATTCCGTTGTCGCCGCATCTGACGGCGAAGCGGGGCTTGCGGCGGTGCGCACAGAAAAACCAAACCTCGTTCTCCTTGATCTTATTTTGCCGAAAATGGACGGGTTTACCGTGTTGAGCGAAATAAAAAAAGACGAGGCGATCGCGCACACCCCCGTGATCGTGCTTACGAATCTTGAGTCGGCCGAAGATGTGGAAAAAGTAGTGGCGCTTGGCGCTACGACCTATCTGGTAAAAGCGAATTATGATCTTCCCGATATTGTTGCGAAGGTCAAGGAAATCCTTGAAAAATAATAGTATAACGCAATGAGAGTTGAACAAGAACAATTAATAGCGTTTTTACTTGACGGGGGGCTGGCAAAAAAAGAGCAGCTCGATGCTGCGCAAAAAGAAGCGGCAAGCGCAGGGAAAAAGATCGACGAGGTTCTTATCGAACAAAAAATCGTCACCGAGGAAGAACTTATCAAACTGAAAGCGTATATTCTCGGCATTCCTTTCGTGAATCTTGAAAAGGAGGTCATTCCACTCGAGGTGCTCTCAATCGTGCCGGAGCCCATCGCCCGCAAATATAGCGTTGTGGCGTTCCGTAAAGACGGGTCTAATTTAGAGGTGGCGATGACCGACCCCGAAGACATTCAGACGATAGAATTCGTACGCAAAAAAGCGAACCTCACTATCCTCCCGCGTCTTACGGACTCTAAAAGCATCGCGGCGGTATTGAAGCAGTATCAAAAAAGCTTGGAAGAGGAATTTAGCGATCTTTTAGCGCCCCGCGATATTGCGGTGGAGGAAAAAGAAGCGGGCGAGCTTGCGTCGCTCGAAGGAAAGTTTATCAGCGCCCCCAAAGACGAAGATGCCGGCGGAGAAAAAGTTGAGGAGCTTGCGAAGGCGGCCGAAGACCTCCCCGTCATCAAGATCGTTGATTCTCTTTTACGGCACGCCATTACGCAAAGCGCGTCCGACATCCATATCGAGCCGGCAGAAAAAGAAGTGATCGTGCGGTATCGCATTGACGGCATCTTGCATGATGCGATGACGTTGCCGAAAAAATTGCAGCAGGGCATCGCCGCGCGCATCAAAGTGCTTTCAAGTTTGCGGCTCGACGAACATCGGCTTCCGCAGGATGGTCGGTTCAAGCTGGAGACGACAGAATTTAAGATATCGTTCCGTATTTCCATTATCCCCGTATATGACGGCGAAAAGATCGTCATGCGACTTTTACGCGAAGAGGGGCACACGACGAGCCTCGAGGGACTTGGCATTCATAGCGGGTCGCTTGAGCGGGTGATGCGCGCGATCCAGCGGCCAAGCGGCATGTTTCTTGTTACCGGTCCCACCGGCTCGGGAAAAACAACGACCCTCTATACCGCGATGGAGATCTTAAACACGGCAGAGGTGAACATTTCCACCGTTGAAGACCCCATTGAGTATCGCATGCCGCGCGTGAACCAAACGCAGGTGAAGCCGCAGATTGGGCTTACGTTTGCGGCGGGGCTTCGCGCGTTGTTGCGCCAGGATCCCAATATCGTCATGGTGGGCGAAATACGCGACACGGAGACCGCGACGCTTGCGGTGAACGCGGCGCTCACCGGGCATCTTGTGTTGAGCACCCTGCACACCAACTCGGCGGCGGGCGCATTGCCGCGTCTCATCGATATGGGGGTTGAGTCGTTCCTTATCGCTTCAACGGTCAACGCGATACTCGCCCAGCGGCTCGTACGGAAATTATGTCCGGAGAAGGAAAAATACAATCTTACGAAAGAGCAGATCAAAAACCTTGGGGAAATATTTAAGCTCGATGATATTATAAAAATAATGAAGCGCGAAAAAATAATCGCGCCCGACGCCACATGGGAAACAATCGATTTTTTCAAAGCGAAGCCGTCGAAAGAAACCCCGTCGGGATATAAAGGAAGAGTGGGAATGTACGAGGTGCTTGAGGTATCGGAAAGGGTGCGGGATCTTATTTTGAAAAAAGAGCCGTTCCCGGAGATCGAACGCGTGGCGCGCGAAGAAGGCATGGTGACCATGGTGGAGGACGGCTTTATCAAGGCGGCGCAAGGGTATACGTCGATCGAAGAGATACTCAGGGTGGCAAAAGAATGATAAAATAGATATATATGCCAAAATTTCTTTATACTGCGCGAGCGGTAGACGGCGAGATACGGTCCGGCTCGCAAGAAGCAAAAGATCAGGAAGATCTTGCGCACATTTTGCGCGCGCAAGGAATAATAATGACATCGGCCGACGAGGAAGGGAGTGTTACTACAATCGGCGTATTGGGAAAAATGTTGCGCGGTGCAAAGCCGTTTCGCGGCGTGTCGCTTGTAGATAAGATCATGTTTACGCGCAATCTTGCGGTGATGATCGGCGCGGGGCTCGCGCTCAATAAAGCGTTGTCGGTGCTTGAAGAGCAATCGGAAAATCAAAAACTGAAGGCGATCATCGCGGAAGTAGCGAATAACGTACAAGCAGGCAAGGCGTTCTCGGAGTGCATTGCCGCGCACCCAGATGCATTTCCCGATCTGTATGTGAATATGGTGCGGATCGGCGAGACCGCGGGGAATCTTGAAGAAGTGCTCAATGGGCTCGCTGATCAGATGAAAAAGGATCACGACATTGTGTCGCGCGTGCGCGGAGCGCTCATGTATCCCGCAGTGATCTTTATGGTCATGCTTCTCGTGGGGTATCTCATGATGATACTTGTGGTGCCCAAGCTTGCCGCTACTTTTATGGATATCGGCGCAGAGCTTCCCGTTTCCACAAGAGTGCTCATTTTCATGAGCAATGTCATGCTTAATTATTGGTATTTTGTGATAGGGGGTTTTGTTGGGTTTTTATACGTGGCGCGGTTGGTGCTTCGCACCGAAGGCGGCAAGAAGGGGCTTGATGCTCTTATTTTACGACTGCCGATCATCAAAGGGCTTTCGCGCAAACTGAACTCGGCGCGGTTGTGCCGCACGCTCGGCATTCTCGTGGATTCAGGAGTTCCTATCGTCAAAGCGCTTGAAATTTTAGCAAAAACACTTTCTAACCATTATTTTTCCGAGTCGCTTTCGACGGCGGCACTCGAGATACAAAAAGGAAAAACGTTGTTTGAATCGCTCAAGAAATATAAAGGGCTGTATCCTCCGTTGGTGGTTCAAATGATCGCCGTCGGCGAGGAAACGGGAAGTTTGACCAAGGTGCTTACCAAGCTCGCAGAGTTTTATGAAGACGAAGTAAACGAGCTCACCAAAAACCTTTCCACGATCATCGAGCCGATCATGATGGTGGTCATCGGTGCCGGCGTCGGTTTTTTCGCGCTCTCCATGATCACACCGATGTATTCGGTAATGGATAATATATAATCAGCGTATAGTTGTTAGCTTCATCAGCTTCAATAGCTTATCAAAATGCAAAATACAAAAACCAAAAGCCAATGTTTTCTAAAAGCTAGTGAGGGGTTTACGATGATCGAAATCATCGTGGCGATAGGAGTGCTGGCGATCGTCGGCACCACTGTTTTTGTCGGTTTCAGCAAGGCGACCGAAAGCGCTGATCTCAAAACATCGGCGTTTAAAGTCGTGGATGCGCTACAATTTGCGCGCACGAGGACCATCGCATCGCTTGCAAGCTCTCAGTACGGCGTGCATTTTGAGCAAACACAGTACGTGTTGTTTCGCGGCGCGACGTATAATGCGTCCGACCCCGATAATATCGTATATCCGATCTCTTCGCGCGTAGAGATCGCAAATATCGCGCTTGCCGGAGGCGGGAGCGATGTGGTGTTTGATCGCATTACCGGAAAAACGGTGCAGAACGGTACGCTTAACGTGCGGCTCATCGCCGATCCTACGCAGCTAAAAATAGTGGAAATCTCAACGGCGGGACGCGCCGATGTTTCGGCCGATGCGCTTTCTCCTGCAGGCACTCGAGTTTCAGATTCTCGGCACGTGCATTTCACGTACAATCAAAGCGTAGGGGGGGCTGGTGAGTTGATACTCGATTTTCCAGGTTATCTAACTCAAAACATTGATTTCCAAACATACTACAATGGTGGCGTGTTTGATTGGTCAGGGACTATTGCCGTGGGAGGGACGAATCAGGTGCTACGGATTCACACGCACGCGACAAGCGGATTTTCGGCAGATTTTTCTATAACAAGAGATGCGCGGTATAATGATAAGGAGCTGTACATCTATTTCGATACCGATAATGTAATACATTACACAGCTGCGGGAGCGGTGACAGAAAACTCGCTCTGGATCAATGGAGTTGTGCCGCAGTAAAGTTTTCCGCCTCAATATGCAACTAAGCAATCAAAAATTTTTCTTATTTCTTGTTTTAGGCCTATTTTTATTTTTTACGTCAGCAGAAGTTTTTGCGCAGGAGCCGCAATTCTTACTTAAATGGGGTTCTTTTGGTAGCGGTGATGGTCAATTAAAGCAACCCTATGGCGTTGCCATTGACTCCCTAGGCGATATTTATGTGGTAGACCGCCTTAACAATCGCATCCAAAAGTTTACCAGTGAGGGTATCTTTGTTACAAAATGGGGATCCTCGGGGTCTGGAGATGGACAGTTTAATTTGCCTACAAATATTACTATCGATTCTTTTGGGAATATTTATGTTGCTGATTCAAGAAATCACCGCATCCAAAAATTTACAAGCGCAGGCATTTTTATCACCAAGTGGGGGTCTTTTGGTACCGGCGACAGTCAATTTAATGAAGTATATGGTGTTGCTGTTGATTCCATAAACAATGTTTATGTTTCTGATAGAGGAAACCACCGCATCCAAAAGTTTACCAGCGGGGGTATCTTTATTACAAAATGGGGGTCCCTCGGGTCGGGCGACGGACAGCTTAACAATCCATTTGGCGTATTTGTCGGTTCTTCTGATTATGTATACGTTACCGATACGTTTAATCACCGCATCCAAAAATTTACAAGCGCAGGCATTTTTATCACCAAGTGGGGGT
>CAYHUB010000003.1:29961-58063 GCA_964359755.1 uncultured Candidatus Saccharibacteria bacterium
AATTTACAAGCGCAGGCATTTTTATCACCAAGTGGGGGTCTTTTGGTACCGGCGAAGGCCAGTTTTTTTATCCGGTTGGGATCACTTTTGACTCCACAAACGGCGCGTATGTTACAGATTCATCTAATAATCGCATTCAAAAGTTTACTGACGCGGGAAATTTTGTTTTGAAATGGGGTTCTCTCTGTAATTTAGATAGCAACTTTGACGGGATTCAAATCGATCCTTCCCCAACTTGCAGTGATCCCGATGGCGTTGGACCTCTAGAAATTGGTGACGGACAATTCAGAACGCCGCTTGGTGTTTTCGCTGATTCTTTGAATAATATCTATGTTGTCGATTCCACTAACCATCGTGTAGAGGTATTTGGCGGTATCCAACAGATTCCTACGCTTTCTGATCTAGGTCAGCTTAAATCCGATGGAATCATTGTGATTCCAGGAGGCGGTATAACGACCGAATCAACTGTTGTTATTAAGGCAATCGTGAGCGATCCAAATAATAATCAAGTGAAGCTTCAAGTGGAACTTAAAGAAATAAATCAAGCTTTTGATGGAACGAATTTCGTAGAATCATCCTTTGTTTTTTCTGGCAGTGAAGCAACTACCACAAAAGAAGGTCTTAAGAGTGGCCAGTATCATTGGCGGACGAGAGCAGTTGACGTGAATGGCAATACTTCTAGTTGGCAGGAATCTGGGATTTCCGGTAATGTTGATTTTGAAGTGAAACTGGTGCCGCTTTACACCCAGAGAATATCGCCGTATCCGTCGGAAACGGAAACAACCGATTGGGCTTCTAAGGATTATGCAGAGGGCGCGGTTGGCAATTATGAATGTGGCACTAAGATCGCCGATTGCGGTTGTGCTATCACGTCAGCGGTCATGCTCCTGCGCTATTACGGAATTACCAAAGGAGCCGATGGTCAGGATGTAACTCCCGGAAACATAAATGCATGGTTGAAGGCTCACCAAGGATATATCGAAGGAAACATAAAGTGGCCGAAGGTGTGGGAATATTCTGCACATCCCCAGAATGCGGTGCGGCTTCAGTTTGACGGCTCGGTAAATTTCAAAGATACCGCAACATTGGATGAGTATGTTCAAGCATTAAAACCAGCGATTCTCTATAATCGTTCCTTTGGTCATTTCTTGGCCGCGGATGGTAAATTAAATACGACGCATACCATCAAGGACCCCGCTTTTTATGGTACTAAGTATCTATCTGACGCTGGAGCTGGTTCTTTCATCAGAAATTATAATAACCACTTTGACGGTCTCCGTCTTTTTAGTACATCAACCGCAGAGGTGGCTGGCATTTATCTTAGCCTTGGCTCCCCCGCAGAACTTCTTGTAACCGATCCTAATAGCCAGCGCACAGGAAAAGATCCAGTAACAGGGATTGTCTACAACGAAATCCCCGGCGGTTCGTACTTCCAAGAGGGATTGAGTAGTGATACGGCGGAAACGTCGACACCGCTAAAAGAAGTTAAACATCTCTGGATTCCTCAGCCGGTGAGCGGGCAGTATAGCATAAAGGTTATAGGCACTGGTTCCGGGGGCTATAGTTTTGACTCTTTAGCTTATGATGCGCAGGGACAGTCGCGCACACAAACATTTGCCGGAAATACGCAAAGCGGGCTGGTGAGCGAGTACAATCTTAATTTCACTCCCCAGCAGCCGGAGAATATCATCGTTCAATTGGTATCCGAGCGGATTGACGAATGCTTGGCAATTGACGGCGATGCCGGCAATAGCGGTTGCCCGGCAAAAATCGATTTCTTGAGTTTGGAAAAAATCGCCAACTCGGCAGAGATCCCAGAGCTCATTGGTCCCGAAGGCATAATTCATTATACCGCTCCGATAGTTGAGGGTCAGCGCGGGACAACCGAAGTGCGCGCAAAACTCTACAATGAAGCCGCGCTTCTCGGTTTGCTTGGCAACACAAGACGCGTTCCGTTGGATCAACTTTGCGCTATCTTTGACGATCCGGCCAAGGACACCGCTTTAGTGAATCGTTTAATCAAAACAACCAATGCCGAAGGAGGATATTTTTTTGGCGTGCCGAGCGCCACGACCACCTATACTCTCATCGAGAGCGTAAGGGAGATTATTGCGGGGCAAGCAAAGAGGGTTTGTGTGCTAGAAACGATACTGCCAAGGCATTTTGACCGCACGACGAATATTGCACTCAGAGAAGTAAATAAAATTACGGTAACAACGCGAAAAACACGCGCTGGAGAAATTCTTGTTGAAAAACGAGCGGGACATACTTCCCACATCCTTTTAGCGGGAGAATCTTTGTGGACTTTAGCAGAAAATATTCTTAGTGATGACAGTCCTATTAAAATCTATCGTACCGTACGGAGAATTGCGGAGTTTAACAACATTGCCGTTCCAGAGTGGGGACTTCATGGAGGACAAATTGATGTTAAGAAATTGCGGGCAGGGCTTATTATAGATGCCAGTTTATTCAGGGAATGAGAAAAGCAATCTTTATATTGATAGTCGGAACGATTCGTTTACTAGTGCTTATATGAGTTATGATTCGCAAAAAGGAGTAGGAATGCTTGAGATCGTGATCGCGGTGGCTATAATTTCCGCGACGTTTTTTTCTGTGCTGCAAATCGGCGCATTTACCTTAAAAGTGATGCAGGTGCGAAATGACAAAGCAAAGGCGCTCGCATATGCGCAGGAAGGCATCGAGGCGGTACGCAATATGCGCGATGGGGGCTGGACCGCAAACATCTCAGGGCTTACCTTCGGCGCGACGTATTATCTTACGACATCTGGCGCGCAGTGGACGCTCACCGGCACCAACCCGGGCGTGCTCGGGGGTAAATTCACGCGAACGATCGTTTTGGACAATACGTCGCGTGACATTAACGATACTATCGTGACGACCGGCGGGACCGACGACCCGAAAACGAAAAAAGTGACCGCAACGGTCAGCTGGGGCTCTCCCGTAAAGAGTATGCAGTTAGTGACGTATATTACGGACATTCTAAAAAATTGATATGAGCACGATCCGCGCGCGCGGTTTTACCATTATTGAAATGCTTATCTATGTCGGTATTGCCGGCGTGGTGATGACGGCCATCACTTCGTTGCTCATGGATAATTTGAAAGCATATGATAAATCGGTCGCACAGCAGAATGTTTTTCAAAATGTGAACGGAGTATTAAGGGCTATTACCGATGAGATCCGGTATGCAAAAAGCGTATATACGCCGACAAGCGTATTTGATAACGATGCGGGCCAGCTTTCGGTTGAGACGCTGTTGAATGTTCCGACAGGAGAGAATGCGGCGTATGTTGATTTTTATATAGACAACGGAAGAATATATGAAAAAAGAGACGGGCAAAGCGAAAGCCCGCTGACATCCGAGCGCGTGTTTGTGGAGCAGCTGCGATTCACGAAGCTTTCTTCTACTGCGGGAAAAGATTCGGTCACCGTGAGTATTCAAGCGCGCATTCATACGCAAAGCATAAACCTAAAAGATCAGGCGCGTGTCGCGGTGAATTCTTCCGCGACGTTACGCGGAGCGTATTAAAAAACGAAAAATGGAAAGTGAAAAACGAAAAATAATGGAAAAGGGTTTTGCCACCATCGTCGGCGTGATGGCGGTGCTCGCACTGAGTTTGATATTCAGCGGCGGATTTTTATACACTACAATTTCAAGTACGAGGTCGCTCACCAACGACATCAATTCAGAGCAAGGATATTACGCATCGGAAGCGGGCATCGAAGATGCGATTTATCGCATTAAGAACGGGAAGAGTATCGGGGCACAAACGGTATTAACCGTCGGTTCTGCCGTGGCGACGACCAATATTGCAACCGTCGGACAAGTAAAAACGATCACTGCGGAGGGAGTGCTTGCGGGCACAACGCGGAAAGTGCAGACGGAGCTTGAGCTTTCCTCGGAAGAAGCTGATTTTTATTACGGCGTGCAGATTGGCGCAGGAGGTCTTGAAATGAAGCAAAACAGCGTCATTAACGGCAGTATTTATTCGGATGGCAACATCACCTGCTCAACCAGTTGTACCGGAACGAAAATTTTAGGGGATGCCTGGGTTGCCGGCGGCGTTGCGCCAAGCGCCGATCAGCAGTCAACCGCAACCACTTCTGATTTTATCGTTGGCAAGACGGTCAGCGGAAATGATCAGTGGGATGGAGCGCAAAGTTTCATCTCCGGCATTAACAGTCCAATCACGAAAGTGAGTTTGTATTTGAAAAAAACAGGAAATCCGCCTGATGCGATGGTGAGGATTATCGAAGACAAATCCGGAAAACCGGGCGGCTCATCGGATCAGGTCGCGAACGGCACGTTGAACGCGTCTTCGGTCACGGCAAATTACGGTTGGATCGATGTCGGGTTCTCCTCGAATCCGACCATTGTTACGTCCAAGACATATTGGATCGTGATAGACGCGAGCAATGACGCTTCAAATTATTGGACGTGGGGGTATAGTACGGAAAATCCTTACGCGAGCGGACAAGGAAAATATTCTCGCGACTGGAGCGTGGGAAACCCGACATGGAATAATGTCAATGCAAGCGCAAATTCCGATATGGCGTTTAAGGTGTATCTTGGGGGCGTGGCGACAAAGATCGATGGCTTGCTCGTGACAGGAGATGCGCATGCGAACACGATCGTGAACGCACAGGTATGCGGCGACGCATACTACACGGCGATTGACAGTTCATCGCTTGCCTTTTTGAATGCGCCGAATCCACCGTGTCCTCTGCCGTATACGACAGGCGTTGCGCATACGCCAGTGGCAGATCCGCCAACGATTCCGATGGCGATATCGCAAGCGAATATTGATGCATGGGAGGCGCAGGCGACGGCTGGCGGCGTTATTGCGGGGCCGTATGCGCCGCCAAACGGCACGACGCTCGGACCCATAAAGATAAATGGAGACTTGAACTTAACGACAAATGGCGCGATATATTATATTAATGGTCCGGTGTGGGTGGTTGGCAACATTACCATTGATAACAATGTCAAGGTTGTTTTAAGTCCGGGGTTTGGCACCTTGAGCACCGTTGTGATTGCCGATGACCCGGCGCAGCAAAACAATGTCGGCACGATCGTCGTTCAAAATGGAGTACGGATCTGTGGGTCTGCAGGATATAATAGTGGTACGAATCAATGTAACGCTTCTAACGGAAGTTATATCATGTTCCTTTCTACATATAACGGAACTAACAACGCAATCGCGCTCAAAAACAACAGTGACGGAGCGATATTTTACGCATCCGCAGGAACGCTTGATGTTGAGCAAACAGCATCCGCAAAACAGATCACCGGCTATAAGGTTGAGCTGGAAAATAACGCGGCAATAACATATGAGTCGGGTTTGCAGAGCGTTAATTTTTCTTCGGGACCGTCAGCGGGGTGGAAAATAAGCAGCTGGAAAGAGGTGCAATGATATAAATCTGGTGCGGTGCATGGTATAATTTCTTTATGTTCGGATCGTTATTGCAAAATTTACACGCGGGAGAGCCGGATGCGTTCGGGCTTGACATTTCCGATGAGACATTCAAGTTCGTGCAGCTGAAAAAAGGGCGGTACGGGCTTGCGCTCGCGGCGTTCGGTTCAGGTGATTTTCCGAAGGCGCTTATCGTGAACGGCGAGATCAAGCACGAGGAGGAAGTGGTAAAGGTATTACAGAATGCGTTTGCAAAGCCGCAATACGGCAAGCTTACCACGCGCCACGTCGTATGCAGTTTGCCGGAAGAGCATTCATTCACGCGCGTGATCCAATTGCCGAAGATGAACATGAGCGAAGCAAAAGAAGCGATTAAGTGGGAGATCGAGCAGAACATCCCCATGGCCATCAGCGATGTGTATTACGATTGGCAGCTTGTTCCCCTGGAGCAGAAAGGCATAGAGCATCAGGATGTGCTTATTTCCGCTGCGCCGCGCACGATCGTCGACGGTTACGTATCGGTTATCAAAAAATGCGGCTTTATTCCGCGGGCGCTTGAGGTGGAGTCGGTTGCGGTCAGCCGTTCCTTGGTAAAAAATTTACAGACAGATGCCCCGATCTTGCTTGTGGATGTCGGAGCGACGCGCACAAGTTTTATTATTTTTTCCGGCACCGCATTGCAATTCACCTCGTCAGTGCCGGTGGCAGGAAACAAAATGATTGGAGCGCTCTCATCTGCGTTTGCAGTGAATGAAGAAGAGGCGAGGAAATTATTTTTCGACATCGGGCTGGATAAGAATCAGCAGGAAGGAAAGATCTACGCTGCGCTTGAACCGATCGCCCGCGATCTCGCGGAGCAGATCAGAAGCTATATTTCTTTTTATGAGAGCCATGCTATGCATGAGCATAAAAAGGAAGGAACGGTGGCGGTGACAAAGATATTGCTCTGCGGAGGGGCATCGAATTTAAACGGGCTGAACGTATATTTAGGGCTTGCACTCAAGATCCCCGTTGAAACCGGAAACCCATGGGCGAATATCTTAAAAGAACCGCTCAAGGAAGTTCCCGAATTGCCTTACCGCCGTTCGCTTGGGTACACGACCGTGCTTGGACTTGCACTGTCCGGCAGGCAAAAAACAACGCATAATCACCACCTATGCTGACACTTAATCTTTTGCCCGACCAGTATAAAAGCGAGTACGCGCTTGAACAAAAGCGCCGGTTCGTCGCGCATATCACGATCATTTTGTTTTTTATAGCGATCCTCTTTAATGTATTGCTTGGGTCGGTATACGCGTTTGTGTTTACGTATGAACAGTCGTTGCGGCAGTCGATCGAAACGCAAAGCTCTACGGATACCGTGAAGCGTCTTTCCCATATTGAGAAAGATGTCCGCGAGCTCAATGCGCATATAGGCGGTTTTACAAAGGCGAGCGAGGAAATCGTCCCGCTTGCTCCGGTATTCGAGCATATCGCTCAGTTGGTGGGACACGATGCGTACCTGAAAAGCGTTTCAGTCGATGTGGGCACGAAAACGGTAAGTGTCGTCGGGTTTGCAAAGACGCGCGCCGCTGTACTTGCATTCGCCAATGCGCTTCAGAAGAGCGATCGTGTGGCGCAGGGGAGCGTAAAAAATCCGATCAAAAACATCCTCAAAGAAGAAAACATTGATTTTAATTTTACGTTTACGTTCGTGCAGGAAAAAAATACAATGCAATGACTTTCTCATATAAAAATAAGTTGTATGCGCAGATAGGGCTGCTTGTTGCGCTCATGGGAGTAAACGCGTGGGGAAGCCTATTTTTGTTCGGGTTCATCACGCGGACCAATGCGACTTTGCGCGATGCGCACAAGGAGCTCGCGTCGCTTTCTGTCCGTCAGGAACAGATTGCTTCTCTTGCAAAAGAATACGACGGTGCATACGAGCTTTTTACGCCGCTTGCGGACAGGCTGCTTTCTCGCGAAGAACGGCTGCAGTTTATCATGCTTGTCGAGCAGCTTGCTCAGGAAGCCGGGGTGTCTCATGAGATCAGCGCGGGCGACGACGTTGTTTCTGCCGGCGCCGCAAAAGAATCTTCTCCACTTTATTTTAATATTAGCGTATCAGGGATATTTCCCAATACGTTGCGCTTTGTGTATCTTTTAGAGCACTCACGTTATTATCTCGGCGTGGAAAAGGCACAAGTCGTTTTAGGCGGGGGCCTCGCATCGGTGAAGAGAGAAGGAGTGGTTTCTTCGCCAGATGATGTGAAGATGCAGTTGAGCGTAAGGGTATACACTCGTTAAATATGAAAATAGAAATTAAATCGGTTATACATGCGGGATTAGAAGCGGCGATGTTTGCCAAGAGGCACATCCATGCTCTTTTGTTTGTAGTGCTGATCACCGTGATCTGCGTATGGGGATTCATCTTTTGGCGCTATGGATATCAGGCGGTGTTTGAGCGTGAGGAAGGAGAGGTGAGACCGCTCAACATCAAAAAAAATGAGCTCAATGCTCTCCTTGAAAAGGAGCGTGCACGAGATGAATTTCGAGAAACTGTCAAAGACAAGGAGCTCCCAAATCCGTTCGTGAAGATTCCTGACGGGCAATGATCCCTTCTTTACAATCGGCGAGTGTTTGTGTTATTTTTGCTACGTTCACAGGAGGAGAAGGCTCCCTGTTTGTCCAAGAGCGAAGCGATTGGCAACAAACAGCAGTCCAGCGGAGCGATAGCGTAGTCGCGGCTCCCATAGCTCAATGGATAGAGCAACACCCTTCTAAGGTGAAGAAGTAGGTCCGATTCCTACTGGGAGCACAAATGAGCGCAGCGAGTGATTTGCGAACAGCAGGAATCGGACCGCGGGCCGCAGTCCTCGGGGAGAGGGCGTAGGTTTTGAGCGTAGCAGCGCGAGAGGCGATTCCTACTGGGAGCACTGAAAAATTAGAAACTCATGGCAAAGAACGAATAACAGATGCGAGAAACAAGTCGTTATTTGTTGCTCAGTATGAGGGATACGTTATTTCATGGTGGTCGTAGCTCAATTGGCGGAGCTCTCGGTTGTGGTCCGAGTGGCTGCGGGTTCGAGTCCCGTCGACCACCCTATCAACAAAACAGTCCCGATATGTCGGGACTGTTTTGTGTTGTGTGTCTTTTTTCTTTATGTATACATGGCTTCACAGGGAGAGCAAGGAGCGGTATAATAAGAACATGTCAAAATACGTACTCTTAATTGAAGACGATCCGTCGCTCCAAAAAGCGTATCAGATGAAATTTGAAACGAAAGGAATTGCGGCGCGGGTGGTGGGCGACGGCAAGGAAATGATACAGCTGTTGAACCAAAACACCATGGAATTGCCCGGTGTGGTTATCCTCGACCTGCTACTTCCCTATGTATCGGGATTTGAAGTACTTGAGGAAATGAGAAAGACAGAGGGGTGGCATGATGTACCGGTGGTGATCGTGTCGAATGTGCGTGAAGAAGGAGGTGTGCAGAAGGCGGAACGGCTCGGCGTAAAAAAATACTTTATTAAAACAGGGCTCAATCTCGATGATGCGATAGAGATGATCTCCGGATATCTTTAAATATGAAGCGTAATATTTTTCTTATCGTGCTTATTCTCGTCGTGATACTCGGCGGGGGGTTTTTCTTTTATCGGGAGCTTACCCAAGGGACTTCTGACGGTGACGTACCTGCCACGGCAACGCAAGATCTTGTGCCGGTGACAGGCGGGCAGGCAAACGGAGAGACAGAGAAACGATATCACCAGACAGTAACAATCGACTCCCAAAGCTTCTTTTTTAGCCCCGATGTGTTTCGGGTGAAGCGCGGCGAAAAAGTGACGGTAAGCGTGCGCGCGCACGGCGACCACACGTTTGTGATCAATGAGTTAAAAGTAAACGCAAAAACACCCGACGGTGTTACGACGAAAATTGAATTCACGCCTGAGAAGGAAGGAGCGTTTCGGTATTATTGCGATAAGCCAGGACACAGGGAAGCAGGTCAGGCAGGGGTGATGATCGTTGAACAATAGGAAATTTATTTATCAATGTATACTATGAGAAAAATAATTATTATCCTCGCAGTGTGCGCGATCGCGGTGCCGGTGTTCGCGCAGACGCAGCCTTCCGTGGGGACGCGGCTGGATGCGCTCAAAAAAGAAAATCAGGATGTCATAGAAAGCATGCGCGGTGAAATGAAACAGCGGCAAGCTGAATTCAAGGAGATGATGGCTGTCCAGCGCATAGCGGTGAAAAGAAGTATTGATGCAAAACGAGCTGACTTGCAAAAGCGCCTTGCGACTATTCGTGACGAGCGGAAGAAAAAACTGGTGGAGAAGATCGATGCGCAGATGGACGCGCTTAATGAGAGGTGGACGGATCATTTTTCTAATGTGACGGATCGTCTTGAAGTCATTGTCGTAAAAATAGAAGAGCGCACAGCGCAGGCGGAAACGCGCGGGCGCGATGGTTCAGGGGTAAAAAATGCGGTTGCCGATGCAAAGAGCGCGATCGCCGCAAGCCGTACCGCGGTTGCGACACAGGCAGGGAAGACGTACGGTATTGCGGTAAGCACGGAGGACTCATTACGAGTCGAGGTGGGGAAAGCGCGAAAAGCATTACACGATGATCTTGCCTCGGTGCGTGATACGGTAAAGAGCGCGAGAGAAGCAGTCCACAAAGCGGCAGTCGCGCTTGCGCAAGCAGTAAGAGCGGAGAACCGGCAAGCGACCCCAACTCCTTCAGCAGCGAACAATGCACAATAATTCATCATTATGAAACACATTATTCTTCTCATTATTGTTGCGCTTATTTTTATCGGCATCATCTGGTGGTATCAGGCACAGGTGTCGACGGAAAGTCCTACGGTTTCCGTGATGAGCATGCGCAGCGAAAGCATTGAAGCGGAGACCGAGGCGATCGATATCGGTGATCTTGATACCGGGTTTAAAGAGATTGATGCCGGCATCTCCGCGCTTTAAGAGATACAATGCCTTTTTCAAAAAAAAAGCATTGTATGATGCTCTATTCATGAAACGTTATTACGTTATTTTTTTTCTCTTTTCTTCTGTCACGCTCATTGCAGCGATTCTTTATTTCGCTATCTTTTTCACGACACAAGAAACGCTAACGCTTGTGCGGCAGGATATTCAAGAGGAATGGGTTGGCGAAGGAGAGGTTGTTGCCGCGGGAGAAGTACAAGTCGGCTTTATAGGAGGAGGGAGGGTCGCCCAAGTGAATATAAAAGAAGGAGGAGGGGTGCGCAAAGACGATGTGCTTGCTCAACTTGATGTTGCCGAAAAAGAGGCCGAACTCGCACGCTACGCTGCGAAAATAGAAGTAGAAAAACTCAAGCTTTTCCAGTTGCTTTCCGGTGTAGAAAAAAAAGAGATTGCGCTTGTCGAATCAAAAATAGATGCGACTGTTGCGGTGCTCGAACATGCGCGGAAAGAGCTCGAGGACGCAAAGACTCGGGCGGAAAGCGAGCTTGCGCGGCAGTATGCTCTTGCGATCGATTATAGTGACGCCGTAGTGCTGAATGCCGAGAACGCCGCACACGCGCTTTTGGGAGTCTACGATGAGCAGAATAAATTCAGGGCTATATTTATCATTGAAGACTCTCAAAAAAGATCGGAAGCGGAATGGCAAATAATGCTTGAGCGGACGGCGCTCGAAAACATCAAGCGCGCGGGCCGTTCAATGAAAGAAGGGCTTTCACGCGGCGAGATCGATAATACGATTTCCAATATGAAAACAAACCTCGAGGTCATGCGCGCTGCTTTGCAAAAAACTTCGGAGGTTTTAAGCAGTGCAACGATGATATTCGGCGCTCCGGACATAAGCGGGTATCGGACTACGGTTGCGGTGCAGCGCTCGGTGGTGAATGCGACCCAGACCGCGCTTCTGACGCTTGAGCAGGGCATCGCTTCATCCATGATGGGCGGCGCGACCGCGGTGCGTCTCGCTGAGAATAAGGCTGCGGAAGCCGAAAGCACGCTTCATACGCTTGAGCGCGAACTTGCAGTGAAAAAAGCTTTTGCCGCAAATAGCGCGATAGCGCTCGAGCAGGCGCAGATCAAAGAATACGAAGCGGATCGTGAGACGATACGACAGCAAATAGCGGACAGCGTGCTTCGCGCGCCTTTTGATAGCGTAGCGCGGCGCGTGTATGTGCGCCGAGGGAGCGCGGTCCTTCGCGATACAGTGGTGGCGCTCCTTGCACCGCTTTCCGACCTGCAGGTTGATGTGGTTGTCCCTGAGGGTGCCAAAAACATAATCACGGTCGGCGATACCGTTGATATTATGTGGGAGGACGAGAAAAGCAAGGGGATTGTAGTAAGCGTTCACGACAAGGGGGTTACGGTGCATTTTGGAAATGAAGATCTCCCACCCGTTGTGGGTACCCGCGTGTCTGTGCGTATCTATACAACCCTTAAAAAGGGCGCATTGCTTGTGCCTAAGTCGTTCATCGAGGAAGAAAATGGTACAGCGTACGTATATAAGGAAGATGGCGGAGAAAAAAGAAAAACTGCTGTTTTTACCGGTATGGAGTGGCACGGCAGCAGAGATGTTGTCGAGGGAGTTTCTGAAGGAGATGTTTTGGTAAGACCGTGAGAAGGGTGTGCGTGGCATGGGATCAAGGAACGTGGTACTATAGAAAGAAGTCGCAGAGTAATTATATAAGTAAACATATGAGCGCTATTATAAAAAAAAGCATGCAGGTTGGTCTCGGCGCGTACGTAAAAACACGCAAGGAGATCGAGGGCGTGGTGAGTGAGTTGATAAAAAAGAACACGGTAAGCAAAAAAAAAGGCAAAAAAATGATTGCCCGGATGCTTGCGCAGTCAAAAAAGATCGAGAAAAAAGCGGAAGAGCAGGTGCGCCGGTCATTGCTTTCGGCAGTAAAGACATTAAAGAGTATCGCGAAAAAAGATCTTGATCTTCTTGAAAGAAAACTAACAAGCGCAAAACGAAAATAAATGGTTTGAGAATTGCGCATAGTGAAAGAATGAGCGAAAGGAATGATGGGAGTGTTTGTGTGCAAATAGTCAGTAACACGACTTCGGTTGTTGCGGCGTTGCCGTTGCCGGAGTCGGGGAGATAATTATGCGCGTCCTTATGTTCGGGTGGGAGCTCCCCCCGCATAACAGCGGCGGACTCGGGGTCGCTTGCTATAATCTTGCGAAAGCGCTTTGTGAAAAAAACACAGAGGTTATTTTTGTGCTTCCTCAAAAATGCGATGATATTTCCTCAGATTTCTTTCAGGTCGTTTTTGCGAGTGACGCGGTAAAGGTGGTCGGCATCCGTTCTCCGTTGGTGCCGTATCTTACCGCGGAGCGCTACCAGGAGCTTCTCATGCGGGGCGAACTCGGCTCTTTTGGCGACACGCTTAAAGATGAAGTGATGCGATACGGCGCGGAGGCGAAGCGCATCGCGCAGCATGAACGGTTTGACATCATTCATGCGCACGATTGGCTTTCATTTCCCGCGGGAGTCGTTGCAAAGCGCGTATCGGGCAAGCCGCTGATCGTGCATGTGCACGCGACCGAGTTTGACCGCACAGGAGGACAGGGAGTCAACCCGGAGGTGTATGAGATCGAAAAATGGGGCATGGAACAAGCAGATAAAGTGGTCGCAGTTTCCCGGTTTACCAAAGATATGATCGTCGCGAAGTACGGCATTGCTCCCGAGAAGGTGGAGGTGGTCCATAATGCGGTCGATAATGCAATCGCATGCGGAGGGAATACGCTTCCCTTCTCCCTTTCGGGAAAATCGATCGTTTTATTTGTAGGGAGGATGACGCTTCAAAAAGGACCGGACTATTTCGTTGCGGCCGCCCGTAAGGTGCTCGAACAGGAAAAAAACATTGTATTTGTGATGGCGGGCGATGGTGATATGTATCATGCGGTGATAGAGCAGGCGGCTCGGCTTGGTCTCGCGGAACATTTTTTGTTTACCGGGTTTTTACGCGGAGGAGAATTAACGCAGTTGTATCGTGCGGCGGATATTTTTGTCATGCCCTCGATATCGGAGCCGTTCGGACTCACTGCGCTTGAGGCGCAAAAAAACAGGGCACCCGTGCTTATTTCGCGCCAGACGGGCGTCGGGGAGGTACTCAGCCATTGTTTGAAAGTTGATTTCTGGGATGTGGATGAAATGGCCGCAAAGATACTTGCGGTGGTGCGGTATAAGGAGCTCGGACAGTGCCTTTCCGATAACGGATATCAGGAGGCTTCGCGGTTCAGCTGGGGCGCGGTTGCCGAACAGTGCATCCGTCTCTATCGTTCACTTGCGCCTGCGAGCGCATAACCATTTATATATATATGCCAAGCATCTGTTTTTATTTCCAAGTGCATCAGCCGTTTCGGGTAAAAAGATACCCCATTTTTAATATTGGCGATGATCACGAATATTTTAATGACGACTCCGAGAGCAAGCTTAATAATAAAAAAATATTTCAAAAAGTCGCCGAAAAGTGTTATCTGCCGGCAAATCGCATCCTGCTTGAATGTTTGCGCGCGCATCCGGAATTTCGCGTGAGTTTTTCGCTTTCAGGGGTTTTTCTTGAGCAAGCGGAGCAATACGGTCCGGAGGTGCTGAACTCGTTTTATCAGCTCGCAAAAACCGGACAGGTGGAGTTTTTGGCCGAGACATATTATCACTCGCTTGCGGCGCTCTATTCATTCGACGAATTTAAAAAGCAGGTCATCATGCACCGCGATATCGTGGAGAAATTTTTCGGAGTCCGTCCGCGCGTATTCCGCAACACAGAACTTATCTATAACAACGAGATCGCAACGTGGGCGGAACAACTCGGCTTTGAGGGAATCCTTGCCGAAGGAGTGGATGATGTGCTGGGGTGGAGAAGCCCTAATTTTGTCTATGCGCCGCACGGAAGCGAGCGCATAAAAGTATTGTTGAAGAATTATAAATTATCGGATGATATCGCATTTCGCTTTTCATCGCGCGAATGGGCCGAATGGCCGCTTGATGCGGGGAAGTTCGCCTCATGGATAGCGAAGCATAACGGAAACGGCGAAGTGGTAAATCTCTTTATGGATTATGAAACATTCGGCGAACATCAATGGGAAAGCACGGGCATTTTTGATTTCCTGCGCACTCTCCCTCACGAGGTGCTTGCGCGGCCCGACAACGATTTTAAAACGCCTTCGGAGGTCCTTGCTGCATATCCTGCGCGAGGTGTCATTGATGTGGCGCGGCACATTTCATGGGCGGATGTGGAGCGCGATCTTTCCGCATGGCGGTCAAACGATATGCAATACGCGGCGCTTGAGGCGATATACGCACTTGAGCGCGATGTTTGTGCGAGCGGCGATGATGATCTGATCGCGGATTGGCGGCGCATGCAGACATCGGATCATTTTTACTACATGTGTACGAAGTGGTTTGCGGATGGCGACGTGCATAAATATTTCAATCCGTACGAATCACCGTATGATGCGTTTATTTCTTATATGAATGCGCTGAACGATTTAAAATCAAGAGTGGCGCAAAAGGTCGTTTCTTCACAGCATAGTATGGTATAATTGATACATATGAGATTAACTAAAACAACCGCGCGCGACATCCTCCGTCAGGTAGAGGGAGAAGAACGGTTTTTTAACGCGGACGGAAATGCATTTGCGAGCCTTGTGGAATTTGATGCGGCGCTTGCAAGTATGCCGCAAGATGCATTTAACAATCACTGCAACAGCCAAAAGTGCGATTTCGCATCATGGATAGAGGGCGTTTTGCATGACGCGGTGCTCGCAAAAGACATTCGCAAAGCGGGCGGCGTGCGCGCGAAAATAGAGGCGCGCATCAGCGAGCGGCTTACGCAGCTTGCAAAATACAACTAACACGCACCGCGCTAACACATTATTCATGGAAGAATACGTCAAGCCGGATTTTTTATTTGAAGTATCATGGGAGGTCGCCAATAAAGTTGGCGGTATTCACACTGTGATCACGTCGAAGGCGCGGGAGATGGTCAATTTTTACGGTGCGGGATATTTCATGATCGGTCCTTATTTCGAAAATAAGCTTTTCGGTCAGTTTGAGCCGCAGCCCGTTCCCGCGTATCTGCAAAAAGCATTCGCCGATGCTGAAAAAGACGGCGTGATCGTGCATTTTGGCAAATGGCTTATCGATGGGGAGCCGTCGCTTATGCTGATCGAGTTCAAAGGCATGATGCCGTATGTGAATGAGATCAAACAGGAGTTGTGGCGTTTGCATGGCGTCGATTCGCTCGGGTCAGGGTTTGATTTTGATGAGCCGGTAGCATGGGGGTATGCGGTCGGAAAACTGCTCAAGAGCATCGCCGGAGAGATGCCGACGAAGAAAATACTTGCCCATTTTCACGAGTGGCTCGCCGCTTCGGCGCTTGTCTATATCAAAAAAGAGAAACTTGATATTGCATCGGTGTTTACCACGCACGCGACCACGCTCGGCAGAAGCCTGGCGTCCCGCGGTGTTGATTTTTATTCAAACTTTGCAAGTATTGATCCGGAAAAAGAGGCGCGTGCAAATTTCGTTCAACACAAGCATCAGCTTGAACGAGCCGCAGTTGCTATCGTGGACATATTTACGACGGTCAGTCAGATCACCTCGCTTGAGGCGAAGCATTTTTTGGGCAAAGAGGCGGATGTGATATTGCCCAACGGGCTTGATATCGAAAAATTCCCTACGATTGAAGAAATCAATCGCAAGCACGGCATTCAGCGCAACAGGATCAGAAAGTTCCTCATGTATTACTTTTTCCCTTACTACAGCTTCGATGTGTCGCAGACGGTTATCATGTTCATCGGTGCGCGGTACGAGTTCCATAATAAAGGGATTGATGTGTATATTAAAGCGCTCGCGGAACTCAACCGGCGTCTTATCGCATCGGGGAGCAAAAAAACCGTGGTGAGTATCTTTTGGGTGCCGACCGAAGTGCTCGGCATCAATGAAAAACTTACGCGCTCCCGGGAGGTGTTCAACGATATCCAGAATTCGCTCGAAGAAGTCGAGGAAGACGTCGAAGACGCGATCCTGTATTCTTTGATCGCGCAGGAAGACGTGAAGATCAGCGAGCTCTTTGACGAAGGCATGATCCTCTCTTTGAAGCAGAAGATCCGCGAACTCAGGACCAATGACCCGCTTCCGCCGCTTGCGACGCATAATATAATAAATCCTCACGACCAGATCCTCCGTGCATTCCATGAGGAGGGGCTTACCAATAAAGAAGAAGATAAAGTAAAAGTAATTTTTTACCCGATTTATTCCCGCGGCTCCGACGGCGTGCTGGATCTTGAATATTACGAATCTATTCAGGGATCGCATCTCGGGGTATTCCCTTCGTTTTATGAGCCATGGGGATATACGCCGCTTGAGAGTGCGGCGCTTGGCGTGGCATCGGTCACGACCGATCTGTCGGGGTTCGGCATGTTTTTCAAAGAGAAGCTTGCAGGAAAGAAAAATCCCGGCGTGTATATTATCGAACGGCTTGGGAAAAGCGATGATGACATCGTGCGCGCGCTTGCCGATGAGCTTGACCGATATGTTGCATATTCGCGGCGTGAGCGCGTAGAAAATAAGATCGCCGCGTATAAGCTCGCGGAGCAGGCGGACTGGAGTATGTTCGTGAAGCACTATTTTACGGCGCATACACGGGCGCTTGCAAAACGCATGCCGCAGCAATAGGGCGTTTACTATTATGCAGTGCATACATCGGATAGGAGTATATACGGTCCAAAAAGAAATAAAAGAAAACCCGCACGCGCTTCTTACCAACACCAAGGGCGGTTTTTTTTATTGGCAGGAAAACCGCACATCGCGCTATCATGGGTTTTTCGTGCGGGAAAACGGCGTGATACTCAAAACAATCGCGGGATTGCGTCTTGGCGTACGGCTTCCCGCAAAGAGGGTGACGAACCGGTTCTCCAGCTTTGAGATCGAGCGGCAAGGCGGAGTTCGCGAGGTATTTTTTCTCGATCCTGACAGCAATTCGCTTGTGTGGCAGGCAAACGAAGCAATCACGCTTTCTGTGCTCTTGGACGGGAAAGAGATATTTGATAACAGCGAGACCGGAAGGTTTTATGAAATGAGAGCGGAAGAAGGGTGCGTGGTTATTGAATTTGTGAAGCGAGAGGACGGTTCGCTCGGCAGGCGCTTTTTTCTGGCGATTGCGGGGCTTGGCGGCAGTACCGTAAAAAAGGAATGGATACAAGAACAGTACGCGTGGGACCGTGCGCGTAATGACCCCCCTTTTGACCGATATGTGTTTCATGCGGCGGATCTTTCGGGGAAAAAATTCGTGTTTTCCGTCGCTCAGGAAAAAGATGCCGCGGTTGCCACGGCTAAGCGCGTGTATGATGCTGCGGAAACAATCAAAAAATCACTTGATGCGGAGGCAGAGTGGTTTGCGCACAAGCATGACCTGCCTGCCGGTGACGACGAGATCCGTGTAGCGTATCTCGCCGCAAAATATTCACTGCACCACATGGAGGTAAAAGATGAATGGAAAAACAGAGAAGGATTGTACGCGGGTATTCCGTGGTTTGCGCAATTTTGGCTGAGGGATTTCGCGATATCTTCCGATCAGCTTGTTATTTCTGCAGCACACGCGATCTATGCGCGATATCTCGATCACTGGATCATGCGCGGAACGATTCATGGACACGAAGCCCCGGGTACGCTCGCCTATGCCGACACCGAAGGGCTTTTTTTCAGGTGTGCGGAGCGCCTTATGCGTGCGGGAGCGCTTCAAGGAGAAGAGTTGCGAAAAACAAAGGAACTGCTTGTTTTATTTCTTGCCAATGATTTGCCGGCGCGTATGCGTGACGGACTTGTCTGTAACAACTCGAAAGAAACATGGATGGATACCGAATATCAGGGGTCCGGGCGGCAAGGTGCGAGAATAGAGATCCAGGCGCTTACGCTTGCGATGTTCCGCTTTGCGGGGCAGCTTACGGGTGATACAACATATTTTCTCAAGGAGGCGGAGTTGTTGCGCACGGTGCGCTCGGCATTCTGGGATGGCACTATGCTTGCCGATGGCGCTCTCGACGCGACACAGCGTCCGAATGTGTTTCTCGCATACCGGTTCTATCCCGACCTGTTATTGCGTCATGAGTGGGAAAAGGCGTTTGAGAGTGTGCTTGATGAGGTATGGCTTCCATGGGGAGGTATCGCAAGCATTGCAAAAACACACCCGTTCTTTTGCGGTACCGATCGCGGATGCGATGACCGAAATCGGAGCTACCATCATGGCAACGCATGGTTTTTTGTGAATAACTACGCGGCGTTAGCGCTATTTGAGGTCAACGCGGAGAAATTTCAGCCGTTTATCGATGCGCTCCTTGGCGCAAGCACGAATGATATTTTATGGGAAGGCGCGCTCGGGCATCACTCCGAGGTTTCGTCGGCCGAGCAGTATGTTCCGCGCGGGTGCCTCGCGCAGAGTTGGTCTGCGGCATCGTATTGTGATGCGATCGACCGGGTAGTACAATCAAAAACACCCCATACATTCTAATAGTATATTTATGCGCATTACCGACAGGGACAATCTCATATTCACCAAAAATCTTGCCGTAATGGTAAAAGCGAATATTCCGCTCGCGCAGGCGATACGGACGCAGGTACAGCAGCTGAGAAATCCTTCGCTTCGGAAAATATTATTCGATATTGCCCAACGCGTGGAAGCGGGTCAAAAATTTTCATCGGCGCTCGAGGCGCATCCCTCTGTATTCGGATTTTTCTATGTCAATGTCGTGAAGGCGGCGGAGAAATCGGGGACGCTCGAATATAATCTTGAATACCTCGCCGATCACATCGAAACAGCAATGGTTTTTAAAAAAACACTTACTTCGGCATTGATGTATCCCGCGTTCATGCTGTGCGCGATTATCGCTGTTGCGGTGGTGCTCGGGTTTATGGTATTGCCGACCATCATAGAACTGCTTGCATCGTTGAGTCAGGATCCTCCTTTTGCGACGCGGGTAGTGCTTGCGCTTGCGGCGTTCGTGTCTTCATACGGCATACTGCTTATTCTTAGTGCAGGCATGTTTGCCATAGGCGTTTATTTTTTCATGCAGTCGGCTCTTGGAAAAAGATCATTCGATCACCTTGTGCTTCATGCGCCGATAGCCGGCAGCCTTATTCGCCGCGTATATCTTGCGCGCTCGGCAAAAATACTTGCGACACTGTTAAAAAGCGGTATTTCTATCCATGAATCGCTCGCAATTACCGCAGGAAGCCTGAGCAATGATGCATTTCAGAGTGCGGTCAGGCGTATTATTCCTGAAGTGCTCAAAGGAAATACCATTTCTGCATTTTTAGACAGAAAGCTTTTTCCGCCGCTGTATGTCCAAATGGTGGAGGTGGGAGAAAAGTCGGCAAGCATTGAGAAGAATCTTGATTTTCTTGCGACATTTTACCAGAAAGAGGTTGAGAACACCGTAAAGAATCTGTTCACGCTGATCGAGCCCGTTCTTTTAGTGATCGTAGGTATTGTGGTATTATTTCTTGCGCTTGCTATTATCGGTCCGATTTATCAATCGGCAGGGCAATAATAAGCTAATATATACGCTCGGGTGGCGGAATTGGCAGACGCGCCAGCCTTAGGAGCTGGTGGGGCAACCCGTGGGAGTTCAACTCTCCCCCCGAGCACCAATTATTGGTACAGTGAGAGCAATGATATATTTTACTGCATACGCACAAAAGAAGTTTTTAATACTTGAACGGCACGGAGTATTATTCAGCCGCGAAGCGGTTGTTTCCGCGGTAGAGTCTCCCGATGCGGCGGATGACACCAAAAAACCATTGGTATTCGCGCGTAAAAAATTAAACGATAGCCGTATGCTATGCGTTGTCTATAAAAAAGAAGCGGAGCTCAAAAAAATAATCACATTTTACCCTCTTTGATATGAGGAAAAATCAAAAAGAAAGCAGTGTGACGTACGACCCTGAGAGCGATGTGCTTGCGTGGGAAATAAGCGACAAGCCGATCGCGTACGCGAAAGAGATAGGTACTATGATCGTGCACTTTACGAGCGGGCATGCTCCGGTGCTCATTGAGGTGCTTGAGGCGAGTAAGCTCGTGCCGAACCCGGAGAGGTTCTTACACGAGGGCGCGCTTCCTTTCCCGCGCATCGACCCCGCCGCGTAGAGTAGGGTTTTATTATTCGAGCGGATTTTTCTGCGCAGGCGCCTGCTTGGGCGAGCGGTATGATGAACGGAAAATATCCGTATCGATGAGTGCCCCGTCCTTATAGATCTCGCGGGTTAGTATTGTTTTAAACGAGCCGTCCGGCTTGCGGTCGTATTCTTTTGGTCCGATCAGTTTCACTTCTCGCGCATCGGATGTGCCGTAAAATTCAAAATATATTTTATTCCCTTTTATTTTTGTCTGGACAAGGATATTGGAAGGCGTGTCATTTACGAAGCGCAGATCGGGGTGAGGGCTGTACACCGTCGCGTCAAACCCCTGAGGATTGTAATAGTGTACCGGCAGGCTGTGGGCGAATCGTTCAGTGATCGTAAGACCGGCGTATATTGCGGCGCGAAACATCGTGGTGGATACCTGGCACAGGCCGCCGCCGTATTCTTTCACCAGATCGCCTCCGTTTTTAATAACGAGCGCATACTGGTATCCCTCTTTCGCTCCGACTTCGCCAATCGTGTTCATAAATGAAAATTCTTCCTTAGGTTTGATGAATGTCCCGTTTAATTTTTCCGCGCCGAGCCTGATGTTGAAGATCCGGGATGCGGGAGAGCCGGAAAAATCTGATTCCCCTTTGCCAAGGAGGGTGACAAGGCCGAGGTTTTCAATGGTTTCGGTGCGTATGTCAGGATAGAGTATGTTTACCGCAAGGGTAAGAACAGGTGCTTCTTGCGCAAGCTGGAGCTCGATGTTTTTAATGCTTGCGGGAATGTCGAGTTCAACGCCGTTTTTGGAAAGCGCGAATTCTTTAGCTTTTCCATCGGCAAAAGTAAGTACCGCATTTTGAGGTTTTTGATTGAGAGAAGGCGCAAGCTCAAGAAGGATATCATTAAGCACTTCCTCCTTTATATCGAGGGAAAGAGTATTGTTTTCCCATACGGGCGTTATCAGGTCTTTTATATGCTCTTTGGTGAGAAAGTGCTGCGCGCGCGGCGGAGAAGGCATGACATCATTGGTGGATGTTGCGTAGGCAAGTATGACTGGAGCGCGCTCGAGCAGGCGGTTCGCCTGGCGCATGACAGGCTCAAGCGCTTCTTCAGAAATAAGCGGAGCGTCCTGTTCTTGTGTGAGTGCGATCGTCGCAGGAACTCCGCGCCCGGCGCTTTGAAACAATGCATACTTCAGCAAGCTTTTATTTATCAGAGCCCCATCGCGCGCCGGCGTCATTTCAAATACTTCAGTTTCTTCGTTAAAGACAAGCGCCGCGCTTATCGCTTCTTGCTCCGCGCCCGCAAGGTGGTCGTCGAGATATTTGTCCAGCGTGCGGTCATTGATCGTTATCGTGAAGCTTACGGGCGTGCCAAGTATCGCGGTGCGCAGTTGCGCGATAATATTCCCGAGAGCGTTTTTGCTTCTTCCTACGCGGTACGCCATCTGGACCGTTGCATCAATGTCGAAGGTTACGCCCAGATCGCGCGGCGCAACTTTCCACATGCGGTCGCCGAGCGTAATCGTTGTTTTCATGTATTCAAAATACGCCGCATTTTGCGCGAGCGACTGTTGTGCCTCAGCAATACTTTTCCCGCCGATGCCATACCCGTTTATCGTCACGCCGTAGGCGATGGACTGATAATTGCACAGCATAACCGCAACAAACAAACACAGCGGCACAAGCGCCGCCGTGAGGATTATAAGCTTTACGATGCGGGAGAACACATTATTCTGCATTAATAGAGATCTTTTTTGTTTTTACTTTTTCAGATTTTGGAAGGCGTATGGTGAGGATGCCGTTTTTGAGCGTTGCTTTGATGTGATCGGCTTCGACGTCGGCAGGAAGGATAACCGAGCGGGAAAAAGGACCCCAATAGCATTCTTGATAATAATAATCTTCCGGCCGCACGTCCTCGTCGCGCGAGCGCGCCCCCTTTACGGTGAGCATGTCATTGGTGATGGTGATATCAATGTCGTCTGAGGAAATCCCCGCGACGGTTGATTTGATCACGACATCATTTTCCGTTTGATATACATCGAGCGAAAGCTGTCCCTCGGTGGCGTCCATGAGCCATTCTTTCGATTTGCGCGCCTTGGGGGCTGTTTCTGGAGTCGCAGAGACGGTATTTTTTTCCGCATCATTCGCGGAGCGCCCGTAGTGATTTCCCGCTATTCTTCCGAGAAAGGATTCTTTTTCCATAGTAGTTATGATATACGCACGAAGCTAAGCTTTTTTACGCGTTCAAAGAGATGGAGCACGAAAAAGTACGAAAAAACCATCAAGAGCATGATCAGCACGAGCGTATGATCGCCTTCTCCTGATGTCATTATAAGGAAATTAAAGAGAGTATGCAACAGAGTTGAGAGCGTGAGGCCGATACCCACGAGCCATGTTCGCTGAGCCGCATGAATGAGCGAAAGCGCGAAAAAATATCCCAAGATCGCGGACGTGAGCGTATGAAGAAGCGTTGAGCTTATAAAGCGGAAATAGGCGATGCCGAGAGCATTGTCTGCATTCTGAAGTATGTAGCCGATATTTTCCGCCGCCGCGAACCCAAGTGCGGCGATAACGCAGTAGATCATTGCATCAATCGGCTCATCAAAATAGCGCGAACGGATGATCTCAAACCGGGCCGCTACGAATTTCATCCATTCTTCTACGAATGCGAGCGTGGCAAGCATAATGAGCGAAAGCATAAATAAAGCGGGACCCATGCCCGAGGCGCTTAAAAGCTGGGGAACAATGAGCTCGCATTGAGGGCACGCCGTCTTGAGATCAAGAAATATCTTGATGAGCGCCCATTCGATGCCGAATGCGATAAAGGTGGAAAAAAACCCAAATATAAAAACCTTCACAACCATTCGTTTCGGTTCAGGATTGATGTCCTTCTTAAGATAATACCACAGCCAGATCAAGCTTGGCGCCACTCCAAGCGCAACAAGTAATGTAAATTTCCAAAGTGTATAGTGTGCGATGATCATGCTTGTGTGACTGGCCACTTTTCGATCATAAGAAGTTTTTTGTCAGGCAAGGGAATGTCGGCGTATATTTCTTCAGTGATGAAAGGCATGAATGGATGCAAGAGCTTAAGGATCTGTATAAGCGTATACGATAAGACCTGTTTCGTTTCTTCCGTTTCTTTTGTCTTTGCGTGCTCGATGTAAACATCGGCAAAGTCGTGCCAGACGAAATCGTAGAGCGTGTGAATCGCCTGGCCGAACTTGTAAGTATCAATGTCCGTACTGAGTGATATGATGGCGGCGTTCAGCTTTATAAGTATTTCTTTTTCTTCAGCTCCTTTCGTGTCAGGGAGTGAGGTATGTATTGTGCCGTTTGTTTTTGTCAGCACGAACCGCGTGATGTTCCATAGTTTGTTGGCGAATTTTTTCCCCGCCAACAGGTGTTCTTCGCTGAAATGAATATCCTGCACGCCCATGTTCTGCCACATAAGCCCGAAACGCGTCGCATCTGCTCCGTATTTTTCCACCAGCTCAAGCGGGTCAATGCCGGTGCCGAGCGACTTGGACATGCGCCTGCCGTCTTTTGCAAGGACGGTCGGGTTGATGTATACGTCGCTGAAGGGAGTCCCTCCCATAAATTCAAGTCCCGAAAAAATCATGCGGCTCACCCACAAGTTGATAATATCTCTTCCCGTAAAAAGTGCCTGCGTGGGGTAAAATGTTTTCAAGTCGTCTGTCTGTGCTGGCCAGCCCAGCGCGGCAAACGGCCACAGCGCGGAAGAAAACCATGTGTCCAGCACGTCATCCATCCCTTCAAGCGGGATTTTATGACCCCACCAGATTTGGCGCGAAATGCACCAGTCCTTAGTATTATCCAGCCACGCAAGATACGGCTTTTCAAAACTGTCCGGGTAAAATGCGATTTTTTTCGTTGGACCCTCGCGTACCACGTCACTTGCCATGCGCGCAAGTTCCTTCATTTTCACAAACCACTGCTTGGAAAGAATCTGTTCGATGACTTTGTCACAACGGTAACAATGGCTGACGTTATGCGTAAACGGATCAGATTTTTCAATCAACCCTGCCTCGTTCAGCACCTGGACGATTTTGATGCGCGCATCAGCGATAGTGAGTCCTTCAAAAGCGCTCCCTGCTTCCGCGGTCATCTTTCCCTTGTCGTTAATTATTTTTATGAGAGGAAGTTTGTGGCGTTCGCCGATTTCGAAGTCCGCCATGCTATGCGCCGGCGTGACTTTTACCGCGCCTGTGCCGAATTGCGCATCAACGGCGTCATCTGCGATGATGGGGATTTCGCGCTCTTGGATGGGCAAGATAACTGTTGTACCGACATAATGTTTCCAGCGTGCATCAGTTGGGTTCACGGCAACAGCTGTATCGCCCAGCATTGTTTCGGGGCGCGTGGTAGCCACCGTGATGAATGTTTTCGGATCATCTTTTAACGGATATTTAATGTAGTACAGCGTTCCTTTTTCTTCTTTGTATTCCAGCTCCAGGTCGGACAGGCTGGTTGCGCATCTGGCGCACCAGTTGATGACGCGCTCGCCCTGATAAATCAACCCTTTTTTGTAATAATGAGTGAACGCTTCTTCCACGGCTTTTTTGTAGCCCTCGTCCATCGTAAATGCCGTACGCGACCAGTCGCACGATGCACCCAAGGTCTTTAGTTGGTCCAAGATAATGCCTCCATATTTTTCTTTCCATTCCCATACTTTTTTGAGGAACATTTCCCTTCCCAGGTCGTGGCGCGACATCCCTTCTTTTTTCAGCATTTTTTCCACGACATTTTGCGTGGCGATGCCGGCATGGTCGGTGCCCGGAATCCATAGCGTCCGATATCCTTCCATTCGTTTTTTGCGGATAAGGATATCCTGTACGGTCGCGTTCAGTGCGTGCCCCATATGCAGAACGCCCGTCACATTAGGAGGAGGAAGCGCGATGGTGAAGGTTTTCGCGTTTTTCTTGGTTGGTAAATTGTCAGGATTAAAAAACCCGCTTTTTTCCCACCGCGCGTAGATATCGTGCTCAAATTTTTTAGGGTCGTAGGAGGAGAGGAATTTTTCTATTTTTTCAGAGGTGGACATACGGATAGTGTAGCATTATGCCCACTTTTTACGCCAGCGGCGCATGCGCGGATGCATCGATGTTTTTCCAGGTGGTTGCCCGCGCGCGGGCAAAATATCCCGCCACCGCGATCATGGCGGCGTTATCGGTGGAAAAGCCTGCAGCAGGAGTGATGAAAACGACATTATGTAAGCGCGCGGCTATCGTACGGGAAAGATGTTCGCGCAGCCTCGCATTTGCCGATACGCCGCCTGAGAGCGCAATGGTTTTCACGCGATGTTCGCGGGCGGCACGAACCGTTTTTTCGGTGATGACGTCAGTTACCGCTTGTTCAAAGGATGCGCAGAAATCTTTACGCGCAATTGTATCGTTCATGATCTCGGGATGTTTTTGTATGCAATGGATGACGGCGGTCTTGAGACCGGAAAACGAAAAATCATAATCACCGCTTGAAAGCATGGGGCGCGGGAGCGCATACCGATCCGCATCGCCGCTGCGAGCGAGTTTGGAGATTGCCGGCCCGCCAGGATAACCGAGGCCGAGCATTTTTGCCACTTTATCAAACGCCTCTCCCGCGGCATCATCGCGCGTTTCGCCAAGAAGCGTATACGAACCGATACGCTTCATAAACACCAGCTCCGTATGCCCTCCCGACACTACGATATTTAAAAGAGGAAAATTGATTTTTGTATTCGCAAGCCAGTTGGAATATATATGCGCGGCGATGTGATGCACGGGGATTATTTTTTTCTTGCAGGCGTAGGCGAGTCCGCGCGCGAAGCTCACACCGATAAGGAGAGCGATAACAAGCCCGGGGGCGCAGGTGACGGCGATTGCGTCAATGTCTTTCATGCTTGTGCGGGCATCCCGCAATGCTTTTTGAAAAACATGAGGAATATTTTTCGCGTGTTCCCTCGAGGCAAGCGTTGGCACCACGCCGCCATAGGGTGCGTGGAGCTTCACCTGCGAGGAAATGACATTGGAGAGCACGGTAAATCGCGGTGCGGTTTTTCCCGTGACGCGCACTACCGCGCAGGCGGTCTCGTCGCACGATGTTTCAATGGCGAGGATACGCATGAGTGAGGGAAAACAGAAAAAATAAGCGCCACTCGCTACTTCCTTATTTCTGTGTTCTAATGTTAGTAGCGCTAACGGGAGTCGAACCCGTCTTACCGCCTTGAAAGGGCGGTGTCCTAGCCGATAGACGATAGCGCCATTAGTTGTGTATACTATAATGTTTTAAGGGGAAAATCAACCTTTTACTTATGATTCCTGAAGAATATTACTATCTTACCGTCGGGAGAGCGTCTCATCTTGCCGATAAAAAAGAGCGGCGGCGGTATCGTGTGCTTGAAATACTGCCTGGCGCACTATCGTGGGGCACGCTTGCGCTCACGCTACTCTTATCATGGCTCACGCCCGTATTTATCGCGTTTTTTGTTATCGCGTTTGATATCTACTGGCTGTTAAAAACTGTGTTTCTTTCGCTTCATTTACGGTCGGCGTTCAAGAAGATCCGCGCGAATATCGGCGTGGCGTGGTACGAGAAACTAAAAGGAGAAAAGCAGGGGTGGGAGGAATACTATCATCTCATCCTGCTTCCGATGTATAAAGAAAGCTGGGAGGTTGTCGGCGCATCGTTGCGCGCGCTTGCATCGGCACACTATCCGAAAGAGAAAATGATCGTCGTGCTCGCTCTTGAAGAACGCGCAGGAGAAGAAGCGCGCGCGGTCGCAGAGAAGGCCCGCGAAGCATTCGGCGCAACATTTTTCCGATTTGTCATTACGACGCATCCCAAAGACATCGAGGGGGAAATGGCGGGCAAAGGGTCCAATATTCATTTTGCGGGGAAAAAAGCAAAAGAAGATATTATCGACGCGCTTGGCATTGATCATAAAAAAGTAATCGTGTCGGCGTTTGATATTGATACCGTGATATGGCCGGAATATTTTGCGCGGCTGATGTATGTGTATCTGTCTGTGCTGAGACCGGAACGGGTGAGTTTTCAGCCTGTGCCGTTTTATATCAACAATATTTGGCATGCGCCTGCGGTCGCGCGCGTCATCGCGTTTTCGGCAACGTTTTGGCACGCGCTCCAGCAGGAGCGCCCCGAGCGCATGACGACGTTTTCTTCGCACTCCATGTCCTTGACCGCGCTTATTGATGTTGATTTTTGGCAGCCGAACATGGTGAGCGAGGCCTCGCGTATCTTCTGGCAGTGTTTTTTGCGTTATGACGGCGACTATGCGGTGGAGCCGATGTATTATCCTGTCTCAATGGACGCGAACGTTGCCGATACGTTTTGGCAAACATTAGTGAATCAGTACAAACAACAGCGTCGATGGGGGTACGGCGTGGAAAATGTTCCATATTTTCTCTTCGGGTTTTTAAAAAACAAAAAAATTGGTTTGTGGAAAAAAGTAAAATTCGGATTTGTGATCATTGAAGGGTTTCATTCGTGGGCGACCACCGCACTTATTATTTTTATGCTCGGCTGGCTCCCGTTGT
>CAYHUB010000004.1:0-39730 GCA_964359755.1 uncultured Candidatus Saccharibacteria bacterium
CGGGCACATACAGCGTGTCGTGTTCCGGGCGTCCGTGGGGTGGCGCGTATTCAAGAACATAATATCTTCTCTTTATAGCATCGCTAATGCGCTCGGTTATGCCTCGGAAAATACCGATGCCGTGGTCGATGTGCACGAGAAAATCTCCTTCTTTCAGATTATGGAGGTGGGAGATCTCCCGCTTAAGCATTTCCTTTTTCAACAGATGCGCCTTACGCTCGCCGCCGGTTTCTTCTTTTTCACAATGTGTTATTTTCTCAATGCTGTTTCCAAGAAATTCGATGCGCACGGGGTGGTCGAGGTTGAGGGGGAATACCGTCACCGCGCCGCCGATGACGGAAAATTCTCCCTCACCTGCGATACGCTGTGTTTTTTCGTATTCAAGCTCGTCGAGCGCGCGCAAAAACTCCGACATGCTGATGCGCATGCCTTCTTCCACTATCGTCGCGCGCTTTGCCCAAAACGGGTCGGCGGCGGCAAGCCGTTGTATTTTTTCGTCGTTTTCCACAAACCACAAAACATCCCTTTCAGCGAAGATGGGGATGAATGCGGCAATCAGTATTTTATTGTGTTTGCCCATGCGCTTGTATGGTACTCCTCTCTTGCCGCTTTTTTCAATACGGAGATATTACCTTGTTGACACTCTGTGGCGAGGGGGTACAATATAGGTATAAAAAGAATACATAAAGTATATGGAAATAAATCAAAAAATCACGCAAAAAGAATGGAAGGATTATGTTGAAAATCAGATGTATCATCATGGTTTTACCCCAAAAGAAAGAGCGCATGTAAATGCGGCTTTTTCCGGCGATATGCGGGATGCCGAGCACGGGGAGACGGCGGGATTTTTAGGTCATGTCAAACCCGGGATAACTTCAAACGAGTTGGCGGACGCCATGGCTATGCTCAAAGATGAGCATTCGGATTTTTCCAAAAATGCAAAACTCCGGCTGCATCCGGAAAAAGTAGATAAACTCGAAGAGATATTGCACAAGGCTCTCGTTGAGAATAAAGAAAGCTTTTTTTAAACCGCGTTTTACGCGTTATACAGCGTCATCGCTTTTTGCGGGCTTTCGGTGACGGCGCAGGTGAGTGCTTCCACCGCTTTTTTCAAAACCTTTTTCAGCTCGAGCGTTTCTTTGGGCGTGAAATTTTTGAGTACGACATCCATCGCTTGCTTTGTTTTGCGTGCGCCGCTGATGCCAATACGGAGGCGGTAAAATTCATTCGTCTTGAGATTTTTCATGATATGCTCGACGCCCTTGTGCCCGGCGGAACTTTTAGCAAACGATATTTTCATTTTCCCGACGGGGAAATCGATATCATCATGCACGACAAAGATATACTTCGGCTTTATTTTGAAATACCGCGCGAGCGCCGCGGTAGCAAGCCCCGATTTATTCATAAAGGTCTCGGGGAGCGCGAGCGTCACTTTTTCTTTCTCCATTTTGCCGGTCGTAACGAGCGCGTTTGATCGTTTATCGAACGTGAACGGCAAGAGGTCGTGCTTTTTGGCGAGTCGGTGGACCGCCATTCTTCCCGCGTTATGTTTTGTGTTTTCATATTCTTCTCCCGGGTTTCCGAGGCCTACGATGAGGTACATATAAGTATTATTTATTAAATATATTTTCTGCGGCTTCTCTCATGCCGTAGTAATCAAAGTCGCCGGTCTTTGGCACAAGCACGAATGCAGGCATACCGCCAAGCTCAACTGTTTTGCTCGTGAGTAGTGCGCTTTGATCTTTCGGGTCACCGTCGATGACCGTATGTACCACAGTATCATAGCTGATATTTTGAGCAATGTCATAGAAGCGCTTTACTTCTTTTTCGGTGATGTCGGTTTGGATGTGCGTCTTGAGCGTGCGGTACAACGAAAGTACGGTGGGGAAGTCGTAGAGCATATTAAGCCCGAACACTTTTTTGCGAAGCGCTTCAATGACCGCCTGTTGTTGGCGCATACGCGCGAAATCGCCACCTTCGGAATGGCGCGTGCGGAGATATTTCTGCACCGTCGCCCCGTCAAAATAGCGCCATCCTTTTTCTACCGTAAATGTTTCTGTGCCGGCATTGTCGGTGGGAAACGCCGGGTCATTCACGTCATCGGGGACGAGCACATTCAACCCCCCGAGCGAATCGACGAACTGCTTTACGCTGCTGACATCCATGACGAAATAATAATCAATCGGCTGGCCGGTTATTTCTCCCGCTTTTTTTACGATAAGAGACGGATCTCTTTTATTCATCGCAAAAAGCGCATTGATCTTTGTGCGCGCGCCGCCGGACAACTCTACTAAAAGATCTCGTGGTAAAGAAAGGAGCGCGAGCTGGTGCGTGCTTGGTTTGATGCTCGCAACAATTATAGTGTCGGTAAGAAACGGCGCAGGGTGGGGGATGCCCGTCATCCCGAGTAAAAGAATATTGATGCGGTCGCGCGCCTCTCCCGCAAGCGGTGTTTCGGTATCAACAAGAAAATTGAAAGCGATCTTGGTGAGTGATAGTGGCGGCTTATGCACCAGCGCGCGGTCGCCTGAGATAGCCGAGGGGCGCATGAAAAACACCGCCGCGGCAAGCGCACTTACCGCGGCAAGTTTGAGGATAAAAGAAATGATCTTCATTCCTTATATCATAGCGAAATTACGCTCGCCACGCACTCTTGACAAGTTATTGTTTTTCAAGTATACTCATGCAAACTACAAAAGTAGCTGTTTGAAAATCAAATAGCCCAATGGGCAAAGGAGGAAAGTTATGGCACCGATTGTGCTCCTCGTGATTGGTTTAGGCGTGCTCATGTACACCATGAAGCGCCTTCATTCAAAAAAGGAGGATATTGAGGCCGAGCTTATCTTTATAGCTTGCCTCATGATCTTTCTTAGTGGCTTCATGCAAGTCATTAAATAGGGCCGATATATCGGCAAACCCCGTGTCTTTATCAAAAAGCGCGGGGATTTTTCTTTGCCGTAGAGCGTCTTGTAATCTTCGTTTTTTTGTGCTATCATCGCGCTATGACGCTTAAGGCACTTGGCGCTTTTTTATTTGAGACGTTCAAGCTGGTGCTCGTCTCGTTTCTGATCATTGCTCCGATCAGGTATTTTGTCGTCCAGCCGTTCTTCGTCCTCGGAGCTTCCATGGAGCCGACATTCCAAAACGGCGATTATCTTATCATTGATGAAATAAGTTATAGCGTGGGAGATCCTGATCGCGGCGATGTCATCGTGTTCCATTATCCTTATAATACGAAGCAGTTCTATATTAAGCGCATCGTAGGCTTGCCGGGGGAGATCCTTACGCTTGATGATAAAGGCGTTACGGTGAAGAATAAAGATAATCCAGAAGGGTTTGCGCTCTCTGAAGAATATCTGCCCGTGAAAGAAGAATACGGCAACATGACGATGACGCTTGGCAATGACGAATATTTCGTGATGGGAGACAACAGAGATGCGTCGTCTGATTCGCGGCGGTGGGGCGCGCTGAAGCGCGAGTTTATCGTTGGCAAAGTATTGGTACGCGCGTTTCCGTTCCAGAAAATGGAAGCATTTTAATATATATGACCACTAAAACAAAAAGACAATTTCAATCGCCGAAAGGGACGTTTGATATCCTTCCCGAGGACCAGAAATATTGGGAGAAAGTGCGCAAGGTAATCGCGCGCGTGGCGCTCGGGTATGGGTTTGAGCGCATCGATACGCCTATTATTGAAGACGCGGATATTTACGCGCTTGCCGCAGGCGAAACCGCCGATGTGGTAGAGAAGCAAATGTACGTGTTCAAATCAAAAGGCGGCGATATGCTCGCGCTTCGGCCGGAGGGCACCGCGGGCGTGATGCGCGCGTTTATCGAGCACGGCATGGCATCGTTGCCCCAGCCGGTGAAGTTGTATTATCTCGCGCCGATGTTCCGGTATGAACAGCCGCAGGCGGGACGATACCGCCAGCATCATCAGGCGGGGTTTGAGATCATCGGCGATCAGGATGCCGTATATGACGCGCAGCTTATTCATATGTATGTGGTGATCGGCGAAGAGCTTGGGTTGAAAAACCTGAGCATCGAGATCAACAGCATCGGGTGCGCGAAATGCCGGCCGACCTACCGCGCGCAGCTCTTACGGTATTATCGTTCGCGCACGGCTAAATTATGCAAGGATTGCAAGCGGCGGATCAAAAAAAATCCGTTGCGGTTGCTTGACTGTAAGGAAGAGAAGTGCGAGCAAATGCGCGTAAATGCGCCCAATCTTATTGATCATCTCTGCCATGAATGCCACGATCATTTTAAAAATGTGCTTGAATATCTTGATGAAACAGGCGTACCGTACGTGCTCAATCCGCATTTGGTGAGGGGATTCGATTATTACACGAAGACGGTGTTTGAGGTGTTTTTGGAAGACGAACATATTGAGGGAGGCAATGAAAAAACGCATCAGCGGGCAAAGCTCGCCTTGGGCGGTGGCGGCAGATATGATTATCTCGCAAAAACACTCGGCGGCAGAGAAACTCCCGCGGTGGGTGCCGGGCTTGGCTTGGAGCGCCTCATCGGGGTCATGAAAAAACAAGGCATCAAGGCGCCGCCGTTGTACAAGCCCGATGTGTTTTTGGTGCAGCTTGGCGCACTGAGCAAGAAAAAAAGCTTGCGGTTGTTTGAAGAATTGCGCAAAGCGGGCATTGTGGTTGCCGAATCGTTCGGGAAAGACAGCATCAAGGCGCAGCTCCGCTCGGCGGACCGTCTGGGCGTAAAGATGAGCTTGATCTTGGGCCAAAAAGAAGCGATTGACGGCGTTATTTTGGTGCGTGAAATGGAAACCGGCGCGCAAGAATCGGTTGAGATAGAAAAAGTGGCAAAACTGATAAAGGAACGATTGAAAAAATGACCTGTATTTTTTGCGACATCGTGAATAAGAAAATTCCGTCCGACATCATTTTTGAAAATGATGCGCTGGTTGCGTTTCACGATATCCGCCCGAAAGCGCCGGTGCACGCGCTGATCGTTCCCAAAAAACACGTGGCATCGGTGAATGAATTTACGACAGAAGATGCGCCGATCATTGCCGCGCTGATGTTTGCGGCACCCGTGGTAGCCGAAGCGCTGGATGTGAAAGACGGGTATAAGATTGCGTTCAATGTCGGGAGAAAGGGCGGTCAGCTTATCGATCATGTGCATATGCACGTGCTCGCATGGCCGGACAGCCCGGAAGGAAAAAAGGAGGTGGCCCCTATATGATAGAAGCAAAAAGAAAAGACGGAGAATCGATTGGTGCATTTTTGCGTCGCTTTACGAAGAAAGTACAGTTAAGCGGCGTATTGAAAAAATCGCGGCGTCTTCGGTTTCGTCAAGATGTGAAGACGAAGCGGGAGAAACAGCTTGCGGCAGTACGAAGATCAAATGTTACGCGCGAGCGTGAACGGTTATACAAACTCGGCAAGCTGGAAGATTAATCTATAAACCTGTTGTGGAATTTTCTGCAACAGGTTTATTGCACTACACCATAATGACGCTGTACGAAAAAATCATCGCGGATTTCACAGACGCATGTAAAGCGCGCGATGCGGTAAAACGCGGCACGCTTGCGATGCTCAAATCCGCGATCCAGAATAAAGCGATCGAAAAAGGAACAAAAGACATTCCTCCTACTGATGACGAGGTGATGGATGTCATCGGCTCTGAAGTCAAAAAACGAAGAGATTCCATAACGCAATTCCGCGCGGCACAGCGCCACGAGCTCGCCGACAAAGAGGAACAGGAGCTCGCAGTGCTCATGGTGTATTTGCCCGCACAGCTCACTGAAGACGAGTTGGTGCCGCTCGTTGCGGATGCGGTTATGCGCTCAGGCGCATCAAGCGAGAAGGAGATGGGGAAGGTGCTTGGGCTTTTATCGAAAGAACTCAAAGGGCGCGCGGATATGGCGTTGGTCGCGCAAATTGTCAAGAAAAAGATTTTAGGATAAAATGAAGGCATACATTGACGTTGCCGTGCGCAACATGACCACGCGGCGAGCGCACAAGCGCGCAGTGAAAGAAGCGGTACGCTGTGCGCTCGAGCTTGCGGGCGCGCGCGGGAACGGCGAGGTGAGCGTGGTGATGGTTTCGGAGCGCGCGATACGGGCGCTTGAAAGAGAGTGGAAAGGAGAAGACAAGGTTACCGATGTGTTGTCGTTTCGGTTTGCGGAGGGAGGACGCGCGGGTGCGCGCAATCCCGGCGAAGCGGAGCCGCTCGGGGAAATTGTGATCTGTCTCCCGTACGCATACGCGCAGGCGCGAGAGCTTGGCGTGCAGGGGAAAGAACATATCATTACGCTTGCGGCGCACGGTGCCATTCATCTTGCCGGCATCGATCATGAACGGTCGGCGCAAGAAGAGCGGCGCACGAAAGCGATTCAAAAAAAAGTTATCAAACACATACTATAAACAGGGACGTAGGTTTCACGAGATATGGCACGAGATACCATTATTTGCGGTCTTGATATCGGATCGAGCGCGATCAGAACCGTTATTGCTCATAAAAAAAGAGGAAGCGAACAGCTTTCGCTTATTGGCGTAGGCGAGGTTCCTTCAGTGGGCGTGCGGAAAGGGGCTATCGTTGATAACGAAGAAGCGGCCGCCGCAGTGAAAGAATCGATAAAAATGGCACAGCATGCCGCAGGCCATACGGTGCGTTCGGTATACGCAAGCGTATCAGGGGCGCATGTTTCTTCGCGGTATTCAAAAGGGATCGTTTCGGTTTCTCGCGCGGACGAAGAAATATCGGAAGATGATGTCGCGCGGGTAGTGATGCAGGCGCAGTCCATTTCCATACCGCCTAATAAAGAAATTCTTCACGTGCTTCCGAAAGAATATATCGTTGACGGAGAAGGAGGTATTCAGGATCCGGTGGGAATGCGCGGCAAACGGCTTGAAACAAATGCCGTGATCGTCGAATGTTCCGCGCCGGTCATTCGCAATCTTGCCAAGTGCATCGATGCGGTTAATGTTGATATTGATGGTTTCGTCGCGGCACCAGTGGCAGCGGCGCGCGCGGTGCTTTCAAAAAGGCAAAAGGAACTCGGGGTATTATTGTTGGATATCGGCGGCACGACGTCCGGCATTGCGGCGTTTGAAGAGGGAAACATGATCCATGCGGCAGTGTTGCCGGTGGGAGCGGCGCATATCACCAACGACATTGCGATCGGACTTCAGGTGGATATTGATATCGCGGAGATGATCAAGGTGCGCTATGGCGTGTGCAGGCCGGACACGATCAACCGAAAAGAGATGATCGACACGATGATGGAAGACGGAGGAGAGAAAATAGATAATATTTCGCGGAAAGAGGTCGCAGAGATCATTGAGGCGCGCATGGACGAATTATTCGATCTCGTAGAGAAAGAGCTGAAAAAAATAACCAAACAAGTGCTGTTCCCCGGAGGTGTGGTGATTGTGGGCGGAGGAGCGCAGATGGGTGGGATAGTGGAATTTGCAAAAAACCGCCTGAAATTGCCCGCGCATGTGGGTATTCCCGACAATATCGACGGGGTTGTGGACCAGCTTGCGTCTCCGCAATACGCCACTGCGGTCGGCTTATGCCTTTTGGGGTTTGATGCGGAAGAAAAAAGCACCGGTTCACGGATATTTCCCTCATCGGGGCCCGCAGGGCGGTCTGGGGAATGGATGAAAAAGATACTGAAGATGTTTTTACCCTGACGCTTGTGTTGCGTGAGAGAATCGTAGTAGTATAGAGGCAAGAATCGAGTGCAAAGCGAAAAATATATATGGGAATGTTTTTTTCGCTTTGAACTTTTCGATTTTCACGTTACATTGTATGTATGGCTCGTCTCAAACCTGATTTGGAAACATTTGCGAAAATAAAAGTGGTGGGCGTCGGCGGCGGCGGCAATAATGCCATTACGCGCATGGTGAACGATAAGATTCGCGGCGTGGAATTCATCGCGATCAATACCGACGCGCAAGACCTGCATTACGCGCAAGCGCAGACCAAGATCCACATCGGCAAAAACATCACGCGGGGCCTTGGCGCAGGCATGGACCCCGATTTGGGCAAACAGGCGGCGGAAGAGTCTCGCGAGGAAATACAAGAAGTACTCAAAGGAGCGGACCTTGTGTTTGTTACGTGCGGGCTTGGCGGCGGCACGGGCACCGGTGCATCGCCGGTCGTTGCCGATATCGCGCGCAGTCTCGGCGCTCTTACTATCGCGGTGATCACGAAGCCATTTACCTTTGAGGGAGCTCAACGCACGAAACTTGCGGAAGAAGGGCTGGTCAATTTGAAAGAGAACGTCGACGCGCTCGTGGTGATCCCCAACGACAGGATATTTGCCATTATCGGCGAGGACACTTCGTTTTTCAATTCATTTGAAATGGTGGACAACATTCTCAAACAGGCGGTGCAGGGCATTTCCGATCTCATCACCCTGCCCGGCATCATCAATGTTGATTTCAATGACATAAAATCGATCATGCAGAACGCCGGCTCAGCACTCATGGGTATCGGCATCGCATCGGGCGAGGAGCGGGCTACGAAAGCCGCGAAAGCCGCGATCAATTCGCCCTTACTCGAGCTTTCCATTGAAGGTGCGCGCGGCGTGCTGTTTAATATTTCAGGGGGAACCGATCTGGGCATGATGGAGATCCATCAGGCGGCAAAGGTGATCACCGATGCGGTTGATTCCGATGCGCGGATCATTTTTGGCGCGGTAAACGACCCGAGGCTTAAAAAAGGCGAGCTCAAGATTACGGTGATCGCAGCAGGGTTTGGCGATGGCAGGGGACCGGGAGGTTCAACACAAAGAAAGGAGCAGCCGCGGACGATTTCCATTACCCCAACAGAACCCGTGTTTAAAAAACCGGAAGAAAAGGAAGTTCCGGTGCGGCACGTGCCAATAACGAGCACTATGCCGTCTGCAGAGAAAAAGCCGGAACAGAAAGCAAAAACAGCGTTTGCGCCCGAAGTTACTAAGATCGCCGACGATGGGTGGGATATTCCCGCATTCATCAGGCGGAAAAAGATGTAATGAGCCGACGCACCCCCATAGTGCGAAGCCCCTATGCGCCGCATACGGGCTTTTGTTTTTATCGTAGCGCGTGAAATAGTATCCACAGTTGTCTATGGGTAGGGGTGCGTGATATTATTAGTATTACTTATTATTATCATTTAGCGTTACGCGTATGTCCATAAGGCAGATCAAAAAAAGAAGCGGTGATGTTGTTGTATTCGATGCGGGGAAAATAAGCAATGCGATGGATAAGGCGCTGAGCGCGACACGCACGCCATATACCGCAGAGGAGCTCGCGGGTGCGACTGCGGAGGTGGTATGCAAGGCAGAAGTGACAGCGGGGTGCGAAGGCGTGCCGCACGTGGAACAAATACAGGATATTGTGGAAAAAGAACTTATGGCGCGCGGGTGGTTTGATGCGGCAAAAGCTTATATTGTATACCGGAAAGAGCGCGAACGCGAACGATTTGAAAAGCAGAACAAACTACTTGAAAAAATAGATGCACAAGACCTTTTTGTCATGAAGCGGTCCGGTGCAAAAGAAAAATTCGATGCAAAGAAAATGCGTGGCGCGCTGGTGTCGGCGGCGCACGGGTATGAAAATGAGATCAATATCGATGCGCTTGCATTGCAGTGCAAAGGCGGCCTGTACGACATGATCACCACGAAAGACATCCGCAAAGTAATGGTGATGACCGTGCGTTCATTCATTGAGAATGACCCCGCGTATTCGTTTATCGCATCCCGGCTCGTACTTCACGGTTTATATAAGGAAGTGATCGGAAATGACGTTGATTTTCGCGATATCACAAAAGCATATCGCACAGCGTTTGAGCAAAATATACACGATGCAATTACTGCTGGCGTGCTCGCGCCCATACTTGCGGAGTTTGACCTTGCGGCGCTCGCGCAGGCGATAAAGCCGGAGCGGGATCTACTATTTAATTATCTCGGCATGCAAACGCTTGCCGATCGTTATTTCGCGCGCGATGCGAACACCGGGCGTATTTTTGAAACGCCGCAGGCATTTTGGATGCGTGTGGCGATGGGTATCGCTCAAAACGAAAAAGAAAAAGAGAAAAAAGCGATAGAATTTTACGAGGTTATGTCGACCCTTCATTTTGTGCCGTCCACGCCGACATTGTTTCATGCGGGCACGCCACATGCGCAGATGAGCTCGTGCTATGTGAATACGGTAGAAGACGACCTGGCGCATATTTTCAAGTGTTTCGCGGACAATGCCCAGCTTTCGAAGTGGTCGGGCGGCATCGGCACCGACTGGACGAACTTGCGGGGCACGGGCGCGCTCATTAAAAAGACCGGCGTCGAAAGCCAGGGGATCATTCCGTTTCTTAAGATCGCAAACGATGTGACGCTCGCGATCAACCGTAGCGGCAAGCGCAGAGGAGCGACGTGCGCGACGCTTGAAACGTGGCACTATGATATTGAAGATTTTCTCGAACTGCGTAAAAACACCGGCGACGAACGGCGCAGGACGCACGACATGGATACGGCCAACTGGGTTCCTGATCTTTTCATGAAGCGCGTGGAAGCGGACGGGGAATGGACGTTGTTTTCTCCCGATGAGACGCCGGACCTCCATCATATCTACGGCAAAAAATTCGAGGAGCGCTATACCGCGTACGAGGCGCTCGCGCGCGAAGGGAAGATACGGCTGACCAAGACAATGAAAGCGCGCGACCTATGGAAGAAAATGGTCACGATGCTGTTTGAAACAGGGCATCCGTGGATCACCTTTAAAGACCCTTGCAATATCCGCTCGCCCCAAGACCACGTGGGCGTGGTGCATGGGTCCAATCTGTGTACCGAAATTACGCTGAACACCTCGAAAGACGAAACAGCGGTATGCAACCTCGGCTCGGTAAATCTCGCGTTGCATGTGAAGGATAAAAAGATGGATGCCGCGATGATCGAGCGCACCGTACGCACGGCGATGCGCATGCTCGATAATGTTATCGATATTAATTTTTATCCGACGCCTGAAGCGCAAAACGCGAATTTCAAACACCGGCCCGTGGGGCTTGGTATTATGGGATTTCAAGACGCGCTGTATCACATGGACATCCGGTTCGATTCTGAAGCGTGCATAGAGACGGCGGATGAAAGCATGGAGCTGGTCGCGTATCACGCTATTGCGGCATCTGCGGAGCTTGCCCGCGAGCGCGGCGCGTATGAAGCATATAAAGGGTCAAAGTGGGATCGCGGTCTTTTCCCGCAAGACACTATCGCATTACTTGAGCAGGAGCGGGGAGTGCGCATCGATATTCCTAAAGGCGGGAAGCTCGAGTGGGCTTCCGTGCGCGCGGCGGTGAAGCAGTACGGCATGCGCAATTCAAATTGTCTTGCGATAGCGCCGACCGCAACGATCGCCAATATCACGGGCGCGACGCCTTCTATTGAGCCGGTGTATAAGAATTTATACGTAAAATCAAACCAAGGCGGCGAATTTATCGTGGTGAATGACTATCTTGTGAAAGAACTGAAGACGCTTGGCTTGTGGGATCATGAACTTCTGGGTAAAATAAAATACCACGATGGCGGCATCGCGCGCATCCACGAGATCCCGGAGCGCATCAGAGAAAAATATAAAGAAGCGTTTGAGATCGATCCGATGTGGCTTATCCGCGCCGCGGCCCAGCGTGGGAAGTGGATCGATCAAAGCCAGTCATTGAACATCTTTTTTAAAGGATCTTCCGGGCGCGACATATCGAATATCTATATGTACGCGTGGGCGATGGGGCTGAAAACCACCTATTATCTGCGCACGCTCGCGGTGTCGCAGGTGGAAAAATCGACCGTAAACACCGCGGAGTTCGGCGCGACGCACAAACGAGTTGTTGAGGAACCGTTCCAAAAACCAGCAGTGCCGGTGAGTGCGCCAAAATTGTGCGCGATAAAAGACCCGACATGCGAGGCGTGCCAATAACAATATGCCCATACAAAAAACAACACAAAAAGTAGATATCAATAAGCGGCGCATCATTAACGGTGCGGATGCCGATGTGATACAGCTCTACCCGATGAAGCATGCATTCGCGTGGGACGCGTACAATAACGGCAACGCGAATCATTGGCTGCCGACCGAGATCAGCATGCAGCAGGATATCGAGCAATGGAAATCGTCATCGGTGCTGTCTGACGACGAGCGGCTCGCGTTCAAAACAGTGCTCGGGTTTTTTTCCACCGCCGATTCCATTGCGGCAAACAATATCGTGTTGGCGGCGTACCGTCACATCACATCGCCCGAGTGCAGAATGTATTGCTTGCGTCAGGCGTACGAAGAGGCGATCCACACGCACGCGTACCAATACATTGTGGAGTCGCTTAGTCTCGATAGTTATGAGATATTCAATATGTACCGCGAGCGGCAGAGCATTTACGATAAAGACGCGTTCATTTTATCGTTCAACGAAGGCATTTTCGATCCGTCGTTCAAAACAGGGACATTCGAGAACGATCAGAAATTCCTCGAGAATATCGCCGTATTCTCGCTTATTATGGAGGGTATTTTCTTTTACAGTTCGTTTGCGGTGATGTTCAGTTTCCAGCGCCAAAACAAGCTCGTGGGCTCTTCCCAGCAGATCCAATACATCATGCGCGATGAATCTCAGCATCTCAATTTTGGTATTGAAATGATCAACACCATCAAAGAAGAACAGCCGGAACTGTGGACGAAAGAATTTCAAGAAAGAATAGTCGGGCTGGTGAGAAAAGCAGTGGAACTTGAATATGCATTCGCGGTGGATTGTTTTCCAAAAGGGATATTAGGCATCAACTCCGAAAGTTTTAAAACATACATCGAATACATCGCCGATCGGCGGCTTCAGCGCGTCGGCTTGCCCGTGCAATACGGCAGCCCCAATCCGTTCCCGTGGATGTCTGAAGCGGTAGACCTCAACAAAGAAAAGAATTTCTTTGAAACCCGCGTCACCGAATATAAAACCGGAGGAACCCTGGAGTGGTAGAAAAACCCTTGCGTAAACAAGGTTTTGTATTTAAAATTTTAAATAAAAACTATTTATGTCAATAATTAATGAAAATTTTTATCGACTTGAGGGAGTAGTTCCTTTATTAAAGAAAATGGGAGATATTACTCAGACATCTTCTCCTCGACGACTTTGGCTAAGGAGATTTGCTTTGTTGGAAAATTTAAATAATTATTATCGCTTTTCGGTAAGTTCAGTAATGCTTTTTCAAGAATCGATTCAGAAAAGCGTAAATGCTTTGTCGGAAGATAAGAAAACAGATTGTTTTGATGATGAATCACATTCTTCAGCAATCGCTTTTTATAGTCATTGTCGGGTTTGCTTAGAGTCGAGTCGATTATTATTTGAAGAGGCAATATTTTCTTCTGCTAACGACGACCATGCAAAATTATTACAGCAGCATCGTGATAATTATGTTAAATGGGCTCGCGAGGTTATAGAAAAAAGAAACGATATAACTGCACATCCTCATAATGTACGGAAAATGATTGTTGGAAGCCCGAGTTCGTGGGGTACTAATGGAAAGGTAACGTTCAATATAATAGATTTAGAGCATATAACTATACCTGAAAAAGTTTATGAATTAGATCCTGCGGAAGATCTTCTGACGTTAAAAAAATACACTGAGGAAGCCGTGTCACACTTGAGATTAATTTGGGGTATTTAGTTTGGTTTTTGGTCTTGCAAGTTTTAGTCATAAAAACTAAAATAAAGATAATCCTGTTTTCAGTACTTTAATTTTTTTAAATGTATTAATATGAGTCAAGAAGTGCCAGAAAATAGCATGGAGTTAAAAGTGAAAAGGTATAATAAGCCCGCAATAATTGGTTTTGTTTTGTCCATTTTTTCGATTTTCGGGCTTGGTTTAGCAGGATTAATTGGCTTTATTCTAGGCATTGTCGCTTTAACGCAGATTAAACATACTCGACATAAGGGTAGGGGGTTTGCTATCGCGGCAATTATTATTGGATTTATTTGGAGTTTTGGCGTTGGAATACTAAGGCGACTTATGGAGGCGGGATTTTAGAAGTGTTAATGCGAAGCTTCTTACGGCGAGATAGTTAGGATATTATCATAGACATATGTCCAAATCGCAGATATTTCTCGCGCTCATGTTGTTTTTTGTCGGAGGCGTTGAGATCTAATTATTTGTTTTTTAAAAAAAAGTAGAAATGAAAAAAGGCGGCTATATTACAGCACGCCTTTTTCGTTTATGTTTCTCCTTAGTTTCCAAGGAGAAATTTTTTTATTTTTTTCCGTGCGATGTCGTCGAGGTATAATGTCATTAACGACAGTGGTAAAAATATAACGCCTGCCATTAAGCCGATCTCCAGTCCGAAGACGAGCCCAAGGAATGGAGAACCAATCAGACTGATGCCAAAAAAATTACCCGCCATTGATGGGCGCACTAGTATCCTTTCTAGTACCCATCCGTTGGTGAGAAGAAGGGTAAGGATAGCGGTAAATGGGGGCACTAATAAAACGTCCCACCATCGTGAAATACCAAACAGGTGAGAAACTGGAACAGACCCCATGGAGAGATACCATGTTCCCCAGAATATCCCGGTGATCATTGTAGACAAAAGCGTCAACCTCACTACCAAGTTCTTTCTTTTCCAGTCCATAATTCTACCCTCCTTTGTTATTTAGTTTTTAAGGTTTCTATTTACACGAGCATATCACAAAATAACAATTTGTCAATAGGCGCTTCTTTTAGTAGAATGAATGCATATGTCCAAATCGCGGATATTTCTCGCGGTCATGCTGTTTTTTGTCGGAGGCGTTGCGCTCCGCTCTTTTTTTGCCATTGAAGAAATATATGTGCTTATCGGCATCGGGGTGCTTGCATGCGTGATGCTTGCGTTCTCGCGCGACATGAAGGTTGTGCTGTATTCCGCGATGGCGGGCGTGTCGCTTGTCGGTATGCTATGGTTTGCATCATTTGAACCGCGGCAGTTCGTGCTCGAAAAACAAGTGGGGACGAACATAACCATAGAAGGAGAGGTGGTGCGCGACCCTGAATTCCGCAATACCACTCAGCGGCTGGTGGTGGCGCCGCAGAGCGCGTCCGCAGAAAAGATACTCGTCGTTGCGCCGCGGTATCCCGAAACGGCATATGGCGATACGGTGCGTGTGACGGGCATACTCAAACGGCCGGAAAATTTCAGCGGATTTGACTACGCGGGGTATCTCGCGAAAGACGATATTTATTTTACGATGAATTACGCGGATGTTGCGCTGGTGCGCGAGGGGAGCGGTATACGGCGAAGCCTGTTTGCATTTAAAAATCAGCTGAAAGAAAATATCGATCTCGCGATGCCGTCTCCGCATGCCTCATTTGTAAACGGCATACTGCTGGGGGATACCGCTGACATGCCTAAAGAACTTGATGAGGCGTTTGTCGCATCAGGCGTATCGCATCTTACCGCACTTTCGGGCTACAACATCACTATCATCGCGGTATTTGTCGCGTTCGCGCTGTCGTTCTTTTTTACGTCATCGGGGGTGATCACCGTGCTTTCTATTATAGGTATCGCGCTTTTTGTGCTGATGACGGGCGCGTCGCCGTCGGTCGTGCGAGCGGCGATCATGGGTGTCGCGCTTCTTTTGGCGCGCCACGCTGGGAGGCAGAGCGCGCCGCTTATCGTGATCGTATTTGCCGCGTTTGTGATGATTGTGGCCAATCCGCGCGTGCTGGTGTTTGACATCGGCTTTCAGCTTTCATTTTTGGCGGTGCTCGGGCTTGCGTATGTCGCGCCGTATCTGCAAAAGAAAATGATGCGCGTACCCGAGTTTTTAAAATGGAAAGAAGCGTTTGTTGCAACTATTTCCGCGCAGATTGCGGTACTCCCGCTTCTTGCGTATCAGTTCGGGCAAGTATCGCTTGTGTCGCCGATGGTCAATGTACTTGTGCTTCCGCTTATGCCGTTTGCGATGCTGTTTGGGTTTTTGACCGGCGCGGCGGGGTTTATTGCGCCGCTTGCGGCAAAAGTATTCGCATATCCGCTGTGGTGCATCACCGCGTACCAGCTTTATGTCATTGAATATTTCGCATCGCTCCCGCATTCGCTTATTTCACTGTAATCATATCTGGTAACCGTTTCAATTCCTTTTCTTTTAATCCTCTCACGCCCCTTTATATAAATAATAATGAAGGGCTGCGCTTCCGTTAAGATAAAAAGAAAAGGAATTGAAACGGTTACCAACAAAAAACAAATGAATAAACGATATTATTTTTTCTTTCTTGTTTTCACCGCGATATCCGTGTGGGCTTTTGCGGTTGCAGGCGCCCCGCGCGATTTTCTTTCGGTGTATGCACTCGACATCGGGCAGGGTGACGCTATTTTTATCGAAACGCCACAGCGGCATCAGATACTGATTGACGGAGGGCCGGATGCGCGCGTGGTTTCGGAGCTTGGGAGCGTCATGTCGTTTTGGGACAGAAGCATCGATCTTATCGTGCTCACACACCCGCAGGAAGATCATATGTTCGGTCTTCTTGAGGTGTTGCGCCGCTATGATGTGGCGAATGTGCTTTTGACCGGTGTGAATTATCACACGCGCACGTATGAGGAGTTCAAAAAAGCGGTAGAAAAAGAAGGCGCGCGCGTGACATTGGCTCGTGCAGGCGAGAATATCCGGTTTGATGACGGCGTAGCAATAGCTATTTTGTTTCCGGCAAATGCGATAGCGGGAATAGATGCGCCTGCCGATGTGAATGACACTTCTGTCGCGGCGCGCCTGCGGTTTGGAGAAAAGACATTTCTTTTTATGGGAGATGCGGGCATGCAGGAAGAGGCGGCGCTGATACATTCCGGGGACAATATTGATATTGATGTATTGAAGGTGAGTCATCATGGGTCAAAAACCTCCACATCGCAGCTGTTTTTGGAAAAGACGACGCCCGCGCTTGCGGTTGTGTCGGTCGGCGCAAAGAATAAATACGGGCACCCGCACCAGGATACGCTCGCGCGGCTGAGAGGCGTTCCGTTGTATCGCACCGATACGCAGGGAAGGATCGCGGTATATACCGACGGCGAGCGTATCAGTGTCGCAACGGAGCGCTGACGTGTATCAATAAAGTAATACAATTATCACAAACTCACGCGTATGCGTGAGTTTGTGATTTATGGGCGATGTGCGCGCGGGTGGGCGCTTGTATTTTCGTTGAAGATATGATATTTTTCGAGCATTAATTTTAAAAAACGCCATGTCAAAAACAAATGAACGCACGTTAGTTATCTTGAAGCCCGATGCGCTTGATCGCGGTATCGTCGGCGAGATTCTTACTCGCTTTGAACGGGTGGGTACGAAGATGGTAGGTATGAAGCTTTTGGTGTCTGAAAAAGATGCGGCGGAACGGCACTATACTGAAGATCTCGCGAAACGCCGGGGGGAACACGTGCGTACGATGATGATCGAGATGCTTACCTCGGGACCGATTGTGGCGATGGTGCTTGAGGGTATTGATGTGGTTGAAGTGGTGCGCAAAATGATCGGTGCCACCGAGCCGAAGTCCGCCGCCCCGGGAACCATCCGCGGCGACTACGCGCATATCTCATATCGGTTTGCCGATGAAAGAAAAATAGGCGTGTTCAACCTTATTCACGCGTCCGCCACGCCCGAAGAGGCGGTTGTGGAGATCGATATTTGGTTTAAGCCGGAAGAGCTCGTAAAACACGCTCCCAGCTACACGAAATTGACCCTTCACGAATAGGGTTTTTGGGGTTTGCATTTTCCTCCCGAAAGGAGTATAATACCGATAGCTCTACAGGGGTAGGCAACGACTTAAGGTCAAATAATTGTTCTCGGGAGCCTTACATTGATGTGAATTGCTGGTTCGTCCGGAATTCATATCTGCGGGCACCCACGTGGACACTAGCTTAAGTCCGAGCCTCCCGTATGCAGAGCAAGAAATTCTCTGATTCGCCATGTGGCGGACGGAGAATTTTGTTTTTTAGAAAGACCTCTTGTTGATTTTTTTATGCCGGTAAATCGTCTCTATTTTTCGCACGGACTTCCCATTCTTTTGGCGATCTAAATGGTTTATTTAAATGAAGTCAGTCGAAGACCATGAGCGGAGACATAGATTTATCTATGTTGAAGTCGAATGGTCGGGCCACTGGGAATCGGACCCAGACTACAAGACCCCCAGCCTTGCGTACTACCACTATACGATGGCCCGTAAAATAATGCTGCCATTATGCCATTAAAACAAAACCCCCGCCATAGGCGGGGGTTTTGAGAAGAATGTTATTTACTTGCTTTGTTTGCGGTCCTGATGCATTGCGTGCATGCGCGAACGCGAGCGTTGTTGATGATCGCCCACTGGATATTCGGGTATTTGCGTCGCTTGCAGGTCGGATTGTATTTACCTCTCAGTTTCTTGAGAACGGTAGATAATGCAGATGTTTTTTCGCACACTTTACATGATCGTGGCATAGATTTGTATAAAAACTTTACGGCTGGAGTGTAGCATACTCTTTTAAACGAAGCAAGAGTTTGGTATAGTATTGTTTGGTATAAAGCATTATGGATTTTCAACTCGCGTTATTTCAAATAACGGTACTTATTTTCTCCGCGGTGATTCACGAGGTGTCGCATGGAGCGATGGCTAATCATTTGGGCGACCCGACCGCGAAAAATCTCGGCCGGCTGACGCTCAATCCGCTCAAGCATCTTGAGGTGTTCGGCTCTTTTTTATTTCCGCTGATGACCTATTTTGGGAGCGGGGGAAGTTTCTTATTCGGGTGGGCAAAGCCCGTACCGTATAACCCTTTATTTTTGCGCGACCCAAAGCGCGGCGCGGCGTATATCGCCGTTGCAGGACCGCTCGCGAATTTTTCCATCGCGCTGGTGCTTGGTATGGTGCTACGCACCATCTCCCTTCCTGACGCGTTTGCGATGGCATTTGCGATTATTGTATATATCAATATATTACTGGGAGTGTTCAATCTCGTGCCGATCCCTCCGCTTGACGGGTCAAAACTGCTGTTTGCCGTACTGGGTGATAAGCATGCGGCAATAGAGCGGTTTTTGGAGCAGAACGGCATGCTCATCCTCCTTCTTTTTATTTTCTTCGGTTTTCACCTCCTCACGCCTATCATCGGAGTTCTTTTCCGTCTCTTTTCGGGCACTTCATTCTAATTTCTTTTTTGTGCGGGGTTGACTTTTTCGCGCCAATTTGATACTTTTCATATACGCGCATTGCGCGCAGTTTTATTATAAGAAACCTATGCCGACTATTAATCAATTGGTGCGAAATCGAAGAAGGAAGGTTTCAGGTAAATCAAAGTCTCCCGCACTGGGGACGAGTTTTAACGTTATTCAAAATAGACCGAAAGATTACAACTCTCCGTTTAAACGAGGAGTGTGTATCGTGGTAAAAACCATTACGCCGAAAAAACCGAACTCAGCGCTTCGGAAGGTTGCGAGAGTGCGGCTGACAAACGGGCAGGAAGTAACGGCGTATATCGGCGGCGAAGGGCACAGCTTGCAAGAACACTCGGTGGTGGTCATCCGCGGCGGGAGAGTGAAAGACCTTCCGGGTGTGCGCTACCATGTGGTGCGCGGCGTGCTTGATGCGTCGGGTGTTGAAAACAGGAAACGAGGAAGATCAAAGTATGGAGCAAAGGTTGCAAAAAAAGCATAATAAGGAAATAAGGAAAAAATGAGGAGAAAACAAAAATATAAAAGGGAAATAGAGCCGGATTATCTGTATAACAATCCGGTGGTTGCGAAATTCATCAATATTGTGATGAAAGCCGGCAAAAAGACGATTGCCGAGAAGGTTGTTTATGGCGCGCTTGAAAATATAAAAGAAACAACAAAAAAGGACCCCATGGAGTTTTTTGACACAGCGATCAGAAATATTTCTCCGCTGGTGGAGTTGAAGTCAAAAAGAATGGGCGGAGCGAATTATCAGGTTCCTCGCGAGGTGCGCGGGGAGCGCCGGCTGGCGCTTGCATTTCGTTGGCTTATTACCGCGGCAAACGCGAAGAAGGGAAAGCCGATGGCATTAAAGCTTGCAGAGGAGATCATGCTCGCGGCAAAGAACGAAGGGGCCGCCGTGAAGAAGAAGATGGACACTCATAGAATGGCAGAAGCCAATAAGGCGTTTGCGCATTTCAGCTGGTAAACATAGTTATAAAGTCTATAAAGTCCTTATGGACTTTTAGCTTTATATAAACTTTTTATTTTTTATGTCACGAGCATATCCGCTAGAAAAGGTACGAGATATCGGTATCATTGCGCACATTGACGCGGGTAAGACCACGGTGTCTGAGCGCGTTCTTTTTTATACGGGCGTTTCGCATAAGATCGGCGAAGTGCATGAGGGCGCTGCGGTCATGGACTGGATGGAACAAGAGCGGGAGCGCGGGATCACTATCACCGCGGCGGCAACGACCTGTTTTTGGATTCCTACGTATCAGAAGGGAAATAAAGCATTTGAACATCGTATTAATCTGATCGATACCCCGGGACATGTCGATTTCACCGTCGAGGTGGAGCGTTCGCTTCGCGTGCTTGACGGGGGCGTCGTGGTGTTTGACGGGGTAGCGGGCGTGGAGCCGCAGTCAGAAACGGTATGGCATCAGGCGGACAAATATAACGTGCCGCGTATTTGTTTTATCAATAAACTTGATCGCGTCGGCGCGCGATGGGAAAAAGATGTCGCGTCTATTCGGGAGCGGCTGAACCCCAAGGCGGTGCCGATCCAAATTCCTGTAGGCGAAGAAGAAAATTTTGCCGGCGTGATCGATCTGATCACGGAAAAATTCATCATGTTTTCGGGCGATCACGGAGAGACTCTTGTTGTTCAAGAAATTCCTGATGCGGAAAAAGAGCGCACCAAAAAATATCGTGAAGAAATGATCGACGCTATCGCGTCAGACGACGATACGATTACGGAAAGATATCTTGCGGGAGAAGTGATTCCCGTCGCTGATATTAAAGCAGTGATCAGACGGTTGACGATTGCAGGAACCATCAACCCGATATTGTGCGGTACGGCGCTTAAAAACAAAGGAGTGCAATTGATGCTTGATGCAGTCGTTGATTATTTGCCGTCGCCGCTTGATCGCGGTGCGGTGACCGGCATTGATCCCAATACGGAAAAGGAAATTACACGAAATCCAAATGATACGGATCCGTTTTCGGCGCTTGCCTTTAAGATTGCGACCGATCCGTTCGTGGGTTCGCTTGCGTTCTTCCGTATTTATTCCGGAACGCTTACAAAAGGATCATACGTATACAATTCTACAAAAGGAGAGAAAGAGCGCATCAGCCGCATTCTTCGCTTGCACGCGAACCAGCGTGAAGAAGTAGATCAGATCTTTGCGGGAGAGATTGCCGCTGCGGTCGGGTTGAAAGGCACTACCACGGGCGATACGCTGTGCGATGAGGACAACCCAATTATTTTAGAGCGCATTACTTTTCCTGAGCCGGTTATTTCGATCCGTATTGAGCCAAAAACAAAAGCAGATCAGGAAAAAATGGGTCTTGCGCTTCGCCGGCTTGGCGAAGAAGATCCGACCTTCCGTATCCGCGTTGACCAAGAAACCGCAGAAACCATTATTTCGGGTATGGGCGAGCTTCACCTCGAGATCATTGTGGACCGCATGTTCCGTGAGTTCGGCGTGAGCGCGAACGTGGGCACGCCGCAGGTGGCATATCGGGAAACCATCAGAAAGATGGCTGAGGCGGAAGGGAAGTATATTAAACAAAGCGGCGGAAGAGGCCAGTATGGCCATGTGCGCTTGCGCGTAGAACCCCGAGAACGAGGCGCAGGATTTGAATTTGAAAGCGAGCTAAAAGGGGGAGTGGTTCCTCAGGAGTTTGTGCCTGCGGTTGAGAAGGGCGTGAAAGAAGCGCTTGACAAGGGCGTACTTGCCGGATATCCGATAAAGGACGTCAGAGTAATTATTTATGACGGTTCCTATCATGAAGTTGACTCGTCCGAAGCTGCGTTTAAGATCGCAGGTTCTATGGCATTTCAGGAGTGCGTGCGCCGCGCCGATCCGGTTATCTTAGAGCCGATCATGAAGGTGGTGGCAATAACCCCTCCGCAATTCATGGGCGATGTGACGGGAGACCTGAATTCGAAGCGAGGAAAAATAGAAAGCATCGATGATCGAGGTAATATCAAAGTCATTACCGCGAAAGTGCCGCTGGCGAAAATGTTTGGGTATTCTACGCAGATCCGTTCTATGACAGAAGGAAGAGCTTCTTTTTCCATGGAATTTTCTCATTATGATGAGGTTCCGAGAAATATCGCGGAAGACATCATTGCGGGAAAGATAAAATAAACTACGGATATGTATGATGACATTTCCAAAATACTAAAGTCTATCACGAAAGGCGTGGTGGTGATGGAGGACGGAAAGCCCGCGTATGTTGTGGTGCCATTTGAGGAGTATAAGGAAAGCATGAAGGCAAAGAAGATCGAGGGGGTGCGGATGTGGGCAGATCCGCGCCAGCAACAGCTGGATGACGCGACCGTTATTCAGAAACTGATCGATTACGATAGAGGAGTATCACCGCAGGATATTTTAGGAGCGGAGGAAGAAGAAGTCAGATCGCTCCTTAATTCACTTGACCGAGAACAGGAAGAAAGGGCGCCTGTTGCGGAAAACACAAGAGAAAGAGGTGTCCATTTGGAAGATTTGCCGTTTTAGGGGGGGTTGACGCTTCGACTGCGCTCAGCATCACTTTTTGGCCAACCCTGAGTTTACCCGAGGGGTTGACGAAACCCTTATCTTTCCTTACAATGCCTCTATCTCGTTTTTGAGCTTTTTGTATTTATTATAACTTATTAATTAAATAATCTATGGCAGAGAAATTTGAGCGTACAAAACCGCACGTGAACGTCGGAACCATCGGTCATGTCGACCACGGGAAGACAACGTTGACCGCGGCAATTCTCCACTCTCTTAACCTTACAGGGCATAAGGTAAGACTGGAGAGCATCGACCAGATCGATGCGGCACCGGAAGAAAAAGCGCGCGGTATTACGATTGCGCTGCATCATTCGGAGTATGAATCCGACAAGCGGCATTATGCGCATATTGATGCGCCGGGCCATGCGGACTATATCAAAAATATGATCACCGGTGCGGCGCAAATGGACGGCGCGGTATTGGTTGTGGCGGCATCAGACGGTCCGATGCCTCAGACTCGAGAACACATTTTACTCGCGCACCAAGTAGGCGTGCCGCGATTGATCGTGTTCCTCAATAAGATTGACATGGTTGATGATCCGGAGCTTATTGACCTTGTTGAAGAAGAGATTAGGGATCTTCTTACAAAGTATAAATATGACGGCGCGAATACGCCGATCATTCGCGGTTCAGGTCTTAAAGCACTCCAGGCAACCTCAAAAGATGACGAGTGGGTAAAGAAGGTGGTTCAACTCGTAGAGACCATGGATGAGTACATCCCGGATCCTGTGCGCGATCTCGATAAGCCGTTCCTGATGCCGATCGAAGACATTTTCTCAATTGAAGGCCGCGGTACGGTGGTCACCGGGAGAGTGGAGCGCGGACGGGGGAAGGTGAATGATGAGGTAGAAATCGTCGGCTTGCGCCCAAACATGAAAACAGTGATCACCGGTATTGAAATGTTCAATAAATCGCTTGATGAAGCGATGGCTGGCGATAACGCGGGCGTGTTGCTCCGCGGTGTTAAGAAAGAAGATGTAGAGCGCGGCCAGGTTATCGTGAAGCCGGGTTCGGTTACGCCGCATACCGAATTTGAAGCGGAGGTCTATGTGCTTACGAAGGAAGAAGGAGGAAGGCACACGCCGTTCTTCAAAGGATATAAGCCGCAATTTTACATCAGAACAACGGACGTAACGGGCGATGTGACGTTGCCGGAAGGCGCTGAAATGGTAATGCCGGGAGACACAGTGAAAGTCAAGGTTAAATTAATTGCGCCGATCGCGCTTGAAGAAAAGCAGCGATTTGCGATCCGCGAAGGCGGTAAGACAGTTGGTGCCGGCGTGGTGACTTCTATCATCGCGTAAGCATTACATATGGGGTATGGCAGTAAAAGAACCGGTCGCGCAAAAATTAAGGATCAAGATCAAAGCGTACGATAACAAGATCATCGATAACAGCGCACGCCAGATCGTGGAGGCGGCTGAACGACAGGGTGTTTCGGTGTTTGGGCCGATTCCCTTGCCGACCGAGATCAAAAAGTACGCCGTGAATCGTTCGACGTTCGTACACAAAAGCTCAGGTGAGCATTTTGAGATGCGCGTGCATAAGCGCTTGATCGACATCGGCGAGCCAACCCCGAAAACCATTGATGCTCTTACGAATTTAAACCTGCCTGCAGGGGTAGACATCGAGATTAAGATGGTTTAGATTACACATGCTTCCGCGCCACAGCAGAGCTCATTTCAAAACTCTTTTCGTAGCGAAACCTTTGATTTTTGGACGAGACAAGGAAGATGAGTAAAATGCCCGGAAGCGTAGCAATAGCTACGATGAGGACGTTTTAAGAAATCTGACGCAGTCGCGTTCAAAAAGCGAAGGCTGTAGTAGAAAGAGGGTTTTGAAATGAGCTCCGTGTCGCGGAACGATGTGTAATGTAAATGAGAAGCATTCGCCATTACAACTGAAGCGCAGTATCGAGTCTGAGCTTTTAGCAATGGGCTAACAGCCCATTTTTTGTGAAAAAACCTCACCATAGGGAAAGAAATATGAAGTTTTTATTGGGAAGTAAAATTGGGATGACACAGATATTCGACGACAAGGGCGCCGCTATTGCGGTGACGCTTATTGACGTACCACCGTGCGTTGTTACCCAGATTCGCACGAAGGAGTGTGATGGATACGACGCGGTGCAACTCGGGTTTGGTAAAAAAAACAAAACAAACAAACCGGAAAAAGGGCATGCGCGCGATCTGGGAACGTTTGCCGTATTGAAAGAATATCGCGTAAAAGAAACGACAGATAAGAAGGTGGGGGATGCGATTGATGTGTCTCTGTTTGCGGAAGGGGACGCGATCCGTGTTTCCGGCATAAGTAAGGGAAAGGGATTTCAAGGCGTCGTGAAGCGCCACCACTTCGGGGGCGGCAGAGCATCGCACGGACAAAAACACAGCGAACGCGAACCGGGATCCATCGGCTCGACATGGCCGCAACGAGTGCTCAAAGGGACGCGTATGGCAGGAAGAATGGGCGGCGAAAGGAAAACAGTGAACGGGCTTACGGTTGCAAAGATTGACGCGGAACATAATATATTGGCGGTAACCGGAGCTGTTCCTGGAAGACGGGGAACATTGCTTGAAATCAAAGCGTAATACATTTATATGGAAACGACGGTATACAATCAACAGGGAGAAAAGCTGGGAACATATAATCTTCCCGATCGTGTATTCGGCGTGCCGTTTAAAAACAGCGTGGTGCATCAGGCAATGCGGGTACAGCTTGGGAACGCGCGTAAAGTTATTGCTCATACGAAAGACCGGAGCGAAGTTTCCGGAGGCGGGAAGAAGCCGTGGCGGCAAAAAGGCACCGGTCGCGCGCGACACGGTTCCATTCGGTCTCCGTTATGGAAGGGCGGCGGCGTTACTTTTGGACCGCGCAACGACCGGAATTTTTCCCTTAAAATCAACAAAAAACAAAAAAACAAAGCGCTCGCAATGATGCTTTCTTCAAAGGTGAAGGATGGAAAGATCGCGGTAGTTGATGCGCTTGCATTCAAGGAGCCAAAAACAAAATATATGACAGAGGTACTTCGCGCATTTACAGGCATATTGCCGGAGGTAAGCACGCGAAAAACACTTATTGTTGTTCCTGATACGAATACGAATATTATATTTGCAGCGCGCAATCTTCAAAAGACAAAAGTAATGCGTGCAGACAGTTTAAATGTGAACGACCTGTTAACGTATCGATACATGATCCTTCTGAAAGAATCGATTGAAGTGATTGAAAAAGTGTACGGAGGGATGAAAAAACCCGCAGCGCATGAAGAGGTAAAAGCGGCAAAAAGGGTTTCCGCGCAAAAGGCTGTAAAAGCTGCGCCGATAAAAAAAATGAAAAAACAGGAGAAGAAGCCGGTAGTAAAGAAAACAAAGAAGGCAGTAAAGAAAAAAGCATAATTTTCCAGTATGTCCATCATCGGCACCATCAAGAAAAAAGTATCAAAAAAAGAAGGAAGCGCTCATCAGGAAGAGGCGAGTGAGGCGCGCGTAAAAAAAGCATCGGCTCAGGAAAAGGCGCCGGAGAAAACAAAATCAGCGCAGGGAAGACCGGTGCATGCGGGGCGAGTTATTGAATCTCCCTATATTACGGAAAAGACGTCTTCGCTTGCCGCGCACAACACCTATGTATTTAAGGTTGCGCGCGCAACAACAAAAAATGAGATCATCAAAGCAATTCAGCGCATGTTTAAGGTGACGGTGATGAAGGTGAATGTGATAATCATGCCTGAAAAGAAAGTGCGCGTCGGGAGACATGAAGGGCATGTTCCCGGATTTAAAAAAGCAATGGTAACAATAAAAGAAGGCGAAACGATAGATATCGGCGTATAGCATAAAGCATATGAAATTATTACGACCAACAACTCCCGGACAACGACAGCGAACGATCGCTGACTATTCCACGCTCACAAAGAAAGAGCCGGAGAAATCGCTGACGTTCGGACGCAAGCGCAGGATGGGTCGCTCAAAAGCAGGAACGATCACCACCCGCCACAAAGGCGGCGGCAATAAGCGGCTGTATAGAGAGATCGATTTCAAACAGAATAAAATGGATATTCCCGGAAAGATCATCGCGCTTGAATACGATCCGAATCGCTCTGCGTTTATTTCACTGATCCAATACCACGATGGCGAGAAGCGATATGCGCTTGCGGTAAAAAACATGAAAGTAGGTGATAAGGTGATAACATCGGAAACCGCACCTCTTGAGGATGGAAATCGTCTGCCGCTTGCAAAGATCCCCGTCGGATTTTTTATACATAACATGGAGATGCAGCCGGGAAGGGGCGGGCAAGTCGTACGAAGCGCGGGATCTTCCGCGAAGGTTATGGCGAACGAAGGAAAATATACGCACATACGGATGCCTTCAAGCGAGGTGCGTAAAGTTCTGTCGACCTGTTTGGCGACTATCGGCGTACTTTCGAATCCGGAGCACAATCTTATCAGCTTAGGAAAGGCGGGCGCATCGCGATGGCGCGGCATCAGGCCTACGGTGCGCGGAACAGCGATGAATCCGTGCGATCATCCGCATGGCGGCGGCGAGGGTTGCCAGCCGATCGGTCTTCCGTATCCGAAAACGCCGTGGGGAAAGCATGCGCTTGGCACAAAAACCCGCAAAAAAAATCATACTACGAATAAATTTATTGTTTCACGAAGAGTAAAGAAATAAACATATGTCACGAAGCCTTAAAAAGGGACCCTACATTGACGAGCGATTGCTCGAAAAAATAGCGAAAGGAAAGCAGGGAACGGTTATCAATACCTGGGCGCGCGCATCCATGATCTCGCCGGAAATGATCGGATTCACGATCGGCGTTCATAATGGCAAGTTGCATATTCCCGTATTCGTCACGGAAGACATGGTCGGGCATCGGCTCGGTGAGTTTTCGTTGACGCGTAAATTTGTCAGACACGGGGGGAAGATGCAGAAAGAATTAGAAGCAAAGGCTAAGACACCGGTACCCGCCGCCGCCGCTGTAGCTCCAAAGAAATAACACGGTAAGCAATATATATGCACGTACAAGCCCATCTTCGTAATATACGAATATCGCCGCGAAAAGTCAGAGTAGTTGCTGCGCTTATTCGCGGACGCACTATTCCCGACGCAAAAACACAGCTTACGTTTCTTATGCGGAAAGCGGCGTTGCCGATCATAAAACTTATCGATTCTGCGGTTGCGAACGCGGCGCATAATTTCAAGATCGATCCGAACAATCTGTATATCGCGGAAATTTTTGTAAATGAAGGGCAGACATTAAAGCGCGGTATGCCGCGCGCGCGAGGGAGTTCCTATACAATCCGGAAGAGAATGTCTCATATAAGCTTGACTTTAGCGGAAAAGAAGGATAGAAATATGACGCGCCCCGGGAAGAAGGTTTCTCAAAAAAAGAAAGTGATCAGCGCGCTGGCGCAGAAAGTGGCGAGCACGATTAAAAAGACAGCGAGCGGAGAAGTGAAGAGTAAAAAAACAGAAACATCGAAGAAGAAGCCGACTGAGCAACCGTCTCGTGAAAAGGCAGCGACAAGCGGTCGTCGTTTGACCGGTGTTGCGCGAAGAGCGTTTCATGCGCATGAGGATAAATAATATAAGATACATATGGGAAAGAAAGTAAATCCATTGGCCTTTCGGATCGGCGTGAACGAAGGATGGAGGTCACGATGGTTTCAACAGAAAACATATAGGGATTTTTTGAAAGAAGATTATTATCTTCGTAGTTTTTTAGTTGAAAAATTCAAAAAAAACGGACTTGAAAGGATCGAGATCGAGCGGTCGGCAAACAAGATCACCGTAATCATTCATACGTCGCGACCCGGGCTGATCATCGGAAAAGGCGGCGGCGGCATTGAGGCGCTGAAAGCGGAGATCGAAAAGAAATATAACGCGATCCGCGTTGATAAAAAAGCGAAAACGGATATCCGCGTGCAGGTGGAAGAGGTATCAAAGCCCGAAGGCCATGCGCCGATCGTTGCACAGCAAGTCGCAGATCAAATTGAAAAACGGCTTCCATTTCGGAGAGTGTTGAAGCAAACACTCGAAAAAACAATGCAGAGCGGGGACGTGGTCGGGGCAAAAATTAGGATGTCAGGACGGCTCGATGGAGGTGAAATGTCGCGCACGGAATGGCTGAGCAAAGGGAGAATGCCTCTTGCAACATTGCGCGCGCATATTGATTATGCGACTGCAAATGCATATTGCACCTATGGCGTTGTCGGCATTAAGGTTTGGATTTACAAAGGAGACGTTTTTGAAAAGAAAGATAAAAAAGAAGATATAAAATAGACACGTATGTTATTGCCAAAGAAAGTAAAACATAGGAAATGGCACAAAGGACGAAAACGCGATAGCGGTGTGGAGTCGCGTGGCGTTCATTTGAGTTTTGGAGCATACGGCTTGAAAGCGAAAGAGAGAGCGTGGCTGACATCGCGGCAGATTGAGGCGGCGCGCCGCGCCATGACCCGTTATGTGCAGCGCTCGGGAAAGATATGGATACGAATATTCCCCGACAAACCGATTACCAAAAAAGGACAGGAGGTGCCGATGGGCGGCGGGAAAGGGTCCGTTGACCATTATGTCGCCGTGGTGAAGCCGGGAAGGATATTGTTTGAAATGGACGGCATCGACGAAAAGACTGCGCAGGAAGCGATGCGAAAAGCATCGTCAAAGCTTCCGCTTGCGACGAAATTCATAAGACGCGAAGTAGTATAAAACAATGAACAAGAAAGAAATATTGCAGGCAAAATCACCTATAGAACTTGAACGCGATCTTCTTACATGCGAAGAGGAATTGAAGTCGCTCCGGTTTGACCGCGCGTTCAATAAATTGAAGAATGTGAAGGCGATAGGAGTAGCACGGAAAAATCGGGCAAGGATACTTACTTTACTTCGCGCGAAACAGCTGGTATAATCGGTTTTTTATTGTAACTACCATGGAAAGCATAGAACAAAAAGTACAAAAACGAACATTGCAGGGAAAAGTGGTATCTGATGCCATGCAAAAAACAGTGGTTGTCTCGGTGGAAAGCATTAAAGAGCACCCGATTTATCGTAAACGATACAAGATGACGAAGCGATATAAAGCGCATGACGAAAAGAAAGAATATAAAGTCGGCGACAAAGTAGTGATTGAAGAAATGCGCCCGCTTTCGAAAGATAAAAAATGGAAGGTGATCGGAAGAGTATAATATTTATAAGAACGCTATGATCCAGCCGCGTACCATGTGTAAAGTTGCAGATAACAGCGGGGCAAAAATTGTCCAGTGTTTTCGCGTATTGGGCGGCACGCGCAAGCGCTATGCGAGGATCGGCGATATCATTGTTGGTGCGGTAAAGGTCGCCGAACCGCGAAAAGCAGTTAAAAAATCAGATGTCGTGAAGGCGGTTGTGGTGCGCCAGCGCAGATCATTCACAAGGCAGGACGGTTCTCATATCCGGTTTGATGATAATGCGGTCGTGATCTTGGACGGAAAAGAGCCGAAAGGCGGAAGAATCTTCGGGCCGATTCCCCGTGAGCTGAAAGAAAAAGGATTTACAAAATTAGTTTCGCTCGCACCGGAAGTAGTGTAATGTAACGAATATGAAAGTAAAAAAAGGCGACAATGTAGTGGTTACCACAGGAAAAGACCGAGGAAAATCGGGAAAGATCCTGCAAGTGCTTCTTAAAGACAGCGCGGTAGTCGTGCAGTCGCTGAATATGCGGAAAGTACATGTGCGTCCCCGAAAACAGGGCGAAAAAGGACAGATCATTGCAAAGGAAGCGCCGATGGATGTTTCCAACGTGATGCTGGTATGCCCGAAATGCTCAAAACCAACGCGCGTAGGATATCAGATTTCGAAAGATGTGAAGTCGCGAATATGTAAAAAATGCAACACAACGATATAACCATGAATCGTCTTAAAGAAAAATATATAAAGGAAGTGGTACCCGCGATGAAAAAAGAATTCGGGTATCGCATCGACGCGCAGGCGCCAAAGATCCAAAAGATCGTATTGAATTCCGGGGTCGGAAAAATTTCCGGCGACCAAAAAGCCGTTGAATCGGTGGAACGCGGGCTCACGCTCATCGCGGGACAAAAAGCGACGCAGACGAAAGCGCGCAAATCCATTGCGACGTTCAAGCTTCGCGAGGGAACGCCTATCGGCATAAAGGTAACGTTGCGCGGAGAAAAAATGTACAGCTTTCTTGACAGGCTTGTTTCCGTTGCGTTTCCACGTACGCGCGATTTTCACGGCGTCAGCACGAAAGGAATAGATCAGGCGGGTAATTTGACTATCGGTATAAAAGAAGATATTGTGTTTCCTGAGGCGAGTCACGAAAAAGCGGGAAATATCTTCGGTTTTGAGATGACCATCGTAACGAACTCCGGGGATAAAAAGGCCGCGGAATACATGTTCCGCATGATGGGAGTTCCCTTGCAGAAATAATATTTGTTGGTATGGCAAAGACATCAACCATTGCGCGATCAAAAAAGACACCGAAGTTTTCGACACGGAAAACAAACCGCTGTTTTCGGTGTGGGAGAGCGAGGGGATATATGCGCGCATTTGATCTGTGCAGAATTTGTTTCAGGGAGCTTGCACAAAAAGGGGAGATTCCGGGAATAACGCGGTCAAGCTGGTAATTACACTATATATGGATCCTATTGCAGACATGCTCACGCGAATACGCAATGCGAAAATGACCGGTCATGAGACGGTGAGTATTCCGTATTCACGGATCAAATCGGCGATACTCATGATCCTGAAGCGGGAGAATTTTATTGAGAGTTTTGAAAAGAAGGGGAAATCGGTGCGCAAAAGCATTGTGGTAAAATTGCGCTATTTGAAAGACGGATCTTCCGCAATCAGTGATATCACGCGCGTATCAAAACAAGGCCAGCGGGTGTACAAACCGTCTGCAAAATTGCATTCCGTACGGGAGGGGTTTGGTATCGCGGTGATTTCGACGCCTGAAGGGCTTATGACCGATAGGGAAGCGCGTCGGAAGCATGTCGGAGGAGAGGTTATTTGCGAAGTGTGGTAAACAGAGTCATATGGCAAGTCTTATAAAAAATTCTATAAAAATTCCCGAAACGATAGACGTACGCGTTGAAGGAAGCATGGTTTCGGTGAAAGGACCGAAGGGTGCATTGGCGTTGCACGCGCATCCTGCCGTTACGATCACGCAAGAGAACGGTCTCGTGATAGTGCAAAAGGCATACGAGGGCGCCTCAAAAGCTTTTGTAGGGCTTACCCGAGCGCTTATTGCGAATATGGTGGGAGGCGTGCATGAAGGGTTTGCAAAAAAACTCGAGTTGGAAGGCGTTGGCTATCGCGTAGCGCTTTCAGGAACTAAGCTCGTGATGCAGCTCGGTTTTTCTCATCCTGTTGAGTTCGAAGCGCCCGAGGGTATTACGTTTCAGGTTGAAAAGAACGCCATTACGATTTCAGGAATCGATAAAGCACTCGTAGGACAGACTGCGGCAAATATCAGAAAGCTTAAAAAGCCTGAACCATACAAAGGAAAAGGGATCCGATATGCGGGAGAGATAATCCGCCGCAAGGAAGGCAAGCGCGCGGGAACCGCATAAAGGTAAACATATATGAATAGAAAAAGAATTCACAAACGAATACGAGCAACAATACAAGGAACTGCCGCCACGCCGCGGCTTGCGGTATTTCGGTCTTCGAAATATATCTATGCTCAGCTTATTGATGATGCGAAAGCGGTGACATTATGCGCAGCGTCCGATGTCGGACACAAAGGGAAGCACACGAAGTCGGAGCATGCAAAAAAGATCGGCGAGGAGATCGCAAAAAAAGCGAAAGAAACAGGTATTACGAAAGTAGTATTTGACCGCGGAGGGTTTCCGTACCATGGACGTATCAAGGCCGTTGCGGATGGCGCGCGGGAAGGGGGCTTAATATTTTAAGTATGGCAATGCAACGACAAAAATCAGAATTTGACCAAAAAACACTCGACATCAGGAGAGTGGCGCGTACCATGGCGGGAGGAAGACGATTTAGTTTTCGGGTAACGATGGCGCTCGGGGATAGGAAGGGCGGCGTCGGCGTCGGTACGGCAAAAGGGCTGGATGTTGCCGCATCCATTGAAAAAGCGATGCAGCAAGCGAAAAAAAATATTACCAAGATCTGCACGCATAACGATACTATCCCGCATACCGTTAGTAAGAAGTTTCGGAGCGCGCGCGTGCTTCTGAAGCCGGCAAAGCCCGGGACGGGTATTATTGCGGGCGGAGCGGTGCGGGTGATTTGCGAGCTTGCGGGAATCAAGAATGTTACCGGGAAAATTCAAGGGAAAAGCTCAAACAAGATCAATGTAAGCGCGGCAACGATCGCCGCATTAAAGAGCTTGAAGCCGAGGAAACAGAAAACAGTCAAGACGGGAGCACCGACACAAGGTGCGGCGACAGACGAGAAAACAGCGTCACAATAATCATATGCAACTTCACGAACTTACGAATAAAAAGAAAAATAAGAAACGCATCGCTCGCGGCGGCGCTCATGGAAAGACGTCCGGACGAGGCACAAAAGGCCAGAAATCGCGCGCAGGACATAGAATACGTCCCGCAGAACGCGACCTGATCAAAAAGATCCCTAAATTACGCGGGTATCGTTTTAAGAGTATCGGCGCGAAATACGCTGCAGTGAATCTTTTCACGATAAATGCGGCGTTTGTATCGGGGGATTCGGTTACGCCGGAGTCGTTGTGCGTTCATGGTCTTATCGAAAAAAGAGGAAGCAAGTTTCCTTTGGTAAAGATACTCGGCGGCGGAGTGCTGGAGAAAAAGCTCAGCGTGGAACGATGCTTTGTTTCCGCATCGGCGAAAGAAAAGATCGAGAAGGCTGGCGGCGCGGTAAAGGAATAAGACATGGTAGGAAAACTAATACAAATTTTTAAAACGAAGGATCTCCGCAGGAAGATCTTTTTCGTGCTCGCATTGCTTGCAGTATTTCGTGTTGCCGCGGTGATCCCTGTGCCGGGAATCGATGTCAGCAGGCTACAGAGTTTTTTTGAAGGGAACCAGTTTTTCGGGTTGCTCAATGTTTTTTCCGGAGGCGCGCTTGATAATCTTTCCATCGTGATGCTCGGTGTCGGTCCGTATATCACCGCGCTTATCATTATGCAGCTCCTTACTATGGTCTTCCCGCAATTAAAGGAGTTGTACCAGGGCGAAGGCGAGCAGGGGAGGCAAAAATTCAATCAATACACGAGGCTGTTGACTATTCCGCTTGCCGGCTTGCAAGGGTATGGCCTCTTAGCATTGTTGCAGAGTCAGAACGTTATTGATCGGCTTGATCTTTTTTCTCTCATCACCAATCTTACGGTGATTATCGCGGGAACCGTATTTCTTATGTGGATCGGCGAGATCATCTCCGAGAAAAAGATCGGCAACGGTATTTCGCTGCTCATCTTTGCGGGTATTATTGCGGCTATCCCGACGCAGATACGGCAGTTTTTTCTTAATTTCGACCCGTCCATGGTGCCGACCGCGATCGTGTTTCTTGCCGTCGCGGTGATTGTAACCGCGGGCGTCGTGTTTATTAACGATAGCCAGCGAAATATTCCCGTTTCCTATGCAAAAAGAGTACGCGGGTCAAAAGTATATGGAGGAACATCGACCTATCTTCCTCTGAAAGTGAATCAGGCGGGGGTGATCCCTATTATTTTTGCGATATCGATTTTGTTATTCCCGCAGATGCTCGGCAACTTTATGCAGCTTTCGGGTATGGAATGGATTCAAAATGCCGGACGATCGCTTTCAGGGTTTTTCCAGGCGGGCGGATTTTTGTACGGGCTTCTTTATTTCACGCTGGTGATCCTTTTCACATATTTTTATACCGCGGTTACGTTCGATACGAAGCAGATCGCGGAAACCGTTCAAAAGCAAGGCGGGTTTGTGCCGGGCATCCGCCCGGGGAATCCAACTGCGGATTTTCTCGCAAAAGTAATGAACAGGATCACGCTTGCGGGAGCGACATCGCTGGGCGTTATCGCGGTTCTGCCGTTCATTATCCAGTATTTTACCGGCACCGCCACCTTGACCATCGGCGGCACGGCGCTTTTAATCGCGGTTTCTGTCGCGCTTGATACGATGAAACAAATCGATGCGCAGTTGGTCATGCACGAATACGAAAAGTTCTAGCGATTTTTAACAAATCACGCGACGTGATACCATGAAGGAGTAATGGAAAAAGAACCACTCAATCTCATTATACTCGGGCGCTCGGGAAGCGGAAAAGGAACGCAAGCCCAGATACTCTCACACGAGTTTAATTTGGAATATATCGGCACGGGAGATCTTTTACGAAAATTTTCAGAACGAGAAAATGCGGCGGCGCATCGCATGAAGGAAACAATGGCACAAGGGAAACTCGCTCCTTCCTGGATGCCATTTTTTATTTGGATGGAAAAACTCGCGTATACCGATGTGCATAAGGGCGTGCTTTTTGACGGCAGTCCGCGGATGCTCGGAGAAGCTATTACGCTTGACGAAGTGCTTGATTGGTTCGAGCGAAAAAACATAAAAGTGATATTGATCGATATTTCCCGCGAAATCGCGCTTAAACGTCTTATGAAGCGGCGCGTGTGCGGCACGTGCAAGCGCGGCGCGTACGTGGAAAACGAAAAAGAAACGCCTCAGACGCATTGCCACTATTGCGGAGGAGACCTGACGATCCGCGCGGAGGATAATCCCGAGGGAATTGAGGCGCGGCTTAATTGGTTCGATCAGGAAGTCGCTAAAGTCCTCGATCATTATCGCGCGAAGGGAAATCTTATTACGGTAAACGGAGAAAAAGATTCAAACATTGTGCATCAAGAGATTGTAGAGGCGCTTGCTGCACATAATATTTTTCCTCAACATCAGGACGGAGCGAAAGCATAATGACTTCTATCATTATCAGCACAGAAAAGGAGATCATCGCGATGCGCCGCGGAGGAAAGATCTTGGCGGAGGTACTTGCACGACTTGCAGAAATGGCTGTCCCTGGCGCAGATGCCTCGGAGCTCAACAAAGAGGCGGAAAAACTCATCGCCAAGCATGGTGCGACCCCTCTTTTTTTGGGATATCAGCCGGAAGGAGCGTCATCACCCTATCCTGCGGCGCTATGTGTGAGTATTAATGATGAAGTAGTGCATGCGGTTCCGTATACAGGAAAAATCATCAAAGAGGGAGATGTGATAAGTCTTGACCTCGGTGTTCGCTATGAGGGTATGTGCACCGACAGCGCGCTTACGGTTGCGGCAGGTGCTGTTCCTGTCCGAACGCGAAAACTTATCGCGGTAACGAATAAAGCGCTGTATGAGGGTATCGCTGTCGTGCGCGCCGGCGCGCGGATCGGCGATATCGGGCATGCTATCCAGCAGTGCATCGAGCAGGAGGGGTTTTCTGTGGTGCGCGAGCTTGCGGGGCATGGCGTAGGGCATCATGCGCACGAAGAGCCGATGATCTTGAATTTCGGAAAAAAGGGAACAGGCGAGCAACTTGTTGCGGGTATGACGATCGCGCTTGAGCCGATGGTGACCGACGGCGATTGGCGCATCAAAACCGATACGGATGGATGGGGCATTCGCACCATGGACGGGTCGCTCGCGGCGCATTTTGAACACACACTCCTTGTGACGGAGGAAGGGTGTGAGATACTGACAGAACTCTGAATTTCTAATATTTAATTTCTAATCAATGACCAAATTCTAATGCCCAATGATTAAAAAACTGTGCATCTATCAAACATTTTATCATTGTGATTTGATTAGGAATTAGAAATTTGTCATTAGAAATTATATGAAGTTTTTAGGCATCGATTACGGAGAAAAGCGCATCGGCATTGCGGTGTCCGATGACGGCGGCATGATCGCATTTCCGCATGTAACGATCGAAAACACATCTTTTACGCTTTCAGAGATCAAAAAAATATGCGATGCCCAAAAGCCAGTGCATATTATTATCGGGATGCCGATGCTTATCGGCGAGGTGTCGCCGCTCATGCGGACGATTGAGCGATTTGGCGAGGCGCTTGCGCGATTCGCGCAGATCCCGGTGGCGTATGAAAACGAAATGTTTACGACGAAAATGGCCATCCGCGATGGCGCGAAAAAAAATACGGTAGATCAAAGCTCCGCCGCGCTTATTTTGCAAAGTTATTTAGACAGACAAAAAAGGGTATAGTATAATAGAGTCACCAACAACTAAGCATGGAAAAAGAAGTTTTTTTATCGGTCGTGATTCCTGCATATAATGAAGAACATCGTCTCGGCACAACGCTTGAGGCGGTTGATGCATATCTCAAAAAACAAACATATGAGTATGAAGTGCTGGTGGTAAGCGACGGGTCGTCGGACCGCACCGGAGCAATGGTGAGAGACCGCGCGCGCACCATGCAGGGGCTCGTGCTTATCGATAACAAAGAAAACAACGGCAAAGGATATGTCGTGCGGCAGGGGATGCTTGCCGCGCGTGGAAAGTTTAGGTTATTCATGGATTCCGATCATTCCGTATCAATTGAGTACGTGGAAAAATTTCTGCCGTATTTCTCGCAGGGGTATGACGTAGTGATCGCTTCCATAGAGCTTCCGGGGGCGACCATAGAAGAACGCGCGGCGTGGTATCGGCGCATACTCGGGCATTATGCAAAACTCCTTATTCGCCTGCTCGCTATTTGGGAGATACACGATACCCAGCGGGGGTTCAAGATCTTTTCCGCTCGCGCCGCGAATGAAGTTTTTTCTTTGCAAACGCTTACGCGATGGGGGTTTGACATCGAGGTATTGGTGATCGCAAAGAAGCTTGGCTACCGCATGAAAGAGCTTCCGGTGATATGGAAAAATAGCGGAGAATCAAAAGTGGGCTTAAGCGCGTATGTCACGACATTGCGTGATTTGTTTATCGTGCGAAAGAATATGCTTTTGGGTAAATATCGCCGTATAACAAAATAAGCGTAACGAGTATTCATGGCAATAAAAAAGAAAAATATATCGGAGTTACGGCAGGACCTGGTATCGGGGGATTGGGTGGTGATCGCGCTTGCGCGCGGAAAGCGCCCCTATGCATTTGCGGCGGGGGAAAAGCCGAAAAAAAAGGACACGCCCCTTTCTCAGTGTCCGTTCGAATCGTTATCGGAAAGGAAAGAGAAGCCGTTCGTACGATATGACTATCAGCAGGGAGGCCGGGCGACCGGGTGGTCGGTGGTGGCTGTTTTGAATAAATTTCCCGCATTCAGCAAAGGAACATGCAATTCTTTTTCCAAAGAAGGCCCGTATACGTTTGCGGAAGGAGTTGGGTCGCATGAGGTATTTATTTTACGGGATCACAAGCGCTATATTCCCGATCTTGATGCGGAAGAGATGATCAATCTTGTGCGCGCGTATCGGGAGCGGTACCGGGCGCTTGAGCACCAAAAATGCGTTGCCTACGTGCTGGTGTTTCATAATCATGGCCGAGAGGCTGGCGCGTCGCTTCCCCACCCGCATTCGCAGTTGATCGCGATGCCGGTAATCCCGGCCGATGTGTCGCGGAGTTTGCGGGGATCGGAACGTTTTTTTCATGAGCACGGAACCTGCGTGCACTGCGAGATGATCCAATATGAGCTGCGGGTGAAAAAAAGGATCATCGATGAAAATGACCGGTTTGTCGCATTTGCGCCGTTCGCTTCGAAAGTGGCATTTGAAGTGCGGATCTCTCCGAAAATCCACCAGCCGAATTTTGGCATGCTTGAAGACGATGATCTCGCGCTGGTCGCAAAGATGCTGCAAAAGCAGCTGACGCGTTTGCGGAACGGTTTAAATGATCCTGCGTATAACTTTTTTATTCATACGGCGCCCGACGGCGAGAAACATGGCCATTATCATTGGCACATCGAAATCCTGCCCAAGACGTCCATTTGGGCCGGCTTTGAGATGGGTACGGGCATTGAAATATCCGCGCTTGCTCCTGAAGCCGCCGCGGCATTCCTAAGAAAAGTTAAGATTTCGAAATAAAATTATTACCGAAAAGGGTTTATGAAACTTATTGTTGCAAATTGGAAAGCGTATGTTGCTGCCGCGAAAGAGGCGGAGTGCCTCGCAAAAAAAATAGCGCAGATAAAGATAAAAAAAGGTACCGCGGTCGTGGTATGCCCGCCGTTTGTGTTTCTTGATGCGGTCAAAAAAAAGATAGGACGAACAATACGCCTTGGTGCGCAGGATATTTTTTGGAAGGAGAGCGGTCCATATACGGGGGCGATCACCGCGGATATGCTCAAGGGGCTTGGCGTGCAAACAGTGATCGTCGGCCATTCCGAGCGGCGTCAGCATTTTTTAGAGAGCGATGATGTCGTACGTAAGAAGGTGGACATGGCGCTTGCCGGGGGGTTTGATGTGATCATCTGCGTCGGCGAACGAGAGCGGGAAGACAAGAAAGCGGTTCCCGAATCAGTAGGAGAACAAGTACGCGCCGCGCTCACCGGGATCTCGAAGGGTGCGCTTGCGCGCATTACTATCGCCTATGAACCGATATGGGCGATCGGTACGGGAGTTTCCGACACGCCTAATGACGCGCTTTCTGCGGCGATCTATATTAAAAAAGTTGTGGGCGAAATGTTCGGTTCAGCGCAGGCAGCTATGGTGAAAGTACTGTATGGGGGGTCGGTGGACTCCCGCAATATCCGCGACTTCGTTTTTCAGGAGGGGATTGATGGTGTGCTGGTAGGACGAGCATCGACCGACAAAGAGGAGTTTGCAAAGATGCTCGCATCTCTCTAAAATATTTTTTGAATTCGAAAGAGTTCCCCCGTCGCTCTCAATTCTTTCTTTTATCTTAATCCGCCGGCTGGCGGACAGCCCTTCATTATTGTTTTATATAAAAGGGCGTGAGAGGATTAAAGAAAGAATTGAGAGCGACGGGGGAAGCGAAATCGACTGGCACTGATTGAAAAAGCACGTTAGTCGTTGCGCGTGAAGAGCGTGATGTCGCGCCACCAGCGGCGGATAACCGCGGGATTACGGGTAACGGAGTAAAAATAATAGAGCTCAACAAGCTGTGCGAATACCCAGCCGA
>CAYHUB010000005.1:0-5270 GCA_964359755.1 uncultured Candidatus Saccharibacteria bacterium
GATAGTTTAGTTGTTCATAGGCATGCCAAACCGCGCACTTACTTGTTGAACTCTCCATACAAAATCTTTACAAATTCCACCAACTATGATAATTTTCATACCTGACAAGATATGCGCCTGTGTTTTACAGGTAACAGCTCATTAAAAATGGAGGTAATATATGTATTATTTCTTAAAAAAAGATTTTGAGGCGCTCAATACAGAAATCAGTAAAATAGCCGACAAAATTAAAGTGATCGGTCAAGAGATGGGAAAAAGCTGCCAAGAAGGAGCGGAAACATTCCATGATAACTTCGCCTATGAAGATGGGGAACGTCAGCAATATATGTGGTCAGGACGAATTCGCGGACTCATTCGTATTAGAAATCAAGCGCGCGTTGTTGAACCACAGAAGGGTGAAACAATATCGCTCGGTCACATCGTCACCGTAAAAGATGAACTAACCGAAAAAGTGCGCATCATAAAAATAGGAAGCTATATGGCACTTGCAAAACAGGAGGAAGAAGTTATTTCTTACAATACCCCTCTTGCACAGATGCTTATTGGAGGAAGAGTCGGTGAAACAAGAGAGGCAATTATCGTCGGAAAAAAGCAAAGTTTTCATATTCTCAAAATCGAATAGAGCAAACAGACGAACGGGGATGAAACATTATTCATCCCCGTTTTCCGCTTCTGACAGACTAATACTGCTAGACAGCTTTTCAATAAGCTCATCGAAATATTCTTCTCGTTTTGACGCATCCTCTATTCTTGCGACTTTTTCTCTTATAATTCTCATTTCACCTTGGTACGGCAATGATTCGATTTGCTTTTCCGCTTCGTGTTGTGCGTTAATATTCGCCTCTACCTCTTCCAAAGAGGTAGGATCATAGCGACTATTGTGTTCACGATATTTTAGGTTCTCCCATGCGTCCTCTGGATTGGATTCAAGAAAAATTCTGTTTCCCGCCCACAACCGATGAGTAATAGTTCCATCTTGAATATATTTCTTTCGTTTTTCGATTGATTCTTTGTCGCTATATTCAAGAGCATAGCGCAATAAATCAATTTCCGATCGATCAGCAACAACTATTTTATCTTGTTCCAGCGCCGGTATAATAACTTCCTCATACGCTCTATTTACGCCGGCGGCATATAAAGCATCAAGTCGAAGATCATTGATATTTTCTTGTTTTGCTATAGCGCCGAGTTTTTCTTGTTTTGGACTTCCGCGAAAATTTGTGATATCAACAAGTACCACTTTGTCCTCACCAAAACGTTTTCGTAATTTTTCGACAAATTTTTTCGCGATAGTGCTCTTTCCGATGCCATCCACTCCGTCGATAGTAATTAACCGCGGCTCTATCGTAAGTAATGGCCGCTCTTTTTCAACGCTCTTTTTATATTCAATAAATTCTTGAATGCCTTCCGGGGATTTCATTATAAAATTTTAGGTATTATCTCAAATGCTTTGCGAATGACATTTTTTGTGGCATCGGTAAGTTTGTACTGATCAATTTCTTTCAAAGTAATCCATGCGAATGCTTGATGTTCGCCGCTTAAAACAACATCGGCATCATCTGCCGGCGCTACCAGAAAATTTATTTGTGTTGAATCTCGTATTTCGTCCGGCTTATCAATGTGATAATCAAAAACAGAAAATGGCAAAATAATACTTACCGCAAGACCGGCTTCTTCTTTTACTTCTCGGATTAACGAACTTTCTGATGGCTCAAGCGGTTCTCTTTTGCCGCTGGGAAGTTCCCATATATTCGGATACACATCCTCATTTTTATGGCGTTGGAGAATAAGAACTTTACCATCTCGTATTACAACTCCTCCAAGAACTATTTTTTGAACAATTTTTTTATTCTGATTGATCACAATAATTGCCCATAGTTATCTGCGACCTTTTTAATACCATTACTATATGCTTCAACGGTGCGCGCATGTTGTCGTTCCGACCAAACCGGTAATTTTATTGCATTTTGATAAAATCTCTCGGCATTGGGAAATTCTCCGGAAGAATAAGAAAAAGGGTTTTTCCGATACGCAGGAAAAAGTTCGCCTGGATTCTGAAATAGCGGCAAAAGGTTAAGCGGAGAAGTGGATCCCGGGCGATCAACTTCCGTAAGTCCTTCCCCATGAATCGCCTTAAAAAAAATTTCTATTGGGAGATCTTGAAATGCCTCGGGCTTATATTGAAATACGAGCGCGTACCAAGAAGGTTGTATTTTATCCGAGATCTGTGGTGGCACTAATCCGGTAGTATTTTTCAATGTATTTATAATTTTTTGAGCATATCGGTTTCGCGCGGACAGGTGCGTGTCTAATTTTTTGAATGTTTCAAATGCAATAGCAACAGCGAGTGGATGCGCCCGATATTTCAAGCCCATTCCCGTTGTCGCATAACGAGATAGGCGATGCGTCGTTGGAATTTCTTGTTTACACCTTTTATTATAATGCCCAAGAAGCAGCGCGCGATAATAAAACTCTTCATTGTTTGCTGTAAAAATCCCACCCTCTCCGCCACTTACATTTTTCGGTCCCTGAAGACTCCATGCGGCCATATCTCCGAAAGAACCGGCTGTCTTACCGTCATAACGAGCGCCGTGCGCGTGCGAACAATCTTCAAGCAATAAAAGTTTGTACTTTTTACAGATTTTTGTAATTGCATCCATTTGACAAGGAATGCCCCACATATGCGTAATTACCACGCCTTTTGTTTTTGATGTTATTTTCTTCTCGATTTCTTGCGGATCAATATTGCCATTAACATCACAATCACAGAGCACCGGTTTTGCGCCGGTAAAAAGCAGCGGGGTGACCGTGGCAAAAAATGTGTATGCAGGGCAAATCACCTCGTCTCCTTCTTTGAAATCAGCGGCGACAAACATTGAATGAATAGCTGTCGTGCCTGAATTGCAAAGAAGCGCGTATTTCCTTTTATGGTACACAGAATAGGCATTTTCAAATTCCTCAAAAATACCGCTTCGATCATATATCGAGATATTCGTGTGAAGCTGCTTAAGCACCGCCCGCTCTACAGTCTTCGTAATCGGCGGCCATACATAATGGGGTCCTTGTAATGTAAAGGTTTTTTCCCCTCCCGCTATGGCTAATTTTTTATTGCGTGTCTTTTTCACGAAGTAATAATTTAGGATTTACAAACTTACCGTCGGATTTTGAACAATAAGCCGCTTCAATAAACGCTAAATGATTAAAATGGAAATCCGGTCCAGTAATGTTTTCTGTTTCGCCACGAATAATTTTTACAAAATGTTCGAGCTGATCTTGGGCCGCAGACGGCCAGCGATGTTCGCGCACGAGAGATTCTTGCACCTCTCCATTCGGAGCGCGCCGCTCAATTTTACCGCGTTCAATATGAATAACGCCCCGAGTACCATGTATATCAAAATACTCCGTTTTAGGAGGGATCACTCTTGATATGAGAAGAGAACCAAAAATATCTCGTTTGGAATATCGAAATAATATTTGCGCTGTGTCCTCCGCATTATATTCAATCCCTTCTTTAGCGGCGCACGACGTTTCTGCAAACACAGCGTCAGGCAAGCCAAAATACCACATAAGGAGATCGATAACATGATACCCCATATCAATAATACACCCGCCCCCGGCTAACTCCTTTTTGCCGCGCCATCCTTCATGAGGCGAATCAGTGTAGAACGTGTATCTAGATTCTATGAAAAAAGGAGTGCCAATTTTATCGATAAATTGGAAAAAGGTGGAATATATTGGGTTGAAACGGCGTTGAAGGGTAAGCGCAATTTTAACATTATTCTGCTCTGCGAGTTTTTTGATTCCTTTTGCGTCAGCGAGAGATACCGCAAACGGCTTTTCTTTTAATATATGCACTTTATGTTTAATTGCTTTTTCAATAACGTCCTTATGTAAATAATGAGGAACAGCAATAATAACGAAATCAAGCGTTTCCGAATGGAAAAGATCTTCAAAGCGCTCATAGGTGCGTATAGTCTTATTTCCTTTAGAGAAGGCTTTCAACTTTACTTTATCAACATCTGCAACAGCAATAAGCTCTACATCCGAAGAAGCAAGAATGGCAGGGATATGATCTTCAAGAGCTTGATGTCCAAGCCCAATGACCCCGACTTTTAATTTTATTAATTGGGATTTCATGCTGCCTATTTATTGTATCACGATTTTTGTTATTGTGTATACACGCACAGCTCAGGCGCCATAAAAAAATAGGAGCTAATATTGCTATTAGCTCCTACGATAGATCAAAGAACAACGGTTCCGATCTGAAGACAATTTTTTCCTCCATGCACTGCTTTATCACGGCATGCGGTGACAACCACATCTCCAAGGTTGCGATTCACATACTGGATAGTTACCCGCATAAACCAATCATTCGCAGTCCTGATTTCGTGACCGTTTCCGTTCACGCTTTCAAACCACGAAAAAGTTTGGGGTTGATTTACTATTTCCTCCTGTAAAATCCAGTTCATGTTCGTCGCGCAGGCACGCGTAAGCACGGAATCGAAACACGCTTCATCAGAAAACACAGTCCCCTTCATCCCGCTTGAAATTGATTCTTTAAGAACGAATTTCTTGTGAGACACTCGCCTTTTAATGGCATCAATTCCTTCCGCTTGTTTGCCGACAAGCAAGGTTTCAGGAATGTATTTCCTTACCGCCTCAAGCGACTGTCTTTTGATGAACGAGCACAGGAGTGCCTCGAGGTGCTCATCCCCTCCGTCGTTGCGAAGTAGTGCCAGGACGCCCTTCGCTCCCAAAAATGGCTTTGGCGGAATGATAAATTCAACTGTGCCATTTTTGTAAGCGGAAATGATTGTCTCGTACAGCTCCGTCTTGTGATACAGGAATGGCAAATCAAGAAATAATCCGCTTTCCAGAAATGCTTCGTTCGCGTCCATTTCTGAAACCACCACACACTTGATTCCATGTTTGGCGAATTCTTGTCTCGCGATTTCAAATTCCGGCACATAGAATCGTTCCTGATCAGCGTAAAACAGCTTGATTTCGGTATGCCCCAAGCGCTCCATTTCTCCGGCAAGAGTTTTTACGATACCGGGAAATGCTTTCGCTTGCGGATACAGCGCCTCTCGGAATCGCAAGCCGAGCGTTGAGTATCCAAGTCCGTGCTTGTTGTGGCCGTCAATCTCGGCAATTTTGAAATTGCCGCTGTGATCAACCATCACATCAACCTTGAGCAATCTTGGAACATGTCTGACATTCATCCCTTGAAGCTCCTGATAAACCTTCGGCACTCCTGTTGAAAACACCCT
>CAYHUB010000005.1:5370-38584 GCA_964359755.1 uncultured Candidatus Saccharibacteria bacterium
CATTCATCCCTTGAAGCTCCTGATAAACCTTCGGCACTCCTGTTGAAAACACCCTACGCGCAAGAAGCCACGCTCCGCTGTAGTTCAAACCTTGGTCGTAGGCGATCACTGCAATATGAGACAATCCCAATAAGCAGTCGTAAAGTGCGGATCCCAGCATGGAGAGCTCCTGACGCTGTGTTTCCGTGATTTGATACACGCTTGGTGAAAGCAGGAATGCGTGCGATTCCTTTCTGGTGCCGTTCCAAATACCCGATTCAGCGATGACGGTGATAAGTTTGCTGTGCATGTGTGCCTCCCTTTTTAGTTGTGAAAGAACTCCTTCGCGTAACTCCGACCCATTCGGGGCTACTGAATGAGTTCCTTGATCAGACCGAGAAGCACATGCAACAACCCCAACTGATTTTGTTGTGGTAATACCGGTGCCAAAAGCTCATTTTTTTGATGTTATTCTTCATATCTTGCTATTATATTTTCCAGCTCGTTAATATCCGTGATCTCATAGCGTGCAAGCTCATTGTTATCTTTTGGGATTTCCACGGCGAATTTTCCTTTTTTAAGTCGAACGGTTATCAAGCCAAGCTGGTTTCCGATTGTAATTTCACCGCTGATGCTGTCTCCGACTACCATTACCTTTTTTTCATTACCCGCAATTTCTTTAAATAGTTGTTTTGATTTTTCGTTAACAAATACAATTTTCTGAAAATAATTTGTGATAGTAAGTTCCTCGATTCTCTTTTTTCTCGCGGGCTCATTTCGGCTCACTAACACTAATTCGTGCCGCGCGGATAATCTCTGAAGCAGTTCTAAAACACCGGGATATACATTGTCCGTATCGGGGTCAAAAATGGTTCGATTGTAATCAAAAATAATTTTCATAAAAACAAAACTGGCTCCGCTTTCACGGAACCAGCTTTCTGAGTGAGATATCTACTGTTAGACAACTACGCAGAAACAGCCGGTTCCGAATCGGTGAACCAGTGATATGCATATACAAATGTCGCTAACCTCTTTACCATCGCTCCATGCTATCAAAATTGATTTTAAAAGTCAATTTTTTTGATACCTAATGTTTTGAAGAAAGTAAAAAGGCTCGTGTTGAGCCTTTTTCTATTTTTTCCTTAACACCTATCTCCGTAATTGTAAATCGTCATATCCAGTTCGTGTTCCGCACAGACATCTATTACTTTTCGATACCACTCCTCGGGGTCTTTTATTTTGTATACCTCTTCGATTTCAAATATTGCAATTCTTAATGCAACTCCTTCATATTTCTTTTTTGCTCTTCCGATCTTCTCTTCTTTTGTAAGTCCGATCTCAAACCTTTTTATGATTTTTTTGAACATTTTTACCTCCTGAGCGCTTTTGGAATGTTATTTTTCAGCTTCTCTCTTTCTTTTTCTAAATCATCCGGTGTTAAAATTAATCCGACAAACACTTTTATATTTCTATGCGTTATGCCGAAAAATCCCTTTCCTGATTTTGCCGACGGAAAATCGTAATTAAATATTTCCCGTTTTGTCATTCCTGTAATTCTTTCCGCTGTGTTCATGCGCCCTCCTTTTTTAGTTGTTAACGTGCTTTCCGGTGCGCAGAGCAGGATTCGAACCTGCGTAGCCACAAGGGCGCTTGATTTACAGTCAAGTGCGTTTGACCGCTCCGCCATCTGCGCGCTGTCTAACCTATAACGTACAACTAATAACTTATAGCGTCCATGTGCATTCGTCATTGGTTATACGTTATCAGTTGTTAGTTAATGTGTGGAGCCGATGGTCGGGATCGGACCGACGACCTACTGTTTACAAAACAGTTGCTCTACCACTGAGCTACATCGGCATAGAAAGCTACTTTTCGTTCTGCGCGTCGCTCTCATCGCGCTGATCCTCCGCTTCCTGCCGCGCGTCGGACGACGATTGATGTTCCTGTTCCATTTCCTGCGATTTTTTCTTCGCCGTATGCGCCATAGCGTCAACGAAACGATGCATCTTGAAGGAAATAAGGCGGGACGCGTGCAGTGTTTTTGCCACCTGCGCGAGTACGTACATTTTTATCCGTTGCGGATGCAGTGCGGTAAGTATCGCCCTCACGATCCGCATGATCCACGCAAAAAATGTTTCTTGACTGGAAAGCTCCTCTGCGGGTATTCGCGCGAGTACCGGCGCTTTTTTCACCGCCATAAACACCGCTCCGCCAAGCGAAGCGAAAAAGAGAGCTGCAAAAACGAGAGAAAGAGGAATACCCATCATAGAGAGAAGATATTACATCGCGAACCGCGCAAACCGCCCCACTTCGATATTTTCTCCGAGTTTGGAGATGCTTGCCGCGATGCGGTCCTTCACGGTCATGCTGTCGTCCTTTACGAACGGCTGATTCAGTAAACACACCTCGTCATAAAATTTCTTGACTTTCCCTTCGATGATCTGCTTCACGATCTCTGCCGGCTTATTGAGTTCCTGAGTTTGCTCCTGAAACATCTTCATCTCAATAGCAAGCGCATCAGCGGGAATATTTTCCGGTTTTACATATCGGGGATTCATCGCCACGATGTGCAGCGCAAGATCGTGCGCGAGTTCTTTGAATTCTTCGTTTTTCGCGACGAAATCGGTTTCGCACTTCAGTTCTAAAAGCACGCCGATCCTCCCTTCGCCATGCGTGTATGCGGTGATGGTTCCCGCCTTCGTTTCGCGCGCGGACTTTTTCTCGGCGATGATCTTTCCTTTTTTCTTTAAGATAAAATGAGCTTGCTCCGGATCGCCTTGTGCTTCATCAAGCGCCTTTTTTACATCGCTGAGAGACGCCATTGTCTCCTCGCGTAATTTTTGAATCTTTTCGAGTTCGATTGCCATGGTACGAAAATGCTAATTATGATTGCGCCGGTTTTTCTGCAGGTGCTTCCGCTGTTTGCCGGACCGCCGCCGCACCTTCTTTTACCGCGGCAACCAAATGATCGAGGATCATTGCCACTGATTTTATTGACTTATCGTTTGCAGGAATAGGATACGTCACGAGCGTCGGGTTGGTATTTGTGTCGGTGATCGCCACCACGGGAACTCCCATTTTCTTTGCCTCGCGCACTGCCGCGATATGCTCATCGATATCGACGATCACTAATGCGTCCGGCTTCTTTTTAAGCGCTTTAATGCCTCCCATTTTCTTTTCAAGCGACTCGATCTCCCGCGTCATAAGCAGCTGTTCTTTCTTCGAATATTTTTCAAGCTCTCCCTTGCCCCTCTTTGTTTCCTGATCAATGAAATACGTTAGCCGTTTTGAAAGATTAGAAAAATTGGTAAGCGTACCGCCGATCCATCGCTCTACCACATACGGCATTCCTACCTCTGCCGCGGCCTGCTGGATCAGCAATTTCCCGGGAACGCGCGTCGCGACAAAAATGATAATGCCGTTCTTTGCCGCGATACCTTTGAGGAATTCGCTCGCTTCTTCAAGCTTCTCAAATGTTTTTTCCACATTGATGATCTGCACTCCTTGCCGGGTCGTGAAAAGATACGGCTTCATCTTTGGATGTCCTTTCGCTTTTTTGTGCCCGATATGCACGCCCGCTTCAACCATTTTTTGAAGTATTTCCAACGGCGCTGTATTTGTTTTCTCCATTTGCTTCATATATATACTGCTTAAAAACGACGTAACCAATGGTACCATAAATAAAACATATTGCAAGTCCCGCCTTTATTCCCCTTTCACCAAGACATAGCCAACCCGCCCAATATCGCCCGCGCCGAGCGTCACCGCGACCGCATCCGCACCAAGGCGTTTGGCGACATACGCGGGAATATCTGCAATATCTTCGATAAAAACCGCTTTTTTCTTTTTAGTTTTATTGATCATCGCGGTCATCTCTTCCATATCCACCTCGTTCCCGCTCCCCTCCTTCTTTTCCCGCGCGGAGGCATATACGCTCGTAAGCACCACACTCTCTGCATCTTCAAACGCATGTGCAAAATCATCAAACAGCGTTTTTGTGCGCGAATACGTATGCGGCTGGAATATGGCAATGATGCGCTTCTTTGGATATTTCATTTTGAGAGCCGCCAGCGTCGCTCTGATCTCGGTCGGGTGATGCGCGTAGTCGTCAAACACCGGCGACGCATGCGACTTACCGATGTATTCAAGCCGCCGCGTTGTTCCCTTGAAATCCTCAAGTCCCGCGCGCGCGACCTGCGCGGAAATGCCAAGTTCAAGCGCCACGCGATACGCGAGATTCGCATTTTGCCGGTTATGTTCGCCGGGCGTTTGAAGGGCGAACGCTATCATGTCGTCTTTGCGCATCACGATCACTTTGCATGCCGCGCTCCTAGCGATCTCTGAAAGCGCATTTTCGCTGTCGCCGATCACTAAAAATCCGTTGGGAGAAATAGACGCGACAAATTTCACGAATGCCGCCTGATAGTCTTCCGGCCGGCGATAATAATCAGGGTGGTCATAATCGATATTGGTGATGATCGCGCCCTGGGGACGATAATTCAAAAACGCTTCTTTGTATTCGTCCGCCTCAAGCACAAAAAGCGCATCCGGTTTTTTCAGGTCGCCCGCGAGCGCACCGCACCCCCAATTCAAGACCTTCGAGCCGACGATAGAGGTCACGTTGCGCTGTGCATAGTGTAAAAGATGCGCAAGCATTGCCGTTGTGGTCGTCTTGCCGTGGCTCCCCGCAATCGCAATGCCATGATGCGCGTTGAAAAATTCAGCAACGACCTCGGGATACGAAAAGACCGGTATGCGCGCATCTCTGGCGGCTCTCATTTCTTCGTTATTCTCGTCGCTATATGCGTTTGAATGCACCACCGCGTCATTGCCGCGAATATTTTGCGCCGAAAAATCAGCGACCGGCACGCCAAGCCGGGCAAGCACCTCGTCAGTCATAAATTGTTCTTTGGTATCAGCCCCGCGCACCAAAAAACCATTTGCAAGCAGTACTTCGGCAAGCGCGGTCATCCCCACGCCTTTTACGCCGATCATATGTATTTTTTTGTATTTCCAGATGCTCTTTTTCATATCGTATGCTCGGTTATCATTCCTCTCGCTCCGCTTCCTCCACAACAGGTGCCGGACGCCGCCGAAGCGAAAGCCACACCACAAGCCCAAACGCTCCCGCAATCAGCGCATAAATACCTTGCTCGAATGCGCGCGAAGCAAGCGCCGGCTGTACTATATCTTTCTTGGTATTTTCTTCCTGAACTAATGGCCGAACCGCAGACGCATTATTCTCCCCGATATCTTCATTTTTAGCAATATCCTTAGCATAAGACAGCACCTCATTCACTACCTGTTTCTTTTCAGGCGCATTTAATGCCTCAATTTCACTAGGTGCCGTTTCGCTCTGCAGGGCAACAGGAGGCTCTGTCGCGATAGCGGCTTGTTGTTGTACATTTGCCTCCGGCATGCTTTCTGCCGTAATACCACTCACAGGGGCAGAAATCTGTTCTATGGGCGTTTGGGGAAGCGGAGCGGGTGATGGCGCAGGAAGAGCAACAGGCGGCGCACTTTCTGTCGCAGGAACGGTAATAGTATTTACGCCGCTATTATGCGCGCCTGGCGTGCCCTCTATCGGGTTTCCTTTTGCGTCGGCGCCGTTGCGCGCGGTTCCGTCATTCGTCCGCCAGCCGGCGGCATCCCGCTCCATCGTCTGATATGAAGGGGATGCGGCGCCCGCGGGCCAGCCGGACACAAAATCAAGCGCATCGATGACATTCCCCGCGCCGTCTTTCAGCACAAGGCGCTCGCCGCCGTTGTTTAAGCCGTTCCCCGAAAACGGCCCCGCATCGTCTGCGGCGACATCGGCAACCGCGTTGTCGTCGCTCCGTTCAATGAGATAATAGCCGCTCGCCGCGATTTTTTTGGTAAGCACAATGATGCGCACGTCGCCGGCAGTCCCCTCATACAAACCCCAACCGGCAAGGTCTATATCCCCTCCCGTGGTGTTTTTCAATTCCACCCATTCATCGGCACTTGACGCTTTCGTGCCCATCCATGCGACTTCGTTAATAACAACATCGCTTAGAGCGGCGCCAAACGCAAAAAACGGCATATAAAAAAATATGCCTGAACATACAAGTACAAGCAAACGAGACGTAAGAAAGGAAAATGACATTCTTTCCACTATAGCAAATACGCGCAGTAAAATAAAGAAAAAAATAGGAACCGCGCGATTTTTGTCATTCTACTACGATCGTAGTAGAATGACAAAAATCATACATATAAGACACGTTAGAACTTCGAAATATCTTCGAGGGTAAGCGTGTTTTTTTCTTCGCCATTGTGCGCAGTGTTTCGGGGAGCAGAGTTCATTCCTTCGAGCGATTGCGAGAGAATATCGCGCAGCCCCTCCACGTCGGGACCTTTCCGTTGTTTCTTTTCAGTATTTGCTTCTCTTTTTTGCGCAGTGAATTTCTGCGGAGCTCCCTGCAGCGCATCGCCAAGCGACAGCGCGGGTAGTGCGGAAACGGCTGTTTCATGGTGCGCGTCTTCCGGCTGTGTCGCCGCAATTTCCTTCTTTTTTGCGGCTTTTGCCTTCATCGCCGGCAGGCATGTTTTACAATACGTGCGCCTCGTGGGGTCGGGTACGAATGGCACCTGTATCGCCTTACTGCAATTCGCACATGTCGCATCATACAGCGTCATGTCGCCTTTCTCCATCGTTTTCCGTTCGCTTTTTTCGGTGGTTCCCGAAGCAGCGCCTAAAGGTTGATGTGATGCAAACGCGGCTTCTACCGGCGCGCTCCATTTCTTGATCTCTTCTTCGACGCCGCTGCGCGCCGTGCCATATGTTTCTCGCGAATATTTAATAATTTCATCTTTGAAGCTTTTTTCCGGTTTTACGATCGGCGGCAAGGTGTTTGCCGAAAACGCGCGCGAAGTCACTCCGTCGATCATTAATTTCAGATAGATCTTCTGGTTGGGCAGATTCACCAGATCAAGCGCCATGATCTCGGGCGAAAATTCTTTTTCAAAGAATTCGGCGTCATCAGCACCGATGCGGAAGTTAATCAGTGTTCCCGCATTACCCACCACCGCATCGCGCACCTCTTCATCAAGCTGTGCGACATATTGATGCGCAAGCGTCAAGTCAAGCCGGTATTTGCGCGCCTCAGAAAGAATACCGGCAAATGATTCAGTGGCGAAATTTTGGAACTCATCAATATAGAGATAGAAATCGTGCCGCTGCTCTTCATCCGCGATGTCAATGCGCGACATTGCCGCCTGCTGGATTTTTGTAATAAGCATCGCGCCCATGAGCGCAGACGAATCCTCGCCGATCCTGCCTTTTGAAAGATTCATTATTAAAATCTTTTTGCCGTCCATGATCTGCCGCATGTGCATGCTTGATTTTTGCTGGCCGACAATATTGCGAATCATCGGGTTGGTGAGAAATTGACCGACTTTATTTTGGATCGGGGCAACCGCTTCCACCTCGAATTTTGAAGAATATTTACTGAATTCCTCGGTCCAGAATTGCTTTACCACCGGGTCGGTGACGTTCTCGACCGCTTTCTTGCGGTATTCCTTATCCGATAAAATACGCATCACGCCAAGCAGAGTGCTGTCAGGCTGTTCAAGTAATGCAAGGATCGCATTGCGCAATACATATTCAAGCCGAGGCCCCCATGAATCTGCCCATATTTTTTTAAAAATGGAAATAAGGCCTGATGATACGAGGTGCCGCTCTTTAATGTCAACCTTCTCCACCGCATTAAACGCGATTGGATAATCAAGGTCAGCGGGATTAAAATATATGACGTCTTTGACGCGGCTTTCCGGCACATAATCAAGAATGGATTCCGCGAATTCTCCGTGCGGATCCACAACCGCGACGCCGTTTCCCGCGAGGATATCGGAGATCATCATATTGCGCAACAGCGTGGTCTTACCGGTACCGGTCTTGCCGATAACATACATGTGATTCCGGCGATCCGCGGTTTTAATGCCAAAGACCTTGCTTTGGTTGCGGAAATTCGTTATTGCAAATGGCACGATGTCGTTTTTCATATAAAAGTGCTGTTGTATTATCGCATGACAGCGATGAGCTTACAATGTGGGGAGATGCGGCGGCGGCTCCGTTTTCTTTGCCGCAATGCGCGGAAGCGACGGCACTTCAAGCACCACCGAAGGAATATGATATACGGTCGCAAGCTCCTCGGTGTTGAGGATCATTTTTTGCTGCGCGCGAGATTTTGTGAATTCCCGATCCCGCGCCCATGTATAGAGCCGCCGCTTACGCATGTATTCGCGTGTTTTTTTAAACACGTAATTAATAGAAGGGATCACTTTGCTGTTCGGCTTGAACCCGTTGAGATTGTAGGTGGAAAATTGCTTAAATGCCCCGAATACCGCCGAGACATTTGTCCGGTCAAACACTTCCCGTCGCGCGAGGTACACGATCCGGATGACCGCCTCAAACCCGTGCTTGGAAATGCTTTCCTCAAGCGCCGCAACGACATCTTTCGTGCCGGGCGATAAATGCTGCATTAAGGTTTCCGGCTTTGGTCTTTCTTCTTTCTTGTCCGTTCCCCCCGCTGAGATCTCGCCGAGCGCGACCGCAGCAATCAGGTCATAAAAAAATTGAAGCACTTCTTCCACGATATTTGATGGCGCCGCCTTTGCGTCTTTCTTCCCGATAATCCGATCAATCAGCATCTGTCCTTTTTTCTGCCATTCGGTGCCTACGGGCTTTATCAGATATTGCAGCCACACCTGCTCTCCCTGTTTCAATTCACCGAGCACCTCCATGAGCGAGGCAAGCGGGTCGATGTATTTTTTTTCCGTTGACGGTTCTTCGAAAAATTTATACGTGCGTATCGGATACGCGTCGTCTTTGGTGAACATAAGCTCCATCCCGAACAGATCGTACTCTTTATTGGGGATATCCGCGGGAAGATCTTTCATATAATCGACTACCTCGGTGATCTCCGCGTCTTTGTATTGCGCGTATATCTGCGACTCGACGATCTTTTGAAACTCGCGCGGCGTGCGCACGTAAAAATGAATGGAACTATTGATGCCGGCAATCTCCATCGAGAGATACAGCTGATGCTTGCCGTCCCACCATTTCTCTTTGAGGCTTATCGACGGCTTATGCGCCGCATGAAGGCCCCCGAATACCTGCTCCATTACCTTCGGCGTTCGTTCCACGGCGTGCGGAATTTTAAGCTCTAAGGTCATCCATTCCGCTTTCTCAAAATATACCTTCCGCACCCACTTCAGCCACACATCTCTCCATACGAAAAAAAGGACGAAAGGCGCTGCCATCCATCCCCACTGAAACATGAATTGTAAAACGCTAAGAAGTTCTTTGGGAAACATTTTTTTATCGAACCCTACCTCAACCTATCGCCTGAGCGCGAATTTCCCGTCCGCTGTTTTCTCGAAATTCGTTTTATTCTGCAGATTGAGCAGGATAGTGTTGAGCTTTACGTTTCGTTCTTTCATAACCGCATCGACGATCTCCTCTTTCGACAGCGGCCGCCCGGCATCGCCGAGTACGCGCATGAGTACGTCATATACCTTGCCCGGCTGATACCCCCAGTCGGAGAGTGCGTACATCCCTCGCCCGACCAATACAAACCGATTGTTCTTGATGAGCTCGTTATGCACGGTCTGCGGGTGCGCTTCTTTGCGCAAGGCAAATGTTGTATTGATATGATCGACGATCTCTTTAAAATGCATCGGGCGAGCGTGCTTTTTCAGCACGAGGTACGCTTTATCGCGCACGCCTCTCGTATTGATCTCCGGCCAATGCGCCATCCCGTATTCACCATAGACGTTCGTACCGATCGTTTTTGACGCAGCCAAGTGCGACTCAAGCACATTCGCGCGTTTTTCATCGCTCATTTCGGCAAGCCACGTAAGCACCTGCTCCTTTGATACGGTTTCTTTATGCGCATGCAGTTGTTCTTCCACTTTTTCAAGCGTGCGCTTCATCCCGGAAGGATTTACGTTCTTCAGCGCCCACACCGCATGGAATTTCTCATTTTCGGAATGGCGCACGAATTGGTCGTGCAACGACAAGAGGAAATGAAGATACGCGCGCGCGATCTCTTTTTCAAGCGTGTCGGAGAAGAATTTCCGCGCATCCTCGTCAAATAACTTGTGCTCGGGGCGTATTCCGCCATGCTCATTGAAATGCGCGGTCATCCGTTCATAGAACGGATCGAATTTCTCCATATGCTCCGACTCAAGCAGTGCCGCCTTCGCGTCGTTTTCGATCTGGCGCACCCGTTCGCGGGTAATTTTATAGTGATTGCCGATCTCTTCAAGCGTCCGCCGTTTACCGTCCTTCAGACCATATCGTTTCGTAACGACATCGCGCTGCCGATCAGGCAACGGCGACAAAAGCACCGTGATCGTTTTCGGGATGTTGACGTTCACATTGACAGTTTTTGCGTTCGTTGCCATTGTTATGTATTTTGTAATACTACAAAGATAGCATAACATCAAAATTTAGTCAAGTTGCGCCCCTACGACGCGATGAGCGACCCGACTTTCTTCCCCTGTACCGCCTTCACGATGCTGTCTTTGTTGAAAATATTAAACACTAAAACGGGTAGTTCGTTCTCCATCGCAAGCGTGATTGCCGGCATATCCATCACCTTCAGTTTTTTGACCATGACATCATGATACGTAAGGCGCGCGAACTTTTTTGCACGCGGGTCGCGCACCGGATCGCGGTCATAGACGCCGTCCACTTTCGTCGCTTTCATGAGAATATCCGCGCGGATCTCAAGCGCGCGCAATGCCGCCGCCGTATCGGTGGAAAAATACGGATTGCCGGTGCCCGCCGCAAAGATCACCACGCGCCCTTTTTTAAGGTGCGAAATTGCTTTTTTACGGATATACGCTTCGGCGATCTGCGGCATCGCAATGGCGCTCTGCACCCGCGTATCTATCTTCTCGCCTTTAAACGCATCTTCAAGCGCGAGCGCGTTCATCACCGTCGCAAGCATCCCCATATAATCGGCGGTCGCGCGGTCCATCTTGCTGTTCTCCGCAGTCGCCTGATACCCGCGAAAGATATTACCCCCGCCGATGACAATAGCAACCTGCACGCCCGATGCAACAACCTTTTTCACCTGCCGTGCGATCACCGTAGCAATCTTTGGGTCGATGCCGTACGGGTGACTCCCCAACAACGCCTCGCCGGATAATTTCAATAAAACTCGTTTATATTTCATATATGTAATTAAGCAATATCTGCCGCGGTAACCATGATCGTATCCCCTTCAAGATACTCGCCTTTAATGATGCGGTCGGCGATCCTGTTTTCTACATGCTCCTGGATATAGCGCCGCATCGCGCGCGCGCCGAAATCAACATCAAATCCTTTCCGCGCGATCGCCTCAAGCGCATCGTCCTCGAGTTGAAACACATACCCTTTTTGTTCGAGCCGTTTTTTCAGATCCGTAAGCATCAGCGCGGCAACCTGCTTCACCTCGTCTTGGATAAGCGGCTTGAATACGATAATCGCATCAAACCGGTTCATGAATTCCGGCTTAAATGTGTTCCCTTTCAAGAGATGTTCAAACAGTTTCATCTGGATCACCGCGGCATCCTGCCCCAGCTTCACATATTCCCGGATAAATTCGGAGCCCGCATTGGAGGTGGCGATGATGATCGTATTGCGAAACGACACTTTTTTCTGAAACGCGTCGGTCAATCGCCCTTCATCGAGAATCTGAAGGAAAAGATTGAGGATGTTGGGATGCGCCTTCTCAAGCTCATCAAGCACAACAATAGAAAACGGGTTTGCGCGCACCGTGTTCGCAAACTGCGCTTCCGTTTGCGTATCCACATTTCCGATGAGCCGATTCATAGAATCAGCGCTCTGGTATTCCGTCATATCAAGCCGGATCATGCGCTCTTCCGCGCCGAAATACACCGCCGCAAGCGCTTTTGCGGTTTCCGTTTTCCCGACGCCCGTAGGACCTAAAAAGAGAAAGGTGCCGATGGGACGTTTTCGTTCCGTAATGCCCGACCGGATACGGCGCAACGCCGATGCAATCTGCACGATCGCTTCATGCTGGCCGATAATGCGCTTATGAAGCAGTTCCTCCATGTTCAAAAGCTTCGCCTTTTCATCGCCTTCAATGCGCCCGAGCGGAATACCGGTCTTTTTGGATATGATCTCCGTCACATGGTCTTGCGTCACCACCTTCCCCACGACCGGATGCGACGCGACGAATGAAAGCGTCTCGGTCAACAGCGAGATCGCCTTCTCGGGAAACGGCACATTCTGAATAAATGAGCCGGACGCGCTCACCGCTTCCCACAGCGCGTAGTATGAAATGAGCAATCCATGCCTTCGCTCCAGCTTTGGCGTAATATCTTCCAGGATCGTAAGCGTCTGTTCTTCGTTCATTTCTCGCACTTCCACTTTCTCAAAGAGCGCCGCAAGCGACGGCACGCGTTCAATGTTGGTGTGATACGACGCGTGATCGGTCACCGCGATCAGCTGAAACTTGTCCGATTGCAGATGCGGAATGAGAATGCCTGAAATATCAATCGCCCCCACTTCTTCCCTATTTTGCGGCCCGACAAAATTATGGATATTATCGATCACTAAAATAATGTTGCCCGCCTGTTCGCATTCCATGAGCAACTTCTCAAACAGGTCGATCGCGGTCGCCGCATCCCGCGCGCGCGCAAGCACCCTATTCACATCAAGTTCAAACACGCGTTTATGCATGAGCGATGCTTGCGTCGTGCCGAGATACACGCGCTGGGCAAATCCCCGCACGATGCTGGTCTTGCCGACGCCCGATTCTCCCACCAGCACCACATTGTTCTTGCCGGACCGCGCAAGAATCGTCTCGATCTCCTCCGCCTCGGCTTTTCGCATGAGGATATGCATATGCTCCTCAGATTGAACGCTCCGCACCGCGACTTCCTTCCCGTATGCATTCAGCGTCGGCGTATACCCGTATACCCAATCGTCCGCAAGTCCTTTGACGTTGCGAAAATTGTCGGCAAACGGCGGGGTCATCTCATATTCCCGGTAATACTTCTCCCCCCATCGCGCAACGTTATAAATATCTTCCTTCTTCACGCCGAAATCAAAAAACAAACGCTGAATGGTTTTGTCTGTCGCAACCACGGCGGAAAAAAGATCACTGTATACGATAGCAGTGCCCGCATGCGCCGCGGCGCGCGCAAGCGCCTCGGTGAGCACCGTATCGCACTCCGCACTGCACAAAGGTTCCTCGGGGGGGCGTTTGTACTGCGAGTTCATGATAACTTCAACGCTTTTTTCAAATTCATCCCTGTTGATCAGCAGGCGGAGAAAAATAAAATCGGCGCGGCGCTCCTTGATGAGCGCGAATAAAAACACGATGGGAGAAATAGTTATGTCTTTTTTCCGCGCAAGCACTGCCGCGCGCGCGAGCACCCGCATCGCGTCAAAATCAAGATATTCCGCAAAATTCACCGTCGCTCCCGTGCGCACATATTCATCAGCCGCCGCAGGAGGCATCGGCGGCTTCGCGCGGCGCAGACGCATGAGGTAAAACATCCAAAAAAAGATGCACCAAATATTTACCGCGACAAGCACGAGAAAAAGGCCGAGCGATTCGCTTTGCGTGAGATCGCCTACCGTGGGATTTTCCTTGGGAAACAAAAACAGAAGTAAAAACAGTATGGCAAGCATCCCAAACAGGATCTGCGCGGGAATCACCATCCAGAGAGGATAGCGCACCGCCTTATGCATTTCAGATGTGGAAAAATCAACCATGCGTGATCATGAATAAAAGAATAACTTCATGCCGAAATAAAAAAGATACAACGAAGCAAACGGCAAAAGGATCCACCCAGCCAAAAACACAAAGCCGATGGCAACGATGACTATCTCAAAGATAAGCCCGAGTGCGATAAAAAACGTCCGCAATATCACCCCGACACCCCGCGACATAAGATTGCCGAAGAGCGCAGAGAACAGTTGTGCGGGGTCAAATGTCTTAGGGTGCCCGTACCAATACCGGTGCCACGGAGAAAAAAACGTCCGCACCAAAAGCGGCACGGAAAAAATGCGCAGCCCGAAATCAATATAAAACAGCCACGTCCGCGCGACCCGCACGGTTGATTCTACAAATAGCCAGCGCAAAAACAAAAGTGGAGTGCTCTCTATTTTCATTGCCTCTATTTTAGCAGTTTTCTCCCGCAACAACAACGACTCCTATACGGTGCCCGATGCAAAGCGCAAGCGCCGTTCCGCCGGCAAGATAATACTCCGGATCAAAAGTATCAAAAATGCCGCGCGCGGCATCATACATCGCATCGGTTATCATTTCGCGATGAAGCGTCATGCGAAAAGAAAATTCTTAAGATAATGATATTTCTTTTTTGGAATACTTGTCGGCTTCATCGCCGCAAACACCCGTCGTACCGCATCATCGCCATATTCCCGCATTGCTTTTACAATAAGAAAAATACCCCCGTACGAAAGCACGCGCCGAATGATAAGATCGGGAGACAAGCCACCGATTGCATCTTCGCTGAAATCCCATAAAACTGCCTTGATATCTCTTTTATTCATAAAAACATTATACCATTTTCAGCATAAAAAATACATACCAAAAAATATGAAAAAAAGCGGATGATCACATGTAATTTCAACCGAAAATTACATCTCTTAAACCAAATACACCGAGAGCCGAAATCAATATAAAACAGCAACAGTGTGCTTTCTATTTTTATTGCTTCGATTTCAGCGAGTATTCCGTACCCTCATAACGCACACACCTATTGCATCTTCCCGCGCGTCGGCGGTCTTAAATTGTTGATGATAAAAACGCGAAACAATCAAAGAAATATAACCGAGTCTACGCATACACAATTTCGACTCTTTTGGCTTTTCCTCGAGTACAATAATCTTTTCCAATCGTTACTAAATGTAGCAAAGATGTTTATTGGTAATAATCATCAGAGACCACAACCACGTTCCCATCCCTCCCGCAACGATAACTCCTTTCATGATCTTATGATGATGTTAGTGAATAGAAACCTAGAATTCATAACCCCTCTTTTTGAGATCTTCGAGCATATATTCCGCTTTTATCCAATCAAATTGAGAATCTATATCTATTGAACGCTCTAATGGCACAATATGACCGACGGCAAAATCTCCGAACAATATATTGTTATTCATTACTAAATCTCGCCGTGTGACATACACCGCTCCTGATCGCTTATATGCTACCGGGAAATCCTGCCTATGAGTACCAACCTTCTCTTCCATGCAATACGACCTGACAACATCCCCATCCATTTTCTTTACTTTCATGGGATGCTGACTCGGCTCTATCTCACACATGGAAAACGCGCTATCAGCCCCTTGTTCAATAATTTTCTTTATTGTTTTATCAATATCCTCAGCAAGACGAAATGGAGAAGTTGGCTGAAGTATCACGGCATAATCATAGACAAGATTTTTTTTATTCTCCATGAACCGAATCGCATACCTCATAACTTCCAAATGTCCCGATGTATCAGTGGCTAACTCATTAGGTTGCATAAAAGGAATATTGGCACCATATGCTCGACACACAGAAGCAATCTCTTCATCATTCGTCGAAACAATAAGATCAGTAAAAAGATCGCTCTCTTGTGCGACCTCGATTGTATATGCGATAAGAGGCTTCCCTCCCAATGCTTTAATATTTTTCCGCGGAACACCTTTTGAATCGCCACGAGCAGTTATAACTCCGAGTATATTCATTATTTAATGTAAAACAATTGCTTTAATTAACAAACTTCTTTTGCACGTATAACTCCGCTGTAGCAATAACCTCTGCTATTTTTTTTGATGTGCCGCTTGCATCGTATATATAAGATGCTGGATATCTTCTCTTTTTTAGCTGTATTTGAATTGCCTTTTTTATTAACTTCTCATCACAGGGAACATCTAAAACGTTTTCTGCACGCAAGCGGCCTTCTTGCCTGCTTCCTACATTCACAACCGGAATTCCAAGATATGAACACTCTTTAATTCCTGCAGACGAATTCCCCACTAAACATCTACTGTTTTTAAGAAGTGTTATAAACTTCTTTGGAGGAATATCTCGCAAAAAACGGATCTGGTGGTTTTTTACATGGTCATTAAAAATGCGCAATTGATGAGAAATTTCTTCCGACCCAACATCGGCATTCGGCCAGAACCATAACACCTGCATATTAAGACCATGTATGACGTGTATAAGCTTCTTTATATTCTCAGCATTGCCTTTCAGTTCCGTGGTTACCGGATGATACATAACAACAATATAATCCTTTTTTAAAGAAATTTCCGCGCCGCTCCCTGTCTTATTAATATCAATGGGGTAATCTTTCTTTATCATGCGAGAAACAACCTCCACATCAGGACTTCCGAAATTAAACACATATTTTGGGTCCTCCCCCATTTTAACAATGCGCTCTTTCGCTTCAGTATTAGTAGGAAAATGGATATGTGAAAATTTTGTTATCGCGTGGCGCACGCTCTCATCGATCGTACCCGAAACATCTCCGCCTTCTATATGCGCAATTGGGATATTTGCATAAGCCGCAGCGATTGTTGCGGCAATAACCTCAAACCGATCGCCTCGTACAACCACAACATCCGGCTTTTGATCTTTAAATAACGTTGAAAATTCTATTATACCGAGACCAGTCGTCTTACCTTTTGCTATTGGAAGATCTCCCTCGAGGTTAAAATAAATTTCGTGAAGATTTTTATACCCTTCCTGATTCAGGATTCGCATAATACCCGCTTCTCGTGATGAGTATCGGGAAAGTAAAGCTGATCCTCCAATCACAACATGAAGCTCGACGTCTTTACGCTTATGTAACTCCTCAATCACAAACAAATTTCTGCTGTAATGAATAAAGCTTGTGATGATGATGAAGACTTTTCTTTTTTTGGTTGTAATTGCCACAATTATTCTTTTAATTATTCTTTCCTAAGCGTCCGGTATATTTTGCTCTTGTTATCTTTTCCTCTTCAAGTAACTCCAAACTCCCCGAACCCAATGCAATGGCGTATTTATCGCGCCAATCACATATTTCCTTAAACACATTCGGCTCGCTCGCAATGAGATGGGTGGTTATTGGCTTCATTCCCTCCCCAACCGTATGTACAGACTGCGGCATTTTTTTATCCGTCGTGAAATGCTTCTCAATATATTTCACTCCCACTCCCATGGAAAAAACCGCCGTCTCAATGCCTTCAGTGTGATCTGAGTAACCGACACTGGAAGTCAATTCTTTCAACCACAACAATTTTCTCATATTGGCCTTCTCAAGCGGACATGGATATACTGAAACGCAATGCATGATTGTGAATTCACCTGTCTTTAGAATATCAACTGCCCGTTCGATTTCTTTTTTAGTCGACATTCCGGTTGAAACGATGACTTCCTCGAAATTATCGCGTATCTTTTTTAAAAAATTCACCGACTTTACATCAGTACTTGCCACCTTTATCTTTTGCAACCCGAGCTTTTTTAAAAAAGGGATGCGCTCATCATCGTAACATGTAGTTAGAAATTCAACCCCATTTTTCTCGCATTCTTCTTTTAGAACATAATGAGCATCATCCGATAATTCGAGAGATTCATATCTTTTTTTATCGGGATCCCCATCATCAACGTTCTTACTTTGCCATGATTGAAATTTAACAATATCAACGCCGGTCTTTGCAGCCGCTCTGATCATTTTCTTACCCAATGCAACATCTCCGTTATGAGATGACGCTATTTCAGCAATTATCTTTATTTTAGAATTTTTTTCCACGGCATTCACAAATTAAATAAAGACTTTTTTCAATTTTTTCATGAGAATACAGCGGATAAAAAACAACATCCTTAAAAAAACTCTTTAGAAAAAACTCGAGGCTTAATTGGCTGAAAAAATTCCGATGATCAAACCATCGCCATCGACTCCTTCCTTTTTTTTCATATTTTGCATCGGGAAAACGATTGGGCACGCTTATAAAAAATTTTCCTGACGGCTTAATGAATTTATACAGGTGTTTGAATACAGGCATAAAATCCCACGGTGAAAGATGCTCGAATACCTCATACGCGCACACACTATCAAACTGCCCATATCGGATCGGAAAATCTTCTATCGAATATTTTTTTAACTTCACCTTTTTCGCCGTCTTCTCGGAGATCTCTTTTCGCGCTACTAAATCTCTTATAAGCTTCTTGCCGTCATTAATGGCAGACTGACGAATATCAATTGCCATTACCTCCTTTACCCTCTTCTGCTCTGCAATCTTAATACTGACCGAGCCATCGCTTGAGCCAACTTCTAAAACCTTCTCTCCGTAATCGAATTCTCGGACAACATCGATCCTTCTTATATCGTCTTGCAACATGTGCCTGATCTTTGTATCGACATTATCCTGATAAAAAACCCGCTTGATCTGATCTTTATATTTTTCTGCGCTCCGCATCTGCTTATTCAGATCCCAATCATAATAATCAACAACAATAGGAAAAGCGGTCTTGGAATCAATGGATTCGACCAGCTCCCCTATAGAACCGATAACATCCCCTCTTCTGTCTAAAAAAAATACTTGTCTCTTTTTCATGGTAAAATCATTCTTAGTTTATCACATAAATACAGCATATAAAATGCGGGGTGCTGCATAAAACGATACTACTACCATTATCCACGCACTGCAATCATATGGAAATACGGCACACTTCGGCTTGTTGTATTTTTTTATCTCCCATATAATTAAAAATACGCAACGATCGACCACATTATGGATAATAAACAAGTGCAAAATCTTAAGGTAAACCTTGGCAGTGGTCCGATTCGAAAAGCGGGTTTTTTAAACATCGATCGGCTACCGCTCCCTGAAGTTGATATTGTCGCAGACCTCAATAAAGGAATTCCCCTTAATAATGATTCTGTAAATGAAATAACCGCTCTCAGTGTTTTGGAGCATTTGGACGACACTTGCTTTATCATGGAGGAAATGTACAGGGTCTGCATGAAAGACGCGAAGGTGACAATCACTATTCCATACCTCAAATCAACCGCCGCCTTTAAAGATCCCACGCACAAGAGATTTTTTTCCGAAAGAACTTTCGAATATTTCGATAAAAGCCTTATCGCTAAAGGAGCATTACCGGATTACGATCTCAGGTGCAATTTTAAAATAGAAAAAATATCTTATAAATATTACAATCCATCGGGAGTGCGAGCTCTCCTTTTCAATAATCGTTTCTTTATCCGCTTCTTCTGGGATATTATAAAAACAACAACCATCGAGCTTCGGGCTGTTAAATAACTTTTACGGAAGATTTTCCGATAAAAATCCGGTGATCCTTTCCGCAGACTTGCCGTCAGTGAATTTACACTGTTGTGAAACAAGCCTTGCCCTCCCCTCACTATCAAAAAGAGGATCGTTAAGATATTTTTTGACCCAATCAGCAAGCTCTTCTTTGTTTGCAACAAGCCGTATTCCTCCTGTAGCCAATGCTTTCGCATAATGCGTCATAGTATAAAAAATCGTTGGGGATTTTGAAATTCTTTTATTATCTTTGATTTCGAAATTTATATTTATAACAGGCTTATTAAAAATAGCCGCATCAATGGAAATACTTGAGGAGTAGCAGACGATAAGAGACATAAAATGCAGCGTCTCTTTAAGACCCTCAAACTCCTTGGGAGTTATTTCCCAATCGGTCGATCGTGTTTGTGAAAACCTGGTGCCAATATATTGATAGAAAAGATTTGGCCTTTTCTTTAATTCCTCCTCACGAATGAAATCATTCGGGGGGAAACTCACTAAGACCTTCACATTATCTCCAAACTTTTTGGCATCGTTAAGCGCATATAAAAGATCTATCATCTCCCAGTCTGAATTACTAAACATCCCTCCAATGGGAGAATACAAGATCAGCCTGTCGTCTTTTTGCAGATTAAATCTTTTGCGAAACTCGTCCTCCGAAGTGGTTACTGGCGAAAAATAACGGTCATACTGCGGGACTCCGGAAACAAGGATATTTTCCGGATGCACATGATTTGTTTTCACTACTTCTCCTTTCACATTATCATTAAAAACGATAAGTTTATCCGGAAGGATTCGTAAAATACATCGGGCAGTCACGCGATCCCAGCTATTGATCAACCCAACGCTAAAAACATCATACTTCTTTGCCGCTCTCAAAAAATTTACTTCGGTATCCTCGAATAAATTTGCCAAAAACACCAGATCGGGATTGTATTTTTTAAAGAAATGATCAAAAAAATTGTCTTTGACCAGAAGAATATCGAGAATTCTAAAAGCCCGGATGAATAATGCCCGAGCCATAATGCGGTGGACGACAAGAGAATAATAATAGTAAGCAAAACCTCTGTCCTCGGCTATCATCCTTGCTCTGAGATCGGTTGTTTCAGTCTGTAAAAACAAAAATTTCCGCAAACTAAAGAATTTTTCCAGCCATCCATTCGAAGAAAATTCCGCGACCTCATAAATTATTCGGGGATCGGAAAATTCCTTAGCATAATACTCTGCGCGCTCTTTATTTTTCATGAAAAGAACCACAGTTATCTCAGGATGTTTGTCGAGAAGTTTTGTTACAACTCCAGTGCGTAAAATATTTTTTGATTCAACCCCCTCAAACATTGAGATAAATATTGTTTTATTTTTCTCTTTTCTGCTAAAAAAATCGAATATGCGAAGTAATTCCGGAATTTCTTCCGAATGATCTGTTGTCGTCCCATCCTTTTTTGCTCCCTGCAAATGAAATCCGAATGGAACCCCATTCCACATAAACTCATCCCAGCCCTTACTAAAAACATCCGAGTATCCAAAATCGCTAAATCCTTTTGTAGTATAGTAGCTACGCATTTTTGGCACACAGCATAAACCATCTGGTAAAAAATTTTCAAAAAAGAGATTAAGAAAAGATGTCAGATACCATGGATTCATCTTTGAAAGACCAGGCTTAAAAACCGGGGTAGCGCATTCACTTGCGAACGAAGGGTTGTTGAAATACTTTTCATATAATGCATACCCTGTATCTCGGGAAGATCCGATAATAACACTTCTTTTTATTATGATTCTCGCATGTCTTTTCAATGCAAAAAACAGATCATAAAACACCCTTGTCTTTTGCTGTTTCTTCGCTGCAACCATCTCTCTATTTGCAAGAAGAACTTTTTGTTTATACCGCGGAGAAAAATCGAGTTCTTCTTTGTTCACTTTTTCTAGATCAATGAATACGCAATGGATACATGGAAAATATCTGTACTTCATATATCTCTTTGGATTATATGGGGCACCAAAAAAGGAGAGATTCTTTTTTTGCATACGACCCACAACATCTTGTATCCAATTTTTCCTAACAATATAAAAATCGGGATCTAATATAAGAGCATACCTGGTCTTAACTTCTTTGATCGCTTTATTAAGTCCAGATGCATGATGATAGCTTGCGGATGCAATCCCGCTAAAATCATTAGGAATTCCTTGTATTACCCTTAAACCATTAGTTTCCCCGACAGACAGCCCTCCCTCAGCGCCATTAGGGGTATTTTCCACAACGATCCAATCTACACGCGCCCCCGGATTCATCTTTTTGACCAAATCAATATTGGCCTTTATCAGGTCTTTATGTTTATATGAAACCGTGCAGATTGTCAGTATTCCCTCATGAGAATTACTATCTTTCATGTTTTCACTAATCCAAACATTATTAAGCTTTTCTGGGCATAATTCTATCGTTTTTCTTATACAATTACAAATATCTACAATCAATAATCTATAAATGACAATACCTTTGTGATATTATGTACAAACTGATTTATTAATATTTAAATATACATTGTTATAATTACTATACAATTATGAAACTCATCAAAAATCTTCTACCAGAAAAACTTAAAATTTCTTTAAAAAAAACGGCTAATTTATTTATACCTGGGGAAAACATAACAGAGAGTAAAAATAAATGGAACAAACTTGCATCAAAAAACTCCCGCTATTTTGTTATGACTGATTTAGGAGAAAGCATAACAGAAGAAGAATTTAAAAAAACCGGGGAAAAAGATTATAAAGAATTAATTAAGAATGATGACTTTGTTAAAAGTAAGCTCGGCGATTTCAAAGAAAAAACAGTTCTTGAGATCGGTTGCGGAACCGGAAGAATAACTGAATTTTTATCGCAACATTTCAAGAAGATTTTTGCGGTAGATATATCAGAGAAAATGATAGAGGAAGGCCGGCAAAGATTAAAACATGCTTCGAATATCGAATTTGCGGCGATCAATGGAGTGCGCTATCCGACTATTAGCGACTCCTCTGTTGATTTTGTTTTTTCCTTTATAGTTTTTCAACACATGCCAAATAAGAAGGTGGTGGGAAAGAATTTTGAGGAAATAAAACGAGTACTGAAAAATAACGGCATTGCAAAGATACAGGTACGAGGCCTCCCCACAAGTAAATTCAATTGGTTTTATGGGCCTTTTTTTACAAAAAAAGAAATAGAAAAGCTCGTCTCGGAGGTAGGAATAAAGCTTTTAAAAACTGAGGGTGAGAATCAAAGGTACTTTTGGCTCTGGCTTTCAAAATAGCATAAACACAATGAATCCTCTGAAGAAAAACATTCCAAGTTTGATGATAAGCACAAACTATGCGGTCACCTTTGTTAAAAATAATTTTCCGACAAAATATAAAATTTTGGATGTGGGATGTGGTGGCGGAGAGTTTTTAGTTCAGCTCAAAAAGGAAGGATTCTCGTTGTTATCTGCGACCGACATGGATCAATACTTTGGTCCGAAAGAATATGGTGTAGAATTTAAAAAAGTAAATTTTTGTTACGAGAAACTTCCTTGGGAAAACAATTCTTTCGATCTCATAACTGCGTGGGAAGTCTTTGAGCACCTCGAAAACCCACACTTCATACTTCATGAAATCACAAGAGTATTGAAGCCGGGCGGAACACTAATAATTTCCATGCCTAATGTTTTCCATATAATAAGTAGGCTTGTTTTCTTAAAGACCGGTGATTTCCCGCGATGGAATAAAAAAAATAATCATATAACCGTATACACAAAAAGTATCTTTGAAAAGATATTTTTGAAAGAATTGAGACTGAAGGAGGTCAAGTATTTTCTTCCTGAATTTGCTTACAGTATATTTATGAAACTGAAATCTCTTTGGAAATACCTACCGGAAAACATCTGGACAGCGCATTTCATAATTTATGTATTGCAAAAACCACATAACGAGGGTCGTGACTAAATATATTTTGCGCCTAAAAAACGAAAGCTACTTATTAAAAAATCTTTTTGGGAGACATCTCCTCGCCCCTCTCAGAGTATTTCTTAAAAAAACCGAATCCTCTTCCCCAAAGTAAAAAACATCGTGCCACTTTACAAAAAATCTTGGCTTCATATTTTCGAGATAGAAATACAGCGACGCCGTCATTACGATCAGCAATATGAAGTTGTGAAAAACAAGCCCCCACAAACCAAAGAGGGGCAGAAAAATAAGGTAGAGCGGAATTGCAACGAGATTTTTTAGAACTTTTTGAAAGAAAAGAAATTTTTGCCTTCTAAATGCAGTGAGAAAAGTCGAGGAAATTGCCGTTATTGCAAGCAATGGAAGCGTCAGAAGCAGAACACTAAAATACGGCAAAGATACTGCATACTTATTGAAAAATAAATTTATAAGAATAGGGACGCAAACTGAAGAGACAAGACCAATTAACACAGAAAAAACCAATAGATATTTCACGCCATACGTATAGATTTTTCTCAGCTTTTCCTCATTTTTTACCTCCATCGGAATAAGGGTTGAAAGGGTTTTTACCGGAAAAAATCCCGCTACCGTATTTAAGAGCGTTTGCGCCACAGAAAATATGGCAACCGCCTCTGTGTTTATGAATAATTTAATTGCCCATGCCTCAAAAAATGAAGTGAGTTTCCCGGCAATCGGATGCATAATCTCCCACTTTCCGTACGATGTCAGTATTTTAAATAGGAATTTATCTGATGATTTCTTAATGCTTTTCCATTGGAAATATGATTCAAAAAATGACGGGAGAAGCAGGCATAATGTCACAAACAAGGAAACTACGAGAGAAATAACAACCGCGCGTAAATTTATGTTTTGAAAAAAGAAAAAATATAGAAGAATCGCGAGCTGCACTACTTTGGCAACAGATGTTCTACTCGCAATGACACTAAACTTCCTTCGCATTTCTATAAGAGTCGTTACAATCGTGAGCAAAGCATCATGAAGAAAGAGAAATGAGATTATCCGTATTAAGGATATATAATCTTGCCCGAATTTAAAGGACAGGCGTGATGCAAAAAAGAATACGGTAAACCATAATAAAAATCCTATTACCATCCTCGCAACAGAAGATTCATAAAAAAGTTTTTTAGCATCGGGACTTCTTCCTTCCGCCTCAAATCGCAAAATATCATTCCTTACGACACCACCTCCCACGCTTAAAAGAGTAACCGCGCCGGCATATGAAACCAAAAGAAGCTGAAATGAACCATATTCATACAGGGTAAGCGCCGAGACAATAAAAAATGTATTAATGATTCCCACCGCCTTACTGACTACATTCCAAAAACCGTAGGAAAATTCCCCCATTAAATACGTTTTGGAAAAAGATTGGGTATTCATAGAATTGACATAAATATACCAATTATTGCACCGGATGGCAAAACCAGCATACATCAGATACAATGAATGGTAGCTAAAAAAGGGTCATGAAACTAACTATAAGCATCGTCACGCCAGTATACAATGGGGCCCGTTTTATGAAGCAAACGATAGAAAGCGTTCTATCCCAAAAAGGTAATTTTTATATTGATTACATCATTATTGATGACGGATCAACCGATAACAGTTTAGAGATAATTAAAGAATATGATCTGCTCTTGCGCACTGGGAAATGGCCAACCTACTGCAAGGGAATAAATTTAACATATCGCACCGGACCAAATAAAGGACAGTCGCATGCATACAATACCGGCTTTACCATGGCAAAGGGCGAAATTATGGCATGGATGAACGCCGACGATTACTATCTCCACGGCGTTTTTGATCATCTTGCGAAATTCTACGAAAAAGATCCGTCGGTTGACTTTATATACGGCGACTGCCTGAAAATATATGCGAATGGGAGACCCGCGACGATCGAGCCGCGACCGAGGCCTGATGAATCACTGGAAAGCCTAAGATCGCGCGGTAATTCTTTTGATCTTTGTTTTTTTACCAAACGCATCTTCGACAAGGTTGGACCCTTGGATGAATCGCTGAAGTATTGCCTGGACCTTGATTTTTGGTTTCGAGTATTCATGGTCGGAAAAGTAAAATATATGCCGTACACCATCGCCGCATTCAGGATCTGGGAGGGATCAAAAACATCGACGCAACAAAGCAAATTCGCTGAGGAACGAAAGCTTATTTTTAAAAAATACGGGGGTAATATTATTGCCCCGAAAAAAATTTACGCCTTGCGAAAAAAAATTCCGTTTCTCGATCAGATCAAAAACAAAACTCCTCGACTGTATTCAACACTAAAACGGACGTTTTACGCGATTATAGATATATTCAAGTACAAAGACACTAACGGAAAGCGATAAGTGGGCTTTTCTACCGAGAAAAATCGTCTAAATATGCGAAGATCCTCTTACTTACGCCATCATCCCACAGCGGTATGTGGCGTTTTTTGAAATCAGTTCTCCTAAGATGCTCCTCTATTTCTTTTGTGTCACTGGGATCAATCGAATCGATTGAAAAAAGCTTGTTTGATCCCAGCTCTATTGTAATCGGCCTTTCGGTATTGTCGCGCAGTGTTGCGCATGGGATTCCCAAATGACTCGTCTCCTCCTGAATACCGCCGGAATCGGTGATAATGCCTCGGCTTTCGGATACGAGCTTGATAAATTCAAAATATCCCAGCGGTTCGATAACGCGCATTCCCTTAAGAAGAGGTTCTAATTCATAATCCGCTATCTTCTTACGCGTCCCGGGATGCAAAGGAAATAACACGGTATTATCTTTTGAAAACTTCGCAAGAAGCCGGAGGATTTTCTCAAGAATTTCTGGGTTATCGGTATTTTCTGCCCGATGAATGGTAGTAACCACGTACTTTCGTGGGGTAAGATCTAATTCGGAAAGTATATGCGAGCGATCGATGAGATCATGATACACCTCGAGACTTTCGATCATGATATTCCCCACATACTTTATCTTATCCTCAGCTATCCCCTCTTGAATTAAATTCCTATTTGCAGCTGGCTCGGTCGTAAAAAGAAGATCCGAAAGATGATCAACGATCACCCGGTTGATTTCTTCCGGCATACGTCGATCATGACTGCGCAAACCTGATTCGATGTGGATAAGTTTTGTTGTTTTTGCCGCCGCGATAGCACCAGCAAGCGTTGAATTGATATCGCCAAAAACGATAATGCCGTCAAATCGCTTTTTTTGAAAAATATCCCGCAACGCGCTGAACATTTTACCAATTTTTTCGGTATGAAATCCGCCGTGAATATCGAGCTGGATATCCGGACGAGGTATGGACATCTCGTCAAAAAAAATCTTCGACATCAAATCGTCGAAGTGCTGTCCTGTATGGATCAGTGTAAATTCATATGCAGGATGATGCTTTGCTTCCTTAAAAAAGGGAGCTGCTTTTACGAAGTTTGGCCGAGCGCCTAAAACTACAGCGAAGCGCTTGTGTTTATTATTCCTTTCCATAATAATCGCGCATCCAATCGATTGTTTTCCTTACCCCATCCTCAAGCTTCACCGTAAGCTTATGATCTAAATCGTTTACCGCCTTGCTAATGTCAACTTTTTTTGACTTTGTTGTTAAAACCTCAGAATCCGCATATCGTATCAAACTTCTATCTGCCTTGGTGTAATCCCATATGATATTCGCGAGCGTTTCGATATCGTGGTATTCGCTTCCACCGATATTATACGCTTCACCCGGCCTAAAATTATCGGCTATCGCCACTAGCGTCCGGCACGTATCTTCCAGGTATGTCGATGTGCGATAATGCCTTCGGTAAACTGTAATAGGAATATCGTGAAGAGCGTGGTAGCAAAATTTTGCATTTACGCTGCGATACGGATGATACCACTCGCCGGGACCGTACGTATTAAAAAGCCTCACTATAACGCTTTTTGTCTGATGCTCTATTGCTGAATTTCTGATTTGCATTTCATTTACCCACTTTGACATTGCATAATCATTCATCTGTGTAATAACCACTTTATCCATAACATCCTCCCTCATTACGCCATCGTAATCACCGTAGACTTCCGATGAAGAAAAATGAATCAGCTTGAAGCCCAATCGTTCTTGAAGTCTGATGATATTCTTTGTGCCGATGGCGTTAGTTCGCCAAACCTGCTCATAATAATCCTCTCCATTCCACCGCCCAAACTCCGCCGCGGTATGATATACAAAATCAAAAGGACCTGCTTTCTCAAAAACCCTTTCAAGCTGACGAAAATCGCCGACATCGCAGCGAGCATATGTGAATTTATTTTTTGCTAATTCATGTTCCCAGCCAATCTCCCCCACCATATGATACAGGTCAATACCAAAAACATCATGTCCGCGAGCGGTCAACATGGGCACAAGATAATTTCCCACAACTCCATCACTACCTGTAACAAGTATTTTTGCCATATTATTTAATAAGCTTAATAGCATCCATTAATTGAATGGATGGATCGACATCAAGATCGGTATGACGCTTTGCGCTACTCATCTGATAATCTCTTACTACAACGGAATAACCAAGCTTCTCTAATTCCTCCGGCTCCCAGCCACATCGATGAGACTGGTATGTATGCCCCCCATGGCCGAGAATATCAATATTTTGGGGAATAAATCCTTTTGGGGTCTCCAAGATCACTGCTTTGCGCGCGATCTTCTCGCACTGCGCAATCATTGAAAGAGACTCTTCTTTTTCAAGGTGTTCAATAATATCCAGAGCTAAAACAAGATCAAAGCTTTTTTGCATAAAAATCTCATCAAGTGTGCGGACATCGTGTCTCACGACCACATATGGAACATCCGCCTCGATATGATCAAAATATGTATCAAAAATATCAACGCCCACACGGATCTGCGCTGGAATAAATTTTGACTTTAATGAAAGCCCGCACGCAACATCAAGAATAGAGATGATATCTCCATCTTTAAATGGCCATAAATTGCGTTCTGAAAAAATCCTAGCGATATTATTTGCTGCCCAATCTTCTTTTGGCATAATACATTTGAAGATACCATACTTGGTTTCAAAAAAAAAGGCGCCCTATATTAAGGGCGCTTTTTACGCAAAAATACTGCGTTAATACCAGGTTACAGGCTCTAAGGCCCTGCAATCTCGCCGGCCAAACCATATTACCTGCCGGGAGAACTCTTTCTTATTGCCTTTGTAATCTTTTGCGTCAACAATGAGCGCTTGATGCCTCGCTTCAACGGCTGTTGGAAGATCCTTGAGTAGCCGATCGAAGTACTCCGGCACATTAAAAGAAAAACGAAACTCATTCGTGCGATAGAGGTGTAATTTTGCCATGCGAGCGAACTGATAGCGAACAACATCTTTTAATTCTTCGCATGAATACACCGCTCCTTTCGCATTAAGAAAATCAGATACAAGGGGTTCGAGCTCGCAATAAAATCCAGCGAGGTCCCTTGAGATTCTCAAGAATGTCGCTTCTTCTATTTGCCAAGAGATATCTCCGAACTCTTTGATAAAAACGCACTGCGGCTTACCATGAAGGAGACCGTCGAGATACTCCGCATGAAATGTCCGTTCCCGAGCAAAGACAGGAAAACGCTTGGGATTAACTTCTGTCTCAACGAGATATTCAAACAATTCGGTATATTTTATCCCGAACCGCTGAAATAAATATAAAGCAACAAAAAAACCGAGTTTTAACCCGTGGAGTGTTTGTGTCATCCATGCAAGCGTTAACGCTCTCTTCCAGTCAGAAGGTGGCATCGTCCGTGTGGCAACAACGATATCTTCATACTCCTCCACTTCGTCCGGAGACCGTCTTAAAGCATGAGGCTCCGCAAGCTCGATGCGCTTCACCTCAATACCATGGAGAGATGCGTATTCGGGATCTGTCATCCTTGTGTTTGGCAATGCCTCGCATAAGAATATTCCGACTTGATCATACAAACCGGCTTGAAAAACTTCTTCGATCCCCTTGCTGAAACTTTCATACGTTTCGCCGGGAAGACCGAGAACAAGCTCGGTGTAGACCCTTATTTTTTCACTGCGATACCGGCGAAGCAAATCACGATACGCATCAAGCTTGATATTGCTTCTCCCGATGTTTATGAGCGTTTGCCGATCGGTGCTTTGAAAAGAAACGGTAACGCCAGTCGTGAGCCTGCTCTCCTCAAGCAATTTTGCTACTTCAAAGACCCTGTCTGTCGCGTTTTTTCCGTAACACACCCGGAAAGCGCGCGGATAGCCACTGAGTTTTTTCTTTGCAACGAAAAGCTCGGCTATGTCCTTATCCCGAGGCATCATGCCGAAATTGGCATCGGCTCCGAATACATAGGAAATTTTCCTATCGGCAGCCCAATCGATCTCCTCTTTTATCCTCCCGATATCAAATGTCCTGATCTTTGGAATGCCATTACCCCAAAAACAAAAAGAACAGCAGAACGGACAACCTCTGTTTGTTTCCAGGATCATTTGATATTCCACGCCATTATTTTTTCTCAAGAGCTCGTCGTAAAAACCGGCTAAATAAGGGGACGGGAATTGATTAACATCCACTCGCCCCCTATCCGGAGTCCGTATGCATTTGCCGGATCGAGAATCTCGATACACAACACCGTTGACTCTGGAAAAATCACGCCCCTCAAGAAATGAGATCAGCACCTCGGAAAATGTTACCTCTCCTTCGCCTCTTACGACTACATCAATAAAAGGATTTTTCTCCAAAAATTCCTCAGTGCTTTGAGGAACATGAGGTCCTCCAAAAACGATAAGAACTTCCGGGAACAATGCGCGTGCACTTTTTGCCAATGCAAGATTCAGCTGGTGATTCCACATTGACGACGAGAAAGCAACAACCGAGGGATTTTCCCACGCATCAATGATCTTGCGGGGCTGTTCCCTCACGAAAAGAAAAGGCATGAACTGATAATTTTCCTTTATCTGTGCCTGAGTCTCCGCGTACGCCCTCAGCATCCCGGATACATTCGGAAGATACACTCTTCCCGACATGAGAATGTTGAATTCATGCAGATATACCTTTCTCACAATAACCTCCTTTTTGTTAAAGATCTATTATAAAGACAGCGATATGCTGGCTTATGTTTCAAGCAAAGAATGTTCTATTTTTTGAAAAATGTCAACGCGCCTCGCGTAAAAAAGTGCCTTTTGAGAGATCAACAAAGGCAGCGATAACCTGATCCACGCGCATTGAGCGCAACGCTAACTGAGTTAATTCTTTATCGCCGGATTCCTTGAATGCGAAAATCGTCGGCGGGACGTAAGGATCAGGCTTGAGTATTTTAATATTCTTCCCTTTCGGAGTAAGTTCAATATCATTTACCGGACCTAAAATGTCTATCAACGGAATTCCAAGCGCATGGGCAACATGAATAGGTCCCGTATCAACAGCGATGAAGACAGAAAATCGGCGCATTAAAGACGGCAGGTCTTCTATGGAAAATCCGCTGGCATTGATGCAATTCGGATCACCGATTTTTTTTATCATCGCATCGACTCTCTCCCTCTCTCTCTGCGCACCTATGAAAACGATTTTTATATCATACTTTTTCCTCAACCCCCTTATCAGCGCCTCAAAATTATCATCTCCCCATTCCTTCACTTTATTGCCGGCGGTCAAGCTTAAACCGATGATCACATCGGAAGACAAGATATTTTCTTTTGCAAAAAAATCAGCAATTCTTGCATTGGAAACCTCATTCAAAAAAACCTCTTTTGTATCATCCGAGGAATTGATATCTAGATGGCGCAGTATCTTTAGATAAAAAAGAGGGAGGTAAGAAAGCTCTCGATAACTTTCCGTTATAGTACACATCCAATCGGAAAGAGATTCTGCCAATGGTCTATCAGACCTGGTTATTTTTATTCTCGCCGGAATAAAACCATAAAAAAATATCACGGAACTCAACGCCGATCCGGACAGAGAAATTCCTGCATAAAATTTTTCTTTTCTTATTTTTTTAAGCAATCCGAAAAAATCGTTCTGATAATCTTCTATCTCGATTATTTCATCTATCCATGGATTATGTTTTATTATTCCAGCGGCATTAGCAGATGATACAACCGACACAAAGCTATTCGGATATCTTTTTTTGATCGCCCGGAAAACCGGCGTGGTCGCGACAAGATCTCCTATCCTCGTAAGCTGCGGAGCTACCAGTATCCGCATGTGCTCATCCTCCTTTCTTTCCCGACCTCTTAAAAAGATCTTTAAATAAATATATGGAAAAAGTACGAATGACAACAAAATCAGGAATCTTGTATAAAATACCACAACCTTATTCATGTCTTTCTAAGTAATCAATTATCTTTTGAGCCCGCGCGTGCCATGTATATTTTTTCGAATCATTTTTTCCGTTCTCCGCAATCCCTTCTGCCAGGGACCTGTCGCGCATTACAAGAATAATCCCGGCTGCAAGCGCATTCGGATCATCGGGCTTAATCAAAACAGAATTATCCTTATTTAAAATCTCCATTATTGATGGGATGGCACTGGCGATAATTGGCCTGCCAACAGCCAAATACTCAAACAATTTCATTGGTGATGTGTAGTAGAGAGAAACTTTTTCCCTGCCCGTATTAGGAAGTATCAAAACATCGGCGGCAGTGAGCCAAAAGGGGATTTTCTCATGTGGCTGGAATGGGATAAAAACGATCCTCTCGTCGTTAGCATCACGTATCTCACGTTTACATTGCGCTACATCCTGAGACGATCCCCCGACAATATAGATCAATATGTTTTCGGGAAGCATCTTTATCGATCGTATCAATGAATCGACTCCCTTCCACCTAAAAAGCTGCCCTGTATACATAACAACATATTTATCAAGCGGAATGCCAAACTCCCTTCTTATCTCTTCTTTGGTTTTTGTCGTATTAAAACCAACCAGATCGGTCCCATTCGGCCAATAAATAATTTTTTCTGGGATAATACCAAATGTATGTCCCAATTCATTTATTTTCCATTTTGTTTGAACGGCAAATCCAAATGCCGCCTGCATAAGCCTTTTATACATGAAATTATTTCCCGGAAAATGATGCACATCATAAAAAATTTTAACAGGCAAAAATGTCATAAAATACAACGGGATATAATCGTGAGAAAAAAAGAAGATATTTTTTAAATTCTTCCTGTATTTCAAGACGATATATGGTATAGAAAAAAGAGAAAATGATATTATTTGCAAAACAAAAGATGCCTTATCAAAAATCTGCAGCGGCATAAGATCTATGCATGGAATTTTAAATATCCGGAAATTATTTTTTACACCGTAATATGCAGAGACATCACCGGCTTCCCGTCGCCAAAGGCGAGGCGCTATTATATCGACCTCATATCCGTTATCTGCAAACGCTTCACAAATTTTCACCGTAGCAAGACCATGGGCCTTTTCCGTGGGGAACCGCGTACTCGTAATATAAATGATTTTATTCGCTTTCCCCATTATTTAATAGCGTAAATATAGTATCCAGATGTAGTGCTCCTCGCTTCTGTCTTACATATCGCATCTAAAAATCCTGCCAATGGATCTATTAAAAACCGCAAGCGGTGCTGAAGTGGAAGGAAAAAGAACATAGCCTTAAAATATCCGCCCCTTTTCACGAATTCAACCTTAGAGAAATCCTTGCACAATATATGAATCGTATCATCAAAAAATCTCCAATAATCCGGATAATGCCCTCTCCTTGCATGATACGGATATGTCGACGGGATATGCAGAAATAGTTTTCCACCAACTCTCAAGACCCTGTGAATCTCCTTCATTGCCACAATCGGATTTTCTGCATGCTCCAAGACCGAACTGCATATTACCGCATCAATGCTTTCATTTTTTAACGGTATATTATGAATATCTCCCACTACATCAGCTCCGGTTGTATCGTCATAATCCATTGTTTGATAGATGCATTTCTCAAATAATGTCTTGTATTCAGCAAGCCACTTAGTAAAGCGCTCACCGCCGCCGAC
>CAYHUB010000006.1:0-38032 GCA_964359755.1 uncultured Candidatus Saccharibacteria bacterium
CGCGCAATGTGATGGGCAAGGAAGACACCATTGCCACCGTCCAGCTTGATTTTTACTCGCCGAAGAAATTCGACCTGTATTACATCAACGGAAAGGGAGAGAAGGAGCACCCGGTGATTATCCATCGCGCGATTATGGGGTCGTTTGACCGATTCTTTGCGTTCCTCGTCGAAAAGCATGCGGGCATCTTCCCGCTCTGGCTTGCGCCGGTGCAAATGCGCGTGCTTCCTATCGCAAAAACGCATAAAAAATATGCAAAAGAAGTAGTAAAAGCGCTGACATCCGCGGGCATCCGCGCGGAGCTTAAAGACAGCAACGACACCATCGGCAAAAAGATACGCGAAGGGGAACTGCGCAAAGTGCCGTACCTCTTGATCGTCGGCGACAAAGAAGTAAAAGCAAAGTCGGTCGCGGTACGCAAAACCGGCAAAGGCGATCTCGGTGCCGTGAAGCTCAAGCAATTCATCGCGAAAGCGCTCGAGGAAATTGCAAAGAAGAAATAGTAAAAGGGGCCATCGTTTTTGCGATGACCCCCTCTTATTTATACACCCGCACACTTCCGGAGTAAGAAGGCACAGATGCTTGTTACTTAAAACAGTATAATCTATCTGTAATAATTTGTCAAGGAAAGCAGAAAAGCGAACAATAATCGTGGTTTTAGGACCCACCGCGTCGGGAAAATCAGACCTTGCGGTGCGGCTTGCTAAAACATTCAACGGCGAGGTGGTATCGGCCGATTCGCGCCAGGTATACCGCGGCATGAATATAGGCACGGGTAAAATCACTAAAAAAGAAATGCGGGGAATTCCCCATCACCTTCTGAGCGTTGCCTCACCAAAAAAAACCTTTGATGTCGTGCAATGGAAAGAAAAAGCGGACAAAGCGATCGCCGACATCATACAGCGCGGCAAGATGCCTATAATATGTGGCGGCACAGGTTTATATATAAAAGCGCTCGTAGAAAACGTCGCCTACCCCGATGTCCCGCCCGATTGGAAACTGCGAAAAACGCTTGAACGAAAAACAACACATCAGCTTTTTGCGACGCTCCAAAAACTCGACCCTCTGCGCGCGCAAACAATAGACCCCCGCAATCCCCGGCGGCTCATCCGCGCGATCGAAATAGTGAAGCATACGGGGAAATCGGTGCCTGAAAAAAACACAGAACCCATCTATGACGCACTTCTTCTTGGTGTAAAAAAATCCGATACCGAGTTGAAAAAAAGAATACGCGCGCGATTGCTCGCGCGCATGAAAAAGGGGATGGTAGGGGAAGTAAAAAAACTCCATGGAAAAGGCGTATCGTGGAAGCGCATGGAACAGCTTGGACTCGAGTACAAATACCTCGCTCTTTTTCTGCAAAAAAAGATGGATAAGCGCGCCATGACCGAAATGCTTGAAATAAAAATAGGTCAGTACGCGAAACGCCAAATGACATGGTTTCGCGCAATGCCGGATATCGCATGGATCGCTTCAGAAAAGGAAGCGGAAAATAAAACGAAAAAGTTTTTGGATGGTCGTATTCGTAAGCGCAACCCCCGCTACGCAAAAATCGCATAGCGGGGGTTTTTATTTGAGCGTTATCTTTCCGGACTCACCTCATCCATCCGTTTTTGTACCGCAGCCAATCCCTCTTCTATTTCTTTTTCGGAAACATCAAACCCTTCTCCAGAAACATATCCTTCATCCTCATCTTCATCGGAAATTGACTCTTTAGTTTCTTTTATTTGCTTTTCGACCTCGGCTTCTTCTGCAGATAATTCCTTTCTCATATTTTTTAATTATTAAGTAATTTTATAAAAATATCCCTGCCGATCTTCGGGTCGACCTTTCCTTGAGTCTCTGCCATCAGCTTCCCGAACAGAAATTGTAGTGCGTTCTGATTTCCTTTTTTGTAATCGGCAACCGCTTTTTCGTTCGCTTTGACGATTGCGCGCGCAAGTACTTCAAGCTCTCCCGCGTCCTGTTTCTGCGCGAGCCCTTTTTCTTCAATGATGTTGCTCGGGTCTTTGCCGGTACGAAACATCTCGTCAAGCACCGCCTTTGCGATCGTGGAAGAAATAGTCCCTTGATACGTATACAGCATGAGCTCGGCAAAATTTTCGGGGGTCACCAGCATTTCGGCAAACGGCGTTCCTGTTTCGTTGGTAAGCCTGCGGATGTCGGTGTTCAGATAATTCGCGGCGAGTTTCGCCATCTTCATTTTTTCCGATTCTTCCGGGGTTTTTTTGGCAGTCTCTGCGTACCACTCCATAAGCTCCGATACCGCGTGTTCATAAAACGCCGCGACCGGCTTCTGAGCCACCAATACAATTGCGTCTTTTTCAGAAAGACCGAATTCTTTCTGAAAGCGCGCGCATTTTTGGTCGGGAAGCTCGGGAAGCGATGCGCGGATCGCTTCAACATCTATTGTTTCACCGCCTGACAACCCCTCGTGCGCGCCTATTTTGAGTACGGGAAGATCAGGCTCGGGAAAATACCGGTAATCGTGCGCTGATTCTTTCATGCGCTGGGACACCGTCGCTTTTTTATGTTCGTCCCATCCTCTCGTTTCCTGTACCACCGCTTCACCTTGTTCCAACATCTCGGTTTGGCGCTGTATTTCATAGGCAATCGCGTCTTTCACCACCCCGAACGAATTGAGGTTTTTTATTTCCACTTTCGTGCCGAACTTCTCGCCCGCCTTCCGCATGCTGATATTCACCTCGCAGCGCATCTGCCCCTTTTCCATGTTCGCATCGGACACCTCAAGATACTGAAAGATCATCTGCAGTTTTTTGGCGAATTCAGCCGCCTCCTGTGCGGTGCGTATATCGGGCTCCGTGACCAGCTCCATAAGCGGCACGCCGGCTCGGTTAAAATCAACCAAACTCGCGCCTTCCTCGCTATGGACAAGCCGCCCGGTATCTTCTTCCAAGTGCACCCTTGTGATGCCGATATCCCGCGCTCCCACGCGCACCGAACCTTTCTCGCACAGCGGCATATCATACTGAGAGATCTGATATCCTTTCGGAAGATCGGGATAAAAATAATTCTTGCGGTCGAACTTTGAGAACCGCGCGATAGTGCCGCCGAGCGCGCACCCGACCTTCACCACCGCTTCCACCGCCTTTTTATTCGCTACCGGCAACGTGCCGGGATGCCCCATGCATACCGGGCATACGTTCATATTCGGATGTCGTTCATCCGGGTCATTGCGGCAATCGCAAAAAAGCTTGGTATCGGTTTTGAGCTGGGCGTGTATTTCAAGCCCTATGACTGCTTCGTACATAGAGGGGTCTGTGAAAAAAGGAATTTTTTAATGGTTTGCGATACCTCTTCCGCCGTCTTTTCTCCGTCTATCACGACTACGGAAGGAAACAGCGCCGCGAGCGCACGATATTCATCCGCGATCTTTTGCAAAAGCTCTTTTTTCGATTCAAAGTACTCAGGATCCTTCCCTTTATTTCTTTGTTCAAGCCGGCGCATCGCGGTTTCCGCGCTCACATCAATGAGAAATATGACATCGGGCATCGTCCACGACGGTCCGAGTGTTTTTTCGTGAAGCGCCATAAGATCGTCATGCGCTATGCCGTGCGCGCGCCCGTAGGCAAGCGTTGAGAGAACATAACGATCGCACACCACGATAGCGCATTCGCGGCGCAGGTGAGGAAGAATCGCGCGCTCAAGATGCTCCTTTCTGTCGTGAATATAAAGCTCCTGGAACGCAAGTGGGGAAAGAGACATATTTTCTTCGCCCGAGAGGATGCGTTTGATCCTTTTTCCTGATTCGCCGTCGCTTGTCGGCTCGCGCGTCGCGAGTATATCCTCATGCGCTATGCCGTGCGCCTCAAGCCACTGCACGATGAAATCTACCTGAGTTGATTTACCGCTGCCATCAATGCCTTCAAGCGCGATGAACATAAGATCTATTAACTACTTGGTTTCGTCTACGGTTATCCCCATGGAGCGGGCAGTACCCGCGATGATCTTTGCCCCCTGTTCGGTATCGTACGCATTGAGATCGGTCATTTTCTTTTCCGCTATCTCTTTTGCCTGTGATTTCGTGATTGATCCGACTTTTTGCTTATGCGGCACGCCGGAACCCTTTTCCACGCCCGCCGCTTTTTTGATGAGCTCTGACGCGGGAGGCGTCTTGAGCTTGAATTCAAACGTGCGGTCTTCATAAATAGTGATCTCCGCAGGGATCACATCGCCTTTGTTGTCTTTCGTCTTTTCATTGTATTGCAGACAAAACTGCTGAATATTCACGCCGTGCGGACCGAGCGCGGTACCAACCGGAGGCGCCGGATTCGCTTCGCCCGCTTTGAGATTGAGTTTGATGATTGTTTTGATTTTCTTTGCCATAATTTTATATTACCTATATTTTTTTGATCTGTAAGAAATCCAATTCCACCGGTGTTTCGCGCCCGAACAGAGATACCAATATCTTCACCTTCCCTCGTTCTTCATCAACATCAGAAACCTTTCCGTCGTATTCTTTGAATGGACCGTCAGAAATACGCACCGCGTCGCCCACCGCTACGTCCATTTTATATTTCGGCTCTTCCACGCCCATGCGTTTCTGCAGCGCCTTGATCTCCCCCGGCGCAAGCGGCGTCGGGGTCGTCCCTGAACCGACAAACCCCGTTACCCGCGGGGTATTGCGCACCACATACCATGAATCGTCGGTGACGATCATTTCCACCAGCACATATCCGGGATAGATTTTTTCCTCAACCACCTGCCGCCTTCCGTTTTTGATCTTGATCTTTTTTTCCTTCGGCACGACCACCGCAAAGATCTTATCTTCCATTCCCATGGATTCGATGCGCTGTTTTAAATTCCGCGCGACGGCGTCCTCATACCCCGCATACGTATGGATCGCGTACCAATTCCTTTCCTGTTGTATCGCTTGTTTGCTCATGATTTAAATAATGTACCGCGCTAAAAGATACGAAAACAACATATCAAGCCCCCCTAAAAAAGCGGCGACGCCCAGCGAAAACGCGATCACAATGATTGTATTTTGCGTGGTAAGCTTGCGGGAAGGGAAACTTGTTTTTTTAAGCTCTGAGCGCACGTCGCGCAAAAACGCCACGGTGCTTCCAAGTATGTTTACGAATGTATTTTTCATAAGGGTTGGCATATCAAAAAAGCCCCCAAGGGCACGAGCACATCGTACCCCGAAACCGGCATAAAAGTCAATTCCTCAACAAACTCAGGATAAGCCCGTCAGCCCCTTAATAATCGCAATGACGCTGAAGGCGAGTATCGCCACGACCACGCCGATCACGGTATAAACGAGCACACTATTTGCCGTGGCAACCTTTTGCGGTTCGCCGTGCGCGGTCATATACAGAAATCCGGCATACAACCCCATCGCCACCGAAAGAACGGCAAGAAGCCACGAGAACCAGTTAATAATATTGACCAACACGGCCAATGCATCGGTGGTCGCGTTTGCGGGATTGCACGAAGTAGGGGTGGATCCACTGCCAACCGCGCTCCCGACGAGCGATACGAGAGGTGCCGCCATAATAAGGATCACCGCTCCGATGATGGCATACAGCACCATACCGCGCGCCTGCACGAGCTTTGCCGGCTGGCCGACCGATGTCAGCAACAAAAAGCTCGCCCATAACACCATCAGCACCATGATCGGCGGCATGAGCTGCTTCACGAGTAAGCCGATAAACAAACAAATAAACGCGGGAATGCTATCTATTGCTCCCAGCGGATTGATGATATCGCACTCGGAATCGGTAACAGCGGCAACATTACCACTGCTGTCGGGACTAGGACACTTCTCTGCGTGCGCGCCTGAAAACGCAAACAGCGCAACGCCGCCTGCCACAAGAACAAGCAGTAAAGCCCCTGTAAATGAAAATAATTTAGGTTTCTTAAACATCGAGATTTTTGACATTTTTTGCATGCGCCTGAATGAACCGCTTGCGGGGCAGTACATCCGAGCCCATCAGCACGCTAAAGATCTTATCGGCTTCCTGCGCATCTGCCACCATAACACGCTTCAACATTCTCTGCGTCGGGTCCATCGTCGTTGACCATAACTGATCAGGATTCATCTCCCCAAGACCCTTGTACCGCTGAATGGAAACGCCGCGCACTTTTTCTTCTCCTTCTGTGGGCTGACCCGCCTCGCCCGTATCCTCTCCGCCTTCCTCCGCGACCTCTTCCTTTTCTTCTTTCCCTGCTTTTTTTGCCTTCGCGGCGCGCTGTTCTTGCTTTGCCGCCGCAAATTCACCGATGATCTTCTCTTTTTCTTTATCAGAATATGCGTATTTTACCGCTTTTCCCGATTGAATGCGATACAGCGGCGGCTGAGCAATGTAAATATTGCCCGCGTCGATCAACGGCGCGAAATAACGGTAGAAAAGCGTTAACAGCAATGTGCGGATATGCGCGCCGTCAACATCGGCATCGGTCATAATAATGACGCGATGATACCGAAGTCGCGCCGCGTCAAACTCATCCGCGATCGCCGTGCCAAGCGCGATGATAAGGGCCTTGATCTCCGTCGAGGTGAGCATCCGGTCGAGGCGCGCTTTTTCGATGTTTAAGATCTTCCCTTTGAGCGGTAAAATAGCCTGAAAACGCCGGTCACGCCCTTGTTTTGCCGAACCGCCTGCACTGTCGCCCTCTACGATATATAGCTCCGATTCTTCCGGGTTGCGCGACGAACAGTCGGCAAGTTTCCCGGGCAGAGTCATCCCTTCGAGAATACCTTTGCGAAGCACTGTTTCACGCGCCGCTTTGGCAGCTTTGCGCGCCTTTTGCGACAGTACGCATTTTTCAATAATGCGCCGCGCATCCTGCGGATGTTCTTCCAAAAAATAGGTAAGCGCTTCTCCTACTACTGCTTCCGTCGCCGTTCTTCCTTCGGGCGAGCCGAGTTTTGCTTTTGTTTGTCCTTCAAATTGCGGGTTCGGGATCTTCACCGATATCACCGCGGTAAGCCCTTCTCTGACGTCCTCGCCCGAAAGGTTATCATCCGCTTCCCGCAGTATATTGTTTTTGCGCGCGTAATCATTGAGCACCCTCGTGAGCGCCGAGCGAAAGCCGGTGAGATGCATACCGCCCTCGGGCGTATGAATATTATTTGCAAAACTGATCTCCCGCGCCGTGATCTCCGTGAGATACTGCAGAGAGGCCTCCACCGACACTTCTTCGATCTGCTTATCGACATAAAAAATGACATCGTGCAATACCTCTTCGTCTTTATTGAGATGCCGTACCAATGAAAGGATCCCCCCCTCAAAATAAAACGAATACGACGGGACAGGCAAATGAAGCTCGTCAATGTAATACGCGTCCTCGTCGATCGCACCCTGGTATTCCCGCGCATCGATGATGCGCACGCGTAACCCCTTCACCAAAAACGCCTGCTGGCGATGGTGGTCTTTTATTTTTTGAAAATCAAATGCAATCTCTTTAAAGATCTCGGGATCGGGTGAAAAGGTTATAATTGTACCGTGCCGTTTTGACGGGGCGACCTTCTTCACTCTTGCTTTTGGCTTTCCTTGTTTGTATTCCTGAACGTACTTTCCGCCGTCGCGATACACCTCCGCCTTGAGCCATATTGAGAGCGCATTCACCACCGACGCACCGACGCCGTGCAGACCGCCGGAAATTTTGTACGATTCCCCTCCGAATTTCCCACCCGCATGAAGCGTCGTCATCGCCGTTTCAAGCGCGGACACTTTTGTCTTTGGGTGAATATCGATCGGGATGCCGCGCCCGTCATCCGCTACGCGTATCGCGTTCCCCGGAAGCAGGGTGACTTCTATCTGTGTCGCATATCCGCCCATCGCCTCGTCGCGCGAGTTATCAAAAATTTCCCACACCAAATGGTGAAGCCCGTCGGGTCCCGTGGAGCCGATGTACATCCCGGGCCGTTTTCGGACCGGCTCAAGCCCCTCTAATACATAAATATCCTCAGCGGAATACCGAGGATCTTTCTGCGTTTTTCCGCCTTTTGATTCCTTTGCCATGTAGGGTTATTTTAGCAAATTTTACCGGTGTTTGTCCATACAAAAAAGCGACCAATTACTGATCGCTTCCTGTTTGCTTTTTATTTAGCCACCGAGATAAGCCCGATTATCTTGGTGGCCGATGAGACTCCTATGCGCACATCCCTACTGGGCGAGGTCCCTCCTTGGTAGAGAAAATGGTATCAGCCCTTTTTGTTTTTTTCTCGGAAGCATCCTTGAGAATATTGAGTATTGCTGGTTCGATGGTATCCCAGCTAAAGATCTTCCCTTTTTCTACTCCGAGTTCGTAGGGGTGGATGGTTACACTAACCACTCCTGAGACAGCGAGCGTTTCTCTGAGAATCCTACTTCCAACGTCTCCCACCTCCTCCATATACTTCTCTGATGACTTCCGAAGGGGTCTATCAAAGACGTGGATCGGGTGCTGAGATATCTCTGTTACCATGTGATACGTCCGTCTCTCCAGATTCGGATGTATCCCTACTACTATCTTTTTCGGATCCGGGGACATCCCCGATATAATCCCTTCTAACTCCTTCATCCTCTTTTTCATTATTCTCTTCTTCATCTTCATCCTCCTCTTCCTCATTTTTTAAGGAGCTAATTCCTTCGGGCAGGAATCGCAACTTATGGCGACAATTATACATATAAATTACAATCCTGTCAATAGCGCGATTTTCGGATTCTCTATTAGCAAAAAGCGCCCTTTCGGGCGCTTTTAAAACATAAAAAACTACTGCTGTTATTCATCCTCTCCGACTCCTGTTCCGTCTATTATTTCATTCTCTATCTTATCCATTTCATCACTGATCTCTTCATAAAACCCGGCTGTATGTTCGTAAAACGCCTGCTCGAGTGCGATTTCAAGCTCATCGAGCGCTTCGTCTAAAAGACCGGTAGCATACAACACCTTTGCCCGTTCGCGGAAAGATTCTATATCAGCGGTCGAGGTATCTATCGCTCCCATGTGCGCTTCTTGGTCGAGGATCCAACGATCCCAAAGTTTCCGGGCCTCGGAGCCCTCCTCCATTCCCTTCTCTTTGATCTCCTCAATAAGATGGTTTTTGGCCGCCGCCTCCCTCATTTCGCTTCCCTCTCTTTCTTCCGTCATCGACTCATCTGCCAATATTTCTTCCCCTTTTCTTTCCATTTTATAGATCTCCTTGTCGCTTGGAGTTTCTTTCATATAAAAAAAATGATTATAAATCACGATCGCACGTCCCACTCTTCGCTGATAAGCGCGTCAGTTATTTTTTTAAACGTGCCGTTTACCTCCGCGTCGGTCAATGTGCGCGCAGGCGACTGGAATATAAGATGAAATGCCAAACTTTTTTGCGCCTCTTCAAGATGTTCGCCCTCATAAATATCAAAAAGGTCGCTGCCTGAAAGCAGTTCGCCGCCCGCCATTTCAATAGCATATTGCACGCGGTCGATCTTTGTTTCTGCCGGTACCACCACCGCGATATCACGCTCCACCGCGGGGAATTTTATGATAGGGCGGTATTCTCTTTTCTCTTGCGCAAGCTCCGTAAGCTTCGCAGGGTCAAGCTCAAACAGCGCGACTCGCTCGGCAATATCATACAGATGAAGCAATGCGGGCGCGGCTTCGCCGACGGTGCCGATGGTCGCGTCGCCCGCTTTTATGACCGCCGTTCTCCCGCGATGCCAGAACCGCTCATCGGAATATTCGGGGGACGGCAAATAATCGTCGTACCACGCGTCATCAATGCCAAGCTTTTCAAGTAATGCGTCCACGATGCCCTTTGCTTCGTAAAACAGCTCGCTCGCGCCGTTTTTTCCTTTTCCTTTTGTTGCGATCACGCCCGCTATCATGGTTCGTTCTCGCACGCCACGCTTTTCTTTGAGCACGAACACATTTCCCGCCTCAAAAAGCCGCACCGCTTTTTCATGCTTAAAATTCTCCGCAACGTTATCAAGCAACGAAAACAACAGCGATGGCCGGAGATATTTCTGATCATCCGAAAGCGGATGCGCGACGACCGCCACGTCCGCATACCGCCCGTGAAAATACCCGATATGCCGCGTGCCGATAAACGAGCGGTTATATGTTTCTGAAAGCCCGAGCGCGACACACGCGGCTCGTATGGCGCCTGCCGTGATGATATTGTCGTTTTGTTCTGCGGGTATAAGCGTGCTCTCGGGAAGCAGTGATGCGATATGCATCATGCCGTGCATGCGCGCGATCTCTTCGGCAATATCCGCCTGATGCACAACATCGAGCCGCTCTTTGGGCGCGGTCACGAGAAAGCCCTTTGCGGTCTTTTGCGTCGTAAAACCGAGCCGTTTCAGAGTGAGAAGCATTTCTTTTTCGGCAATATCCGTGCCAAGTAATTTATTAACACCGTGAGTGGTAAAAAACGCTGTCTGCGGTGCGGGAAGTTTAGCGTGCACATCAAGCATGCCCGCGGCAATTTCGCCGCCCGCGAGCTCCGCAATAAGTGAGGCAACCGCATCAAGCGCTTCAGGCGGCACGAACGGCGAAAGGCTGTTTTCAAACCGAATGGACGATTCCGTGCGCAGATTGAGCCGTCGCGATGTTTTGCGCACCGTCACCGCGTCAAACGTCGCCGCTTCAAGCGCGATATTCACCGTGTGTGCCGTCACCTCCGCTTTTTTTCCTCCCTTAATGCCCGCGATTGCAAGCGGAGCTTCTACATCGGCAATCACCAGATCAGTGGCGCCAAGCGCTACGGTGTCGCCATCGAGCGTAGTGATCGTTTCGCCCGCGCGCGCTTTTCGTACCGTGATCGCGCGCCCCTCAACCGCATCAAGATCAAACGCGTGCAGGGGCTGGCCGAGTGCAAGCATCACATAATTGGTCGCATCCACCACGTTGTTGATGCTTCGCTGGCCAAGCGCCAAAAGCCGCTCGGTGAGCCATTTTGGCGACGGACCGATCTTCACGCCATACATAACCCGAGCCGTGTAGCGCGCGCACAACTCCGGCTCCCGCACGGTAACTTTCAAACTATCTTTTATTTTCAGCTTTTTTTGCTCCTTCACTTTTATCGTTGCGCGCTTTGCTTCACTTTTTAAAATAGCCGCGAGCTCCCGCGCGATACCATAATGCGAAAGGCAATCGTGCGCGCGGTTCGGGAGCACTTTTACGTCAAGCACCGCGTCACCTTTCACTTTCTCGATCCCCTCCACTTCAAACGCGTGCATCGTCAAAAGCTCCGCCGTTTTTTCGGGCGTTGGCAATTTCTTTGCGCTATATTCTTGGAGCCACTTGTAGGAAACTTTCATATATTAACTTTGAATTACGAAATGTCAGATTCGAGGCGCGCCGAGCATTGAAGCTGAAGCTGTACTACGTAGTACAGCGAGGCAAGAAGCGGAGGCGGAACGAAGAAGATGGCGTTTTGTAGTTCAAAGATATTAAAATTGTTTCAAAAACCGCATATCGCCGCTATACATCAAACGGATATCATCAATGCCGTAGCGCGCCATGGCGATGCGATCAAGCCCGACGCCGAACGCAAACCCCTGCCACTCCCGCGCATCGATGCCGACATTGGCAAGCACCTTCGGGTGCACCATGCCCGCGCCCGCCACTTCAAGCCACCCCGTGCGCTTGCATACCGAGCATTTTTTGCCGAAGCATTTGAAGCACGTCACGTCCACTTCCACCGATGGCTCGGTAAAAGGAAAGTAGCTCGGCCGAAAACGGACCGCGATCTTTTTGTTCGCCAACAGGCGCCGGAAAAACACCTCAAGCACCGCTTTTGCATTGGCAAGCGAAACATCCTTCCCCACCATAAATCCTTCAAGCTGATAAAACTGCGCTTCGTGCGTCGCGTCAGTCGCCTCGTTCCGAAACACGCGCCCGGGCGCAACGATGCGAAACGGCGGCTGATGCGTTTCCATATAACGGATTTGCACCGAGCTTGTCTGCGTGCGCAAAAGCATGCCGGGCGTTTCAAGCCAAAAAGTGTCCTGCATATCCCTCGCCGGATGATCCTTAGGCACATTGAGCGCATCGAAATTGTACCGTTCCGTTTCCACCTCGGGCCCTTCCGCGACCTCAAACCCCATCGCGGTAAAAATATCGCATGCCTTATCGATAAGCTGGGTGAGCGGATGCAGATGGCCTTTCGGCACGCGCGTGCCCGGCGCGGTCACATCGATCTTTTCTTTGCGTTGCTGGTCATGAAGCTCCGCCTCAATAAGCGCGCTTTCTTTCTTTGCAAGCGCGGCGAGAAGATTCAGTTTGGTTTCATGCGCCGCGCGGCCCACTGTTTTTTTCTCTTCTTCACTAAGATCTTTCAACGCGCGCAATACTCCAGTAAGTACGCCGTCTTTTCTGCCAAAATATTTCAGCCGCAGCCGTTCGAGCTCCTCGCGCGACGTGATATGCGCAAGCTCAGAGGCCGCTTCTTTTAGTATATGTTTACATTGTTCTGCGTCGATATGCATGTGCGTAGTGACGTTATCGCCTCGCGAGCCAATATTCTGCGGCAAACACTGCTCCTATAAGCGCAAGCAGGGCGTATCCCGAAAAAAAGTTCATCTGCGCGAGCGTGACGCTTCCGGTTGCGACAACCGCCCCCAGGGCGCTTCGCCGTACAAGCGCATATTTCCATGTGCCTCGATGGTGCCGTACAAAGCGATTCCCTGCAATAAAAAACAAACTCCACAGCGCGACAAACAAGGAGAAGTAAAAAAGGAGGAACCCCGAAAAGCCGAGATACTCCGGATTCACGAGCAGGAGAAAAAATACCAAGGAGCCAAGCGCCACCACACCCGCCATACACACGCCGACAAATAGTATGCGCGACACCATGTGTTCATAGTAGCTTATTCGCGCGCCAAAATCAATTTAAGAAAGATAAAAAAAACAGAGGAGCTTATCGCTCCTCCTTGATGAACGTATTATATACGTTCTTGATTTCGGGCCAGGCGGCGTGTATAAATATTCCAAACGCCCCTAGAATCATCCCCATCGTTATTGCGTACCCGTTTTCCATGTGCTACCTCCTTGTATTTTGATAGCTCTATTATATTACAAAAGATTAAACCTGTCAATAGCGCGAGGTAATGAGGAAATGGAAAAAATTGTATTATATGCTACCATGGGAATATGCGAAATAACATAGTCCATTCGGGCGCCGAAGAGCTCACCTACGAAATACGCGGGATCGTTGCCGTTGCAGAAACGCTTGAATCGCTGGGCGTAAAGATCTTCTGGGAGAATATCGGCGACCCCGTCGCAAAAGGCGAAAAAATACCCGCGTGGATAAAAGAGATCGTCAAACAAGAAATCGAGCATGATAAAAGCTTCGGCTACTGTCCCACCAAAGGGCTTTTGGCGACGAGGGAATTCATTGCCGAGCAAAGAAACCGCAACGGCGGGGCGCGCATCACGCCCGACGATATTCTCTTTTTCAACGGACTTGGAGACGCTATTTCAAAAGTATATACCAATCTTAATCGCGAAACGCGGGTCATCGGCCCCTCGCCCGCGTATTCCACCCACTCATCGGCCGAAGCGGCGCATGCCGACTCCGCTCATATCACCTACAGCCTTCTCCCGGAGCACGATTGGCTTCCCGATCTTGATGAGCTACGAAACAGAGTAAAGTACAATCCGGCGATCTCGGGCATTCTCATCATCAACCCCGACAACCCCACCGGCATGGTGTATCCGGAAAAAATACTGGAAGAGATCGTCGCTATCGCAAAAGAGTACGATCTTTTTATCATTTCCGACGAGATCTATGCCAATATCGTCTATGAGAAAGAGAAGATGACGCCTATCGCGGATGTCATCGACGGCGTGCCGGCGATCGCTATGCGCGGCATCTCCAAGGAATTTCCGTGGCCAGGCGCGCGATGCGGCTGGATCGAAGTATATAACAAAGAGAATGACCCTGTGTTTGCAAAATACGTCAAAAGCATCGTGGACGCAAAAATGCTTGAAGTGTGCTCCACCACCCTCCCGCAGGCTGTTATCCCGAAGATCATGTCCGACCCGCGATATACCAAACACCTGAAAGAAAGAAGCGCGCAATACAGCAGGCGGGCCGGGCTCGCGCACGCGATCCTCAAAAATGTGCATGGCATCATCGCGCCTAAGCCGGCTGGCGCATTCTATATGTCGGTCGTGTTTCAGGACGGCGCGCTCAATGAACGGCAAACGCTCGCCATCGCAAACGAAAAAGCAAAAAAATTCGTCGAAGAAAAAGTAAGCGGGTTTTTGCCCGACAAGCGGTTTGTGTATTACCTCATGGCGGCCACCGGCATCTGCGTCGTTCCGTTAAGTGGGTTCAACTCCTCCCTTTCTGGCTTCCGCATCACCCTCCTTGAATCAGACGAAGAAAAATTCAAAACCATCTTTGAAACCGTCGCAGAAAAAATAAAAGAATACCTCGCAAGCGCATAATAAAAAGAGAAAGGTCTTCGCGAGTGGATACTCACAAAGACCTCAAATTTGGGGACTGTGCTGTCAATCAGTCAGTAAACACCGGATCATGAATTGGTCGCTCCGACATCTGGAGCAAGTTGGGCGTCCATTGGAACGGATGTTTCTTCCGACACAACTCCTCGATGGCTTCGCTCGACAGAACGCGCGACGGCTCGACATCTTTGTCGAAATAATTCTCTAGGCTGAACGCCACTCCGCTCTCCGGATGCGCTATAACCGTGAGACTGGTTACCTTCGCGGCTCGCCGACTGAGACGCTTCCAGACTTTCTGAAGCAAGCTCTTGTCGAGCGTGGCGATGACTTTCCCGTCGTTAGTAATGGCCGGGAACGATCCTCTCAGCCTATGTTCAAGTTCGAGGAAATGGCACTGAGTGATTTTCCAGCCGGCAAGGTCGTGGCCGAGCAAATCTGCTAATTTCTTCAATTTCTGTGGATCCAAGCTGATCACCTCCTTTGGATTGATTTGTGGAAGAACTGCCGGCAACATAGCAAAATGGCGCAATAAAATCAATACACGCCGCAAAAATAAAATACCCCCTTTCAGGGGCATTTTATTTTTGCGGTGACGATGTCCTGAAGTTAGAACCGAAAACGTGGCTCAAATTCAAGGATATTAATAAAAGCATACGCGAATTACGAGCTATGTTCAAGCAACATCCACAGTGGTTTGAAGTGCCAAAGCCCAAGTCGATAAAAGGTAAAAATGTGATTGATTATTCGGTTAAATAAATTTTCGCCCTCGATTTGGATGCAAAAATTTCTGGGGGACAATCATTTTAGATAGCCACCCGTTGACTTATCAATATCTTTTCTAACCTGATCTGCTTCGCCAAGATAACTATTTAATTCTTTTTCCAGTTTTGCAAGTTTGGCCAAATCTTCTTTTCTCGGTTTTGGTATTTTTATTCTCATCAATTCAGAAAATGGCAAACTTGCGCGGGCTGACCCTAAAGAATAGTTCAATATTACTCGCAGATAGCGTTTATTCTTCAAAACAGAAACAAGGTAGCTCGGCGTAAACTCTTTTAATTTTGAATAGAAAACTACATAGGCGGGTGAGACCAGCATTCCGTCAAGATATCGTGGTACAACTCCTATACTGCCGATGTTCACGCGGTAGGGGTTGTAAACCAAATCGCCAGCCCTTACCACTTTATATTTTTGAGTAAATTCTGCTCCTACGACTGTATCTCCTAAAAATATCCCGTTCTGCGAAACCTCCAAAATTCCGAACATTTGATCGGGGCTTTCTGTCGGATCAATTTTTTCGTTCCTCTCCTCAATAATATTTTCATTTATCTGTACGAGCTCACCTTCTACTGCCGGAATATCTTCCATGTAGTAAAATGGGCGGAGATTCCAATTTTCTGTAGCTTCTATTTCTTCTCTTGTTAAAACATTTGCTTGTCCAGCGATTCCCACTGGTTCGTCATAGTGAGAGAGCAAATTTTTAAGGTCGCTTGTTCCTTGGAGAGGTTTTCTGCCAGTATTCAATTCGAAACCATCATTAAAAATTACAAAAGAATAACTCTTTTTAAATTGTCCACCTTTTTTGAAATAAATAACATTTGTTTTCGTTGGGGTGTACGGCATAAAAACACCTCTCGGCAAAGAAACGATTGAAAGCTGTTCAGAATTTCTGGCTATCAATTCTCTCGTTTTACCAATATCCCCGCCTTCGTATAGAAATGTTTCGGGTACGACAACGGCCGCTCGTCCACCCGGCTTCAGCGCTTCCCAAATATGTTGCATACATACAGAGTCGCCATTTTTTGACGGTACAGGATAAAAAGAGCCATATTCTGTTTCTTGCGAGTAAGGAATATTTGAAAGGATAATATCGTATTTCTCTTTGACTGGATTTGCCAAGCTGTCGATTTGTTCAATATTGCTGTGTCCATCACCGAACAAAATCATATTCATTTTTGTAATTCGAGCAGTGGATGTCAGTTCTCTGCCAAAAACAGATTTTGTTCTTACATAATCCAAAATTTCTGGTTTGCTTATATCTGACCGCAACCCCAAATATTTAAACGCCTCAAGTAGAAATCCTCCGGTGCCGCAAAATGGATCGTAAATTTTTTCGCCATAGATTGGCTTTACCAAATTCACCATCGTCCGGACAATATGTCTTGGCGTAAAGTATTCTCCCAAATCCTTATTTCCGTTCGTAACAGTTTTTAGAAAATATTCAAAAGCGTCGCCTTTAACATCGGTATCTGTTGCCGTTAAGTTAATTGGATCAATATTTTCAATAATTTCTTCAAGCGTAGAAGCATTTTTTATGCCAAGCGGGGTATTAAATATATCCCCAAAATTTTCTTTCAAACGAGGCCAAACAGAATCATGAATAAAATCCAAAAGTGCTTGCCCTTTATATTTTTTAGTGAAATCACTCCAACAAAAACGCGATTCAATCGTGCGACTCAATCCTTTGTGTTCATTTAATTTTTCAGATTCATCTATTAGCTTCAAAAATAACACTTCGGCGAAAGCAGAGAATCGTTCGTATCCATCTCTCAACCCTTCCTTACGGAGAAGTTTATTCGTGTCCTTAAAAATTTTGATAAGGTCTTCACGCGAAAAATTAAGTCCTTTCGGAGCAGAAAGAATTTCTGGCCCCTCATTGATGAATCGAAGGGCTGTAAGTTGATCACAAAAATCTTGCAATTCTTCGCCGTCGATTTTCAATGCTCGATTTTGAGAAGCGTGCTTCGCAAAAACAAAAGTGTCGTTGAAAGCAAAAACAAGCGGAATACCGAGTGGCTTCGCGTAAAGTTCCAGAGCTTGCGCCATTGCTTTGTCTAAATCTTGTCCGGGCTTTTTCGCTTCAATAACCGCTATTGGCCGATCTGTGCCGGTCTCATATAAAACATAATCCGGTCTATTTCGGTTAAATTTCTTGTTCTGCGCCTCTGTTTTTGCTTGTTCTTGGTAGACATTGCAGTTTGGATCTTTCTGATCCAAAATCCAACCAAGATTTCTTAGGCGCAGGTCGATTTTACTTCTACTATGTGCCTCCAGGGGATAACGATTTGGCATATAATAATTATATCAAGTGATAAGAAATTTTACCACTGATTTTTTAAGATCCCGTACAACTTATTTATTCAAATCGTAGCTTTGCTTAATGAAACCAAATATCGCATCAAGCTCATTTTCTTTTTCTAATTTCACTTCGTAATCACCGTTACCCCAATGTCCGATGGGTTTTGGCTTTGTGAGGTCACGCGCTAGGTTTTGCGGATCATTCAGCTGTCCACTTTTGACATTAAGAAAAATCTTAAGACCGTATTGTTTAACAACAATATCAGTAAAGTTAGTTGAAGTTTTGTAGGCAATATATTTTGCTTTTGCTTCTTCAGTGATGTTTTGATCTATCGAAAGGATTTTTTCGCGTAGACTTTGAAAAAGCACAATAGTTTCCTTATCGATGCCCGCAAGGTGATCGTCAATGGAATAGGTCTTTTGTAGTCGTTCCTGCTTTTCTTTTCCTTGTTTTGATTTTTTTAAAATACCTGAAGTAGAAATTCTGACTTTTTGATAATTTTCAGGTTCGAGGTAAAGAATATCTTCGTTGTAAATTCGGTAACGCAAAAGCTCAACATTGATCGGCAGAATATCTGCCGTATCAAGGTCAAATTTGTTGTAGTTTTCGGCGACACAAATAACGCGCGGCGAGTCCCAATCAATTTCAATATCTACTTTTTTGTTTTGGCATAAAATCTCAAAATCTGCTTTATGGTCTAAAAGCCAACGCAAATAAGAAAGTCCTTGATTTATAACATTGTCGTTTTGGTTTTTCTTGAACTCAATAATGCAGGGTGAGCCATTTTTATCTATACCAAGAGAATCAATTCGACCGCCAAAACTTGTGGAGTATTCATGGGCTAGAAAAACAATATTCAAAACTTCCTCCAGGTTATTTTCAAACAGTTCTTGGAGGTGTTTCTCTAAGTCTAATTCCTTTGCTGTGAGTTTTTTAATGGCAGAGCCATTTATTTTGAATAAAGCCATAAGATATTTATATTTTAACAGAAAATCTGATATTTGACACGCTTTGTGAAAAATCGACATCCACCTCCGGATGTCGATTTTTACCTCTCAAAATCGTTGAAAACACTGCGGTTCTAACTTGGTAATCTGGCGGGCCGGACGGGATTCGAACCCGCGATCTTCTCCGTGACAGGGAGACGCGATAACCGGGCTTCGCTACCGGCCCATACATATTCATATAATTCTCACGTACCAGCGGCAGGGATCGGACCTGCGACCTTAGCCTTATGAAAGCTCTGCTCTACCACTGAGCTACGCTGGCTTGAATACCTGACAACAAATGTTGCGGGGGCTGGATTTGAACCAGCGACCTTCGGCTTATGAGACCGACGAGCTACCAGGCTGCTCCACCCCGCTATGTAAAGGTCTCCTGTAAAACGTATATAATTTTACTACGAAAAAGCGGATTGCGCAACCCCTATTGCTCCAACCCCTGCTCGGATCGGTCGAGAACGCCGAGCTCTATGAATGCGTCTTCGTATATTTGAATGACCCACTGCGCCTCTGAAAAGGCAAGATGATAACTCACATCGTGCGAGATAAGGTTGCGCACTTTGTGGCATTTCCAAATGGCATTGATATTGGAAAGCTGTTCGGTCGTGATCTGTTTGAGCCGCTCCCCCATGTCCTTCCCTTTATATTTCATTTTCTGCAAAAGATCATCAAACAGCTTGTCCGCCTCGATGATGGCAAGCTTATACTCCGCCTCCTGCATCGTGCGCATCCGCGCTTCAATGCCGTGCCACGCCATGACGAACGTATCTTTTGCTATCGGCACCGCTTTGCGCTTGACCGATTCGCCGAATAATTCAAGCTCTTTCCTTATATTTCCTATCTTATGCAACAGATAAATAATGTGCATCACGAAAAAAATCGAGAGCGCGATGAAAACGAATTTTATGAATAGAAAAAGCAGTATCCCGCTTTCAGACCCCATAAACGCCGTCGCGCTGTCGCCGGCGCTTCCAAGCTGTGTTTGCACTGATGAAGGGATTTGAAGATCGGGAGGCATATATTATAATTGCTCGAACTCTTTACCGGTATTAAATAATGTATCTTCGCCCCACCACGGCGCGATAAACTGAAGCCCTACCGGCAAGCCTCCTGAGGTGCCGCACGGGAGCGATAGTGCGGGAAGCCCCGCGAGATTCACCGGCACGGTGAACACGTCGGCAAGATACATCGCGAGCGGGTCTTCTTTTTTTTCTCCGATGCGGAATGCGGTCGTGGGCGAGGTCGGCGTGGCGATCATATCGACTTTTTCAAACGCTTTTACAAAATCCTCTTTTATTTTCGTGCGCACCTGCTGGGCTTTTTTATAATACGCATCGTAATACCCCGCCGAAAGCACATAGGTGCCAAGCATGATGCGCCGCTTCACTTCTTTGCCAAACCCCTCCGAGCGCGAGCGCTCATATACTTCTGAGAGCACGCCGTCGCCCCCTGCCGCGTAGGTTGAGTAGCCGTATTTAATACCGTCGTATCGCGCGAGATTAGAAGAAACTTCCGCAGGCATAATGATGTAGTACGCCGAGATCGCGTGCGAAGTATACGGCAAACTGATCTCCTCGATCTTTGCCCCCGCGCGTTCCATTTTTTGGATTGATTGCTCTACGGTTGCCCGCACCTCTTTATCCATGCCTTCCACCGCGAAGTATTCCTTGGGCACGCCGATGCGCGCGCCTTCAAGCGAACGAAGCGGCGATTTTCCGCTCGTCTGCAACAATGAAACACTTGTCGCATCATGTGGGTCGCGCCCCGCGATCGCGCGAAACACGAGCTCCGCGTCTTCTACGGTTTTGGTCAACGGACCGATCTGGTCAAGCGAAGACGCCATTGCCATGACCCCGTAGCGCGATACTGCGCCATAGGTTGGTTTGAGCCCTACAATACCGCAAAATGATGCAGGCTGGCGGATAGACCCGCCCGTGTCTGACCCAAGCGCATAGATCGCTTGACCTGAAGCGACCGCCGCCGCAGAACCGCCCGATGAACCACCCGGCACGCGCGAAATATCGCGCGGATTTTTGGTGGGGAAAAACGCGGAGTTCTCGGTGGAAGAACCCATTGCGAATTCATCCATATTCGTCTTTCCCATAAACACCGCGTCGCGATCTTTTAATTTCCTGATCACCGTCGCGTCATACGGGGCAACATAATCCTTTAATATCTTTGATGACGCGGTAGCCGTATGTCCTTTGATGAGGATATTGTCCTTGATCGCTACGGGCACGCCCGCAAGCGGAGAAAGATCGTTTCCGAACCGTCTTTTTTCATCCACGCGATCGGCTTGGGCGAGCGCTTCATCGAATGCATGACTCACATACGCGCATATTTCTTTGTCCTTTTCTTTGCTGTGCACAATATGCGCCTCAACGAGCTCGCGCGCGGAAATCTCTTTCGCGGCAAGCTTTGTGTGCGCATCGGTAATAGTGAGTTTGAGGAGGTCGTGCATTACAGGCGTGTATTACAAAATAGCTTTTACTTTTACATACCCGTCATCTCGATCGGGAGCGGCGTTCACCAGTGCGGCGACAAGCTCAAGGTCTTGTGCGGAAGGTTCATCGTTGCGAAACACATTTGTTTGTTCTCCGGCATGCCCCGTGGCTTCCGTGCCTGCGATATCTACGGCATTGAGCTCTGATACGTACGCGAGAATAGAGGAAAGCTCGTGCGCGAACGAAGAAACCTCTTCGTCGCTGACGCGGAGATTCGAAAGCTTTGCGATATGGTGTATTGTTTTTTTATCCATGGTTATTTTTAATTATGAAACGCCATCTGCTTCGTTCCGCCTCCGTGTCTCGCCTTACTGTACTTATAGTACAGTTTCGGCTTCAATACTCGGCGCGCCTCGCATCTGACATTTCTTAATCTAAAAATAAGGAGTTTTATGCGAGCATTTTCTGAAACCTTTTTTCATCTATGATCGCCACTCCCAGTTTTTTTGCGTTCTCGTATTTTGACCCCGGGTGCGCGCCTGCCACCACGTAATCGGTATTCTTTGATACGGAGCTTATGACGCTTCCGCCGCGCGCGCGTATCGCTTCTTTCGCCTCATCGCGGGTCATTGTTTCAAGCTCTCCGGTAAGCACAAAGCTTTTTGTGGTGAATTTCTGCGCGATTTTTTGAACCTTCGGACTGTGTATGATGATACCAGCGTCGGCTAATTTTTGCAAAAGCCGCCGCGCGTACGCGCTATGAAAATACGCTTCAATGCTTGCGGCGACTTTTTCGCCGATATTGGGGATCGTTTGGAGCGTTTCCGCTGTTTCCTTTTCTGCAAGGCGTACAAGATCAAGCGGGGTTACGACACGAGCGCGCGAGGCAAAATACTGCGCGAGATCAAGCGCCGTTTCTTCCCCCACATGCACGATGCCAAGCGCATATAAAAACTTCGCGAGCGGGATCTCTCTTGCTTTCTCGATCGCGACGATAAGTTTATCGGCCGATCTTTCCGCAAACCGCTCAAGCGGGATAAGATCTGCTTTTTCTATCGTAAAAATATCCGCCGGGTCGGATACCAGCCCAACATCAGAAAGCGCATCTAAAATTTTCCACCCCAACCCCACGATGTCAAACGCCTGCTTTGCCGCAAAATGATACAGCGCTTCTTTATTTTTTGCGGGGCACTTTTTATTCACACACCGCACGATCACTTCGCCCTCAGCGCGCACGACTGCTTCATTGCATACCGGACAGCGCTTCGGCATGTGAAATGCTTTTTCTTTTCCGGTGCGGAGATTTACGATCACGCTGACGACTTTCGGGATAACATCGCCCGCGCGCTTCACCACTACCGTGTCGCCGATCTTCACGCCAAGCCGCCCAATCTCATCTTCGTTGTGGAGCGACGCATGCGATACGACTGTGCCGCCGATCGGCACCGGCTCAAGATGCGCCACCGGCGTCAGCGCGCCCGTGCGCCCCACCTGCACCACGATATCTTTTATTATCGTCGTCGCTTCTTGGGCGGGAAATTTGAACGCCACTGCGCCGCGCGGTGCTTTCCCTATTACGCCCAGTCGGGTGAATGTTTCAGTATCGTTCACGCTCACCACAATACCGTCTATGTGATGCGGTAATTTTTCGCGCTTAGCTTCTACATCCTGATACAGCGCATACACATCGTCGAGCATCTCGCATGCGCGCGCATACGCGTCGGTGCGAAACCCCAGCACACTCAGGATTTCGTGCTTTTCCGCGTGCGTTCGCTGGCCGAGATTGGTGGCAAGATCATACGCTAAAAAATCGAGTTTGCGGGATGCCGCCACTTTCGGATCAAGCTGTCTGATTGACCCGGCTGCGGTATTGCGGGGGTTGGCATAGAGCGGTTCGTCGTGCGCTGTGCGCTCGCGATTGATCGATTCAAATACCTTTTTTGCCATAAATACCTCGCCCCGCACCTCTATATTCCCTTTGCGTATGCGGGCATTCAGGATCTTCATGATTTTCTCGTTTTGCACGATGGTTAAGCGGTTTTTCGCCTCCTTTATGATAAACGCGGGATTCTGAAGCGTCAGGGGAACCGCTTCGATTGTTTTGATATTTTCCGTAACGTCCTCTCCCACCCTCCCGTCGCCACGCGTTGATGCGCGCTTCAAAACGCCGTTTTCATACTCAAGCGATATCGCAAATCCGTCTATTTTCAGCTCGGCAAAATACCCGTGCGCGCCTCTGGGATACACCTTCCTGATACGCTCTTCCCAAGCAATCATATCGTCTTGTGAAAACGCATCTTCAAGCGAGAGCATTGGTAGTGCGTGAGGCACTTTTGTGAACGCGCCAAGCGGTGCGCCGCCGACGCGCTGGGAGGGCGAATCGGGGGTGAGCAGTTCGGGAAATTGCCGCTCGAGCTTTACCAGCTCGTTTTTAAGCGAATCAAGCGCGGCGTCCGAAATCTCCTGCCGGTCAAGGACATGATAGAGATACCGATGATGGTTGATCTCGTTTTTTAGTTTTTCGATGCGCTCGCGCGCTTCCTGCTTTTTCATAGAATCCAGCATCCAGAATCTAGAATCTGTCTTTAAAGATTTTCATACACGATTTCCATCGCGCGGTTGATCGCGCCATGAGATCCCTTCGTGACAATGCGCGTGCAATCGGGTGCGGCAGTATCTGCTGGACACCCGGGAACTCCTGCTATCTTATCGACATCAAGCACAACTTTTATATCGCATGCGTGATTGCCACTACTTACATTTACATTCGTAGCGCAATTAGCTGGCGGAAGATGGTAATACTTACTCGACAACGATGCATCGGTCAATGCATTGGTAGTTGTTATCGGTATAAAAGAGAGGGCGGCGAGATTTGTGGGAGTAATCGCAAGATCTGATGTGCGTACCTGATACAGCGTGTATTCCATTACTGTATCGGCGGCATACACCGCTTTCAGCGAATCCGCGACTTCTTTTGATATTTTAAACTCGCGCACGAACGCCGTCGAAACAAAGAGCGCCGTGGTGAGCGCCGTCGAAAGCATCAGCATCGCGAGATAAATAGTGATGCCTTGTTGTAAGTTATTAGTTATACGTTGTGAGTTTTTTCTCATAGTGATCGGGGAGAAATGGTTGTTTGTATGTCCATGCGTGTTTCAATATCTGCTGCCGTACCCACGGAAGCCGCCCGCATAACGATAGTGATACGCGGCTGGGATGAAAGTGAAACGCCGGAAACATTAAATGTCAGCGCATTCACGGCGATATTCGCCGAGGTGATCGGTTCGGGAGGTAATGCATCGCTCACATCGTCATCGAACATGATCTGATTCGTTGCGGTATCAAGATAAAACCGAACTATCGCGCTGTTGCGATTGGGCATGTTTGATCTGAATTGAATATCTGACGGTGAATTTACCATAAATCCCTCCGTCGTCTTGATGGTTCCCATGCGGATTTCTTTTGCCATCACTTCCATCGCATACCGCCCATTATCGCCGACATTCTGCGCCGTCGCGGACTTCCCCTGCCCTCGCAAAGAAATAGCAAACATACCTGATAATGCCGTCACCACCACCGCAAAAACCCCGATGGCGACCATCAATTCAATGAGAGAATAGCCCTGCTCAGAACGTAGCGAATAGCGAGTAGCGAGTAGCTTCTTCATTCCCAGTTATATAAATAATTTTCCGCGGTGATACTGCAGTTCGCGCCGCATGTTGTGGTAACAGAAACCATTAACTGCTCAGGAGGGCCGGGAAGTAACTGCGTGGTCACCGTACGCGAAAACTGCGACGGAGACGTCGTTTGAATATAATGCTGGAACCCCGCATCGAAAAAAATGTTCCCGCCCGATGAACAATCCGCGTCGATGAAAAAACCGGCAACATTATCACTGTTCCATTGGAGGCACGCATTGGTGAGCCCGCTGATACCGTCGGTCCATGGCCTCCCTGCGAGCCAATTCCTGTCGCGGATATTGCGCACCACCTCGATGCCTTCTTGCGTAAGGTTTGCCGCAATGATCCTGTTTTTTGTGCGCGTGCCGACATTGATAGACTGCACTATCACAAACACCGCGGTAGAAATGCCGATGGAGAATATCGCGATCGCCACCATGCTCTCAAGGAGGGTGAAGCCCCGATCAGAATGTAGCGAGTAGCGAGTAGCGAGTAGTTTTTTCATTGTATTTCCACTCTTCCGAAGCGGTTCACCGATATATTTCTTGTGCCGGTCGACCCTTGGAGCATAATCAATATCGGAGTCGTCCCTGTCGCGCCGTTCAAATACGTAATCGGCTCCGGCGCCTCAAAACTCATATCGAACGGAACCGCACTCACGATTGAAACGTTGTCCAAAAGTACCGTTTCGATTATGTTTGCCGGGTCGCTATCATATTCGTTGTTTGCGGGGGTGGTGCGCGGAGGCGGACAATCAGATCGTTTATATAAAAAATAGCTTGTCGGGGAGTCGGCGCGCACGCCATACACGCAGATCGGCGTATCGGACGGCGCAAGTGAAAAATTCTGCGCACGCCTGATATCCTGCGCGAGTCTTTGTGTTGCGCGCGAAAGATCTTTATGTCTCGGCCCCACGCTTGCAAAAACAACGGAAGAAATGATCGCTATCACGCCAGCCGCGATAAGTAGCTCGATCATGGTGAAGCCCCGATCAGAACGTAGCGAGTAGCGAGTAGCGAGTAGTTTTTTCATTGTCATACGCAAGCGCTAAAAAATGTTGAGATACCACGAAATGATGCTATTACCGTAAAAATATGCGATGAATATGCCAAGCACGAGGAACGGACCAAACGGGATCTCGCTCTGAAGTGTTTTGAAGTGTCTCATAAGCATGATGCTTCCGATGACCGCGCCGATGAGATAACTAAAAAAGAACGCAACGAGTATCAAGGGAAACCCCAGAAACAATCCCATGAATATGCCGAACTTCACATCGCCAAACCCTATCCACCTCCCGCGCGACACAAGATACTGTACGAGAAAAAAACCGGAAGCTCCAAGTGCGGAGAGCGTCGCGTAGGGCACCGCCATAAACCCATTGCCAAAGAACGCATGTGCCACAACAACCAGCGTAAGCGGATACAAAACCTTATTGGGAATTATATAATGTTTCAGATCAAAAACAAAGATGACAAGGAGCGACGCCCATACCCAAAAAAGATACGCCATTTCCCACCCGTGATAATACGCTGGAAGGAAATCATAGATAAACACAAATAAAAATGCGGTCGCAAGCTCCACCAGCGGATATTGCCATGATATTTTCTCGCCGCACGCACGGCATCGCGCGTGCTGGACCGCAAAACTCACGACTGGCACAAGCTCGTACCACGACAGCGTATGCGCACACTTGGGGCACCGCGACCGGTCAAATACCAATCCCTTCGACAAGCTCAGGGCGGGCGAACCGCCCGCGGCAAGACGGCAGATCACGACATTCAAAAAACTCCCGATGGCAAGGCCGAATATAAAAATAAAAAATACCTCCATAGATGAAGTATATCACAAAAACAAACAGAGCTTCCATAAAGGAAAGCTCTGTTTGAGAAATATGTTTTCCGAGAAATTACGCTTCGGGACAATCCGCAGCTACCCACGGACCGGCTGGTGTTGCTCTATCTAATGCGACATCACCACATCCGCCACCAGTGCAGATAAATCTATGATCTGCAGCTCCTACAAACGTTGTGTTGTCGTTTTCGAGATACGCCCCCAAACAGAAGGTTCCATTTGCCCCCACATTACCGTAAGTATACGAATGCGCGGTGCCATCAACGGGCAACGCCTTAAGGAATGTTAAGAGTGTTGGGCTTCCCCCTGCAAGATTAGGGATTCCTACGCCGTCGACTGCGGCAACAGCTGTAACGGTCCATCCATTGGTCGCAGTATCAGCTTCGAGTGGCGCAACCTCAGGACTCTGCTCCGACGAATAAAGCGCGATCGCGGTTGTCATTGCTTGCGCATTTGATTTACGCGCCGAATCCCGCGCCTTTGACCTCGCGTTGTTGAGCGATACGATAACCACCGACGACAAGATGCCGATGATCGCGATCACCACAAGGAGTTCGATAAGGGTGAAACCCTTTTTCATTGAATTACTTGTCATATATTAATGCTAAAAAAATAAATAATTTGTTTTACTGTGATTCATAAGCCCCAAGCTTGGGAAGGCCTATGAACATACACACTGCTTCATTGCACTCGACCTTTGCGCAATTATCTATAGTATACACCGCTTATGCGCTGCAAACAACACTGCGGATATCCACAATCCTGCTTTTTTATTGACAGCTTTCGCCGATCGGCACTTTCCCGCATTCGCTTTGCGTGCACTGAAACACATTGGGAATCGCCGTTTCAAGTATTACTACCGACCGCACGCAATATGTCTTTGCCACATTATCGGAACGATAGTGATAATCGGTCTTATGCGGCTGTGCTTGCGGCACCGCTTCAAGATATTGTTTTGTTTTTGTATTGATGTCAACACCCTTCAGACAAAAACGCGCCCCGGAGCACGGATTCCTAAAATCAGATTCCGGATATTTCCCATTATGATCCTTGGCATATGCAAGCACCGCATCGCTGATCATACGCACATCGCGCTCCAACGCCGCATCGCGCTCTTCCGATTCTTTTCCTTTGTTTGTGATAGGCACAGGTACGGGAAATTCCTTTTGTCCGGTCGGGAGATCGTTTGCTTGACGGTCGCGCAACGCTTTCCACCCGAAAAACCCGCCAACCGCGACAACCGCCGCAATCACCGCAATCAAAACGAAATTAATATATTTTGTGTTCATAATGTAAAAAATAATTAAAAACTTTGCGCCATATCATACATCGGCATAAGGATAGCCATAACCATGATCGCTACGCCGATGCCAAGCACCATGATGAGCAGCGGCTCGATAAGTGTGACGAGATTATCCATAACCACCGTCACTTCTTTTTGATAAAAATCCGCCGCCGATTTCAGTGTGCTGTCGAGCTTGCCCGATTCCTCACCCACAAACACCATTTGCGACACCATCACGGGAATTTCTTTCCTCGTACGAAACACCGAGCTGATCGTATTCCCTTTTTTCACCTCTTCGATCGTTTGCACAAGGATCTCGTGATATATCTTATTACGCACCACTTCCGCGGTGATTTCAAGCGCCTGTACGATGGGGAGTCCGCCTTGAATGAGTACGCTCAAGCTGTCGGTCATACGCGCAAGATAAAATTTCTGAAACATCTTCCCGAATATCGGAAGTTTCAACTGCACCCTGTGCCATACTTCTTTTCCTCGCGGAGAATTCACCGCGTACAATAATCCGCTCACGGCTCCCGCGATGCCGATAAGCACCGCCCACCAATAGTTTGCGAATATATCGGAAATCAAAATAACCATCTTAGTAAGGAACGGCAACTCCTGACCTGTTTCTTTCAAGATTGACGTGAGATTTGGCACCACCCACACCATCATCACGAACCCGATCGCCCCGAATCCGAAAATAATAAACGCGGGATACGTAAGCGCGCCGCGCACTTTTTGCAGAAGATAATATTCGCGCTCGAGCCCGTCTGCGAGATACCTGAACACATCTTCAAGCTTGCCGGACACCTCGCCAGAATGCACCATGTTCACGTAAAAATCGGAAAAGATCCTTTTATGTCCCGCAAGCGCTTTTGAAAGCTGTGCGCCCGCATCTACGTTTTTTGCGATATCAAGCAAAGCATCCTTGAACATCGGATTACTCGTCTGCTCCATCATGGTTTTGAGCGCTTCAATAAGCGGGACCTTTGCTTCAAAGAGCGTGGATATTTGGCGCGAGAATATAACCACCTCTTTGCGCGGCACCCGCCTGAAGAATTTAAAACCTCGTGAAGTAAGCGAACCTTCCGACGAAGATGATATTTCGATCACGAAAAAATTACTTCGTTGAAGAGCATCAAGTGCGGCTTCTTTTGTTTGCGCCTCAATAAAACCGTTCTTGATCTCGCCTTGTTGTGTACGAACCTGATAAGAGAATTGCATTATCTCGACACTAATATCCTTAATTCCGAAGGATTCATTGAGTGTACTGCCGCCTCTTCATACGAAATCTCCCCTTTCTTCACCAGAAGCGCAAGTGAGCGGTTCAGCGAGATCATCCCTTCTTCCGCTGACGTTTCAATGACCAGATCGATCTGATGCGTTTTGTTCTCGCGAATGAGATTTTTGATCGCGGGGTTAGCGATAAGCAATTCAAATGCGGCCGCTCGGCCCCCGCCCGTGCGCGGAATAAGCCGCCTTGAAAGAACCCCAAGGAGCGTTCCTGAAAGCTGTGCGCGGATCTGATTTTGCTGTGACGGGGGGAACGAATCAATGATGCGGTCGATGGTTTGCGCCGCGTTGTTGGTGTGAAGGGTTGAAAACACGAGGTGTCCCGTTTCTGCCGCGGTGATCGCCGCGGAGATCGTTTCCGGGTCGCGCATTTCTCCCACCATGATAACGTCGGGATCTTGCCGAAGCACAGACCGAAGCGCATTATTGAAACTTTTCGTATCTTGCCCGACCTCGCGCTGGTCAACGATTGCCTTGTCGTTGTTAAATAAATATTCTATCGGGTCTTCGATGGTGATAATATGGCACGGACGCTGATGATTCACCTCGTCAATCATCGCCGCAAGCGTGGTTGACTTTCCTTGCCCCGAAGGACCAACCACCAAGAAAAACCCCTGGGACATTTTGGCGATATTGTGCAAAATAGGCGGATGCCCGAGCTCGTCGAGCGTTCGGATCGCGGTCGGGATCAACCGCATCGCCGCGGCAAACCTTCCCCGCTGCATAAACACATTCACGCGGAAGCGCGCAACATCGTTGAAGTTATATGAAAAATCGAGCTCTTTGTTCTCCAGAAACCGCGCGCGCTGGTCTTCATTTAAAATTTCCATCACAAAACGCTCCGCGTCATCTTCGCCGATCACTTCTTTTTCCTCGACGCGCACCAGCACGCCGTCGACGCGCAGCGTCGGCTTTCGCCCGACTGAAATATGCACATCCGAACCGCCTCTATCAATCACCGCATGCAAAAGCTCCTCCAGTTCTTGCTTGATGTCTCGTACCATAATGGTTACTTTGAATTACGAAATGTATTTTTACTCAAACCCGCCACCGCCTTTGATTCCTTCTTTAATCCACTCACGCCCTTTTATATAAAAACACAATAATGAAGGGCTGCGCTTCCGTTAAGATAAAAGAAAGAATCAAAGGCGATGACGGGCGCATACAATAACTATTGTTGCGGGGTTTGTATTTTTGTAAACAGCGCTTCAACTTTTTTCACTACTTCAGACGGAGTAAAATGCGCCTTGACGAAATAATCAAGCGCGCCCAGTTCCATGCCCCGCGTAATGTCGGATTCCTGCCCGAGATTGGTAAGCAGAATCACGGGGATATCTTTTAGTTTCTCTTCTTTTTTTACCGCCGTGAACATCTCGATGCCGTCCATCTTGGGCATGACGATATCAAGCAAAACCATATCTGGCCGCAGACCGTCCTGGAGCATCGTAAGTCCCTGCTGGCCGTCGCCCGCCACCTTCACATCATACCCCGACTCGACGAATTTTGTCTGATACATATCGGACAAAAACACATCGTCTTCCACGATTAAAATTGTTTTCTTGTTTTCCATATTATAAGGTTATACGTTATAAATTGTTAGTATACACCGCTACATCGTTGACTGCAAAACTTCTTCCAGGGATACCATGCCTTCAAGCGCCTTAATAATGCCATCCTGCTTCATGGTAATCATTTCTTGGCGCAGAGATTCCTGTATGATCTTTTCTTCGGTAATGCCTTCAATAACGATCTGTTTGAACTCCGAGCTCATTTCCAGCGCTTCAAAGATCGCAATTCTCCCTTTTGTTCCTTTATGCATGCACTTTCCGCATCCTGCGCCCTGCCAAACGCGATACGTGCCGCTTCGTATGCGTTCCTGCTCTTTTTTCGTCATTGAAGCGATTACTTCTTCGATTATTTGTTTTGCGCGGCCCTGCGCTTCCACCGGCTGTTTGCAATCATTGCACAGTTTCCGCACCAGCCGCTGTGCCACCATAAGGACAACCGACGAAGGAATGAGGTACGGCTCGATCCCCATATCGATAAGCCGCGGAATGACGCCGACGGCATTATTGGTGTGGAGCGTCGTGAGCACGACATGTCCTGTCAGCGCGGCGTGCACCGTCAGCTGAGCGGTTTCTTGATCTCTGATCTCGCCGACCATCACGATATCGGGGTCCTGACGCAAAATACTCCGAAGACCGCTCGCATAGGTGTACCCGAGCTCCGGCCTCACCGGCGATTGGTTCACGCCTTCAATGTTATATTCAACCGGGTCCTCCAAGCTCACCAAGTTGATCCCTTCTTTATTCACCGTACCCAATAATGATTGAAGCGTGGTTGACTTACCGCTTCCGGTAGGACCCGTAACGAGGATCATGCCGTATGGCTTTTCCATGGCACGCTTGATCATTTCAAACCCTGCTCCGTTAAACCCAAGCTCCTCGAGTGATTTCACCCCGGCAAATGGATCCAAAAGGCGCATCACGATCTTTTCGCCATTAATGGTCGGGAACGACGACACGCGAAAATCGATAATGCTCCCTGATATCCTTGAGCGAAATCTACCGTCTTGCGGAACGCGCGATTCATCAATCTTAAGATTCGTAAGAATTTTGATGCGCGACACGATCGCGTTATGGATGCTTTTGGGAAGCAGCAGGCTTGAATGCAGGATGCCGTCGACTCTGAAGCGCACCCGCGTGTTTTTATCGAGCGGCTCTATGTGGATATCCGACGCCCTCCCTTCAAACGCGTGTTTGAAGATGACCGCCACCATGCGCGCGATCGGCGCATCCGCGGTAAGCTCTTCAATATCGATCTTTTGTCCCACCATCGCATCAATATCGGTGATGTCTTCCTCAAGCCGCTGGAGCGCTTCCTTTACCTCGCCGTGCAGGCTTGAATATTGCTGAAACAGAAAGTCAAACTGCCGCGGCGTAATGAGCGAGATCTTCGCGTTCATGTTCTTGCTCGTGAGGATGAACTTGAGCGCATCAAGCACCCGGACATCCTGCGGGTTCACAACACCTACCTCAAGCGTGTCATCGTCTATCCGGCCGAACGCGATAAATTTGTACATCTTTGACGCGTCTTCGGGAATCTGCGAGAGTACATCGTGCGTAATGACGTGGTCCTCGTCAAACGCTTTCAACGGCACGCCGTAAAACTTGCTTTTCGCCTCAAACACAATGTCTTCCGGCAATTTTGCGAGCAATGAATCTTCCTCGGTGATGCGCTTTATCCGCAGTTCATTGCGAAACGCATCCGCATCGGCATGCGAGATCTTTCCGTCTTTAAGAAGAATATCGATCAGGGTAATGGGCATTGATCTAACTTATAACTAACAACTAATAACAATTTGCTACGAAATGTGCGTTATGCGTTTTTAGTTATCGGTTGTTAGTTATTCTGCAAACGGATTTTTCTTTCCGGGCGCGCCGGCATCGGTCGGCCATGCGTATCGTTTCAATGATGTATAAAAATCATTTTGCAGTTCTTCGCGAAGACCGGCTACATTCCCTTCGATGAGCTTAAGCGTAGTTTCCTGAGAACTTCCCCCGGCAACATCTGCTTGCTGCGTTTCCGTAGACGCTCCGAATAATCCTGACGTAACCGCAAAAAAACCGAGGACAACCAGCGCAATACCGGCTCCCGCAATAATGAGGATGGTTTTCTTTTCTTTCAGTTTTTGGAGAAGAAATCTCATGGAAGATTTATTGATAATACGCGTTGATCTCTATTTTAAAAGACAATATCTGCTGAGTATTTGCACTCACCTCGCCCTCTTCGCCTTCACCTTCCTTTTCCTCCCGAATCACGCTCACCGAAACAGAAGTAATATCCATAAGATGCTCACTGGTCTCTATCCCGCGTAAGAAATTCTTAAAACTTTGATAATCACCTTTCAGCGCGACACCCGCACTGATGGCGCGGTATCCTTTTTCTTGCCCCTTCCCTAGTGTCTTGCTTTGACCAAAACTGATGGACTCGAGAAGTACTCCGTTGCGCGAGGTCAGCCCTTCAAGTTCAACAAATAAGGCCGCGGTGCTTTTTTCTCCGTATTCGGGGATCAACGCATTAACTCTTTTAAATTCTTCTTTTACCGCATTATATTGCGATTTCAGGCGGCTGATGTCCTGCACCAGCACCATCTGCGAATCAAACTCCTTTTGTTTCTCGTCTGCCACTTTCGTCGCCAAGCTCACTCCTTGGTACTTTGGATACACCAGCATGCCCGCGACGATCGCGGCGATAATAAAAAACAGGCTCGCAATGATATATCGCCTATCCATATCAATAATTCCTGATATCCATGGTTAATTGAAACGATACCGTCGGTTTTTTACTGTACCCGACGCTCTCAACCGTAAACTCCGCGATATGGTCATCGTTTTTATAGATCTCCACCTGCCGCGCGAGTACCGGAGCGCTTGAAGCAAGCCCTTTCATTTTTATTTTCCGGGCCCCAACATCGATAAGCGCATCCCCAAAAGAAACAGCGGGGTGCGTTGCTTTTTCTATAGAAAGAAAAAGCTGTGACGGTTTTGTATGCAATTCGCGTAATTCCTTTAAAATTTTCGCCTGTGTCCCGAGTTTTTTCACTTCGGCGATCGTGTCGGCAACCTCCCCCACCTTCAGGTTTGCAATGTTCTCGGTTATCTCCGCTGTTCTCTTTTCCAGCATCTGGTTGTAGACGTACAGCGCTATATACCCGCCGATAACAATCACCAACGCAACGAACGCGATCGTAGAAACAATACCGGGCATTTTGCTCTCTTCTTCCTGCGCGCCGTAATATTCTTGTTGTAGTAACGATATGTCAGGCATCTTTCAAACTAAAAACAAATAACTTTTAACGTATACCATCATTATACATCATAGAAGGAGTAAGCTCCATATCGTGAAACACCTGTGAGTTATGTGTTACCTCCGCATCGCAAGACCGACAGCCACGCCGAACGACGGACCGATATCGGCAAGCGTTTTTTCAAGCTCTCGTTGCCACATAAGATTATCAAACGGCTTACCGATCATGACCGGCGTATTTAATTTCTCCTGCAGCCGCTCCATGAATCCGGGCATAAACGACACACCGCCCGCAAGCACTACCCGCTTCACTTCCCGTCCGGTTTTATTGAAATACGAATGAATAATGCGGTCGATCTCATTAATGATGCTGTCTATGATCCCCACAAGCGCTTTCGCTTCAACAAGCTGACCCGGCGTAAGGTTAAGCCCCGTCACTTTTTTTATGCGCTCCGCATCGATGAAATTCGATTTGGTAAACTCCGCGAATGCTTTCGTGATATCAACGCCCGAGAATTCAAAATTATGGGATATCCTCACAAATCCGTTATCAACGACGCAAATATCGGTTGAGCGCGCGCCGACGTCGGCGATCACCGTGATTGTCGGATCCCCTTTGAGCAGCGCGCGCGCAAGCGGAAATGTTTCCATTTCAAGCGCGATAAGCTCTAGGCCGGCGAGTTCCGCGATATGCTGATACTTCTTTTTGATCTCATTGGGCACCGCCACCAACAGCACCTCCACGTGTTTTTTTTTCTGCGGCGAAACCGACTGCCCTTCTTGTTGAGCGCTTGGCTCGTTTTCTTTATGCATTTTGTGCTCCTCGCCGATCACGATAGAATCAAGCGATACTTCGCTGATGGGAATGGGCACATATTGCCGCGCCTCGAATTGAATCGCTTTTTCCATATCTTCTTTCGGCATCGGAGGAAGCTCGATAATCGTGGAAAAACTTGAAAATACCGGCAGCGAAAAAGCCGCCTGCGTCGCGGTGATGCCTGTTTCGGCGATTATATTTTTAAGCAGGCTCGCAACATGTTCATCGGGCATTTTCAACGAGCTTTGCTGGTACACCTCCATCGGAGCCTCTTTTTCGGAAAACTTGATTTCCCCGTAATTTTCAAGACGATAGGTGTCTTTTTCTTTGCCCAACTGCACCACCTTGATGGCCGAGGTGCCAATATCAACGCCAAGAAAACTTTTTGATTTAAAAAAATTGGGGAACTTCATGAGCTTATTGCGGTGTTATCTCTCGAAACGAAGGACGTGCTTTGGAAACGGTCAGGCCGTCGCCCGATGGAATAATATCAGACAAAGACAAAAGACAACTGCAATCCTCCGGCGCGGAGCTTGTGGAAGTATAACACCCGCCGACCGTATCGGTAACCACTAAAGAGACATCCCACACTCCTGAATTTTGATACAGCACTTGGGGGTTGATGAGCGTAGAGCCTCCGGTGATGCTGGCAAATGACCAGCTAAAATCAGCATTCGCGTCGCTTGCCGGCGTGCTCGCGGAAAGATTTGGTTCCTCGGCATACACTGTTGACGGCGCGGCATCAAACTGCACCGTATCACCCGCAAACACCGCGGGCGGGTCCCATGTGAAGCCGACCTGCGGGCGCTGATGCGCGTCGGTCAAGAAATCCGGCGATTCATAATTAACAAGATCAAGCAACCCAACCTTCAATGTGTAATACACGATGCGTTTTACAGGGCCGCTCGTGCCCACGATAGGAATGAGATAGGTCGCGTTTATAGCAGTGAGACCTACATCAAAGGTGATCGACGAAGAACACTCTGCATTAAGAGCGGATCCTAATGTACATGCTGGGGAAGTATTCCACCTGACCGTCACGTAATCTGGAAGATTATACTTTGGCGTATCGCCGATGACAAATGAAACATCACTGCTCGCCGATTGCGCAAGATTATTCACCGCAACGATGTCAACCGGCGCGCTGGATGCGCCCTGCAGTACCCGCTCCTTGTCCGGTAAAAGCGAAAGTGAAAAATCAAGCGTCGTTCCTACGGTAAGATTATACGTTTTTGTTCTCGGCGTGATTCCCGCCGACGACGCGACAACAATAACCGTATATGAATCTGCTGTCATACCTACGGGAGCGGTAAGCGTGACGGTTGAATACAGCGGGGTCGTAGCCGAATTAAGATTGATAATAGATGCAGGGCTGAACTGAACTATATCAGCCGATGAAAAAGGCGACGGATTGGGAACCACCGACGCGCTGAGCGTTATCATTTCGGTCCCGCTCCCTCCCGAAAGCCATGTAAATTCCGCCACCGTCACTTTATCGCATTTCCCCGACACAGGATTTAATGCCTCGTCGCCGGAGCACGGCGCATCATTTCCTCCCTGCAACATACTTCCCTGCGTACTTGAAAGCGCAAGCGAAAACTCAAACGGATCAACCACGGTGAGCGTATAGATCGCCTGTTTTGTCTGCGTTCCTTCCGCCCCTACGATAGTCAGCGTATGGGGCCCGAGCACCGCAGATACCGGAGCGATAAACGTAATCTGCAGCTGGCAGTTTGGCGAACACGATTGTCCGCTCGGAAAATCCGCGGTCACGCCGGTGCCGGAAAGTCCTTGTACGCTTAATGCAACCGGCTTTGCGATGCCGGAAAGCAAGGTGATGTTTGTTATCACGCTTGCCGCAGATCCTCCGCGCACAGCAACACCGGTAGAATTACTCGGCGACACATCAAAGGTGAACCCCTGCGCCACCGTGAGCTCAAAGGGAAGCGAATGTATTTTTTTTAAACTTGTGCCTACTATATTAATGGCATATGTTCCCAACGAAGCAGAGCCCGCGGGCGAAATGGTAAACGTCACCGCACATGAACCGCTAAACGACGGAGCGCATATAGCAGGTACTGATGCGACGGCATACGTGGTGTTTGCGGGAAGGCCTGTGATGGAAAACGCTAGATTTTCACCCAAAGGGGACGTTGAGCTCACCGTTACAGGGACGGTAATGCTTGTCGCCTGCTCCACAGCGCATCCCACGGTTGATGTGCACGGCGCGATCGGCGTATCCATGACCATGGTAAAATCAAACGGCCCTGAAACCGTAAGCGTATATACCGTTGTTCGTGCGGTGCTTGTAATAGACGAGGTGCCTGAAATAGTGATTGCATACGTTCCGGGCGGGACATTGCTTGAAGTGGAAATGGTCGCTGATCTCGTACACGATGTCTGCGCCTCGCCGAGCGTGCATGTGCCGGGCGTAAAACTCACGGAAATCGTTCCTGTAGAAGGCAGAGGAGAAAATGCGGAAGGATTAGAGGCGGAAGTAAAACTGGAAATTGTTACGCTTTCCGTGCCGGCAGGGTAGCCGCCATATGTGCCGGTGATGGTGCTTGTCGTGCTGTTCCCCTGAAATACCGTACCGCTATTTGGACTCGCCGCCAACGAATAGCTAAGAGGGTTCCGCACGCGGAGCGTGAATGTCGTTGTCCGCGTGCCTCCTGAGGTCGCTGAAGTGCCGGTGATAATGATAGTATAATCGCCTGCCGCAGCGCTGCTCGCGCTCATTCTGATCGTGCTCGCGCAAGAGCCGGGATACGGCGCACACGCCGTCGGCGAAGGATTAAATGTAATGCCGGCCGGCGCATTACTGGTAATTGATACTATTTCATTCGCTCCGGAGATATATCCGACGGTCAAAACGGTATCTATATATGAAACAGCTTCGTATCCGCGGATCGCCTCACCCGAACTCTGACTCAGTGAAAGCGAGAAATCGAGCGGCGGCGCGACCGTGAGCGCGAATGATATGGTTTTTGAAAACCCGAAAGGATATGTTCCTGATACATTGTTTCCGGTAATACTGATGGTATAATTCCCGACCGCCGCGCCGGACGCGTACAGATTAACTGTGCATATTCCTGAGCTCGGCAAACAAAAAGTTGGTGAAAATGAAATTGATGGTCCCGCTGGCGAAACGCTCGCGGAAAAATTCACCGGGTCGGTAATGGAAGGGTCCTGCGGATTCTGAACCGTCACGGTGATCGTTGAAACTTTTGAAGAGACCGCCCCCGCCACCACTTCGCCTGATGCCGGCGAAGGAGAAAGCGTAAAATTATAGTTTGCGGAATTCTCATACCCCACCGTCACGTCATCCAGCACCGGCGTGTAAGCGGTGTTGACGGTCGCTAGATAC
>CAYHUB010000007.1:0-36843 GCA_964359755.1 uncultured Candidatus Saccharibacteria bacterium
AAAACAAAGAACTGGTTCCTTTCTGAACCAGACAACTATATAGACCCTGAATTCTCTAAATTTTTTCAACACAAAACAAACAGAGCTTTCAGGGTCTTTTTTTATTATGTGAAAAGCGGTATTATAAAGGTAGATTTAATATATGAATCAAGACAATAAAACAATGGGAGGGGATTCACCGGCAAACGGCGTGCCGGGAGAATTACCAGTAGTCGGTGAAAAGAAATTTTTTACGCACACGATGCAAGAAGACGTTGCGCGGGCAAAAATGGATCCCGCGTCTTTTATAAAAGAAATAGCGGCTAAAAAGCCGTTCTCGGAATACATTCCTCCTGTGTCCACCCCCAAAGAACCGACGGGCGCTGATAAATTCAGGGAATCCATTGAGAGCATTCCCGGACGCGACCAGCCGATCTCGCTTCCAGATGAAAACCCTCTGGGACAAGACGATCAGCCGTTTCAAATACGCGTTCCGCAAAAACGCAGCTCCGCAAGCGCCACTACGCTCATTTTGGCAACAGTGTTGCTTGTGCTTGTTGCCGGCGGCGGAGCGGCGTATTGGTGGTTTTTCATGAGAACTCCTGTGGATCAGGTCGTGGTAAAAATACCCGAACAAAAAGTCATCCCTGCGCCGCAACCCGCGCCAGTCATCCCCGTTCAACCTGAGCCGGAACCGGAGCCCGAACCAGAACCACAACCGGAGCCTGAGCCGGAACCCATCGCCACAACCACCGCGCCCGTAATTCCTCCTGCGCCGGTCGCCACAACCACCGCGCCCGTAATAACTCCTCCTGCACAAATCACTGAGTCCGCAACGCCCGAAGCAGTCATCACTCTTGACCGCCTCGTTACGATAGAGCTCGCAAAACTCGATAAAGCACTCTTGCTTGAAAAAATAAAATCAGAAAACGCGAAAATAACGGAAGGGAAAGCAACCATTCGTTATGTGATAAAACTTGTTACGGGAACGGAAAAAAGATTTCTTACCGGCGACGAGACGGCAAAGCTTTTGGGGCTTTCGGTCCCCGCAGACCTTGTAAAACTCATGAGCACATCGGAGCTTATCGGATATAAAAGCGGTACATCGTTCCGCTACGGGCTTGCCGGCGCGATCCAAAATAAAACAAGCATACAAACCGCAGCGCTTGCCTGGGAGAAAACCATGCTGAGCGATCTTGCCCCGCTCTATATCGAAAAAACATACCAAACACCGGACCCTATCGTGTTCTCAGAAAACACCTACTCTGATTTCTTCAAACGGTTCATCAATATGCCTCAGCCGGATGTGTCGCTTGATTGGGCCGCGTCATCGCGCTATTTCGTGGTCGCAACCTCAAAAGAAATGATCTACGCGATACTCGATAAAGCGCGCCAGCCCGGTAAATAAGCCCTCCTATGGGCGACATTCGCAGCTCAATACTTTCACTCCTCGCGCTGGCACAAGCGGAATCGCTGCCAGCGCTTTCGTTTGCCGATATCTGCGCGCTTCTTCCTTCATCGGCACACGAGGTCGCAGCTCTTCTTATGCAGCTTGAAAAAGACGGGCTTATTTTTTCGCGCAACGGCTGGTATGCGCTTGCCGGAGCGCCGGATACGGATGAAATAAAAAAGCTCGGCGTTCTCTCGAGCCGCAAGATCATGCGCAACCGCGCTTTCTTTTTTCTCATGCAGGCGATCCCTTTTGTAGAAGCATCGGCGATTACCGGCTCGGTATCCATGAGAAATGCGGGTGAAAAAAGCGACATTGATATTCTGTGCGTGGTCACGCAAGGAAGACTATGGACTTCTCGGATACTCTTGCTGTTTCTTGCGGAGCTTTTCGGCAAGCGGCGCGAGCGGGGATATAGCATGGATAAGCTTTGTTTTAATTGTTTCGTCACGAAAAACACCGTATTTCCTTTCCAGAATATCGCTTCCGCGCATATGCTTGCGCGCGCGATGCCGCTTTTTGGAAGCGACTCGCTTGAAATGTTTTTTAAGCACAACGCATGGATAGAAGAATATGTTTCCCGTTCTTCTTTAGCGCCGCTGAGCACTCCTTCCCGCGCGCTTCGCTCGATCTCTACAGCAACCGCATGGCTCCTTTCAGGAAGCGCCGGCAACGCGCTTGAACGCTCGCTCGCACAGTGGCAAATCCGCCGCCTGCGAAATAAAGCGAAAAACGGAACCGATACTTCCGGACTTGTGCTTCGCGATGATCTCGTAACACTGTATTACCCCGACAGTAAAAATAAAGCGGTTATGGCGCGCTATACCGATATAATCGCAAAAATTGATTTTTGAGCGTACCGGCGATATACTACGTGATATGAAACCGTCTGCCGAACAATTCAAGGAGCAGCTGCTCAAAGAAAAAGAACAGCTTGAACGCGACCTGAGCGAGTCCGCGACAAAAAGTGACGGCCACTGGGAAACAAAGCGCACCCAATTTGACGAAGCGGGGCGATTTGAGGAAGAAGAACGCGCCGATGAAGTGGAGGAATACGAAAACGAGGCCGCCGTCGACCGCCAGCTTGAAACGCGCTTAGAAGACATCGATGCCGCGCTTCATAAGATAGATGCCGGAACCTATGGCATCTGCGAACGCTGCAAAAAAGAGATAGAGGAAGCGCGTCTTACCGCAAACCCCGCGGCACGCACGCATGTCGACTGCTAGTTTTTTGAATTTCTCTATAAGCTCATGGAGCTATAAGCTAATCCCTCATGTATTATGCCTTCTAAAGTATTCTCTGCGACGCTCTCCGGGATCAATGCGAACATCATCACAGTGGAGACCGACATTTCACACGGTCTCCACTGTTTTACTATTGTCGGCCTTCCGGATAAGTCCGTAGGAGAGTCAAAAGACCGCGTCAACGCTGCGCTGAAAAATTCCGGGTTTCACTATCCGAAAAAGACCAATCAAAAGATCGTCGTCAATCTTGCGCCCGCCGATATTAAAAAAGAGGGGTCCTCGTATGATCTTCCCATCGCGCTCTCCTACCTTGCCGCATCCGATCAACTTTCCTTTGATCCTGGAAAAAAACTTTTTATCGGGGAGCTCGCGCTTGATGGAGGCGTACGCCCGATCCACGGCACTCTTGCCATCGTCGCGCAGGCAAAATGTGATGGATTTTCTGTTGTTATTCTGCCGGCGCACAACGCGCAAGAAGCGCGCCTGATCTCAGGCATCACGCTCGTGCCAGTCGCCACCATTGCAGAGTGTGCCGACTATCTTATAAGCGGCACCATCCCAAAACACGCGCTTGCAGACGGCGCCGCGGCGCCTCCCACAGGCGACGAGGATGCGTGTGATTTCTCGCACATCAAAGGGCAAAGCCAGGCCAAGCGCGCGCTTGAGATTGCAGCAGCTGGCGGTCATAATGTTCTTTTATCAGGACCTCCGGGAACGGGAAAAACGATGCTTGCGAAAGCAACCACCTCCATTCTTCCCGAAATGTCCGAAGATGAAATCATTGAAACGACGAAAATTTACAGCATCGTCGGCCTGCTTGGCGCGCGCGCCGCAATGACCGAGCGCCCGTTCCGCTCACCGCATCATTCTGCATCCGACATCGCGCTCATCGGCGGAGGAAAAACCGCGAAGCTCGGCGAAATCACGCTCGCGCACAACGGCGTGCTCTTTCTCGATGAATTTCCGGAGTTCCCGCGCAATGTCATTGAGGCGCTCCGTCAGCCGCTCGAAGATAAAACAATCACTATATCGCGCGCGCATGGTTCTTTTTCTTACCCCGCCAACTTCATTCTTATCGCCACGAAAAACCCCTGCCCGTGCGGCTATTATCGCTCCGCCACACGCGAATGCACCTGTTCAATGGCAACCATCGTCAAATACGAGAAGAAGATCTCCGGTCCCATAGCCGACCGCATTGATATCCACGTTGAAGTGCCCGCTGTCACCTATGAAAAACTCACCGAGGAATCCGCAGAACGCGAAAGCGTGCGCATACGGGAACGCGTATCGCGGGCACGCATAACCCAGCGCGAACGCTTCGCAAAAACAGCGGTTGTGCGCAACGCTGATATGTCCGCCGCACATATAAAAAAGTATTGCCCGCTGGACAGCGTGTCGCTCGCCGTCCTTAAAAACGCGATGGAAAAGCTGCATTTCTCGGCGCGCGCGTATCACAAAATCATCAAGCTTGCGCGCACGATCGCCGACCTTGAAGAAGCGCCTGCAATTCTCCCGACGCATATTGCAGAAGCGCTCCAATATCAGCCGCGGGGATAGAACTTAGCGAGTAGAAAGTAGGGCAAAAAGAAAAACAGGACACGCGTCCTGTTTTTGCTTACTCGCTACTCGCTAAATTCTATCTTCTATCTCACAAAATACGGGTTTTTCGCACCGCGCACTTCAAAGTGCAAGTGGCACCCTGTTGATCTGCCCGCGCCTTCCATGCGCACGCGCCTGCCATCAACAACCTCAAATCCGCCGCCCATCGTCGCGATCATGCTTCCTTGTTTTACTTCCTGTCCATTGAATACATACACATCTTTCAAGTGCGCGTACAACGTCACCACGCCGTTGGGGTGTTTGATCATAATGTTGTTGCCGTATCCCGAGTACACCGCCGCGCCGGTGCGCGCGCGGGATTCCGTGGTACGCACCGCCGTCACGATGCCATCAGCTGAGGCATAGATCGCCGTACCGCACTGATTGCCGATGTCCACGCCATTATTGCCGTGACGGCCCTGCGTCCTTCTGCCGCTTGTCGGGAATATGAAATATTTATTGGAAACCGGCGTTTGTTTTGCCGAAGCGATCGTTGTTGCCGGCTTTACGGTACGCACCGGCTGGGGCATTCTGCCGTCAGGAATAATCAGCGCGTCGTCCACGCGGAGCGCGCCGTCTGCCGGAAGGTGGTTATATGCAATAATATCGTCTTCATTCGCACGGAACCGCTGTGCGAGCGATGCCACCGTGTCGCCCTTCTTTACCGCATGCTTCAACCCGTCTATCGGCAAGATCTCAAGCCGCTGTCCCTCTTTAATATAATCGGCAGACGTAAGGCTGTTTGCCCACAGCACCGTCAAAGGAGTAACGCCGAACATCGTGGCGATCTCTGAAATGGTGTCGCCCTCCTCTACCATGTAAAAGACGGTCTGTTCCCGTGAGGCCTGGCTTTGATCTGTCGTCAGCGGGGCAAGGTCGGCAACAAGCGCGTCATCGGCGGTCGTAGGGTAATCATATTCGTCTATTTGCTCTTCGCTGATACCTCCCCGTCCGTCGCCTGTGCTATCATACACTGCCTCCTTAGAAACATGTCCCTGAGATGATCTCAAGGACACTTCCGTGTAGGTATTTCCCGCTTCTTTTTGCATTGCTCCCAGCGTTAAGGCAGAAAGTTTGCCGTTTGCATCGGCAAGATTGAAAAAAGACGCAAAAAACATCATAATGACAAAAAACGCCGAGAAAACGTTGTTTTTTGCGAGATCGAATATATAAAAAAATCTATTCCCAGTAGGGAGTACAGGGAATTTCTTGAGGAAACTATTGATTCTTCTCCGCAAGGCAGAGAGGAAATTGGAGATTATGGTATAAATCAGTGTAAGATAACTATTCGCGCGTCCTTCTTCTTCTTTTCTATAGCCGTACACATAATACCACCGATAAGGGCAAAGGTCAATCATTCCAGCAAAGTTATCCACAGTTGAAAGAAGCGTGCTAGCACCTCGTTATTACTTAAAAACCCCGCATATAATGGAAGATTTTCTTGCTCATTTGAACGAACGCCAGCGTGAAGCAGTTACAACGGAGAACGGTCCTCTTTTGGTCATTGCGGGGGCGGGGTCGGGCAAAACAATGGTGCTGACCCGCCGTATCGCGTCTTTGATCTCCAAAGGGATAGCCCGACCAGACCAAGTGCTTGCCGTCACTTTCACCAATAAGGCGGCGGGGGAGATGAAAGAGCGGGTGCGCGCGCTCCTTGCGGGATCTTCCGGGCACGCCCTTCCGCTTATCGGCACCTTTCACTCCGTCTGCCTTATCATTCTCCGCGCACATGCGGAACTGCTCGGCTATGCCCGCGGGTTCATTATCTTTGACAGCAAAGACCAGCAGGCCTTGCTCAAATCAATATGCGAAGAACTGCGCATCGATACCGAGCGCTTCACGCCCGACTCGTTCGGTAATGCCATTTCCAAACTCAAAAGCAAACTCATCACTCCCGACTCGTTCGCCGAAGATGCCAACGACCCCTACCCGAAAATGGCGGCGATGGTATATGCAAAATATCAGGACGCGCTCAAAGAGCACAACGCCGTTGATTTCGACGATATGATCATGCTCTGCGTACAGCTTTTTGAAGCGCATAACAACATCTTGGAGCACTATCAGGAACAGTTCCGGTATATTCTCATCGACGAATACCAAGATACCAACTTCGCCCAGCACCGCTTCGTGAACCTGCTCGCCGCAAAATATCGCAACATCTGCGCGGTGGGCGACCTTGATCAGGCGATCTACGGGTGGCGGCAGGCGGATGTGGCAAACATCCTTAATTTTGAAAAACAGTATCCCGACGCGAAGGTCGTGGTGCTTGAAGAAAACTACCGCTCCACCCAAAACATCCTTTCGGCCGCCAATATGATCATCAGCAAAAATAAAATGCGGAAAGAAAAAAATCTTTTCACCAAAAACATTGCGGGGGAGAAGCTCAGCGTCGTGGTCGCCGCGACCGAAACGGAAGAAGCGGAATTCGTCGCTCGCACGATCCGTACGCTGGCGCGCGACAAGCATTTTTCTCTTTCCGATATCGCGGTGCTCTACCGCACGAACGCGCAGTCCCGCGCCGTGGAAGAAATATTCGCGCGCCGCGCTCTTGCCTACAAAGTCGTCGGAGGGTTGAAATTCTATGAGCGCAAAGAAATTAAAGATGTGCTCGCGTATATTCGTTGTGTCGCAAACCCCCGCGACACCGTCAGTTTAAAACGTATTATTAATTTCCCGCCGCGCGGCATCGGCAAGGTGTCGCTGACGAATTTTTTCCAGAAAAAAGAAACCACGAAAGCAATCGATGAGTTTTTCGCGCTTATCGCATCGCTTAAAGAAGAGCGTGCCGCGCTTCCCTTTTCCTCATTCATGAAGCTCGTTATACAACGCTCAGGGATCAAAGACCATTTCAAAGAACTCGGCGAAAAAGAAGAAACTCGATGGGAAAACGTGCGTGAGCTGATATCGGCGGCGGCGGCCTATGATGCGGAAACGCCGGAGCAGGCGCTCACCTCGTTTTTAGACAACGCCGCGCTTGCCTCGCAGGAAAGCAAAGAAGAAAGCAAAGGCGCGGTGCATGTCATGACAATGCATTCGGCGAAGGGACTTGAGTTTCGCGCGGTGTTCGTTATCGGCATGGAAGACAATATCTTCCCGCATTCGCGGAGCAAGCAGTCGCCCGCGGACATGGAAGAAGAGCGTCGGCTTTGTTACGTTGCGATCACGCGCGCAAAAGAACACGTCTGGCTGCTCTATGCGCGCTCGCGGCGCACCTACGGCCAAACGCAATCAAATCCTCCCTCCCGCTTTCTTTTCGACATTCCGGAACACCTCGTTTCGTTTTCCGTCTGCGGAGAAGAGGCGAGCATTAGTTACGACGATCTTGAAAACGGCATCGTCGGCTTTGAAACATAAAGGATTCTTGGTATACTATTCTCATTATTAAATTATTTTTATCGTATGGAATCTGCAGAAAATATGGCGTGTCAAAAAAGATGTTGTGCACATAGCGGCGCGCGCCGCATTGTGAAAAAAATTGTATGCGTCATCGCGATCGTCGCGGCGCTCGCGTGGTTTGACGCGAATTTCAACGTTCTCGCGTCATCGCAGGCGAACAAACAAGCGCGCACGCAGTTGCAGGCGGTGTTTTTGTCCAATGGGCAGGTGTATTTTGGCGCCTTATCGCGCCACGGCATCGGCTACTGGCGCCTCGACAACGCGCGCTATGTGCAAGTATCAAAAGTCCCTTCGACTCCCTCTCCTGAAGCACCCGCTGGCGAAGCACCGCAAGAAACGCGCACCACGCTCATGAAATTGAGCGACGATATGCATCGCCCACACAACACCATGCTTATTCCCGCGGCAAACATTCTTTTCTGGCAAAATTTACAGAACGACTCTCCTGTCGCGCAGGCGATCGCCGCAGGACAATAATGATCAGGCCGAACAAACGGCTCGGCCAAAATTTCCTCGTCAATCGGGGGATCGTTGAAAAGATCATTGATGCGTCCGCGCTCACCCCAACCGACACCGTGCTTGAAATAGGCCCGGGACACGGCGCGCTTACCTTTGCGCTCGCTCAAAAAGCCGGAAATGTTATCGCAATAGAAAAAGACAAACACCTCGCGAAGCTGTTGCGCGCACAATTAGCCGAACAAAACGTTGAGAACGTTGAAATCATCGAGGGAGATATTTTGAAATTCCTTGTTTCAAGTTCTACGTTTCAAGGTTTAAGTTATAAGGTTGTCGCCAACATACCGTACTATCTTACCTCCGCGCTCATCCGCCAGCTTCTTGAGCTTGAGCGTCCGCCGGAGCGCATCATCCTCACTATTCAAAAAGAGGTTGCTCAGCGCATCGTGGCGCGCGGCGGCAAGGAAAGCATTCTTTCGCTTGCGGTGAAGTTCTACGCGGACGCAAAAATTCTTTTTTATGTTTCGCGCGGTTCGTTTTCGCCCGCGCCAAATGTAGACTCGGCGGTCATTGAAATACTTCCTCGAAAAGAATCTTCCCCGATCGCGCCGGAGGTATTTTTTGCGGTCATGAAGACGGGCTTCTCTGCGCCGCGCAAAAAACTGCTCGGCAATCTCGCGCAAGGACTTGGCGCAGAAAAAGAAAAACTCGCGGAAATATTCACAAAGCTTGCCATAGATATAAACGCCCGCCCCAGCCAGCTTTCGCTCGCTCAATGGACAGCGCTTGCCCCCGCACTCATCCACGAGCGTGGGGGCTTGCGCAAAAAATATAATTAGCTATACTGACAGCACATATTTAACCTATATCTTTATGAGTCGGGAAATTTTTGAAGAACCAAACCAAGAAGTGCCGCTCGAAAACATAGATGCCGCCGGGGAAGAATCCGCAGTTGTCGAAGAAGGGGAACTGGAAGCGGAAGAAAAGGTGGTCCAAGAAATTGCGCCCGATGAAGCGCAGGGAACTGATCCTGAATTATTCCAGGGAGTTCCCGAGGCACCTCTCGAAGACGAAGAATAGCTCTTCATATTTCCTACATTTTCTTTGAAAACACACCAAAAAGGTGTGTTTTCGTTTTGCTTGACTTCTTGGCTCTTTTTTTGTATAATAGTGCTACAAAAATAAGGATTTTACTTTAAAAACTCAATAAAAAGGAGGTGGTTGATATGGAAAAGCCCGTATTAATGCTGTTTCTACTGTTTTTAGCGTCGGGGTGCACCATGGCGACAACGAACATAACTCAGACGGACCCGTCCCACTTAAGGGTACTGCTCAGGAACGAATCGCCCTACCGAATAAAAATGGAGGGGGCAAAAACAGGGTGGTTAGGACCCCGGGAATCAATCACCTTTAATACCTCGTGCGCCGGGAAATTTAAAGGCGTCGCCCATGCCTACAAGATAATAGGCATCACCGACACAGGAGGAGATGCTAGCTTCTACATGGGGGAACAAGCGTTCTCTTTCCACACCGATGGGCGCAACTCAACGTATTACGGGGAATCCTACGACGATGTCGTCGTGCTCTCCTCGTTTCACAAGCACCGCAACATGCCGCTGGGGGCAGAAAAAACCCACTACCCGTTCTATACGGGTCCGTGCGGAAGCATTTTCCTTCCGGACGTAACATTTAAGTGGGGAAAGTAGCCCCACTGCCAATCCCTCCTTAACTAAAAAACATCGATCGTGATCCTACGACCGGTGTTTTTTCTTTTTGTGGATGAAATTTGTTGTTATACCTGCATGCTTCTGCTATACTACATTTAATATATCTATGCTCAGCGAAAGACGAAAAAACATCGTTGTCCCTGTGGTTTTACTCGTGGGGATTTTTATCGGCGGCGTGGTGGTTTTGCGCACCCAGGGCATCGGCGCGCAGATACTCACGGAGGGTAAAAAAGTGCTTTTTCCTATTGCTTCAGAACCCGATGCCGACCCCGACAACGACGGGCTGAAAAACTGGGAGGAAGAAATATACAAAACCGACCCGCGCAACCCGGACTCTGACGGCGACGGATATCTTGACGGCGAAGAGGTCGCTTCGGGCTATGACCCAGCAATTAAGTCGCCCAACGATGCGCTTGAAGGAACTGATACGGGCACTCCCCGCCAAGCGCCAAAAAACCTCACCATGTATCTCGTGCAACTACTCACCCAAAAGATCTCGTCGGGGGAAATCGCTCCCGCAGAGGGGTCTTCGCTTGAAGACGCAAAAAACGACCCAAACCTTTTATACAACCAAGACCTCATGAATGAAGCGCTTGTGCAGATCGGCCAGCGCGCGAAGATATATTTTACGCTTCCCTTAGTAAAACCGGAAGATATTTCCATTTCTTCTTCACCAACAACCTATGAAGCGATCGGCGCGTACATTACCGCCATGGGACAAGCGGTCGGCGAAAGCCAAGAGCTTGCCCAGATCAATAAAAGCGACGTTACTATCATTAAAGATGCTGTGGAAAGCAAAAACACGCAAGAAATAAATATCCTTCGCGCATCAACGCAAAAAAACATCGCAAATGCAAAAAACGTAACAGTTCCGCAAGGATTCGAGAGTCTTCACGCACAGCAGATCGCAATTTTTATGCTTGAAGAAAAAATATTCGATGCGATTGCGCATCTTGATGAAGACCCTGCGATGGCTGCTGCCGCCCTTGAAACATATCAGCAACTCATCACGATATATCAGGCATTTTCTGAGGCATTAAACGCAAAAATACAAAGCTACCAATAATACGCCATGCTTTTATTCAGTCCTGAATACCTATTTCCAAAATCAGTATCAATAGCACTTATTGTGGTGTTGCTCGCAAACCTTACTTTGTTTGCGGCTATTTTTCATATAGAACAAGCAAATGCTCAATTTACCGACGTCGCCGCGGTGGCTCAGCGGGTCGCAAAATTCATATGGGACGCGGCAAAGTGGGTATATGAAAAAGCGGTGGACGCAAAGAACGCGGCATATCAATACTGGGTTACATTTAAATCGAGTCACGGCATCATCGCAGAAATAATCTCAAGTCTTCTTCTTGTCATGATGCACCAGGTGCTCGCCAAACTCACCAACGACATCATCGCGTGGATCAACGGTGGCGGGAAAGGACAGATACGCGTACTGCAAGACCCCGGAGGGTTTCTTTTAGACGCGCTTGATGAAGCGGGAGGAGTGGTCGCGGGCGCAATCCTGAGTGTCGACGCAAAAACGCTGTGCGATGCGAGCTATCTTAAATTTACACTCAAAGCCGCGTTCACCGGGCCGTACGCCGTGCCGACATTCGATGAAAAAGTTGCGTGTACCTTCACCGGCGCGGCGGAGGGTTTGCAGAAATTCCAGGAAGATTTCACCAACGGCGGGTGGGCTTCGTTCATTGAACTCTCGCGCAAAGAAAACAACCAGCTTGGCCACACACTCATCACCGCAGAAGAGATGGCTAAGATCAAATCAGAAAAAAGCGCCGAATCAGTCGCGAAGCTTAACATCAGCAAAGGATTCCTCGCACAGGAAAAATGTACCATTACCGGCCTCCCTCCGGAAAATTCTGCAGGATTAGGAGAAAAAGGCGGCGTGGGCGAATCCCTTGAGAGCGCGAAGAAAACATACTGGGGAGAATACAGCGACGAAAAAGCATTCAAAGATTACTGGATTAGCATGGGTGGCACGGTCGCGTGCAAAACCGTCACGCCCGCTGAACAAATATCGGAGCTTGCCAGCAAAGCCCTCCAAGCGCCGATGAAGCGCCTCGAGGATTCCATAACCGGCCTCACCAGCAAGCTCGGCACCGGCGCGGGAAGCGTTATTAAACCGTATGTGCTTGCCATCGCAAGCGCGGGACTGAACCTTCTTCTTAATAAAGGAATCGGCCTTATCACCAACGAGCTTGCAAAACAGAAAAAAACAAGCAAGGCAAAGCGCCAGCCGACAACGTCACTGCAGGAAAACACGATGCTTGCGCAATCCACAGGGGCTCTCGCGGGGAGCGTGAAAGACTTTCGTTCGTTTCTTCTGAAAGCATTGCTTGAATTCAGCATGTTCACGACCAACGCGGTCACCGTGCTTACCAATATGGACGTGCTCGGAAGAACGCCAATCAATCGGGCGGAAATCGAACTTCTCGGGGGGAAGTGGTATTTGGGCGGTTATAATCGTCTCACCTCTACTGCAACAACAGATAACTACTGCGACGATCCCTCCACTGCATGCGGAGCTTGTCCTGCTGAATACGCCCCCAACTACGACCCCGACAACGCTATCACGCTCACTACCAGTGACGGCGCTATATATGCCTGTGAGGACACCGGGGACGGCGGCTACCACGAGAAAGCAACCACCACGAACACGGCGGGCAAAGTGTTTTTTGAAGAGGCGCAGTGGTGCGGCGCATATCATCAAGAGCTCGCCATGGAAGTGGAAAACCAATCCTCGTCGCCCATTGCTCCTATGGCTCTGCACAATCCGCTTCCTTTCGCACAGTTCACTTCGTTTTCTTGCCCCGAGCTTATCTCTGGGTCCGTAGCAGTATCGGGGGACTGCAGTGATGCAAAATGGGTTCAATATAATCTCGATGGCGACTCTTCTTTTGAGATGGCGACACGCCTTATTGGGTATGACGACACCACCAAAGATGAAACCTTGAGCGGCGTTAGTAAAGCGGATCGATTTATCAGGGAAAGCATCGTGGGCGCAGACGGCGATAGTAATGGCATTCCCGACGGGAATATAGCGCTGACCAATGCGGTCAACTTCAAAGAAACCATTATATATACCGGACTGAGCGTAAACAGTGATTCGCTCACCGACACCATAAGCACCAGCACCAGTGCATTATTTAAAATAAGCCCCGAATACACGAATACGGTCATCAACAAGACGGGGGACATTATCGCGCGTCTGCCCGTGGGACTCGCCCAATCGGCGGGCGCCGAAGGATATATTTTCGGCGGGTACAATCGCTTCGGCCACTCCAATAAAATATATAGCGCTACCTCAGGATCCTCATATGCTGTTGCCACCATGCCGGTGGGTGTTTCGGGATCCGCCGCCGCCTACAGTTCGTTCAATGGAAAGATATATCTTTTCGGAGGGTTTGATTCAACGCAAAGCTACAGCACTATCTGGGAATTCAACCCCTCAGACAGGACCATACGAACAATGTCCGCGCGTCTGCCTGAAGGCGTAGTGGGGATTTCCGCCGCATACTATCCTCCCACCAGAAAGATCTATCTTTTTGGTGGCACCGCTAATAATGAACCGCAGTCGTGGGTGCTTGAGTATAACCCCGCGACCGACACGCTGGTGACAAAAAACACAGTTCTCCCGATCCCGCTTACGCACGCCACCGCCACCGCTGCCGCAAAAGAACCGCCAAGCGACAAACAGAGGGTCTTCCTTTTTGGCGGGTTTACCGAAAACGGATCTTCATCGCCCACCATATTTGAATATGATCCCACAGCGGTCGCCGATGGGTCCGCGCTCATCCAAAAACCGGCATCTGTGGAATCGCGCGGCTTCCTTGCCTCCTCCGTAAACGGCAACATCATCACGCTTATCGGCGGACAAAGCGAATACGGGCTCCTTTCCAAAGTTGAGACCTATAACGCGCAAACCAACTCGCTTTCCTCGTCCCTCCTCCCTGCTCCTCTCAGTAGAGGCGGAAGCGGAGGAAACACGGGGGGCACGCCTCTTTCTGCGGGGGGCATTGTTTCCGCTACCGACGGAACCACCAATGCGAAAGTCTTTCCTCAAGGGGATATTTATCACATTCCCGCCGCGATACACAACAACTTACTCACGGTTCCCTTCTGGGAAAAATATTTCAGCTCTAAATTTGAAGGCGCGTCCGCAACGCTGCTGAATACGCGCGACGGATATTCTTACGACGATTTCACCGGCACCCTTAGAAACACCTCTATCAACTCTTCCACGAACAAAGACGCCAACCTCGTATGGCTTGCTCCTCCTTTTTATCCCGAGCTGCTTGAAAAGGTACAGGAATTGATGGAAAAATCCCGGGTCATCGCAGGATATAATTATCCCGTATCCGGCGTTAAAAATTATCAATCCGGTCTTGCCGATCAGCTCGGCTCAACGCCTGATGATAATCCTTATGACAACAATCCTTCAAACCCGGCATATAACGATATCTATAATGAGAGCACCGGCCTTCTTACTCAAGAAGGGTACAAAGGATCCGTCACCGATGTCCTTACCAAATACACGAACCTCACGCAAACATATCAAACGCTCTTTGGAGGCCTCACTGATGAAAGCGCGCTTGAGGGCGTGGATAAAGATATGCTGATCCTTGCGCCCGTGGAAACAAACATCAAGCTTGCGCTTATCGGCAGCCGCTGTCCCGCGCTCGCGCCGGACACCTCAACGCCCGACCTTGTTGCAAAATGTCCGCAATTCGGCGACGAATACAATATGGCGCGGCGATTTATCTTTGAACCGGACGATATTGGCGCCAACCCCACCGGCATCACCACCGGGTTTGCCACCAATCCGTTCACCGGACAAAAAAGCTCCGCGCTTGCGGGTATCTTGAATCTTGATGAAATGACGACACAGCTTCAGTCGCTTCCTCCGGATAAAAACATCATCAAGCTTATCCGTCTGCGCCAAATTCTTGAACAGCTACAGGCATGGAAAAGCATCGACCCTTCGAGTAATGATTATCAAAAAAGCATTGCGCAAATTCCCGTACCAGGGAAAGCAGATGTTTTCATCACTCCGGATCCGCTTTCGGGCGTTGACCTCATTCAACTATCATTGCCCGGGTATGAGCATATTCAGGACTATCTCAACGATGTGACCACGAAAAATCTCAGCATACAAACGCTGATTGAGGCGTACGGCTACACAAACGCGAAAGACGCATATCCGGAGATTTCAAAACAGCTCGACGACGTCTTTGACAGCATCATCACCCAGATAACCGACGACTTGAAGGAAACCTTCTTGAAGCGCATTGAAGAACAATTGGAAGAAGCAAAGCTTATCGCTCAGCACCGGCTGAGAAAGTTCCTTGAATACGTAAAAGATCTTAATCCCGTCGTAAAGCTTGAAATGACGACCCAGCGCGGATCCCAGCTTGGGGGAATAGGCGCCGACATACTGCGAATAGGGGAAGAGTCGTCTGTTCTTCGCATTGACGCAAAAGACATGTTCTTAAACAGCGGGCAAGTCTTGAACAAGCTTCTGTCGCGCTCGCCCCTGCGGCTTACCAATACCGAGCGCAATGGTATCATCGGATCGGCAGTTTACAAGATTAAATCGTTCGCGCAGTTCATGGGAACCGACACCACCACCTCGGAGTTCTCCACGCTCATATCCCAATACTACACTTCCGGCGGCGGCTCCACCGCGGAACAAGAAGCAGACCTCGATCAGCGGGTAAAAAACGTGATGAAGGACGCCTATATGTATTATGCCGGCATTTACGATCAGACGGACGAAACTCTGTCTCCTGCAGACCGCTCCATTGCGTCAGCATACTGCGGCCTTGACTCGGTTGAAGGATATTATTGCGACCTTACAACCGCGGCAAGGATATATAAAGATGCGCGCACAAAACTTGAAGAGCTCCAAGACGATTTTTCCCTAATGATGGAAGAAGCGTCAAAGGTCTCTGGTGAATTCCAAGCGCTTTTTTCCAGCATAACCATGGAAAAACAAGGCCTTGATGATCTCGTAAAGCTCTTAACGGCCCTTTACGACGACTATGACCAGGCAAATGCGTGCGTCGGCATTCCTATAAACACAGGGTGGACTCCTTCCACGTCATTGATAGAAGCCTTGAATGCCGCAGTAGGAGGTGACTTCTCCACAACGCTCGCTATTACCGGTGGCGCATTGGCAGGCGCATATGTCGGCTCCGTAGTACCTGTGGTCGGCACTGCTATAGGCGCGCTTGTTGGCGCCCTCGCAGGATGGCTCGCCAGCAGTTTTGGCAGCTGTTGGTTTGGCTGCAGCAATAATGATGCGGCGGATAAGGCGAAAGCAGAAGCGAAAGCGCAAGTCGATTTATGCCAAGAGGGCATCGCCAACTACAACAAGCATCTTGGCCAGCTTGCCGATCAATTCTTATGCAATAAGATCAACCCGAAATATGAGGATCAGTAGCATCACGCGCACAATTGCAAAAAAGAAAGTTTTTTTTCTTGCGCTCCTTTGTATAGTGGCAGCGGGGTTTGTTTTCCCTCAAAGCGCGGCTGCTTGTGATCTTTGGGAAATAGGGTGCGGTTTTAATAAGCTTTTGCTTTTGGTATTACAGGGTTTCGCTCTTGTTCTTTCCTATGTTGCCGTCATTACAGACTGGGCAATACAGCCGTCTCCCATCACCACCTCGTATTTCGTGCAACAAGGATGGACGGCAACGCGCGACTTTGCCAATATGTTTTTTATTCTCATTCTTCTTGCCATCTCGCTTGATTTTATCCTTTTTAATTCCTTCGGCGTCAAACGAGCGCTCCCGAAATTGCTTCTCATCGCTCTTCTTATCAACTTCAGCATTCCTATCGCTGGCATTCTTCTTGATTTTGCGAATATAGTAACAAGGTTTTTTCTTTCCCAAATCTCTCAAGGAACGTTCACTGAGAACGTCGCGCAAAGCGTTGGGATATCCAAATCCTTCGATGCGGAAACTTTTACAACCGTCGGTGGCAGTCTTAACGAGGATACGACCGGAGATAATACATTCATTAATACTCTCTTTGCGATAGGGTTGATGATCGGAATGATATTCATCTTTTTAGCGCTTGCGCTGATGTTTCTCATCAGGACCGGCTATATTTCCGTGCTTCTCATCGTGCTTCCTATGGCATTGGTCCTTTCCGCGTTTCCTCCCACCAGCAGGCACTTCGGCAAATGGATGAGCAAATTCACGCAGTGGGTTATGTTTGCTCCGGTGGCGGCGTTTTTCTTATATCTTTCCATGCTCTTATTTACTGCGACAAGCTCTAAGGGAATTCTTTCTATGGGGGGAGGAACAACGGTAACGGAAGATTCCGTCGCGTTCACCCTGTTGCGCTACATTATGGCATGGGGGCTGATGCTGGGGAGTTTGGTCGTCGCGCAAAGCATGGGTATAACAACCGCGGGCGCGGCGCTTGCCACCTGGAAGAGCGGAACCAAATGGGCGCGCGGGAAGGCATCACAGGCAGGGAAAACAATGGCGGCAGCAGGCGGAAGAAGAATGAAAGCAGAGGAACGAATGGAAAAACTTGCGGGGAATATTCAGAGAGCAGTGCCCGGACTTGGCGGCATATTATCATCTGGCATTCGCGGCGTTGCATCTAAAACAAAGGCGGCAATGGAAAAACAGGAAGCGCTCGCCCCGGCAGAGAAAGCAAAGCTGGAAGGGCTGTCAGACGACGCATTGAAACAAGAAATGGAGTTTTATGAAAAAAGCATACTGCCCGGTTCCGCAACAAAAACGGCTCAAATTTATGAGATGCTCATGAAGCGCGGAAAACACATTGAAAGAAATGAAGACGGCTCTCCAAATGTTGCGGCGACAAACGAGCGCGCAATAAAAATGTATGCTACCGCAAAAGCGCGGGGCAATAAAGATATGATGAGAAGTATACGGAAGGCAAATCCGGGCGCATGGCAGACGATCGCAGAGGCAGAATGGAAAGATGCGAAAACAAAAGGAAATATAGTAACAATCGTAAAAGACGGCATAGAGGTTGAGCAAAATAAAATTACCGGAAAAACATTGGAGGATACAAAGAATCGCGCCTTTGAGGAAATGACGTCGGCAGATTTTGAAAACCTAAAAGGAACATGGGATTTCGGAACAGTGAAACAATTTTTGGAAAGCGGGTCAATGTCGCAAAGCCATTTGCGCATGGCAAACAACGCGGGGGACGGGCATTTCATTGAGCTCGTGGGAAAGGCGCTTGAAGACGAAAAAACAATGGCACTTCTGGAGAAAAAATCAAAAACATTTTCCAACTATCTGAAAAGCGGGGGAGCACACGACTACTATGGTATCGGCGCCCCTAAGAAAAAAAGCCAAGGGGATAAGGGCCAAGAAGGCGGGGGGGCCAACAAAGCAAAAGAGGGCAAGGTATAGATGAGATTAAAGGCGTCTCAAAGTGGAAAAATAGAAATTAATAAACCATGGAGGATATACCACGGGAACAAATCATAAAACGAGTTCAGCTTCTGTCGGAAGGATTACAGGAAGCTCTTTTTTCAGACCGCACGTCAGATGCGATACTCAAAAGCTGCGCGCTCCGCGATATTTCTCCGGAACACGCGTATTTTGTGGGGGCTTTAGCGCGAAGAGCCCTCCTCGGCTATCTCCGCCCGGAAACATTCGCGTTCGAGATTCAAAAAGAAACGGGGATTGACGCGCTCACAGCGACACAGGTCGCGCACGACATTGATACCGAAATTTTCAGCGCGGTTCGCTTGGAGCTCAAAAAACTGTATCCGCCGACCATTCAAACGCCGACGGTGCAGGCGCAGGGGTTTGTGAGGTCACAGCCCGTTGCCGCAGAACCGCCAAAACCGGCACCGCGTTATGTTGTGCAAATTCCGGAGCGGTTCAAAAAACCTGAAGTCCACAGCGAAGCCGTGCATTCTGTGCCAATACCGACACCTATTACCGCGCAAGAACCCGCCGCATCAACAGCTTCGCCCGCCACGCAGCCTTCCAAGGTTCAGGTTCCAAGTTTCAAGATTCAAGAACCGGCAAGTCCGCCGATGGACCCGGTAGTGCCTCTTCCTACCTTTATACAATCAAAATTCAAGGCCAGCGACTTGGGAGTGGAGGCAGGAATAAAACAACAACCCGTTGCGCCTGTGGCGCAACCCACGAATGATGCGCTTAAAAACGCGTTCGGTAAATTTACTACTTCTTCAACCGCACCCGGAGTTGCGCAAGAGCCCGTGAGTCCGTATCGTGAAACGGTTGAAGAACAAAAACCGGTCGCAAAGGTCCAAGGAAAGGTGATTGATCTGTCTCAGTTTTAATGAAACAGTTCCAGGTTCCCCAATTTATCGACATAGAGGACAAGATCCTCGGCCCTATCACGATGCGCCAATTTTTTATCATGCTTATCCCGATGGGCGCGGGGATATTGCTGTATTTCTTGCTTCGCCTCTGGCTTGTGGTTATTATTGAGATACCGCTTATCGGCGGGTGCGCGCTGTTTGCCTTTTACCGCCCGTACGGCATGCGGTTTTCCCGGTTCTTCTCCGCGTTCTTAAGCTACTCGCTTAAACCACGCATGTTCATCTGGAAGCGCGAAGAGCGCGCGCGCGTTGTGTTCACGGGGGAAAAAGAGGGGCAACACCCGTCAGAATCGAAAAAACAGTCTGTCGAGCGCGGCGGCTTGAAATCAAAAAGGAGTAGTGTCGAAACCGGCAGCACGTACAGGGAAGAATAAAACTATAGGTCAAAAAAATGGTCCAAAAACTCCAAGCACAAGCTACCCAGCAACTCGTCGACGTCGAAGCGATCCGCGACGGGGTTATTATCGTTAAAAGCGGCTCAATGCGCGCGGTTCTTATGTGTTCGTCCGTCAACCTCGCGCTCAAATCGCAAGACGAGCAGGACGCGCTTATCTATCAGTACCAGAACTTTCTCAACGGCTTGGACTTCTCCGTGCAATTCGTCATTCATTCGCGCAAGCTCGACATCAGCGACTACATCAGCGGCCTCAAAGAAACGCTTAAAAACCAGGATAACGAGCTCTTGCGCATTCAAACGGAAGAATATATCGACTTCATCCAAGGATTCGTGGGCATGCAGAATATCATGTCAAAAACCTTTCTCGTAGTTGTTCCGTACGGCACCCACGAAGATGCACAAACTTCATTCACCGACCGGTTCTTCGGGAAAAGATCTTTTTCCTTTGTAAAAATGTCTGACGAGGAATTTCAAAAACACAAAAATCAACTCTGGCAGCGCGTGGAGAATATTATTGCGGGCATGCGCTCATTCGGCGTTCGCGCCATGCCGCTCAACAACACCGAGCTTATCGAGCTGTTCTTCGACCTCTATAACCCCGGGGAAACCAGCAAACAATTCCTTTTATCGGAAAACATCCACTAACGACCTATGGCCTTATTCAAACAACCAAGCATGGAAACGGATATTCCGGAGATCTCGCCCGCGGCGGGATTTAAAGACGTCGTCGCTCCTTCCGCGGTACTCATCGACAGCCGCTTCCTTCAGCTCGGCAACAAATTCCTCCGCACGCTTTTTCTCTATTCCTATCCTCGCTATCTCAACACCAACTGGTTCTCGCCGGTGATCAACCTCGACCGCTTCTTTGATATCGGGATCCATTTTCACCCCGTTGACACAGCGGTCGTCATGAAGCGGCTCAATAGGAAGGTAACATCGGTGGAAGCACAGCTTTCCGAACGGGAAGAAAAGGGGCTCATCCGCGACCCTATCCTTGAAACGGCGCTCGGTGACCTTGAGTCTCTTCGCGATTCGCTTCAGCAGGCGACGCAAAAGCTCTTTCGTCTCGGCGCATACATCACGCTCATTGAAGACAGTGCCGAACAGCTCGACAAAGCGGAAAACGAGATCAAAGGGATCTTGGACGCGCGCATGGTCCTCACCAAGCCGGCGAATTTTCAGCAAGAGATCGGGTTTATGTCCACGATGCCTCTCGGGGACGATCGCCTTGAGATTCATGCCAATCTCAACACCGGACCCGCCTCTACGCTCTTTCCGTTCGTATCCGCAGACCTCACGTCAAACAAGGGGATTTTGTATGGCATCAACCGCCATAACAACAGCCTGATCCTTTTTGACCGCTTCAGCCTGGAAAACGCAAATATGGTGGTATTTGCAAAATCAGGATCCGGCAAAAGCTACGCCGCAAAGCTCGAGATCCTGCGCTCCCTGATGGTCGGCGCCGATGTCATCGTGATTGATCCGGAAAACGAATATCAATACCTCGCCGAGACCGTCGGAGGGTCGTTTTTCAACATTTCGCTTAACTCCTCGCACCACATCAACCCCTTTGATCTTCCAATGCCTCTGAAAGACGAATCGCCCGCCGATGTTCTGCGCTCAAACATCATTAACATGGTGGGCCTCGTGCGCCTCATGCTGGGAGGGCTCACGCCGGAAGAAGACGCGATTATCGACCGCGCGATCGCAGAAACGTATGCTTCGCGCGACATTACCCCCGAAGTTGATTTCGCAAAAGCGGTTCCGCCGCTGATGTCCGACTTTCAGACGATCCTTGCAAGCGTTGCGGGAGGAGCCAGTCTTTCCACGCGGCTTGAAAAATATATCACCGGCACCTACTCGGGGTTTTTGAACAACCACACCAACATCAATGTAAAAAATAAACTAGTGGTGTTTTCCATGCGCGACATGGAAACGGAGCTTCGTCCCGTCGCCACCTACCTTATCACGCGGCATATCTGGAATCTCATCCGTGCGGAACTCAAAAAACGGATTCTTGTCATTGACGAGGCGTGGGTGATGATGCAACACGAAGACGCCGCATCGTTCGTCTATGGCATCGCGAAACGGTGCCGCAAATACTACCTCGGCCTGACCACCATCACGCAGGATGTCGCCGATTTCATGCAATCCAAATACGGCAAAGCGGTCATTACCAACTCGTCTATCCAATTATTGCTCAAACAATCGCCCGCAACGATTGACGTGGTAAAAGAAACATTCAACCTTTCCGATGAAGAAAAATATCTTCTGCTTGAATGCGACGTGGGAGAGGGGATCTTTTTTGCCGGCCTCAAGCACGCGGCGATCAAAATCATCGCTTCCTACACCGAAGATCAGATTATCACCTCAAACCCCGAACAGCTCCTTGCTATTGAAAAAGCAAAGAAAGAGTTGGAAGATGCGTAAACCAGCTTATAGCTTCGTTAGCTTTTAGCTTATGAGGTTTAGATGATATACTATGAATGGAGAGACCGAGGAAGTTGAATATGAGCAAAGCCTCCGGCGAGAGCGCGCGCAAAGCGCTCATGCTGAGGACGAGGGGAGCGCACTCGTATCCGATGAGGAGATCGAGAAGCTTGAAAAATTAGCAGCAAACAGACATAAGATCGTCACGTTCACGCTTACGTCGATTATTGCGGGGGGGAATGCCCTTCTTAATTACATCGGTATAGGCGCGATTCCGCTCTTTGGTGACATTATTGATCTTGGCGCAGGTGCCGCTCTGTCGGGGTTTTTACTTACCCTTGAGGGTCATCCGCGATGGAAGGCGCAGATTCTTATGTGGGGATTAACGGCGGTAGAGCTTCTTCCCGCGGCGGACATTGTTTCTCCTCAGGCGATAGGCGCGGGACTTGCATTATTTATCGCTTGGCGAGCGGGAACCAAAGCGCAAGAAAAACTTAATCAGATACGCGAGGCATAAATTATAGTGATCGTATGACATCAATTTCAAAAAATAAAAAAGCTGGGATTATTTCTTTATTGTTTTCTTTTGTCTTTTTCCTTGCTATCGCGGGAAGCGTACGCGCCCAAGCGGAGATTCCTGACATCCTTGGGCAAGCAGACATTCCCGACCTCGGCCTTGATGAGTTTTCGGCTCCGTCCGTTGAACTGCTATCGTCGCCCGGCGGCGCGATCGGCAGCGGCGCGTCGGTCACCGCAAAAACCGCGAATATCAACGACAATTTCGTTTCGTTTGACTGGTATCTCGACGACCAGCCGATGCTCTCCCAATCGGGAAGAGCACGGACGAGTTTTTCGTTCACCACGACAAAGCCGTTCCATGTGGTCCGCCTCTCGCTTATTGAAAACGGTAAAAAAATAACGGAAAACACTGTTTCGGTCGCCTCGTTTAATGTTTCCTTGCTGTGGCGCACAAACACCTTTGTTCCCGCCGATTACGAAGGAAAGGCGCTCCCCGCTGTGGGAAGCACCATATCGCTCACCGCGTTCCCCGAGATCAAAGGAGAGTCTCCCGACGATCTTTTATATACCTGGTCGGTAAACGCCGAATCCAAAGTACGCAACGTTCTCGGCGAACAGGAGTTTTCTTTTACGGTTACGAAAAACACTTCCTCTGTTTTTGTTTCGGTTGAGGTGAGCACACTCAATCAGTCTTTTACGGCAAGCAAGGCGCTCAATATTTCTCTTGCAAAACCGCACATACTACTCGACACGCCTCCTTTTCTTTTTCTTGCGCCCGGAGAAAAAACCGATTTACACGCGCAGCCCTACTATTTTAACATCGCAAGCGCGACCGATCTTCGATATAATTGGAGCTTTGGTACAAAAAACATCTTGGGAATCCCGCCTGACCCGAATATTCTCACGCTTGCCATTCCTTCCGACTCCCAAACGGGGTCGCAGGTGTTACGGGTGGTCGCGGAAAATCTAAAAACCCCCGGAGAAACGGGGAGGGCATCGCTTGAAATAACTATTTTATGAGCATCTTTTCTTTTGTAAAAAAGCACCGGATATTTATAGGCATCGGCATGTTGCTGGCCGCTCTTTTTGTTGGCGCGTCATCTCACGCCGCCGATACCGTGCTTGAATCAGGAATCCCCGGGGTTGGCGGACAAGGCGCACGGGGCGCTTCTCTTCCTGGTTTGCCTACGTATATCAACTATTTATACATCTTCGTGCTGGGTTTTATCGGCATCGCGGGCTTTCTATCATTGGTCATTTGGGGAACGGTGTGGGTTGGGTCGGCGGTCGTTGATAAAAAAACAATGGCGATGGAGGGTATTAAAAACACGCTCATCGGCATCGGCATCGCTCTTACCGCGTACATTATGCTCTATACTATTAACCCCGACTTGACTATTATTAAAGTGCCTGAAGCCGCTCCGCTTGACGTTACTTCTCAAACAAATACTTGTTATAACTATTCAGCGAGCGCCTGCCCTACTTCCTCGGGATGTGAGCTTGCCTCATCAAGCACAGGAGAATACTACTGTATGAAAAAAGGGGACTCTGTAAACGGCTGTTGTTTGTGGGAACAATTTACAGGGGATTTCGCGGGTAATTATAAAAACTGCGTTGAAGAAGCGGCAACGGGTGAAAAAGCGACTTATGCTTCTTGTGCGGCGGCCCCGTATAAAGGAGTTTTTTATCCTGGCAGAAAGTGCGCAGAAAAGAAGCTCTATAAAGACAATTGGGTTCTCGACACTAACGCTGTTGGAAAATATTGCGCCTTTAAATAATAACCCATGACAAAAAAACGGATCATTCTCATAGTGCTTGTATTGGTTGCAATAGTAATGGCGGGCCTTGCCACGTACTATTTCTTTTTCAAAAAACCGACAATCACCGTACAAGAGCCTCCTGCGGGAAAAGAACTGCAAGCACCTACGGGAGACAATGTTGTCGCAATTGATGAAAAGCTTACGCGGATAAGCATAAATGCCGCGGTTTCTCCTACTGTCACTCCGGACGGCGCGCGCGTGCTATACGCGGGAAAAACAAGCGGGATCTTTGAGGTGGACTTTACTGGCGGGAACCAAAAAGAAACGGCTTTCACACCGCTGAAAAATCTCTATAAAATAATTTGGGCAAAGGACCGGAATGAATTTGCGGCAATATACGCAAACCCCAACGGCAGAAAAACGTTCTACTACAACACCCAGACAAAACAGACGTCTCCCTACGACGCGCACATTGATTCTCTTGCATTTTCTCCCGCAGAAAATAAGCTTGCATACCACTACCAGGAAACGGGCGGCGGCATCAACAATATTTCGCTCGCCGACCCAAATGGCGCAAACGCATCCACGGTAATCAACACCCGCCTTAAAGAAGCGCGCATCACCTGGATCACGCAAAGCGAAATCGCTCTTTCCACTGCGCCTTCCGGACTTGCGCCCAACGTGCTGTGGACATTGAACGTTGCAACGCAAAAACTGTCTACCGTGCTTACTGATGTGTATGGGCTCACTGCGTTGTGGTCTCCTGACGGAGAACGCCTTCTTTTTTCCCAAACTTCGCAAAAAGGAAAAGGGCTTTCGCTTTCGGTGACGGACAAAAGAGGAGCTTCCGTTAAAAAATTAGACCTGACAACTCTTCCTGAAAAATGCGTATTTACGAAGGACCAAAAAAACGCGGTGTGTGCGGCGCCATTACCTGTGCCGGACATCGTGTGGCCGGACGATTATTACAAAAACTTGTACAACGCCGAGGAACAGCTGTGGAGCATAAACCTTGAGTCCGGCAAAAAAGAAATGCTGTATGGGCTTCCTGGTGATGGGTTTGACGCAACCAATCTTTTACTTTCCCCGCAAGAAGATGTTGTTGTATTTCTCAATAAAAAAGACGGTTTTCTCTACAGCGTGAAACTCAAATAATAAAGGCTAGCGAACTCCTACGCGTTCTCCCGCGAAAACCTCATGATCTGTCTCAGTACGCGCAGGTCTTCTTGTGTGATACCTCGGAGCGCGTACAGCATCCCCGCGTACACAAACGCTCCAAGGGCTATAAGAAAGAAAAAGCTTTGGGAAGGCGACACAATGAGCGCGGCGACCATCACGGCTGCCGCGCCACACGCCTTCACAAGCGCACCGATGCGCGGAAGATGTCTCGTTGTCCTATAAATGATAAAAAGCATGCAGGAAGACACCACAAGCTCCGTAGCGGCAGTTGTTGCGGCGGCTCCGATATATGAATAGCGGGAAATAAGGTAAAAATTTGCGGCAATGTTGAGCGCCGCGGCCGAACCATACACCCACATCACTTTTTTCTGTTCATGGATCGCGATGATCGTGCTTCCAAAAAGCGCGCCGAAGAAAATAAACACGACGGCTATAAGCAATATCCGCAACGGCAGAGCCGCCTCCTCAAACCCGCTTCCTGCAAGAATACGAATAAGGGCGGGGGCGCAATAGATCCCGCCTGCCGCAAGCGGCACCACGATTATCGCCAGAAAGTCGAACGTTTTTTGAAAGACCGCGCGAAACATCTCAATATCTGCAGTAAAATATTTTGAAAGAAGCGGCATCACTAATCCGACAAACATAATAGGGAAGAAAATGATATTCTCCAATATTTTATACGCGACGCCATATACCCCCACTTCGTGCGGCGCGCGCAACAACGACAACAACAGCGTGTCTCCTTTGAAATACACAAGCACAAGTATCGCAGACACCGCCATCGGCCAGCTTTCTTTCAGCGTGCGCACAAGCGCTTTTGCGTGAAACACAAGCCGAAAGGGGATCTGCCGCCGCACCGAGGCATATACGATACAAAGCTGCACAGCGCCCCCGAGGGTGAATATAAAAAGAAAATGAAGAAAGGTCCCTCCGGCATAAAAAAGATATGCCGCCGCCGCAAGCTGTAGAGTGCGCGCGGAAATGTCGGCAAGCGCGGGAATCCCTGTTTTGAGATGTTTCTGAAATACCCCCATCAGCACCCCGGAAAGCGACTGAAACACAAATCCCAGCGCGGCAATCACCACACCCCACTTCACCGCGGAGCTATACGGCATAAACGCCACCACTGAAAACGAAAGAAGGATGCTTGCGAAAAGAAGCAGAACTCTCGTTGAAAAAATAGATGAAATAGTCGCCGCCTCGTCGGTGTCTTGCTTTGCGATCTCCCGCGTGAGGAGGGGATGAAGGCCGAAATCCGCGCACACCGAGAAAATATAGAGAAAGGCGAGAACTGTGCTGTATGCCCCAAACCCGTCGGTACCGATGGTTCGCGTAATGAGCGCGACGGAAACGATTCCGAGCGCCCCGGCGATAAACCTTCCTCCAAACGAGATAAGGAAGTTTTGTGCTATCTTTTTTTTAAGCTCGCTCACTTCGTTTCTTCTTTACGTGCGGTTTTAAATACGTGGAGTTGTTGGAGAATCGAAAAAAGCGTTGACACGACAAGGTAGAGAGCGATTCCCGTCGGAAGAATGTATGCCGTGAACGCGATCACCGCCGGCATCATATATACCATTTGTTTTGACATGTGCGCGGCGAAATCGTTTTGCGGAGCTCCTTTCTGCCGCGCAAGCTGATCCTTCAGCGTTATGCGCGACTGGTAAAATTGCAGCGCCCCCGCCATGACGGCAAACACAATATTATGCGTTGCCGCAAGATCGATTATTCCTAAAAAGAGATGGTGCATGGCCCCGGGATTCGGAATGAACCCATACAGTGCGACCAAGCTTTCCTCCTTGAATCCCGCAAAAAATACCCGGTACAGAGCAAATAACACGGGGAGCTGTATAAAAATAGGCAAAAACCCCGAAAGCGGATTTACCTTTTTTTCTTTATACAGCGCCATCACGCGCTTCATCTGTTCGTCTTTATTATCCTTATACTGCGCTTGGATCTTTTTTATTTCCGGCTGCAGCGCCATAAGCTCTTTTTGAGACCGCAATGCTTTGCTTGCAAGCGGCCACAGTGCGAGCCGCAAAAGGACCGTAAGAATGATGATGGCGACGCCAAGATCATAGAACGCCGCCGTTTGGTATAAAACCACCAGCGCATTAAACAGCGGGCGGTAAAAAGCTTCATTAAATAAAACCGAAAGCATGTATTAAAGTGTTTTTTTAAGCGCTCCGAGAGTCGCTTCTTGTAGTTCTCCAAACGAAGCGACAGTAGCTCCTTTTTTTACCACAAACACCATGTCGCACCCCCGCTGTCCTTCTTTCGCCGTTTTTTGTATGATCGCGCGCAGTCTTCTTTTTACCTTATTTCTTTCCGTCGCTTTTTTCGACACCTTCCTGCTCACGATGAACCCGTATCGGTCATTCTCGCGATTATTACGAATGTATTTTAACAAAAAAAAGGGGGTGGTTACAAACCTACCCCTTCCCAACACGGCAGTAAAGTCCTTTTCTTTAACTACTCTCTGTGTTCTTATAAGCACAGCAATACTATTATACCGAGAGTTTTGTTCTCCCTTTTCTTCGTCTTTTTGTAATGGTTCGCTCGCCCGTTGTCGTACTCATGCGCTTAAGAAAACCGTGTTTTCTTGCCCTTTTTTTGTTTTTTGGCGCGTATGTTTTTCCCATATCTTTGCGTCCTTTATATGTTTTTTATATACTGTATGCAAAGAATTATACGAGATTTTCCCTTTAAAAGTCAACCCCTTTACAATTTTACACAAGGAATAAAAATGGAAAGGTCACAGGATATCCACATCATATCAACAGAAATTACTCGTTTTTCCACTTTTTTTTCATTTCTGGATACTTCCGCGAGGTGGTATACTTTGGAAAGATTTGTGTCACCTCGGGATTTATGGAACATAATGAGCTCTGGCAACACGTGCTTTCGGAGGTGGAGTTGAATGTATCGAAGGCAAGCTTCAATACGTGGTTTCAACATACCGGGATCCAATCCAAAGAGGATGGGGTGGTTTTTATTTCCGTTCCTAACTCCTTCGCAAAAGAATGGCTTGAAAATAAATTCAATAAATTTATTTTAAAATCACTGCGAAGCGCTTCTTCGGATATAAAAGACCTTCGGTTCGTGATTACCGCGACACCTCCTTCTCCCACCCCTCAAAAGCTAAAAAAGAAAAAAGAGGACGAAGAGAAAGAGATTGTTCTTGATAATCAATTCGAGTTCGCCGGCGTTGACGCAGAAACCAATCTCAACAGCAAATACACCTTCGAAGAATTCGTTGTGGGCTCATCCAATGAACTTGCTCATGCGGCCGCAATTTCCGTCACGAAAAATCTCGGCACGATTTATAACCCCTTATTCATCTACGGAGGGGTGGGGGCGGGAAAAACGCATCTTCTCCAAGCGATTGGCAATGAAGTGTTAAAACTCTATAAAGGGAAAAAGGTGAAGTACGTTTCTTCTGAGAAGTTCACTAACGAGCTTGTTAATGCTATCCAAAACAAAAATATGGAGCGCTTTAAAGAGGACTATCGGAAAAATGACGTCCTTATCATTGATGACGTTCAGTTTCTTGCTGGAAAAGAGAAAACGCAGGAAGAGTTTTTTCATACGTTCAACGCACTTTATGAAAAAAATAAGCAGATTATTATAAGTTCCGACCGACCGCCTAAAGCCATTCCTACGCTGGAAGACCGCTTGCAGTCTCGTTTTGAAGGGGGCATGATCGCGGACATCGGATATCCGGACTATGAAACGCGCCTCGCTATCTTAAAAAACAAGGTTGCGAAGAAACAAGTGGTGCTTGATGATGCTATTATTGAGTTTATTGCCAATAATTTTCAAAAAAACCTCCGCGAGCTTGAAGGAGCGCTTAATAAGGTTTTGGTGCATATGAAGATAGCCAAAAATGTTTTTTCTGTGGAAGAAGCAAAGAAAGTGCTCTATCCATCGATCCACACGCCTAAGAAAAATATAAATGTAAAACAAATCCTGCAGGCGGTCGCCCAGTTTTACGGGGTAAGCGAGAAACAGCTTCTTATTAAAACGCGGAAGCAAGAGATCGTGAAGCCGCGGCAGATCGTTATGTATTTACTCAGGGAAGAATTTAAATTTTCTTATCCTTCCATCGGCAGTAAAATAGGGGGCCGCGACCACACTACTGTTATGCATGCATGTGAAAAAATAGAAGGCCAACTAAAAGAGGATGAGGCGCTTGTGGAAGAATTTAATCTTATTAAAAAAATTGTTTATAACCTATAGGATAACTCTGGGATAATAAGGGGATAAAAAAGTTTTTTCTTTTTCTGTTTTTTTACCCACACTTTTTCCCCTCCGCTATCTCTTTTTTTCCCCACCCTTATCCTTCTTGAAAACATATATATAATCATTCTTTTTCTTCTTTATCCCCTTATTTATTTCCTTTAACTATAACTATAATTTTTTTATTTATTTAAATATTTATTATGCGTATACTTTGCTTGCAGGAAAATTTAAAAAATAATCTCCTTATTCTTGAAAGAATATCTTCTAAAAACCAGGAACTCCCTATTTTAGGAAATGTGTTGTTAAAAACAGAAACAGGTTTTTTAAAAGCATTTGCAACAGATCTGGAAATAGGGGTGGAAATAGCTATTCCTTGTAAAATCGAGAAAAAAGGGGAAGTGGTAGTGCCGATAAAACTTATTTCAGGATTTATTGCAAACCTCCCGAATACAAAAATTACCCTTGAAGAAAAAAACAATAAAATAATATTGGAAACCGAAGGGATCACCACAAGTATTCCCACCGCCAATAAAAATGAATTTCCTCTTATTCCGCAAATGAAAGAGGAAAATAAAATAATACTACAAGGAGAAGATATAAAAAACGGGATTATGCAGGTTATAAATTCTGTGGCGGTTTCCTCCTCAATACCGGAAATAGCAGGGGTATTATTTGTGTGCTCTCATGATGGGGTAAAAATAGTGGCGACGGATAGTTTTCGTCTTTCAGAAAAAACACTTTTTAAAAATAAAAATTACTCACTGCAAAAAGAACAATCTTTTATTCTTCCTGCAAAAGCCGCAGGAGAACTTACGAAAATAATAACCCCCGCGGACGAAACAATCGAGGTGTTGCTCGCGCAAAACCAAGTAATGTTTAAATTAAAAAACATTATCCTCGTGTCGCGTTTAGTAGCGGGGGAATATCCGAACTATGAAAGAATTATTCCAAAAGCAAGCAAAACAAAAATTGCCTTAACCAAAACAGAATTTATTTCAAAGCTCAAGCTCGCAAGCTTGTTCTCGTCAAAAATAAACGACATTCGTCTTGTTGTAAACGCTCATAAAAAAGAAATAGAAATACGATCAGCAGACCAGGGAAAAGGAGAATTTTCCGCTACCATACACGCAGATATGCAGGGCGAGAATGCGGAGGTGTTGTTTAATTATAAATATCTTCTCGATGGACTTTCAAATATGCAGGAAGAAGACATTGTTTTTGAATTAAACGGATCCGCAGCTCCTGCGACGATAAAATCAAAGAACGACGCGTATCAATACGTAGCAATGCCGATAAAAATGTAAGAAACAATGTATGTTCGTTGCACTCAAGAACATTATCCCGAAGGCGATTGAGAAGCACGGGCTCCGCAAGCGCATCAGCGCGCTTACCGAGAAAGAAAGAATAGAAAAAGCAATCCGTGCTATAGTAAAAAAAGAGGTACGCGTGGTAAAGAGAGAAGGGAAAAAAGTTGCGGTGCGAGGAGGAAATTTTACGGTGGCGCAAGAGATACGATTACGAGAAGAAGAGATAAAAAAAATACTCGAAAAAGAAAATATTCACATTGAAACGATCCGCCACGTTGTGTAAAAAATGAAGATTATCGTACGAATGGTATTTCGTATGAGCCGACATTGTCGTATATATCATATGCGTGTACGGTGAGCGTATGAGGCCCCACAGGAAGTGCTGAGGCGTCTACCATCGCCTCATAAGGGTACGCGGAGTCGGTGTGCGCGAGAACGTCTTCAAGAAAGAACGAAACCTCTTTAAGGGCGAATGAAGAAGAAACCGATACGCGCGCATAGAAAGCATCGGAAACGGCGGTATAGGGGAGCGGCTCCACAACCGTTATGCGCGGCGTGTTAAGCTCCGTATGGATATCGTCGTATTGCGTGGGAGGGGTATTTAAGGGAATTGAAAACGTTTTGTTTTCCGCGATCCAATCGCGGACGGCAACTTCCCAGTTATAATACTGAGAGTCGTCCTGAGGGTTTTTCGGAGCTTCTCCAAGGGGGTCATTTTTATCAATATAATGAAGGACGCTGTGGATCTCTTTAAACGCCTTTTTTTCGATCTTGTTCGGAGGCGTGCGCGCGGTAATAAGTTTCTGGGAGTCTTTATCTATTTCTACCACAACCTCCCCGACATAATCGCCGTTTAAAAGCGGCTTGGTGCTTTGGATGGGGTCTGGGGGGAGGAATGGAACGGATCCCTTCAAACGGATTGCCTGTTCCATAAATGCATGGAAAATGGGTCCCGCGGCGGCGATGCCCGCACCCCCTTTTGCCATAGATGTTCCGTCGTTATTGCCGACCCAAATTGCCGCAGAAATTGAGGGTGTGTATCCCACAACCCACGCATCCCGATAGTTTTGGGTTGTTCCTGTTTTTGCCGCAACCTGCGCATTTTCAAAGAAAAGAGGGCTACGCTCGCCGAACACCGGTGAACGCAAGGTGTTATCAGAAAGAATGGAGGTGATGGTGCGGGCGATATTAGGATCAAGCACCACCTTTGCTTTTGGAGTCCATTTTTCTATTGTTTTTCCGCGTGCGTCTTCAATTTTTAAAATAAAAGTTTTTTCTTGGCGCACGCCGTCGTTTGCAAATACGCCGTACGCATACGCCATATCAAGCGGCGGGACCTCGCCGCCGCCAAGCACAAGCGAAAGACCCAGCGAGCCGAGATCGTTCAGCGTGGTAACTCCCAAGTCGTGCGCGAGAGCAACCGTGGCCTCTATTCCCGCGAGATAAAGTACCTGCACCGAGGGAACATTTAAGGATTGCGCAAGCGAACTTTTCGCCGACACAGGGCCGCGAAAGCGCTCATCATAATTAGAAGGAATGTATGACTGCGCGGGATCGGCGGAAAACTCTGTTTTCACGTCGAATAAAACGGTGTCAGGGGTAAATCCTTTCTGAAGAAAAGCGGCGTACGCGATCGGTTTGAAAGAAGAACCCGGCTGGCGATTTTTAGATGTGGTGACATTGTAATTTCCTTCGCGCTCAAGGGCAAAATAATCGCGGGAGCCGACCATCGTCAGGAGCTGGCCGGTGGACGGGTCGATCGCGGCAAGCGCGGCGTTGTGGGCGCCGTATTTTCTCTCGTTTTCTTCTCCGCTGCGCGCGACGATCTCTTCCGCTGTTTTTTGTAATTCGTAATCAAGCGTCGTGTATACTTTTAACCCAGCGTTTTCCACGTAGTTTGCTCCGTATTTTTCTTCAAGATAGTTTTTAACATGCGTCACAAAGTGAGGCGCTTTCATGTCTGCGCGCTGTTTTTGGAAAACAAGCGGCTCCTGTTTTGCTTGGACGAGGTCTTGGTCGGTAATAAAGCCGACCTTACGCATGCGGTCAAGGATGTTGTTTTTTCGCGCGATCAACTCCTCTCTGTGCTGGCCGTAGGGAGAATAGTAGCTCGGCGCCTTCGGGAGCGCCGCGAGGAGCGCCGCTTCGTTTAAGGTGAGCGCGGATGCAGAAGTATCGAAAAACGTCTGTGCCGCCGCTTCCGTGCCGTAAGCATTCGAGCCGTAGGGGATTTGATTAAGATAGAAGGTAAAGATCTCTTCTTTCGTATAACTCTTCTCTATTTTATAAGAAAGAACCGCCTCTTTTATCTTTCGTGTGATTGTTTTTTCCGGCGTGAGAAATGCGTTTTTTACCAATTGTTGCGTGATGGTGGATCCTCCCTGCGCTTTTGTGCCGCTCAAAATGTCGACAAAGACCGCCCGAAGGATAGAGCGAACATCTACACCTGCGTGCGTATAAAAATTAAAGTCTTCCGCAACGATCGTTGCGTCTTTTAAGCGCTGGCTGATGCGGTCGAACGGAACGATAGTCCTTTTTTCTTCGCCGTGCACTTCGTACAGGAGTATTTTGCCCGTGCGGTCGTAGATCTTTGTGGATTCCGCCACTTTTCGCTCGCTGATCTCGAACGGATTAGGCAGTCCGCGCACAAGAACAGCTCCTGCGAGCGCGCTTCCGAGCGACGCGACAAAAAGGACAACAAAAAAAAGAACAAGCATCGGTTTTAAGATGCTTCTTTTGCGTTTGGGGGTGTGTGCGTAGCGTTTTCGACGAGGCATAGCGGTGTTGCATTATTGTACCATAAAAAGACAGACTTTCAAGGTTGACACAAAGGGAAAACTTGATAGAATAACTTCGAAAAGAGATCTTTTATTATTAATCATCTTAGTTTCGTTTTGCGCATCCGCAGAGAAGCGCAAAAGGAAGCTCGTTGTGTTTTTACACTATGAAGCCTGAGTACAAAGATGAAGACGTTTTTGAAGGTGTCGAAAAAGAACCGGATAGTATTATTGAAGAGGAGCTCGAGCTCGATGCGTGGGATACGAAAGATGACGATGAGATCGTTCCTGAGGCCGTTGATGAGCTGAGTCCCTACGGCGACCAGGAAGAAAAATTAAGCCGTTTTTCTCCCGAGTATTAAGAAGGGCGGCGGGTGGTTTGTTCGAGGGTTTTTAAGAGCATACTACTGTGAGTACAGATTGCGGCGGCCAATGCGTCCGCCGCATCGTCTTGTGTGAAAGGCGTTGGTACGCCAAGAATCGCCTGCACCATCTTCTGAACCTGTTTTTTTTCCGCTCGTCCGTAGCCGGTGACCGCCTGCTTGATCTGTAGCGGGGTGAATTCAAGAACAGATATACCGTGGCGCTCGCAGGTCGCGAGAATGACGCCGCGGGCTTGTGCGACCCGCACCGCTGTTTTAAGGTTTTTAAAAAAGAAAATATCTTCAATGCCGACCACGTCCGGAGTGTACGCGGAAAGGACTTCCCCGAGCTTTTTTTCAAGCTCGTACAGCTTTTGCGATGTCGTTTTTTCTGCCGTCGGGACGCTGATGCATCCATGCGCGACAAGAGCGAGGCGAGACCCCTCTTTTTTAATAACGCCAAAGCCGATGAGCGTGTCGCCGGGGTCGATGCCCATAATGATCATAAGGAGGAAAGTTACGAGGGAAACACAACGTTTGCATAAACGTCCTGCACGTCTTCATCATCGTCGAGGGCTTCCAAGAGATCCTCAACCCGTTTTTTTGTATCGGGGTCTGAAACAGCTACGGTGTTTTTCGGCTGGTAATCGAGCTCTGCGCGCTCCGGCATGATACCGTTTTTTTCAAAAAAGAGTTTTATCTGAAATAATTCATCAGGCTTGGTGATGATAACAGCCGCGGCATCCTCGCGCTCGATGTCCTGCGCGCCCCCTTCGATTGCAAGCGCCTCAACGGCTTCGAAGGACGCGTGAGCGAGCGGCACCACGAGCCGCCCGCAGTGCTCGAACATCCAGGTGACCGAGCCAGGGGAGGCGAGATTGCCTCCGTGTTTCGAAAGAAGGTGGCGGATCTCTTGCGAGGTGCGGTTGCGCGAGTCGGTGATAGCGTCAATGATAATTGCAACGCCTCCCGGCCCGTATCCTTCAAATTGCACAGTCTCGATCTTTTCGCCGCCTTCGCCCGACCATTTTTTTATGATCCGCTGAACGTTTTCCTGAGGCATATTTGCTTCCTTCGCTTTTTCAAGCGCAAGCCGCAGGGCGGGGTTTAACTCGGGAAGAAGCCCTTTTTCTTTGATCGCAATGCTGATCATGCGGGAGATCTTGCCAAACACCTTTCCTTTCTGGACGTCTGCAGCCCCCTTTTTTCTTTTAATAGTAGACCACTTTGAATGTCCTGACATTAGAGTAGTGTTCCCTGGTTTTGGGCGGCATTAAAAGGAATACCCAAATGCGCGTATGCTTCTTTAGTGGCGATCCTTCCTTTCATGCTCCGGGCAAGAAAGCCGATTTGCAACAAGTATGGCTCGTAGATGTCCTCGATAGTTTCAACTTCCTCGGAGGTCGAAGCGGCGATGGTTTTAAGCCCCACCGGACCCCCGTGGTATTTCGTAATAATGGTTTCCAGTATGCGCACATCGGTCGATTCAAGGCCGATAGGGTCGATGTCCATCAGGGCTAGCGCTTTCTGGGCGACATCACGCGTAATCGGTGAATGATTATGTACCTGCGCGTAGTCGCGCACGCGTTTGAGAACGCGGTTGGCTACGCGCGGCGTGAAGCGCGAGGCGTCCGCGATCACGTCGAGAGCCTCATCAAGGATGTCCGCTCCCAAAAGCGCCGCGGAGCGCGCGACGATCTTTTTAATCTCGTCTTTTTGATAGAACTCCAGGCGATGCGTCGCGCCGAAGCGCGAACGAAACGGCGACGAGAGGAGACCCGCGCGCGTCGTTGCCGCAATAATAGTAAAGCGAGGCAGGGTAAGCTGGAGCGTGCGCGCGGAAGGCCCCTTGCCCAAAATAATATCGAGCGTGCCGTTTTCCATTGCGGGATAGAGCATTTCTTCCACCACCTTATGCAGGCGATGCACCTCGTCAATGAAAAGCATATCTCCCTCCTCCATGTTGGTGAGAATAGCGGCAAGGTCGCCAGCTTTTTCGATGGCGGGTCCCGAGGTCACTTTAAGAGACGCCCCAACTTCTTTTGCTACGAGGTTGGCGAGCGTTGTTTTGCCGAGTCCGGCAGGGCCATAGAGGAGGACGTGCTCGATCGATTCTTTGCGCTTCTGCGCGGCCTCAATAAGGATCCGTAGATTTCTTTTTATCTTTTCTTGTCCGATGTAGTCATCCCAGCGTCCCGGCCGGAGGGCCAGGTCAAGCGACGAGTCTTCTTTTTTGAGTATTTGCTCGGGAGGCATAACAAGATGATCTTTCCCTGTATTTTACTATATTTTAGCACGCTGCGCGCCCTATTGACAAAGCCAATTTTGTTTGCTATAATTGGACATCAAAAGGGTTTGTTGCTAAATGCTTTTCGTAGCGAGCTTTCCAGATTTCGAGCGAGACGAAGTAAAAATTGTGAAGATGTATACGGCGTATACATTAAAGAATTTTTGCAAAGTCGCAGCCGAAATATGGAAAGCGGAGTAGAAAGGGCATTTGGCGATAGACCCAGAAAGTTAAAAACTCACGAACCTGTAGGTAATTAAGATTTTCTCGTTGATCTTAAATAGGGGTGCTTCTCAGCTGGGTAGCTTGGTTTCGACTGATCTATTCCTCGGATGTATTCTTTACTCTTGGCTCCGGCTAGGATTTTTGCCTACAG
>CAYHUB010000008.1:0-11442 GCA_964359755.1 uncultured Candidatus Saccharibacteria bacterium
TCCGCACCACCGATACCGCGCCCGGCAATATCCTCTGTCTCACGTTCACCGATGCCGCGGCATTCAATATGCGCGAACGCCTAAGCGGCCTCATGGGGCACGAAGCGTATCGCGTGGCGATCCACACGTTTCACAGTTTCGGCGTGGAGATCATCAACCGCTACCCCGAATATTTTTACAACGGCGCCACATTCGTCTCGGCCGACGAGACCACGCAGATCGAGATCCTCGAAAATATTTTTTCCGATCTCCCGCACAATAATCCCCTTAGGTCGCAGCATGATGAAAAATTCGTCTATCTCAATCCCGTAAAAAAAGCAATCGAATACATCAAAAAGGCCGGCCTCTCTCCCGCAGAATTTAAAACGATCGTCGAGGAAAATAAAAAAGCTGCGGTGTTTGCCGATCCGATCATTCAATCCGTTTTCAACGATCGTATTTCAAAGAAAATGTTTTCGTCTGCGCGTGAAGCGACGCGCGCCATTTCAAGTTACGAATCCTCTCCTCTCCCGGGATCATTCAAGCCCCTTACCGCGGCGCTGGCGGATTCCCTTGCCGAAGCGCTTGATGACGCCGAAGAACAAAACGCCACCAGCCCGCTAACCGCATGGAAAGACGGTTGGACAAGGAAGCATGATGACGGGCTTCGGCATCTTGCCGACGCGCTCAACGCGAAAAAATTCGACGCGCTCGCAGATATCTATGCCGCATATATGGCGCGCATGCACAAAGAAGGATATTACGATTACAACGACATGATCCTAGACACCATCGCGATGCTCGAGAATAATCTCGGCGTGCGGCTGGACATCCAGGAACGGTATCAGTATATCCTTGTCGATGAATTCCAGGATACCAACGATGCGCAGATGCGCTTGCTCCGCCTACTCACCGACAACGACGTGCACGAAGGCCGGCCGAATATCATGGTCGTGGGCGATGACGATCAGGCGATCTATAAATTCCAGGGCGCAGAAATATCAAATATCCTTGATTTCAGAAAAACATATCGCGAGCCGTCGCTCGTGGTGTTGAACCGCAACTATCGTTCCACGCAGGCGATTTTGGATGTTGCGCGTCATATCATAAAAAAGGGAGTGGCACGGCTTGAAAATATTTCCGCGGAGATGCAGAAAGAATTGATCGCCGCGAATGCCGACCTAAAAGAAGGCACGATCGCGCACAAAGAATTTTCATCGCGCGACATGCAGTATCAGTGGATCGCGCGCGAGGTGAAAAAGGTGCTTGAACAAGGAATCCCCGCAAAGGAAGTCGCCGTCATTGCGCGCAAGCACAGCGACCTTGAAGCGCTCGTGCCATATTTTCATTCGGCGAAAGTTCCTGTTGCGTATGAACGCCAGCAAAACGTACTGCGCGAACCTCACATCTTACAACTGGTCGCCATGGCGCGATTTGTCGATTCGCTCATGCGCAAACGCGAAGATGCCGACGATCTTTTGCCTGAAATCTTGAGCTTCCCCTTCTGGAATATCTCGCGCGCAACCGTGTGGGAAATTTCCGTAACCGCGCATAAAGAACGTATGCCGTGGCTTGCAGTGATGCGGAGGTCAGGCGGACAGCTTGCCGCCATCGCCGATTTTTTCATCGATCTCGGTGCTCGTGCGACATACCAGACCGCGGAAGAGATCGTGCATGAATTGCTCGGCGGTCCCCAGCAGGCCGTACCGAATGACGACACCGATGAAGAAACATTCGTGCTCCGCGATATGTTCAGTCCGTTCCGTTCATATTATTTCACTCAAGAAAGCTTCAAAAGACATCCCGCGCAACATCTGCAGTTCTTATCATCGTTGCAGTCGTTCGTCGGCGCACTGCGCGAATATCATCGCGGGAAACCGGTGATGACGCGCGATATGCTCGAGTTCGTCGATATGCATGAGGTAAATAATCTTCCGATCAATAACACCAGTCCGTTCGTAAATGACGCACATGCCGTTCAGCTTATGAGCGCGCATAAAGCAAAGGGGCTCGAATTTGAAGCGGTATTTGTCATCAATTGCCAGGAAGATGTGTGGGCCGATACGGGCGGCGGCAGAGACATTGCGCTTCCATCCAATCTTCCCATCAGTCCCGCGGGCGACACGCTCGACGACCAGCTCCGCCTATTTTATGTCGCCCTGACGCGCGCAAAGCGCCTTTTGTATCTCACCTCATACCATATCGACCAGCGCGGAAAAGAATCCGCAAAACTCGGCTTTTTGGCGCCCGCAGAAGGCGTTCCGCAGTTATTCCCGTCAGAGACCGTCAACATTGCTGACATGAAAAGAACACCTGAAGAATTGTTATCTGCCCAATGGAGCGCGCGCCATGCGGGGCCGTTCGTGCCTGACGAGAAGGCACTACTCACCCCCCTGCTTGAAACATATCAGCTGAGTGTCACGCATCTGCAGAATTTTTTGAATGTCGCAGACAGCGGCCCGCTCTCATTCTTTGAAAAGAATCTGTTGCGCTTCCCGGAACCAAAAACCGCAAGCAGCGCGATGGGGTCTGCGATGCACAACACTATTCAGCGCATATACAAACATCTGAAGAACGAGGGAGCGCTTCCTGCGACGAATGATGTACTTGCATGGTTCGATGAACTGCTGTTTCATGAACGGCTGAATGAAAAAGATCATGCGCATATGCTTGCACGCGGACGCGATGCACTCGAGCGATTTTACGAGCAAAAAAAGAACGTCTTTTCCGCGTCCGACATGATCGAATTTAATTTTAAAGATCAGGGTGTCGTGGCGGGCGATGCGCATCTTACGGGCAAGATCGATAAGATCATGATAACGGACGGCGAGATAACGGTATCCGATCTCAAAACAGGGCGAGCGATCAAAAACTGGTCGCCAACCGATCCGTATGACAAAATAAAGGCGTGGAAATACCGTCTTCAGCTTGCGTTCTATAAATTACTCATCGAGCATTCGCGTGAATTCGGAGGTAAATATGCTATGAACAACGGGGTCATCGAATTCATGGAACCGCTCAACGATCAGATCATTGATCTCCCCATCACAATAGAAAAAGACGAGATCGCGCGCATGGAGGCGCTTATTGCCGCGGTGTATAATAAGATCAAAGCGCTTGATTTCCCCGACATTTCAAAATACTCAAAAGACATGAACGGCATCATCGCATTTGAAGATGATCTTTTACGCGAATCGGGAGCTGTTCAGAAGGCATAGTTTATGCTATAATTTCCCGCATGGAACGTACACACATTAAGGATCTCAACAGCAAGATCGGAGAAGTCGTGAAACTCGACGGCTGGGTAAACATCCGCCGCGACCACGGAAAACTTATCTTCATCGACCTGCGCGACGCAACCGGCATGGTGCAAATGGTCGCCCTGCCAAACAACACTGATGCGCATGCCGTTGCCGGCACTATTCGTCCGGAATGGGTCATTGAAGTAACGGGAAATGTGAATGCCCGCCCCGAACGAATGGTAAATAAGGACGAAATTAACGGCGCGATAGAGCTTGAGCTTCTTTCTGTGACGGTGCTTAACGAGGCGCAAACTCCCCCGTTTGATATCCAATCGGACGGTAAAGACATCAACGACGAAATACGCCTGAAATACCGCTACCTTGATCTCCGTCGGCCGCGAATGCAAAAAAACATTCGTGCACGAGATACCATCATCTCGTTTTTCCGAGACTACATGCATAAAAACGGATTCGTAGAGATAGAAACGCCTATCATGATGAGGGGGACGCCCGAGGGCTCCCGCGAATACGTTGTGCCATCGCGGTTAGAAAACGGCAAATTTTACGTACTCCCGCAGTCGCCTCAGCAGTTTAAACAGCTCTGCATGGTCGCAGGGTTTGAAAAATATTTCCAAATAGCAAGGTGCTTCCGCGACGAAGATACCCGGGGCGACCGCCAGCCAGAATTCACCCAGCTTGATTACGAAATGTCATTCGTCACGCAGGAAGATATTCTTGCGTACACCGAGAAAATGTTCATCGAACTTGTGACAACGCTCTTCCCTGAAAAGAAAATTTCTCACGACCCATTCCCGCGGCTCACTTATGCGGAATCAGTAGAGCGATACGGCTCTGATAAGCCCGACATGAGAACGAATAAAGAAGACCGCAACGAGCTCGCGTTCGCGTGGGTGCTCGATTTCCCGATGTTTGAAAAAGACAAAGAGGGAAACACCGCCGCCGCGCACCATCCGTTCTGTTCGGTGAAGGAAGAAGATATGCCAAAACTCATGAAAGGCGAAGATCTCTATTCCATCCGCGCCAATTCATACGACCTCGTACTCAACGGATACGAGCTAAGCTCGGGCAGTATGCGCATCCACAAAGCGGACATTCAGCAAAAAGTATTTGAACTGCTCAATATCAGTAAAGAAGATCAAGAAAAGAAATTCGGCCATATGATCGAGGCGTTCAAATACGGCACGCCTCCACACGGCGGGTTCGCGCCCGGCATCGATCGGCTGGTGATGATCTTGCAAAATGAACCCAATATCAGAGAAGTCATCGCATTTCCAAAGACCGGCGAAGGAAAAGACCCGATGATGAACGCCCCGGCAGAAATAGACCCCGAGCAACTCAAAGAACTCGGCTTGCAGATAAAGCAGTAATACAAAAACCACCGAATAATCGGTGGTTTTTGTATTATGCAGACACCCTATAACGCTTCCAGATCAAGCGTTTCATCGATACGGATCTTTTTCACGAATGACGGCACGTGGCTCACGAGGATCATCGCGCCCTGATAGGTGTTGAGCGCCTCGGCGATAAGCGGAATGTGGCGGAAATTGATATGATTGGTCGGCTCATCTAAAATAAGGAGTCCCGGCTTTTCAAGTACCAGCCGCGCAAATGCAACCAGACCTTTTTGCCCTTCCGACAGGGCTCCAATTTTTGTGCGCATACTGTCTGCGGTGATAAGAAAGCCGGCGGCAACCGAGCGCATCTCATGCTCGTCCTCTTTTTGCATCACCGATAAAAGCGAATCGTATACCGTATCGTCAAAATTAAGCGTAGAAAAATCCTGGCGATAATACCCTATTTTCACGTCTGGTGCTACAACGACTCCTGCCGAAGTGCCTTGTGCGATAACCTCAAGCAGGGTGCTTTTGCCGATGCCATTCGGGCCGGAAAGCAACAGATGCTCATTTTTTTTCAATGAAATTTTAGTTTTATGCGCCACAGGCTTGTGACTTTTTAATGTGGTCAACGATGTGATGCGAATGATTTCTCCTGAAAGATCGCGTTGCGCCGGTATGTGAAATGGGCGGATCGTTTTGTCTTCTTTTCTCACGTCAACTTTCTCTTCCTCAAGCCGTTCCGCTTTTTCGCGCATGCGTTTTGCCACCATGCGCATCCCGCCCCCTTTTTGCGCGAAAAAGTTCGCCTTGTCCTTGTTTTCCTGGATCTCTTTTGCAAGCTGGGCGTTCTTGCTGTTCTCTTTTTCTATGCGCACCGTGATGTCCTTGACCACATCAAAATAATTCCCCACATAGTACTCGATTTTTCTGGTAAACACATCAAGATACAAAACGCCGTCAGTGAACGCATTGAGAAATCCGGCATCGTGCGAAATGACAATGACCGTCTTTTGATATTTTCTCAAAAAATCCGTGAGATGCGCGATGCCCGCCTTGTCCAGATTATTCGTCGGCTCATCAAGCAGTAAAATATCGGGGTTTTGAATAAGCGCGGACGCAAGCAAAAGGCGCGCCTGCTGGCCGCCGGAAAATGATTTAATGACTCTGTCGCAGGGCGCAGAAAGGTGCACCACCTCAAGCACCGCATCGATCCTCGGATCGATATCGTATGTTTTCTTAGGGAAACATTTTTCAAAGAATTCCCGCACCGTTAGGTCCAGCTGATCGCGCGGAATGACCTGGCGCGCGGTGGCGATAGAGAGGTTGGTATCAATGCTTACCTTTCCCGATTCCGGTTGTGCTGTTTTCATTATCAAAGAAAACAGCGTGCTTTTACCGGCACCGTTTTGACCCATAAGAGCGATTTTCATCCCCCGGCGCACCGAAAAACTCACCTCATGTAAAATGGGCTTGGTGTGTCCGTATTCAAAGGACACATCGTCAAATCTGATAATGATTTCATTTTGAGACATGCCCTCAAGCATATCCTATCTTTCCTAAAAGAGAAAGGGTTATGCGTGAGATTCGATCAGAGCCATCTTCTTTTCTCTGCTCCAGCTTTTAATCTCAGCTTCCCGACGCCGCGCCTTTATGAGCGTTTTCACAATTTCCGAATATACCAGCTTCACCGGCCGGCGAATTTTTGTATAATGCGCGCCTGCCTTTGCCGTATTGTGCTGTGCGACCCTTTTTGACAAATTATTGGTCGAACCGACATACAGCGTATCATCGGCGCATTTGAGAATATAGACGAAATGATTCATATTATTACTTTCTGCCATCCCACTCCGCATGAAACTCCTTGAGATACGCCATAAGGAATGCGTGCCGTTTTTTCGCCATCGCCTTTCCTGTTTTTGTATTCATGAGATCTTTCAAATGCACAAGCTTTTCATAAAAATGATGTATGCTCGAATCAGCCCCCTTCTTATATTGGTCAGATGTTATACTCTTTCGAGTATCTCCTGACGGATCATATATTAGTCTTCCTTTATATCCTCCGTAGGCAAATGCCCGCGCGATACCGATCGCTCCTATCGCATCAAGCCGATCGGCATCCTGCACGATCTTTCCTTCAAGTGACCGCATACATGATGTAGCCCTTAATCCTTTACTGAAAGAAACATTGTCCACAATATGCGCTACCTCTTCTATTATATCGGCATCAGCCCCCGTATGTGTCAGCCATTCTCGCGCAGCTCTTCCACCGGCCATTTCGTCGCCGTTGTGAAATTTATGATCAGCGATATCGTGCAGTAACGCGCCTAATTGCACAATAAACATATCGGCACCTTTTTCTTTTTTCGCAATCGTAGCGGCATTGGCGCATACGCGCTCAACATGCCACCAGTCATGCCCTGTTCCTTCTTTCTCGAATTTCTTCCGTACCATCACCTCTGTTTCTTTGAGAATTTTCTTTTTATTCATCGCTGATGTTGTTGTAATAATTATCTATGAGAAATTATATCATGTGCTTGAGCAAATCACTCCTCGTCTTCTTCCGGTATAAACCCGCTCACTTGAAGCTGCCAGAGTTTTTGATACAAACTTCCTTCTTTTTTTATGAGCTCATCATGCGTTCCCTCCTCGCGTATCGCTCCGTGCTCCATCACCACGATGCGATCCATTTTCCTGATCGTGGAAAGCCGGTGCGCAATAACAATGGTCGTGCACCCGCGCATGAGCGTATCAAGTGCATCCTGAATAAGCGACTCAGAGTGCGAATCCAAGCTTGATGTCGCTTCGTCGAGAATAAGGATCGGCGCGTTTTTCAGGATCGCGCGGGCGATCGCAACGCGCTGGCGTTCCCCGCCCGACAGCTTAATGCCGCGCTCGCCGACAAACGTTTCATATTTTTCCGGCAACTGGTCGATAAATTCATCGCAGTGCGCAAGCTTTGCCGCACGCATTACTTCTTCATCGGTCGCGTCATGCCTGCCGTACCGGATGTTTTCCATGAGCGTGCGGTGAAACAACACCGGGTCCTGCGGTACTAAACTTACCTGCGCGTGCAAACTCTCCTGCGTCACTGTTTTTATATCCTGTCCGTCAATATATACCGCGCCTTTCGCAGGGTCGTACATCCGCAAGATAAGCCGGATGAACGTTGTCTTTCCCGCGCCCGACGGTCCTACGAGCGCGATCTTTTCGCCTGCACGAATATCCATCGTAATATCGTGAAGCACTGTTCTCGTTTCATTGAAATTGAATGACACATTCCTAAACGCAATCGCTCCGGCAGGAACGGAGAGCGCTGATGAACCCGGCGCATCCTGTATGTTATACGGTTGAGAAAGAATATCCACCATCTCCCGCGAATCAGCCATGCCTTCATAAAAATCGCTCATTATCTTACTAATATTCCACAACTTTTCTGAAAGGCCAATGATGTATACCTGTGCAAGCACGAACACGCCGACCGTTATCTCTCCTTTCTGCCAATAAAAAATCGCAAAATAAAAGATCACAAACTCCACAACATACACTAACGCCACTTGCACCATATCCATCATGGCGCTCAGGTTCCACAAAAAACGCGCTTTTTTTGCCAAGTCATCCGTAACTTCTCTATATAATTCCTTTTCATGTTGATATCCGGTAAAGAGCGTTATCGCATTCTGATTAGTAATGCTGTCTGCAAGCACGCCGGTTGCCTTTGAATCTGCTGTAGCAACAGGCACATCGTATCTCTGTTTCCATTTTGCAAAGAAAACATGAAACGGTATAAAGGTTGCAAGCCAGCATACGATGATCAATGAAATAACCGGCGCAACCGTAAACGTCACCGCAATAGCCCCGACGATCGCAATGACGAGCGGAATAATATTGAACGATATCGTATCGGCAATGCGTTCAAATGATCTACTAAACCGATTGACCCGCTGGACCAAGCTTCCGGTAAAATTACTCGCAAAAAATTCATATGAGTGCAACATCATATAATTGAACGCGTTTTGTTGTAAGCGCGCCATGATCTTTGACGTAACGGTGCTATATACAAAAAAAGCTCCACGATAAACCACAAAACTCAGCGCGTGGAGCGCCGCAACATACACCACGATGCGCACGAGCGACGGACCTGCCAAACCCCGATCGGTGCTATTACTTACTACATCAAAAAATTCCTTATAGAGAATAGGAATGAACACGTTCACGGTCGTTCCTACCGCAAGGCCAAAAATACTGCCGAAAAACAGCCATTTATACGGTGCGATACCTTGCCAAAATGCGGCAAACACCGCGCGCGATGAAATATCTTGTCCTCTTTTCATGGTAGCCGCAAATAATACTGTTTTTTAACGAAAAAATCAATCGTAGCACGTCGCGCTCAAAAAATAAGCGTATCAAGCGCCCCATAATACGATTTCATAAATGCCGTCGCGATAGAGATCACCGCTACAATGGCGCACGCCGTCAGGACAAGCGAAACAATGCCGATCATTCTCGCTTTTGCGTCGGGCTGTTTCAGATACATAAACGCGTAGCCAAGCCCGAAGGGAGCGAGAAAAAAACTCACCAGATAAATAAAAACCTGCTTTCCGACTGATGTAGAAAGCGAGGTATTTTTTAGCTTTCTCCCGCATTGCGAACAAAAATTGGCAGTGGCAGCAATAACCGCTTGGCATGATGGGCACACAGTTACTTCCGGCATGGTATCCATTACACAAATATATAATCCAGCGTCTTTCTCTCCAGGTCGCCCCCGACGATCTTTATGTTTACCACATCTCCGATGGAATATTTCTTTTTGGTTTTTTTCCCCACGAGAGAATATGTTTCTTTGTTGAAAAGGTACATATCGTCTTTCATATCTTTGAATTTTACCATCCCGCTCGCTTTGGTACGCGACTCCTCCACATATACCCCCCAATTCGTGATACCCGAGATCACCCCCTCATAGACGCTTCCGATCCTTTCCATCATATATTCAACCTGCTTATACGCGATAGACGATCGCTCGGCATCGGCGGCGTCAACCTCCCTCCGCGAGAGCGCCTCCGCAACACTGTGATACCACGCGCCCTCCTGCTTGCTTAAATGCCCGCCGTCCAAATGCTTTTGCAATATCCGATGCACCAAAATATCGGCATATCTTCTGATGGGCGAAGTAAAATGCGTGTAATGTTCAAGCGCGAGCCCGTAATGCCCGATGTTTTTTATGGAATATATCGCTTTTGCCATAGACCGCATCGCGACGGTTTTTACCAGCGATTCCTCCGGCGCGCCTTTAATCTTTTTGAATATCCCGTTCAACTCTTTCGATGAAATACTCTTTCCCTCGGTTATTATTTCATGCCCCATCATCCGCAGGAAAAACAAGAGCTCCCGCACAGCATCTTCTTTCGGCACATCATGGGTGCGATAAATAGAAGCCCCTTTATTTATCCGTTTTATATCCCTGCTTAAATACGTCGCCACTTCCCTATTGGCCAAGATCATAAACTCTTCAATAAGTTTATGCGCGTCGAGGATCGGCTTTTCTTCAATACTTACCGGCTTTCCTTTCGCGTCGAGTTTGAATTTAACTTCTTCTTTTTCAAAATCAACCGCACCGCCTTCCATTCTCTTTTTTCTCAGCAGTTTCGCCAATATATTCAGCCGATGCAGTTCTTCATGATGCTCGCCGGTTTTTTCATCCAACACTTTTTGCGCATCTTCATACGCAAATCGTTTGTTTGAATTAATAATCGTTCTCCCGAGCCACACGTTTTTAATATGTCCGTCGCCTGTCATCGTCATCACCGCCGAAAAGGTCAGCTTATCCTCCTGAGGGTTCAAACTGCACATATCGTTGGACAAGACCTCCGGCAACATCGGAATGGTCCTATCCACAAGATACATTGAAACGCCGCGGCGAATTGCCTCTTCGTCAAGCGCGCTTCTCTCCCGCACATAATGCGACACGTCGGCGATATGCACGCCTATCTCAAACACATCGTCGGAAATGACCTTAAACGAAAGCGCGTCATCAAAATCCTTTGCATCTTCAGGGTCAATGGTAAATGTGGTGATGTTTCTGAAATCTCGTCGCCTCGCTATCTCTTCGTGCGGTATCGGCTTTGACCGCTTCTCCAATGCCTCCGCCTCGCGTTCAACGGTCTGCGAGAATCCCATCTGAAACCCTTTTTCAAGCACGATGGATTCCATTTCCACGTCATTGTCTCCTTTTTTACCAAGCACTTTTACGATCTTGCCTTCCGGGTTTTTCCGCGGGTCATTCCACCTTGTGATCTGCACAAGCACCTTTACATTATTGTGAATGTTTTTCGCTTCAGCGGGCGGAATAAGAATGTCGGTATACATCTTCTTATCATCGGGAACGACAAAACAAAGCGCGCCTTCTTTCCCTTTATCCACGGTCCCTACGAATTCCGCCTTTGCTCTCCACACGATCCGCGTGATCTCGCCGGTTATCTTTTCTTTACTCGTCTGAGGAAACACCGCAAATTCCACCTCGTCACCATGAAGCGCGGTATTTAAAAAGTGCGGCTCTATGAGAATATCCGCATCAAATCCCGCGGCGGTCACATACCCCGTACCCGTGGAGGCGATGCCAATAACCCCGGTGTTGATAGATTTTTTACCTTTTTGCTTCATTGTTTTCGTTTACGTATTTTAATGGTTTCAGTATAACAAAATACGGTACCATTTGATACCTCAAGGGGTTTGATGCGTTGAAATTTATTTTTTGTTATATCGCGCGTCACCTCCGCACAACTAAAACTCCGCGAAAATTTTCCGATTTACAGAATCAATGCGGGCATTTTCCCCATACGGAAATGGAATTTGTGGGTTCGTGTGTC
>CAYHUB010000008.1:11542-33066 GCA_964359755.1 uncultured Candidatus Saccharibacteria bacterium
GAATCAATGCGGGCATTTTCCCCATACGGAAATGGAATTTGTGGGTTCGTGTGTCCGAAATCGAGATTTTGAACGATAGGCGCGATTTTATTATACTGCCGAAAAACACGCGTAATTGTTTCCCGCTGTTCTTTGCGATATTCCATTTTCTGCTCGGCTGTATACTGTTTGCTAAACTCCCACGCCTGCGGTCTGCCCACAAGCACACCCCGCACTCTCCCGAGAATACCTCGCTCACCGAGCGCCCGCAACACCCTGAACACATAATCAGCCGCCGGCATTTCTTCCGATGTTTCTGCGATAAGAACTATTTTTTCAAAATCTTCAAGTGCTGGAATCTGCACGCCATGCCGCAATAATTCATCGATCGATTCAATGCACCCGCCCCATGTGATACCCTCGGCGTTTTGATCGCCATCCCAAAACCATCCATCGTTTGCTTCGTATATCCGTTCTTTTTCTAAATTACTTTCATCATTCCAGTCTAATCCTATGTCGTTATAGGTATCGCTCGCCATTATCTCAAATTCCCCCTCTTCAAAAAGCGCCTTCTTCAAATAATTCACCGTATACTCATCCATTCTCTTTTGCATTGCAAATTGAGTGAATAAAGCTCCTCCATAATATGAAGGGATCCCGTGAAGCCATAAGAAATTCGTAAAATGCGTATTGTCGCTGAATCCAAAAAATGGCTTTGGATTTTGAACAAAAGGTGCCGAGGGAAGGTTTTTGATGTAGGTTATCTGGTCATTTCCGCCAAGCGAAGCAATAACCGCTTTAATTTCTTTATTTTCAAATGCGCGTATAAGATCACTTGCTCTTTCTTCCCTGGACGCACCTATTTTTCTCGTTGCCGGAAACTCAACAGGGATCAATCCAAAAATATCTCTGAGCCGCTGTAAGCCCAACTCATGCACATGTGGCCATTTCCCCGGCGCCGCAAAAGATGGCGAAAGAATAGCAACCTTGTCCCCCGCTGTAAGTTTTTGAAGCTTAGCAAATTTCATAATGAATTTATTTCAAATACCTTATTAGTTTTTGCCAGCTGTCATTGCTTTTCTGATCGGCCCAGTAGGCAAGATATTCTTCTGTCGGCAATTCAGATAATGTTTTTGGATATCCTGCCGGAACGAAAAGACGATCCATCCACCCATATTCTTTTCTAAAGATCATTTTACCTGCTTTCTGCGCAAGCGTGCCTTTAAAATAACACGTAAGGGCCTTGGGCTTTTTACCTGGCTCGCAATACGCAAGGCAATCTTTCCACACTACTTTCCTGTTTTTCTTCCCCTTCATAGTATTAAGAAGATCCCGCGGCGTCAGCCACGCATCAATGTATTTAATGAACGGCCCCGGAAAACCATTAAGCGCATCGATGTGACAGCCGGCATCAGACACAACCACCGGTTTTTTTAGAACATCAGCCGCCCACATTGCTGAAAATGCGGCAATATCCTCAACGGATTCCGCTTGGATTTCCGGTGTTTCCAGCTTCTTTTGAATAAGCTTTATAGCGCCGCCACGCGTCGCTTTTTGCGCAACCTGAAACTTATATTTATTCCCAGTAACAAATATGACTTCCTTTGGTTTTTTCTTTACCATACATTCATTATATCAATTAAATTCTTTCTGAACGGACAAAAATTCTGCTTTGCCTCAACAGGATTTTTATCCTTAAGCTCTTGAAACCCTCTAAAGAGCTTGCCCAGCCGCTTGTGGTCGCTCTGCATAAATTCATTTATAGTTTGCACAGTATTTTATTAGTATTTATAACAAATGGAGCTTAGCACAGCAATCTTTATCTTGCGAGGTAGATTTATTGTAATATGACATCATATATCATGCCGCTGGCTTTCCAGCCATTGTTTGTACTTCTTTGCCATGTCTTCAAAGCTTTTTTTGTTCGTGGCTATCGTCTTTTTGCCGCTAACCATGCTTATATGCGTGTCGAGACGCACCGGCTTTGTATACAGCTTCACTTTCTGAAGCTGTTGAATTCTTTCTTTGCTCTTTCGCATGACTGTCGCAAGCGGAGCTGTGATGTTCTTGACCAGCGCATCCGCGCTTAGTTTTTTTCCGGTTGCCAGCACCACAAATTCATTAAATGTCTTAGCTGAGCCAAGCGCCCACACACGCGCCATCTCTTTGCCGATGTTGGGATTGTCTACAATGTACCCGTACTTTTTATAAAAATACTCACGCCATTGCGCAACGGCAAGCTGAGCCAATCCATACCCGTGATACGAGCCGGAGCTTTCCCATGCATAGATATGCGGAACGGTGAGCGCATACAGCGAATCTTCCGATTGCTCAAAATATTTTCTGAAGTTTTTCTTCGCGATCATTTTTACCTTCTGCGCGTTCAAATTCCTTGCTTCATAGATTTCCCGCTCAAAATTGGAAACGAACATAATGCCGTAAAGCGCAAGCGGACGAAGCGGATGGAGTTTTTTTGTTTTTCGGGTAAATAGATCAAATGAATACGACTCTCCGTGTGCATTGCGCGCATATCGGCATCGCCATTCAATACTGCCAAAAAGCGAATCCATAAACATGCTTTGCGTCTCCGTCCATGCCATCGACATGGGGGCAAATTCGTGGTTCACGCACACGTCTTCTTGCTCGGTGTTGAGCATATGAGCCGCATGGGCGCCTTCATGAAACAGCGTATGAATTCCGCTAGATCCGGAGCCGACCTGACCAAATACGACATTGCAGGTGAAATTAGAGCTTCCCGGAATGCGCTTTCCGTTTTTGAAAGACACCATATCGGGCCAATGACAAAAGCCGTTATTCCACTTACCTTTTCTGTCGAGCAGATCAAGCTGGAGCGTGCCTCCTTTAAAATCAACGCCAAGCGCCGCAAACGACCGACCCCAGCGGAGCAACGATTCATCAAACTGGAAAAATTGATCTTCTTCCTTCGTAAAATCACCCGCCATCATATAGCCGAAGTTCCACGGCTTGCGCAAGCCGGGCATGGTTTTCTCCAGTTTTTTGATATTCTCTTTCGCGTATTTTGTTTTCTCGTAAATGGCATCAAATATCGCAAACAGCTCCTTTTTTGTCATGCCATCTTCACGCTGGACTTTATAATCGTAAAAATCCTGATAACCGAGCTTCTGCGCATAGTGATTGTGTAATTTCACCATTTCCATGTATTCATCAATGAAGTCCGCGGCGAGCTTCTCGCGCGCCATAAAACATGCCTTTCTTATTTTTTCATCGCTATGTGTGGCGATGATCATACTCATTTTAACGGCAGACGCGGGTACGAATTTTTTTGAATACGGGTCTTTATATCCTTCTTTTCGCTTTGCTTGTTTTTTAAGCAGTGCCGATTCGCACTCGCTTATTTTCTTTTTCAACGGTAATGCGCCTTTCGGTGATTGATAGCAATTAAAAAATCGCAACCACAGATCGAAACGCTCCTTTTCCCGCGCAGTTGCAATAGGAAGAAGTGCATTGATCTGTGCAACAAATTCAGGGTTTGCGCGGAATGCATCGCGCTGTGCAAGCGCGCGATCTTTTTTCGCATTCACCGATTGATCACCCATGTACGAGATCCAAAAATACTTCTCGTATTCCTTGTGAAGAGTAAAATATTCCGCATTTAACCGATCAAGAAATTGTATTGCTTTTGATTTTTTCATATTTTCCCCTTATTCAAAATGGGATTCGTACCAGATTGTTTTATCTCCTTTGAGCCATTTAATGATGAGAGACCTCATTATTGTCGGACGAAAATCCTTGGGTTCAAAATCTTCCGGCTTTACCCAGAGAAACTCCAATTTTTCTTCGGCCGACGAAGGGGCTACTTCTGCGTGCACCCCGGGAACCGCAACTTCAAATATATGATTGATCTCTTGGTGATACGCATCATTCTCCTGCCACCCGTTTTCAACGACGCCAAGATACTGGCGTATTTCGCCCTCCCGCCCCATTTCTTCTTTGATCTCGCGCAAAAGCGCACTGGGAAGCGACTCGCCTATTTCATGATGCCCTCCAGGCAAAAAACAATACTCGGACCCTTTCGCTTTCACCGCAAGAATATGTTCGCCATCATGAATGATAGCGCGAACGCGTAAATGAAATTTCTTTTCTTTTTCTGAAAGAGGCATAGTAGCTATTAGTGTTGCCGGGCAGGGATTCGGACCCCGATAAATGCCTTCAAAGGGCACTGTCCTACCGTTAGACGACCCGGCAATATCATCAGTGATACCCTCTGACCACCCACTGATCTTACGATTTAAAATCGAACTCTTCCTCACGCTTACTCTCAGTAACCCACGATAATTATCGCCAATATTCTTCCTGTTTGTTCTAATCTTATTCTTTTTGAAATAAATCCTCAACCTTTTTACCTCAATGCCAGCAATATGCGCCCAGTAATCCAAGAATTTTTTCGTATTATTTTTGTGATTCTCATGGACATACACCTCAAACACCATTTCACTATCTTGAATCTTTATAACGTCTCTCAACCATCTCAAAAAAACTTGTATCATCGCGGGGTCGGAATTGTTAAATGAAACTCCCTGCGCACCACTGTGCTCTTTTTGTTTTGTACCTTCTGCCCAATAAAGCGCAACGCCAATAAGCCATAACTCTCGTTCGCTGATTTTTTTCACATCGGCTCGTGCGGCTTTTTTAACCTTCTCGGTAAGATCAATTCGTTGTTGTCTCCATTTTATCCACCCTCGCTTTATTGAGGAAAGTTTTTTCTCTGTAAGCCGCTGTTTCTGTTGCTTTGAAAGACCAACACTTCGTAGCCAAAGGGAAAGTGTTGACTTTGCGACAGGCACTCGTTTTAAAATCTCTGCGTACGAAAACCCTTGCTTTCGTAAAGATAGTGCTAATTTCTTTTCTTCTTCCTTGTGAATCATAAAACAACAATTATATACTCCTTTAGTATATACCCCTTGTTCGAATAGTTCAATTATTTTTCAAAGATTCTCATCAGCGCGAGCTCAAGCGGGAGAAGAGGCAACGGTGTCTTTTTTGTGTTGTCCTGCGCTTCAATAAGCGCCTCACACATACGGCGCAGATCGGCAAGCTCAAACCGCTTTGCCTGCGCTACCATAGCGGAAAATTGCTCGTCGGTCAATTCAGGAACCACGCTTTCGCGCATGCCCGCGTCTATTTTGAGCAGGGTCATTTTGCGCGTGTATTGCGCAAGCGATTTCAAAAATTCCTCCGCACTTCCGCCTTCATTGTAAAACGTATTGATATACACGAGCATCTCTTTCAGATCCCCCTTTGCAACAAGGTCAATGAAATCGGCAACCTGTTTGTTGTTTGCCACACCCAGTACGCTTTGCACTACTTCTGCGGTGAGCTCCTTGCTCGTATGTGAAAGCACCTGCGAAAGCATGGACTCGGCATCGCGCAGGCCGCCTTCTGCCGCATGCGCGATCATGCGCACCGCGTTTGCTTCCGCCTTCACTTTTTCTTTTGCGAGGATCGCGGTGAGTTTTGTTTCAATTTGTGCAACCGAAAATTTCTTGAAATCAAACCGCTGAACGCGTGAAAGAATCGTCGGCGGCATTTTATCCGCTGAAGTAGTGGCGAGAATAAAAATGACATGCGCTGGCGGCTCTTCAAGCGTTTTGAGAAGCGCATTGAACGCTTCTTTGGTAAGCTGGTGCGCCTCGTCGATGATATACACTTTGTATTTCATCTGCGTAGGCGAAAGCCGCGCTCCTTCGCGCAATTCGCGTATCTCGTCGATGCCTCTGTTTGATGCCGCGTCTATCTCGATGATATCAAGCGCTCTGCCCGAAGAAATATCCTCGCAATTCTGGCATGCATTGCACGGCTCGCCTTTGTGTTTTACCGCATCGGGGCAATTGACCGCCTTGGCGAGTATGCGCGCAAGCGTTGTTTTGCCCGTACCTCGAGGACCGACAAAAAGATATGCATGCGCCACCGCGCCGTGCGTGATGGCGTTTTTGAGCGTTTGCACGATATGTTCCTGTCCGATAACCTCATCGAAACCGGTCGGACGATATTTTCTATACAGCACCTCTCCCATAGATCCTATTTTTTAAATACGAAAAATTTATATCCCACGAAATTCCACAACAGGCCGATAATGGACCCCACCGCAACACCGATCGTGCCCCACAGCGCTTCCGAAGCGCCTTCAGGCCGCAGAGCAAACGCAACGGAGAACGCGCCGCTGTTGATGAGCAAGCCGCCCACGCTTATCACCAAAAACCCCGCGTATTCTTTTTTCGCGGTTTTTACCTCTTTTTGTCCGAATGTCCAGAATTTATTCCAGAAGAAACTGTGCGCGTTCGCGCCGATAAACGATAGTATTTTGAAAAATGTCCACGTGGTGAGCGGAACAGAAAATACGGAAAAAAGATGCTGTGACTGCGCCGAGCCCGAAAGCGCGATGATGACATGAAACACGCCCGTATCCACGACGAAATTGGTGAATCCCACAATGCCGAACTTCCCTACCTGATACAGCACTGAAACCACTTTGCTTAAAAGCGACGCAATATACAGCCCGATAAGCGACGCGAGCGGAAACGCGATGATAAGATAGTTCTGCATCGGGACGCTCTTTCCTATCCTGCTCAAAATGAACGGAATAAGAACGCCCATGATAAGCCCGAGCGTCACGCTTGCGATAGCATCGGTTTTGGTGAATGCGATTGCTTTTCTCTCCTGCACGAGCTCTCTAGGATCCATAATAAAAATTATTTAGTAGTAGATGGAGGTGATGCGAGCGTTCTGAACCGTTCTTGTATCTCAAGCTCAACTTGCCGGTGGTCGCGCCCGTATTTGAGCCGTGAAAGCTCTTTGAGGATTGCTGCAATTTCCTGATTCCCCGGCTTAGGAAGCGGCATAATGATGTTGAACGGCTTCACCGCCTGCCCGCCCACAAGCGCCTTCACATATGCATTCAGATTATCCAGATTGGCAATATCGTTTGCTCCAAACTCCGGCGCGAACTGTTTTTCAAAAAATTCCGCGTCTTCCGTGCCCACGCGAAACACCATCATCGAACCGACATTTCCAAACACCGCTTGCTTGATATTTTCCTTCAGCTGGCCGATAAACTGGTGCGCCATGGTAAGCGCAAGCCGGTATTTTCTCGCCTCTGATAATATCACGGAGATAGAGTCGGTCGCAAAGTTCTGAAACTCATCGATGTAGAGATAAAAATCCTTGCGTTCCGTTTCTGCCACATCCGCGCGGGAAAGCGCCGCCATCAGCAGTTTGCCGATGACGATCATGCCCAGCAGGTTGCTGTTGATCTCGCCTATCTTGCCTTTTGTGAGATTCACCAACAGTATTTTGCGCCCGTCCATCACCTCGCGGAAATTGATGGAGCTTTTTTGCTGGGCGATAATGGGGCGCACAAATTCGTTGGCGATGAACGTATTAAATTTACTCGTGATATACGGCGTCATATTGGCAAGCGATGCGTCGCCGCCCGCCTTCTCCGCTTCTTTTTCCCAAAAGTTTTTCACCACGATATCGGATACTTTCTCGAGCTTCATCTTGCGAAACGCAGGATCTGAAAACACGCGTGGCACCTCCAGAAGCGTGGAACCGGTACTCGGATCGCTCATGACCAAGAGGAGTGCGTTGCGCGCGTATTGTTCGAACATCGGACCCCCTGTTGCTTTGAGGTCATACAATTTTTCAAAGATATTGATCATCTCGTTCACGATGAACGTCTTTTGTTCCGGATGCGCGGGATCATACTCAAGCATATTGAGCCCGATGGGACGCTCGATATCCGCGGGGTTAAACACGATCACGTCATCCGCGCGATGTTTGGGGATCTTGGCGAGCACCGCATCCACGGTTTCGCCATGCGGGTCGATAAGGCACACGCCTTCGCCGTTCTCGATATCCTGCGTAAGCATATTCTGCAGTGACACGGACTTGCCGGTGCCCGTCTGCCCGACGATATATAAATGCCGGCGGCGATCTTCCGGAGAGATTATTGCATCCCGCTCCTCGCCGCGATACACATTCTTGCCGATCTTCATCCCTTCCTGCGCCATATTCACCGGCAACGGCGCGGCGCGGCTTTTGAGCGATTTTATTTTCTTCGTTTCCAGATACGGCGTCGGGAAATGAAAAACACTGGTAAGCTCTTCGGTGTTTAGGATCATCCGCTGGCTGGTATTGAAATTACGGAACGAAAAATCATAAAGAAGCCTTTGCAGCTGTTTTCCGGCGACGCGCTTGACGACGAAGCTATTGAGGTTTGGATTCTCAAACTGCGAAAACGAGCTCTCAATACTGGAAAGGATCGCATCGGCGCGCGTCTGTGTCAGCGCCGATGCGACTACGCGGACATTGATATCAAACCCGACCTTCGCCGCCTTCTGTTCAAGCGCCTTGATGGTCGTATCGTCTATCGTGTGAAAACGTTCTTGCGCTTTTTCTTTCTCCTGCTGTGCTTTACTCATCTCTTCTTTTGCTTTTGTATGCAGTGATTCAAACAGCGCCTCAACCGGGTTTTTTGTTACATGCGCGTATGCCTGCTTGAATGTCTTACCGCCCTTCATCTCCCAAATGATCTTCCTCGCTTCGTCCTGCCATGTTTTATTGGGCTTCACAAGCACCTGCAGAGAGCATCCTTCACCGCGAAATTCAAGCTTGGACATCGCATTGGTGATGAAATTGAGCGGATCGATCTCGAGCTGCTGATATGTTTTTACCGGAAGATAAAAATTGCGCGAAAGCGTCACAAAAGAGCCCGCGCTGACGCCGACCGGATTAAAGATATTATAATCTTCCACCCGCTCTACTTTTGCTTCATTCAAGAAACCGGTGATCTGTTTCTCGGCCGTTTCAACATATTTGCGCGGAACGCCAATGTAAAAATGGATCTCTTCACCAATCGCCGGCAGTACGATCTCATACGACAGCGCCGAGGAACCACTAAACATCCCTTTGAGCCACCCCTCTTCAACGTGCACAATGCTTGCATAAAACTGCTCCATCACCCCTATCAATTTTCTAACCTCTTCCACATTCACCTGCTTCGTCCTGTGCAGGGGCAGGGTGATGAGAAGCAGTGCGAGGTTCAGCGAGTAATCGACTTCTTTCTTTCTACGGATTCTCATGAAATACGGCACAACAAAAATAACCGCCCCGAGGGCAATAATCGTCAATGCGATGAAGAAATAGAGCGAAGCGCCAACGATCATTTCAGTTCTTCTAATTTATGCCGCGCGACAAGCTCCTGATACAGTTTGTCGGTAAGCGTGTCATGAAACGCATCCAGCAGATACGGGTCGTTCGTTTTCCGCGCCTGCTCAATCGCGGTCAAAAGCCCCTGTTCAAACGCAAGGTCTACCAAATGCTGGAGCTTCTCCTGCATTGCTTTCTGTGCGTCTTCGGATAATGGTTGTTGTGGCATAGATGTTTATGATTATCGAGCAGTTGCGTCTTTTACGATATTGTCGATCTCGATGATCGTCGCGCTTTTAAGCTCGGTGATCTCGTCCTTTGCGCTCCGCGATGTTTCGATCGCATGCTGAATATCATCGTTCACCGCATAAGAATGCCCGGTCGCCATTGCCGAGTACGTATCAATATCAATGAGTGATTTCGCGCTCTCGTTCTTGATAAGCTCCTTTATTTTCCCTGCAAGCAGCTGTAATGCCTCGACATCCATATTATATATTCTTTAATTTTTCCTTCAGATCTTTGATCTTCCGCTCATCGATCGTCTGTAAAACAGCGTTGATCTTTTCACGGTGCCCTTTCTTTATTTTTCCAAGCTCGCTGAAAAACCGCTCGTGTGCGGCTTTTACTTTCAACGAGGTATCGTCACTCGCCACTTGTGGCTGTGTAATTTGCGCACGAAGCACCGGATTATTTCCCATTACTTCATTATACGGCTCCGCGCGCTCTTCTGCAACGCTCCCTGTTTGTCCAGGAACAAAGCGATTGGCAACAAACAGCAGTCCAGCGTAGTCGTGGCTCGCCCCCTATGCTATACTGAAATGACTATCTTATATATATGCAATTCATAAACCATATCGCAAAAAGGGCTTCACTGTACAAAGCATTTTCGCAAAAAATTGCGAACGCCGTTGCTCTGCTTTTGCTATTTTTAATGTTCATGCTGATGTATGTGACCGCACCGCAGGAAGCGGCCATCATGGATGAAATTGCGCATATTCCCGCCGGTTATTCGTACATAAAATATCAGGATATGCGCATCAATCCTGAACATCCGCCTCTTCTTAAAGACCTTGCCGGGCTTCCGCTTGCATTGTTAAACCTTAATTTCCCGGAAACGTCCGCGTCGTGGCAGACAGACCTCAACGGCCAATGGAAGCTCGGCGAACTTTTCCTCTATGAAAGCGGCAACGACCCCGACCTTATCCTTTTTTGGGCCCGGCTTGGCCCGATGCTCCTCACCGTGCTTTTTGGCTTTTTGCTGTTCCAATTCGGAAAAGAATGGTTCGGCGCGCGCGTCGCCTTGCTTGCGCTTGCGCTGTTTGCGCTTTCCCCCGCTCTCCTCGCGCACGGAAAATACGTCACCACTGACGTCGCGGCGGCGTTTGGCTTCTTCCTTGCTATCGCCTATTTCATCCGCTACCTTTATGCGCAAAACCGGCGTAATCTTATCGCCGCCGGCATCGCGTTCGGTGTCGCGCAGGCGCTCAAATTCTCCCTTGTGCTTCTTGTCCCGTTATTCATCGGTTTTATCATCCTGTGGGCATTCGCGCATCACGGCGAGCGTGCATGGAAAGAAATGGTCGCGCCGCTCTGGCGATTGGTGACGCGCACATTTCTTATTTTCATCATCGGCTATGTTATAATCATCTGGCCATTGTATCAGCTCCACACATGGAACTATCCCGCCGCGCCCGCAACCCAGGCAGAACGGCAAGAGATCGTGGCATCGGCATTATCGCTGTGCCGCGACCTTGATACGGTAAAAATACCCGTAAGCCAATACCGCGACACCGTGTGCGATCTTAAAACGTTCCGCCCGCGCGTGATCGCAGAAACGTTCATCTGGATGTCGGATAAGCCGATCCTCCGTCCCTTCGCGCAATACGCGCTTGGCGTGCTCATGGTGGGTCAACGGGCGGTAGGCGGCAACACAACGTTCTTTTTGGGCGAAGTCGCGCGCGACGCATGGTGGTACTACTTCCCCGTCGTATATCTTCTCAAAGAACCGCTTGCAATGCATTTGCTCTCCCTTGCGGCACTCCTTATTGTACTCGGCGCGTTGCGCACGCGCATACGCGCGCACATGTTCGCCGCGTGGCGCGCACGGCTTACGGCATTCACCCGTACGTATTTCATAGAAATAATCCTTGCGCTATTTATCGCGTTTTATTGGACATCGAGCATCGCGGCAAACCTCAATATCGGCATCAGGCACGTTATTCCGACATTCCCGTTCACGTTCCTTTTGGTATCACGCATTATTCTCGGCTACCTGCGCAAAAGGCCAGATTTCGCATTTACGCTTGAGCCCGGCATGATGAAACAGCTGATCTCCTTTTACGCGCGCAAAGCATGGAAATACGCCGCGCTTATTGCTGTCATCGCATGGTACATGGTCTCCGTGCTCGCGCACTATCCGTACTACACCGCCTACTTCAACGAACTTGCCGGCGGTTCGGCAAGCGGCTACAAATATGTCGTCGATTCAAACCTTGATTGGGGGCAAGACCTTAAACGGCTCGCGCACTTCGTAGAGGCAAATAATATCGATAAGATCCGCGTGCACTATTTTGGCGGCGGGTCACCGAAATATTATCTGGGCGATAAATCAATCCCATGGTGGTCGTCGCGTGGCCCTGAAAGCGGCTGGTATGCGATCTCCGCCACGTTCCTTGCCGAGGCATTCGGCACGCCGGTGGGCAGATACACGCGCTCCGAACAAGATTCATATCTCTGGCTGCGCGATAAAACGCCCGTCACCGTTATCGGCAACTCGATATTCGTATACAAGATAGATTAAGCCCTCCGCATAAATCTCCTTTTTTCCTTTTTTGTCATCTTAAACCGATAGGTCTAAGATGACATATGTTTGAAATAGTGAAAAAGAAAAACGGCGGCTTCGTTACGAAGTCCGCCGTTTTATTTCTTTTGGCGCTATCCTTTTGGTAGCGCCACCCTGTTTGCATTAGTGCATATGCACTAATGCTTTTAACGAGAGCATTGATTGACAGTAATTACTGTGCCTGAACTCCTTGTCGCCCATGCGAATCATGCGATGCGCGGGGACAAATTCCTTGATGCGGCAATACGACTGAAACCCAGTGCTGTATGCCATTTTAGTGGGTCTTGTTACCTCCTCATCATAGTCACAAACTATGATGAGGTCCGGCTGCAACCGAACGAAAATATCCAAGCCCTCCTCATGAGAAACTGCGAAGCAGGCTCCCTTATCTTGCAGTGCCTCAAGCACTGCATTCTGAACTTCCATCCTTTTCGATGCATCTTCCGCAATGACTACGACATTCATTTGCTCCTCCTTGTTTTGGTTTATTTTAACAAAGTACAATGCTCCCTTTCAGAACTCTGCGAGTGCGCAGAGCTTTGAAAGGGAGGCCACGAAAAAAAACATCGTGACCCCATTGTGGTGGGAAAGTTTTGGCAGGTGGTGCTACGCGGTTATCCCCAAACAATCCTTGGGCATCATTATATCAGATTTGCAGATTTTGTCAACCCCGTTAGAAGCTTATACATATCACTCTTTATTCCAGGCTATGAGCCGTAAGGCGGCTTCGCCTTTTGTTTATATAAAAACTTGCTCAGCTGTGAGCTTCTAACGGGGTCAACCCCTATTTCAACTTATAATATGCCCTGTTTTCTACCCGTAGGTCGATATATTCGAGATTAAGTGCCTGGTCCTTGATCTCTGCGGCAAGGAGGTTTTTGAGAATTTGGGCTTGCAATTCCGCGTCCTGTTTCATGCTGAATAATATGAGAAACCCTTCCTGCGTGCGCGCTTCCACATCGCCGTACTCATTGAGAAACATAAATGTTTCAACGGTAATACCGGTCTTTTCGCCCACTTGCCTCTTTGCAGTCGTAACAAAACTTATAGCATCGGCGGAATATTTCTGCGCGGGAAAACCGGTGATGTCTCCCAGCGACTCTTCTTCAATGCGCAATACCGATGCGCCGACGATCCGGGGTGCCACCACAAACACCACGCCGCCTTTATCAAAATACATGCATGCATCCTGCTCCAGTTTCCCGCACAGGATACCTACGGGTTTGCGCTCAACGATAGCAACGACAACCTTCGCTCCCCAAATTTTTCTGGAAACATCTATGCTGTCGATAGCGGGAAATTTCTCTTTCACCATGCGCGCCGTTTCATGCGTAGGAAAGAAAAGGAAGTTTTTATTGCTGAAAATAAACATCGAGCGCTCATCGAAGGCAATCGCAACAACAGCGCGCACCGCATCCGCCTGAATCGTCTCCGTCCCTGAAACCGCGATACTGCGGACATCGCAATATCCGCTGAAAAAAAGAACGTAAAAAAACCCGATAAAAATGGAAATAAAAAAAGAGCTGTACAGTATCAGCCTCTTTTTTTGCTTGTGGGCTCTTTTTTGCCTGAGATGATCGTGGACGCTTACATGATGCGCCATAGGTATTATTACCGTTTAATTTCCGTGATGCCTCCCATATAAGGCACAAGTGCTTTCGGAATAAGAATGCTTCCGTCCTCCCGCTGATAATTCTCCATGATCGCAATAAGCATCCTGCCGATGGCAAATGCAGTGCCGTTGAGCATATGCACATATTCGGGTTTTTGCTGGCCGCTTCTGAAGCGCACGTTCAGCCGCCGCGCCTGAAAGTCGGTGGTGTTTGATGTGGAGTGCGTCTCGCGATATTCTCCTTTACCCCCGTTTTGCCCGGGCATCCACGCTTCAACATCGAATTTCGCCGCCGCAGGCATCCCGAGGTCAGCCGTGCAGATATCAAGCACATGATAGGGTATGCCGAGCGCCTGCATCATACGCTCTTCAAGCGAAAGCAGTAGCTTGTGCTCTTCTTTTGAACGATCAGGATGGCAAAAGCTGAACATTTCCACCTTGTCGAATTGATGCACACGCAGGATCCCTTTCGTGTCTTTGCCGTATGAGCCGGCTTCCCGCCGAAAACACGTGGAAAACGCAACGAATCGGAGCGGAAGCTTTTCGGTATCAATGATCTCGCCGGCGAGCATCGGCCCGATCGATTGTTCCGATGTACCCACGAGATATAAATTGTCTTTTTCAAACAGATACGTTTCGTCCCTGTCCTCGCTCCGGTCAATATATCCCATACCGCGCATCATATCTTCTTTCACCATCACCGGCGGAACCACCGGCACAAACCCTTCCTTCCGCGCGGTATCGAATGCGAACTGCACGAGTGCGAATTCAAGCATCGCCGCTTCTCCTTTCAGATACCCAAACCGCGCGCCGCTCACTTTCGCCGCGCGCTCCGTGTCGATGATATCAAATTGTTCCGCAAGCGCGAGATAATCTTTCGGCGTAAAATCAAACGCCGGTTTTTTGCCTACTTCGCGAAGCACGACATTTTCCTTGTCTGACTTTCCCACGGGCACATCGGGAAGCGGTGGGTTTGGCATTTTGCGCAAAAACTCCATGCGCTTCTGCTCCGCGCTCGCAAGCCCCTCCTCTTTGCCGCTGATCTCTTCTTTTAATTTTTTTGCTTCTTCAATGTTGCGCTCATCCCCCGCTTTTTTCTGCCGTGAGCGCAGTTCATCGATCTGAGTGGTAAGTTCGCGCCATCGCGCATCCTCGGCAAGGAACGCATCAACGAGCGACGCGTCGCCGTTTTTTGCCGCGATGCCTTTTTTTATTTCTTCCGGGTTTTGACGAAGAAGCGTGATATCAAGCATAATGATTATTTTTTATGTTTTTTCGGGCGCATGGTGGGGAACAGCATGACCTCGCGCACCGAATGTACGCCCATCACCAGCGCGATCAGCCGCTCAATACCGATGCCTACACCCATTGCAGGCGGCATGCCGTATTCAAGCGCCTCGATAAAATCATAGTCTGCCGGCTGAGCTTCAACATCCCCTTTCTTGCGCAGCTTATCTTGCGCTTTGAAGCGCGCCAGCTGCTCGGTTGGGTCGTTAAGCTCGGAATACCCGTTGGCCATCTCAACTCCTCCCACAATAAGCTGAAACCGCCCCGCCTTTGTCTCATCGTCAGGAGCGCGCTTGGCAAGTGGCGAAAGTTCAAGCGGATGATGCGTCATAAATGTAGGGTGAATCAGATTCGGACGCGCAAGCGCCTTGTAGAGTTCGTCAGCGATCTTTCCTTTCCCCACGCCCTTGGGGACGGCGATGCCAAGCTGTTTCGCCTTCTTTGCCATTTCTGCGGCGCTCGCCGCGTCATAATCGATTTTTGCGTATTTTTTAAGAAGGTCAGTGAATTTCACCACGGCAAATGGCGACTGAAAATCGATCATCTTCCCGTCGCGTTCAAGCTGTAAATGGCTTTCAGGAAGCGCCACGGATAGGATCGTGCGGATCATCCGCTCGGTAAACGCCATGCCGTCTTTGTAATTCTGGTATGCCGCATAACACTCCATCATCGTGAAATCAGGATTATGCGTCGCGTCCATGCCTTCGTTCCGGAAGCATCTGCCGATCTCATACACCTTCGGGTACCCGCCCACGATCAGCCGTTTCAGATACAGCTCAGGCGCAACACGCAAGAAAAGATCCATTTTGAGCGCATTCAATCGCGTCTTAAACGGCTGTGCGATGGCTCCGCCCGGAATGGTTTGTAAAATCGGCGTCTCCACTTCCATATACCCCTCTTCGTCCAAGAAATCACGGAGCGCTTTCATAATAACCGCGCGCTGCACGAATATCCTCCGCACATCCTCGTTCATTAATATATCGAGGTACCGCTTCCGAAACCGCTCATCAACATCGGCAAGCCCGTGCCATTTTTCCGGTAGCGGCATGAGTGCTTTTGCAATCACCGAAAAAGAAACAACCTCCTGCGTCTGCTCGCCGCGGCGCGTAATAAAAAACGGCCCCTGAGATTCAACAAAATCCCCGATATCGATATAGTCTATCAAAAACCGGTACGTATCTGGACCAAGTATGTCTTGTTTATAGTGCGCCTGTATTTTTGCCGTGCCGTCGAAGAGATCAATGAACGTCGCACCGCCATGCTCGCGCTTGGCAATAACGCGGCCGGCGATACGCGCCTTTTTTTGGCTTACCGCAAATTCATCGAATTGCTTGAGGATCACCGCGATTGGCATGACCAGCTCTTTCATCTCAGGATACGGCTCAACGCCGCTCGCCCGAAGCGCGGCGACTTTTTGTATTTTTACTTTTTTTATTTTATTTGAACTCATTTCAATACTAATTCCTAGCCGCGTTCTTGAGCGATTTTTTTCTCACGCAAGGCGCGACGAGGAAATGATAATTATATTACCATGACGAGGAGCAACGAAGCGAGGGAAGAAAATCGCCAGAACCCAAAGGGATACGACCATGCTGTGCCGGATACCGCGTCGCTCCTCCTTGAAGTAGTAAAACTACTCCTGTGTCGTCGCTTCTCGTCCCGACACAGCATGGTCGTATCGCGGCTGGAAAGAGTATTAAAATGAGTTCCAAGATTTGTCGCCATATTCCTTCCCTCTCATTTAATACATGCGGGAACTGTAGCAACCCGCTTTACATTTGGCGGGAGCTGGGGGAATCGAACCCACGATCGCTGTTTTGGAGACAGCAGGTATACCACTTACCTAAGCTCCCACGAGGCGGCACGGGATGAGCCGCTATTTCTTTGCTTCTTTATGCTCAACATGCTTGCGGCACGTATTGCAAAACTTCGAAAGCGCAAGCTTTGTCGTCATGGTCTTTTTATTCTTGTGCGTCCAATAGTTCGAGTTCTTGCACGCTGGGCACTGCATCTTGATGATATTTTCTTGTGACATATATTTTTATTTTTAAATTATTATGAGCCACGACTACGCTTTGCTTCGCTGGACTGCGTTTTGTGACTTCGCTTCGCTTCAGACAAAACGGGAGCCGTTGCGCGGATTCGAACCGCGGACCTACTCCTTACCATGGAGTTGCTCTCCCAACTGAGCTACAACGGCGTTATCCGCCGACCCGCAAGACCACGACTACGCTTCGCTTCGCTGGAGTGTTCCCGTTTTGTCTCAGACGTTTTGTCTGAGCCACAAAACGCAATCCCGTCTCGGGGCTGTTTGTGCTCCAATCTCCGCCAGCTGGCGGATCTTGGACAAACAGGGAGGATAAATCGAGTAGACCTTTAAGTAAAAACAGGCATCGGCAAACACTTCCACAAGTATAACCGATGACTCTATATTTTTCAATACTAAACCTTGGAACCTATTTTCTGCCGGCGAGCTGCCCGCATGCCCCCTCGATATCCTGCCCCATACTTTTTCTGATGGTCGCACTGATCCCGTTTTTGATCAAAAAATTTCTAAACTCTCGCGCCTGCTTTTGAGATGACGATTTGAAGGGCGCTCCTTGTATAGGATTAAAAACGATCAAATTCACATGCAAAAGATGGCGATATCCGATCGTTTTCAAATAATCCGCCAATTCTTTGGCGTGTGCCATGCTGTCATTTTTGCCATCCAATAAAATATATTCCACAAACACCTGCCTATTTGATACGGTAAAATATTTTTTTAAACTGCCTGCCAATTTTTCAAGATCGTAGGCTTTATTGACCGGCATCAACTCGCTTCGCAGTTCGTTATTTGCGGCATGGAGCGATATCGCCAAATTAACTTGCGGAAATTCCTCGCCGAATTTTTCGATCCCAGGCACTATGCCGGATGTCGATACGGAAATACCCCGTTGAGCAAGTCCCAGCATTTCTTTATCGGTTAAGGCCCTTATACTTTCAAAAACATTTTCCTGATTATTAAACGGCTCTCCCATCCCCATATAAACAACATGGGAAATCCTGCCTTCTGCTTTATCCGGACCCTCCTTCATTCGCTGTTTCCAAAACAAGACTTGTCCCCAAATCTCTTCTGACGACAAATTTCTCTGAAATCCCAACTTCCCCGTCGCGCAAAAAGCGCACTTCATCGCACATCCGACTTGCGTCGACACGCAAACAGACCAGGCATCGTCACTCGGGTTCATGAGAACCGTTTCAATACATTTGCCGTCCGCTAATTTCAAAAGCGCCTTAAAAGATTTTTTGTCGTTAGACTCCAAAACTGCCTCAACCGAAAACGGCAGAACATCAAATCTCTTCCCCAACTCCTCTCTCAGCTCTTTCGGTAAGGAAGTTATCTCATCAAAGGATTCCGCCGCATCTTGAAAAACCGCCTTTTTGATCTGCGTTAATCTAAACCTCGCCTCGCCTCTCTCCTTTAAAAATTGTTCGAGTTTTTGTATATCCATTTTTGTGAATTATATAGCAATGTATGCAAATATAAAAGAAAATTTCAGTGAAAAATCCCCCGTCGTTATGACTGGGGGATTTTTTTCCATACGCTTTTTCAGCTAAAGGAGTGTTTCTTGCTTATCCTCCCCGCTCAATTTCTTGCCAAAAGCAAGCCACTCCTTTCTTCCTTTGTTTGTTTTTTTCTTATCGGGCAAGAAACCTTCTTCTTTCATTGCCTCGCGTATCCGCTGCTTTTCGCTCTCCTCTTCTTCGTTTTCGGCAACAGCCGCCTCCGCCGCCTGCGCGACACTTTCATCGCTTTCTACCTGCGGTTTTTCAAAAATATCACATTGTTGCGCTTTTTCCATATACACTCCTTGTAGTATACCAAAGATTGTTATAGCACGCCAAGCCGCCGCGCTTCTTCTATTATTCTGTTCGTGAAAAAAATTCCGCACTTTCCGCACATGATGCCGGGGCTTTGCCTATAGATCACAGACTCCCACCTCGGCTCGTGGTGTTCCAACTGATGATATCCCGCGCTCGCCGCATAAGCGAGAATGCTTTCCACCTGCGCGCAAGTTACGGTGCTGTGCGGTTCATGGTCTTCGTGCGGCGCCTGGATCATACTCTGCTTGAATGTATTTATGATCTTTTCGATACACCCATGGATGCTTTTTTTATGTTTCGTACAGATACTCTGCATGGCCCTACCTCCTTGTATTTTGTATTGTTAATGTCCCGATTATCGATTTCCCGCCTCCGAAAAACAAACCATCACTTGTGCAGTGATGGTACCATACATATTGGCTTTGTCAAGAATTTGCGCTACTTCCCTACCCGCTCAACATAGGTTTTGAGCTGAGTGTTCACGCGAATAACATCGCCTTCATTTATGAATAAAGGCACCTGGATCTCAAGCCCGTTTTCAAGCGTAACCGTCTTATTGCCTCCCTGAGCGGTATTGCCCCGGATAGCCGGAGGCGCGCTCGCCACTTTATAATCCACTTTCACCGGCGGTTCGATATTGATGATCTTATCATTAAATATCAGCGCGATCACCTCAAGGTTTTGTTTTAAGAACTGTGCGGCATCCGCGATCTCCTCTTTGCTCAGCGAAAACCGGTTCTTTGAATTCCCCGCCTCATCAAACCAATACTCGCCGCGGCTTTCATAGAGAAACCGTACGGACGTTTTTGTAAGCGCCACCTCCTCCACCGAATCGCTCTGATGAAATGTCCGCTCCTGCGTTTTGCCGGTAACAAGGCTTTTTATTCTTACCTTCGCGACGGGCTTGCGTTTTTGCATGCGCAAAAATTCAAATTCTTCAACGATCCATGGCTCATCGTTCAACAAGATAAACGTCCCTTTGCGCAATTCGTTGTATGCCAGCATATTTGTATGATATACGGTGTTTATTATTTCCAAATAAACATACCAGAAATAAAAGAACCCCGCAACTGCCTCTGCGGGGCCTCGTCCGTAAACTGCAGCGCCCTTTCTATGTTTACTTTGCTCCGCTGATATATTCCTTATTAATAGTAACCGAGGCATACCCGAGACCGATAAATACAAACCCGAGGATCACCAGAGAGATCGGCCACCCTAAGGAATCCGCAAAATATTCTCCCGTGATAAACGAAACATGAGCAATGAGAAAAAGCGTGCTTATTGCCAGAATACTGCGGCTTTTCATATATACCGACAAGAAAAGGCCGCCAAGGACAATGATGAAATAAAGCATCTGCCAGAAAACCGAATCAAATACCTGCGAGAAAGCGGCCCCGAAAAAACCGATACTGCCGAAGAAATAGAGTATGTCGGTCAGTTTTTTATTCCACCCATCGCGGAAAGCATGCGCGAGTGAAAGATAGCATATGCCCATCATCATCGTAAGATACGCATGCAGATCTTTATGGGTGTAAAAAGGCCCTTCAATGATCGCCTCTACGAGAAGATACATAAACGCCGTACCGTTTGCGATCGCAAATAAAGTCAGTATGGGACTTTTATGTATCGTATTCAGCAACAGGTAAAACGCAAATATGATGCCGAAAGTAAAAGCGACAGGCCACAAAGAAGCAAAATTCGGATCAAGCTCGGAAAGCATCACAACCGCTCCGCCGGGAATAAGCATTCCACCGATGAAATGAAAGATCGAGCCGATGGTGTCTTCCGGCTTTTGCTGTAATAGCACCGATCCGGTTGCCGTAATAAGCAAGCCGAGTCCGAGGGTAATTACTATGCGCCCAAAAGACCCAAGATCATCCCAAATCTGCCCGACAAAAATAATAATGCCGACAATGACTATTGCCGCGCCTAAAATATATAATATTTTCGTTACCGAAAAATGAGAAAATCTCGATTGCCGTGCCGCGGGCGCGATAGCAAGCCGACTCGCTACTTCTTCGCGGCTTACTTCACCGGCGCTTATTTTTGCAGAAAGTTCCTGTAACAGTTCTTCTTTATTCATAGGTGTATGGAATTAGTTTCTCCCGGGTAAAACCCATCCGATAAATTGAAAATTGGCTTGATAGTGATATTGGTCGTCATTGTTGATAAGACTGAGCTTACTCCTGCTCCTTCCCTTGGTCAGATAATATCCATATGAAGAGCTTCCTCCGAAAGGAAAGAAAAATTCGGTTCTGTTAGAATTACTTGAAACAGTAACGCCGTCGGGTGACGTTAAAAGTCCGTTGAGTGAAAGCGTCTGAGCTTCTTCCGGCGTAATTTCTCTGCTCTCGTTTTTTTCCGTGTCATGTAAAAAAATACGGGCGGTATAGCTTTCATTGATATCGAGTACACCGTTTTTGTCTAAATCTTGCGTTGAGTCGATCGTGCTTACGACTAATTTTTCACCTACAACTGCGTAGCGTTTCGAAAGATAATTATTGCAGTAGTACGGATACCGATTTATGCTCTCCGTGCACGAAGAATAGATAAAGTTGTAGTTGGTTGAAAAAAAGAGCGACGGGAGATAAGCGCTCAAAGCAACGATAGTAATGAGCGCGATCGGCAAAGCAAAAGCGAGCACTATGGCGAAATTTTTCTTCAGAAATTCTTTCATGTTTTTATTATACCACGATAGTTTAGTTGTTCATAGGCATGCCAAACCGCGCACTTACTTGTTGAACTCTC
>CAYHUB010000009.1:0-28419 GCA_964359755.1 uncultured Candidatus Saccharibacteria bacterium
CGGCTTCCTTAGTTGGGGTTTGTTTGGTAAAAAGTTCGGATTTCATTCAGGAGACGCAGCCAATTTGAGATGGGTTCGGACTCCGAAATGCGTATGAAATGGAAACACCCACCAATCATTAAAATCTACGAAGCGCTCGGTTCTGTGGCAGATGACCGAGTGCAGATCTTACGAAGTCCGACTTCGTAAGATCTGTTCGCTCGATAGTGATGGAAATTTGATTTAATTTATAGTAAAATATAACTTATATGGACTTATTCAAACAGATAAAATCATTACATCGGGGAATTTCTAAAGCTCAACAAGGAAAAGGAGCGCCAACTAGTGATGACGACCTTACCGATGACCAAAAACAAATGTTGAGTCATATCGCCGAATATCGGAAGAGAAGTGGTAAGGAAATGCCGACATACGAAGAAATGTTGAAATTAAGTAAAGAAGAGTTCCAAACATGGCTACTTTTTAAAGTTCAAAAACCAAATAGGAATAAGTTATTTACAGAGATGATTGAACACGAGGGGAAAACGAGTAGTTTTGAGAAAGAAAGTAAAGAAAGAATTTCAGAATTACTTGAGAAAGAAGTTGATTCTCCTCATCTAAAATTTGCTCAAGGAATTTTTAAAAAGGATAACAAAAAAATGGTGCAAATACTTGAAGATGAGAATGTTGGCGGAGATGAAATCCGCGACTCCATTTTTGCAAAGGCAATATCAGATTATATGCCTTATGAATAATGAATAAAGGTGTGATTATAAAAGAAGAAAAAATTAAAGTGAGCGAAAATGAGTGGATAACCATTACCATTGATAAAGATCAAAGCGGTTTTATTGTTCATGTCATTGAGTGGTTTCGTAATTCTCAGAAAGGTACTGAACACGGTAAGGAATCTAAATCTAGTGATTCGTTTGCGACCCAAGAATTAGCAGAAAAACATTTTGATGAGATAGTTAAAAAGTGGAGATAAAATTTTGTATTCACGATAATGGTAAAATATCTTTGCATAGTACGTGTATGAAAAAGATATTTATCGTCCCCGGATTTAAGCAGAAAGCTACCGACAAGCAATTTGTATGGTTAAAGAGGTTTTTGATCGCAAAAGGATTTACGGTTTCCCTTGTTCCTATCACCTGGGAGCGGGCAACGATGACCGATTATGCTGTGGAGTTTGAAAGTTTCTATGAAAAGCATAAAGCTAACGACAATTATGTTTTAGGGTTTTCTTATGGAGCTGTTATTGCTTTTATTACTGCAAATAAATTGAAGCCGAAGAAAATATATCTGTGCTCGTTAAGTTCGGATTTCAAAGAAGATGTGCGAAGCATGAAGCCGCGGATAGCAAAGTATATCGGAAAAAGAAGAATCAGTGATTCACTGAAGAGAAGCGGAAAAGAAATTGCACAAGACCTTGCCGTGCCGGCAGTTGTATTTTACGGAGAAAAAGAGGGAAGGCAGTATCCGCAATTAAAAATTCGCTGTGAGGAAACAGCAAGACTGGCTAAGCAAGCAAAGTTAGTGGTTATCAAAGGGTCTCCGCACGCTATCGATCATCCTGAATATATAACAGCTATTAAAGCGCAATTTTAGCTGGAGTATTAAAATCATTGGTGTTCGGACACCGAAGAGTATATGAAAAAACAAAACATAACACTCATCGGAATGGCGGGAGCCGGAAAAAGCTCTGTCGGAACCATTCTGGCTCATTCGCTCGGATGGAGTTTTCAGGATATCGACAAGCTGATGGAAGAAGATTATGGAAAGCCACTCCAAAATATTTTGAATGAACTGGGGGACGATTCATTTATTGAAGAGGAAGCTTCAAAGATGAAAGAGCTTTCGAAAATACAAAATGCAGTCATAGCTCCCGGCGGGAGTATTATTTATTCAAGGGAGGCAATGGAATTGCTCAAAAATATATCCATTGTCGTTTATATCCACGCAGATCCAAAAAGCATAGAAGAGCGCATAGATGCTAACTCCAGAGGTATTGTTGGTCTTGAGGGAAAGACCTTCCAAAAACTTTTTGAAGAGCGTGAAAATTTATATAAGCAATTCGCAGATATCACTGTAGATGCCTCTCAAAAAACGCCTACAGAAATCGCCGCAGAAATTTTATCAATAGTAGTGTAAAGAAAAAGCTGGGATGATCCCGACTTTTTGCATTACAAGAGGGAAAATGACCGAGGCGGTGGAATCTGATACACTAAAAAGCAGAAAAATCGTATGGTTACAAAACGGAAAACTGATACCGTGTGGGATGTCGTCGTCATCGGAGGCGGGCCGGCGGGCATGATGGCGGCGGGCAGGGCGGCTGAGCGCGGCAGGTCAGTTGTGGTGCTTGAAAAAAACGCGACGCTCGGAAAAAAACTGCTCATCACCGGCGGCGGGCGGTGCAACCTGACCAATAACAAGCCTGATACCCGCGCGATGCTGTCGCACTACGAAGGGAGTGATCAATTTCTTTTTTCTGCGTTCGCGCAGTTTGATGTGCAGGCCACACTCGATTTTTTCAATCGGCGCGGCATGGCGACCAAAGAAGAAGAGGAGGGGAGAATGTTTCCTGTTTCCGATAAAGCGCAATCGGTGCTGGATGTGCTGGTATGGTATATGCAAGAGGGCGGCGCGCGGGTGCACATGAACGCCGCGGTTGAGGATATTGCGGTTGATGCAAAGACGCACCACATGCATGTGCGGCTGAGCGATGCAACAGAAGTTGTCGGGCGAGCATGCGTGGTCGCCACAGGAGGAACATCACGCCCCGAAACCGGCTCGACGGGGGAAGGGTTTGTGTGGTTAGAAAAACTCGGGCACACCGTCATAAAAAATAGTTATGCGCTGGTTCCCGTCGCGCTCAAAGATGCGTGGGCAAAAAAGCTAAGCGGCGTAACATTGGAAGATGTCAAACTCACGGTGTTTCAAAACGGAACGAAGCAAGGTATGAAAAAAGGAAAAATATTGTTTACGCATTTTGGCATCAGCGGGCCGACGGTGTTAAATATGAGTAAAACGATCGGTGAGCTTTTAGAGCAGGGCGATGTGATGATCATGCTTGATCTGTTCCCGAAATACGAGCATGACGCGCTCAAAAAACAATTACAGACATTGCTTATCGAAGAAAGCAATAAAAAGATAAAAAATACACTTGACGCGCTGGTGCCGTCTGGGCTTGTTCCCGCACTCCTTGCGCTTGCGTGGATAGACGGCGAGACGGCAAATCACAGCGTGAAAAAAGAGGAGCGCGTGAGGTTAGTTTCGTTACTGAAAGCCGTTCCGCTCCATGTAAAAGGGTTGCTTGGCGCGGATAAGGCGATCGTGTCGTCGGGCGGCGCAGATCTCAAAGAGGTGGATTTTAAAACGATGCGGTCGCGCGTCGTGCCCAATCTCTATATTGCCGGCGACACACTGAACATCGACCGCCCTTCGGGAGGGTACAGTTTGCAGATATGCTGGACGACGGGCTTTGTCGCGGGAAGCCATTGTTGAGTAGTAAGTGGATATCTCCTTTATTGAAGGAATGCGGGTGCGATGCTATACTGAGTATAAACATATGAAAAAATTATTACTTGTGCTGGTGTTGGCGTTGAGTTTGGCCTTTACATTCAATTACGTTTTAGCCCAAGACGATACGACTCAGGATGCGGTGAGTGATTCTGTCGTTGCCGCCGCCGAGGAGCCGATAACTTCTCAGGATCTTGGGATATCCGATCCGGGCATATTGCCGACCAGCAGGGTCTATTTTTTGAAAAATTGGGGCAGATCCATCAAGCGGACATTTACGTTTAATGCCGTGAAGAAAGCCGAGCTGGAGCTGGATATCGCCAATGAACAGGCGGCGGAAATCGCAAAAATGAAAGAGGTTACCCCTGATCGCGTGGGCGCGATCACAAAAGCCAGTCAGAATTATCAAACCAACGTGGATCGTTTGAAAAACCGGCTTGAAGCGCTGAAAGAGACCAGTCAAAATCCCAACGTGAATACGCTGATGGAAAAACTTGCGGATCGTTCGGTTAAGCATCAGCAGCTTTTTGGCGAACTGAAGCAGAAATTTGAAAATAATCCCGAGTTGAAACAAAAAATAGGAGTGATGCAGGACAAAATGAACGAGGCGCTTATGAAGGTCCCCGAGAAGTTTGATAGTCAGGAAGCGTTTCAACAAAGAATGAAAAGGGCTATCGAGGCGCGGCCGGACAGTCCGCTCAGAGAGCTTCGCGGGATGGAGATGATGGAAAAAATTGCGGAAAAATTACCGGAGAATCGTCGGGCAGGATTTGACGGCGTGAAAAATGATCTGATGGAAAAATTTGAGGAGAGGGTCAATGCCATGCCGGAGGAGGCGCAGAGAACGTTTATGGTCCCTCATATGTTAGAGAGAATGTCTCGTCCTGGGGATCCGGATTTTGATGTGAAAATGAAAGTGTTGGAAGATATAAAGGGGCGGGTCCTGATGTCTCCGAAGATGAGAGAGCAAATAGAATCAACGCAAAGCCAGATTTTGGAAAAAGCCGCTGAACAGGGAGAAATCAAAAAAGAAAAAGCCGAAGAGCAAGTAAGGCGCGCGGAAGAGTCCATAAAAGCGCTTGGAATCGCCATTGATGAGCCGGGGGCGCAAATTACTGATACTGACATTACCCGCATGAAAAATTTGTTGGCGCAGACAAAAAAGCATCTTGATAACGCAAAAACCGCTTTAGCGGCAGGAAAATACGGCGAAGCGTTTGGACAGGCGACTTCTGCCGATATGATCGCGCGTAATGCTTTGAAAGGCAATGTGTTATTTAAATCGCAACCCGCGCCATTGCTAAAACCGATACCAATACCGGGGATTCGTCCCGCGCCGGAAAGCATATCACCGCCAACAAGCGGGACAGGGACGACAAATCTTTTACCTCCTCTCAATGCAGGGCAAATTGTCTGCACGCAAGAATTTACCCCTGTGTGCGGCGTTAATGGCACAACATATCCCAATAAATGCCATGCCTTAAAAGCGGGCGCGGCTATACGATCGTTGGGAGCGTGCAAACTGCCCGGTACAACTCAGTAAAAATGTAAGAGCATACGACAAATCCTTGCCCCCGCACCTACTATATAGGTGTGAGGGCTTGCTTTTTCTCGCATAAAGGCGCAGACTCGTGCATACGATATACTATTAAACGATAACTATATTTATGGGACATTTTAAACAGGGGGGCGGCAATGATCGGTTTGGCAGTGATCAAGGGGGGTCGCGCTATGGCGGGAGAGATTCCGGACGGCCGAGTTTCCCTAAAAAAAGCTGGGGAGATCGCGGAGCGGGGAACAGAGAGGCTGCTGTCATGCACAAAGCGACATGCAGTGATTGCGGTAAGAGCTGTGAAGTTCCTTTTCGCCCTTCCGGTGAAAAGCCCGTATATTGCAACGATTGTTTCGGGGGTAAGCGAGGGCAAAGCACGGAAGGATTTGTAAGAAAAGAATTCAGCAATCCCGCGCCCGCACGAGCTACTGGTGAAAGCAACAGAGGAAATGACGATGTAAAAAGACAGCTGGAGGCGGTCAATGCGAAGCTCGAACGGCTTATCCAGACAGTAGATACGCTTGTGCGCGCGAAACTCGCGCAACAGAAAGAAGCGGTAAAGGATGTTCCCGCGGCTTCGCAGAAGGCTCCTGTCGCGCAAGCGCCCGCGAAAAAAGAAACGGCAACAAAAATCGCGGTTAAAAAACCGGCAAAGAAAATAGTTGCAAAGAAAAACAAAAAATAGATTTTAGGAAAAACCGTAAAACAAAAACAATCCTCGCGCATGAGGATTGTTTTTGTTTTAGCTGATGTGTGGTAAAATAGAAATATATAATTAAATAATTTCATGGAAGAAATTTTGTATTTTACGCTTTCGGGCGCGATAATTGTTCTCGGTGTGTTGTCGGTATTTGCGGCACGAAGTGCGATGCAAAAAGGACTAACGTATAGCGCCACGGCGGCGGTGGTGTGGACGCTGACGATTTTAGTTGTTGCCCGCGCGTGGCACACACTGTATGAAATATTTGAGCTTGAAGAAACAATGGGCGAAATCCCTGAAATGGCGGAATATGTATTATATGTCATCGCGTATTCCGTTTTCATTCTTCTTGTCCGGCGTACGGGTACCGTGAAAGGGTTTGAAGATAAATAGCAAAAATGCAAACTCCAGAAAAGAAGGAGACACCTCGATTTTATTTTCGCGTGAGAATCGCCAAGAAACTCGCGTTCTTTTTGTTTCTTACGGGATTACTCCCGATGGTGGTGTTTGGCGTTCTCTATATACGCAATGAACAAGCCATTCTGGAAAAAGAGATATCCAATACGCTTGTCCTCTTAGCAGAGTCGAAAGAGCTCCGCATACTGGAGTATTTCAATGATATCACTTCGCGGACGCATGATTTTTCTTCAGACGGGTACATACGGGATGAGACAAAACAGCTCATTGCCACCGGCTCTGTAACGAGTCGGGAGGCGTTGAAGAGGCATCTTTTGGTGAATAAAAAACCGCTCGATGAAAAGATTGTGGGTATCTCGATACTGAACAAAGACGGCACGATCATCGCATCGACCGATGAAAATGAGATTGGTAAGAACGAATCCAACGATGCGTATTTTAAAGACGGCCAAGCGGCCCCGGCGCTGGTGCGTACTGATCAGGGAGATGTTCATTTTGGTATCGTTTCTCCTTTTGTGGTTGCGATGCCGATCACGGACAAAGATACGCATGAATTTTTGGGTATTATCGTGAATGTGTTTGATCCTCACAAGTTAGAGAATATTCTTTCAGCGAATTTTGTTACAAGACAGAACGCGGAGTTAGAGTCGATCATCGGCATGAATATGAAAACGCTTCATGTGTATATCGTTGATCACGAAAAAAGCGTAATCCTGCATCCGGTTCGGAAAGAAATCGACCCAATACATGATACGGGAGTAAATACGTTGCCGGTGAGGGAATGTCTGGAAAACGGGAAAGAAATTTTAGATGAGTACGCAGATCATTCCGGTGCAATGGTGTTGGGCGCTTCAATGTGTTTGGAGGATAAAAAAATGGTGCTCATCGTAGACATAGACAAACAAGAGGCGTTTTTGCCGGTACAGAAAGCGCAGATGCGATTTTATGGGATAGTCGCGGCGCTTGCGGCGCTTATCGCCGCTCTCTCGTTTTCCATATCCCGCATGCTTACCAAACCCATCAAGACATTGCACGAAAGCGCGGAGATAGTACGGGCAGGGAATTTGCGTCATCGCGCTTCGGTCGCAAAAACGGGGGATGAGATAGAAGAGCTTGGACATGCGTTCAATGCGATGACTGCGTCGCTGGAGGAACGTCAACGGTGGATGGAGGAGGAAAAAAAGAAGCTCGCGGTCCTGCTCGAAAATCTGCCGGTAGGCGTGCTGATGATGCGCGCGCCGCGGGGGGAGATCATTGAGATGAACGGGCGCGCCGCAGAACTGCTGGGGAGTGATTTTGAGAACGACCCGCAACGGTGGGAGCGGATACATAAAGAAGACGGCGAGCGATATCTCTTTGAGGAACTCCCGGGGAGCATTGCGCTTATGACCGGGCATGCAACGACGAAAAATGATTTGTATATAGAAGAAGCGAAAGGAAGGATAGTTGCGCTTCGCATGGCGGCGATGCCGGTGCGGGACGATACGGGAACGCTCCGGTTCGTTGCGGTGGTATTTGACGATGTGACGAAAGAAAAAGAGGTTGATCGTGCGAAGACCGAATTCGTGTCGCTTGCGTCGCACCAATTACGCACGCCGCTGTCGAGTATTAATTGGTACAGCGAGATGTTACTTGACGGAGACGCGGGAAAGATCACGAAAGAGCAGAAAAAATATTTGCAAGAGATCTATCGGGGCAATAAACGCATGGTGGAACTTGTTGACGCGCTGCTGAATGTGTCGCGCATCGAAATGGGTACGTTCATGGTTGAGCCGGTGCCTATGAATATTGTTGCGGCGGCAACATCGGCGCTTGCTGATTTTAAGAAAATGATCAAAAAGAAAAAGATCATCGTAAAAGAGTTGCACACAAAGGATATCCCGCACATAATGGCGGATCCCAAGCTTATACGTATTATTTTCCAAAACCTGCTTTCAAACGCAATAAAATACACGCCGGAGCACGGGACCGTATCGTTCACGGTCGCAGCGCTTAAAAAAGGGCAATCGGCAGACGGAAAGAAAACAAGCAGGGAGATGCTGTTGATCAAGGTTGCAGACACCGGATATGGCATTCCCTATGAACAGCACAGCAAGATATTCACCAAAATGTTCCGCGCCGACAACGTTCGCGAACACGATCCGGAAGGAACGGGGCTTGGCCTGTATTTAGTGAAATCGATCGTTGAACATGTAGAGGGGAGTATTTGGTTTGAATCGGAAGAAGATAAGGGGTCGACATTTTACGTTGTATTGCCACTTGAAGGGATGCAAAAAAGGGCCGGCACAAAACAGCTTGCCCCGTTAGAGAATTGATAACAACCGGTGTTGCACTGTTTAGTTTTGCTGCGTAAAAAACAATCAAGAAAAAGCGTGAAGTAAATTCTCTAACGGGGCTTGGCTAAGCCCCACGGGTGGTGTATACTGGCGGATATACTATATAATAATCATATATGACACAGACATCGCATACCGTCCTTATCGTAGAAGACGAGCCGTCATTGTCGGAGGCGCTGAAAGATAAATTTACGCGCGAAGGATTTCAGGCACTTGTGGCGCGTAACGGCGAAGAAGGGCTGAAAATGGCGGAGGAGAATATCCCTTCGATCATATTGCTTGATATTGTCATGCCGAAGATGGACGGCGTGACGATGTTTAAAAAATTGAAGGAAAACCAGAATACGGCAAATATTCCTGTCATATTTCTTACGAATCTGAGCAACGCGGAACAAATTGCCGAGGAGCTTGGGGATAAGAATTATCAATATCTCGTAAAATCCGATTGGGACATGAAGGATGTTGTGGGAAAGGTGCGCTCTACCATGCAGGAGAAGCACGGCGTTGCGTGGACAGTGGAAGAACAATAATAACTGATCATACACATATGCCAAACGTTACTATCTATACGACCCCGACGTGCACGTACTGCCACATGGCAAAAGATTATTTCAAAGAGCATAATATCGCGTACGAAGAAAAGGATGTTGCCGTTGATATCCCCGCGCAGGAGGCGATGATCGAGAAATCAGGCCAAATGGGCGTGCCGGTGATCGACGTAGGCGGAGAGATCGTGATCGGATTTGATAGGACCCGGCTCGAAGCGCTTTTGGGGATAAAATAAGCCCCGTTGCGAGGGGATAATGCGATTGACGCTTCCTGCCGTTTGGTGTACTATATAAGGACATTTAATGTTAGCTAACATGACCATATGAAAAGGCCTTATTTTCGTTTTGTGAGTGCTTTTTTGGTAGCGGTTTTCATTACCGGGTTCTTCGGATTCGTATCCGCAGAGATTGATGAAACAAACCTCCCCCAGCGGAAGATAGTCGTATTCAAAGACGGCGTTTCCGATAGTGAAAAAGGAAGGATTGTAAGCGCGGCGCGCGGCATGAAGGTGCGGAAGCTGCGGCATGGCGGGGCGTTTGTCGCGTATGCGGATGATGCATCAGAAATAAAACTGCTTAAGAATGCAAAGGTGGTGCGGGTTGAGGACGATATCATAGTAGAAGCCCTCGCGGATGCTACCGCTCAAAGAACAAAACCTTCCGCGACACAGCCTGCACAGGTGCTCCCGTGGGGCGTTGATCGTATCAATGCTGATCGCGTATGGACGCTTGGGGAATCGGGAAGCGGCATTAATATCGGCATCATTGATACCGGCATCAGCACATCGCACCCTGATCTATTGGGTACTATCAAAGGCGGGGTGAGCGAGGTTGCCTATACCTCAAGTTGGAACGACGACAATGGACACGGCTCGCATGTTGCGGGAACCGTGGCGGCGCTCAACAATACGATCGGCGTGGTGGGCGGGGCATATACCGCAAATGTGTACGCAATCAAGGTTCTTGACAGAAACGGCTCAGGGTATCTTTCCGATGTCATCGATGGCATCGATTGGGCGGTTGTAAACGACATGCACGTAATTAATCTCAGTTTGGGGACGACCGCGGACGTACAGTCATTCCATGATGCGGTTATCCGCGCACAGAATGCAGGAGTGGTGGTGGTCGCGGCCGCAGGAAACAGCGGTGGCAGCGTTTCATATCCCGCGGCATATCCTGAGTCAATCGCTGTTGCGGCGACCGATTTTTCAAACACTGCTCCGTATTGGTCTTCGCGGGGTCCGGAAGTTGATCTTGCGGCTCCCGGCGTGAGCATCTACTCAACATACAAAGGTACAAAATACGCGACATTTTCCGGCACTTCAATGGCATCGCCGCACGTTGCGGCAGCGGTCGCGTTTGTGCTCAAACGGGCAACCGACACCGCATTCGACGCTGACAACATCTGCGTGAGCGAATTTGACGTCAACTGCAACGGCGCATGGGATCCAAAAGAAGTGCAGGCGAAACTTGAGGCGACCGCCACCGATCTTGGCACCGCAGGACAAGATGATGTCTACGGGTACGGATTGGTGAGTGCATATGCCGCATTCGCAAATTAATCATTTATTAACATAAGCAGATATATGGAAAACGAGACACAGCAGCCCGCCCCGGTTTCTCCTGAAGCCGAAAAAGAATCAGTGCAGCAAAAAGCAAACACATGGTCTGTCCCTGTTGCGATCATTGCGGCAGGGGTTATCGTGGCGCTTGCTATTTTATACGGCGGTTCTGCTGAACGAAATGCGGCTGTTCCAAACCCTGCGAAAAAGGCGGGACTTACCGAACCGGCAACAGCTCCCAACGGACAAAACGCGCAACCGGCGATTACCGTCAAGCCGGTTTCCGCTGATGATCATATTTTCGGCGATGTGAATGCGCCGGTGAAAGTGATAGAGTATTCCGATCTTGAGTGTCCATTTTGCAAGCGCTTCCATGCGACCATGCAGCAGGTTGTTGCGGCATATAGTGGACAAGTGGCGTGGGTCTATCGTCATTTCCCGATCGACCAGCTCCATAGCAAAGCGCGCAAGGAAGCGGAAGCGACCGAATGCGCGGGCGAGCTTGGAGGTAATGACAAGTTCTGGGCATACACGAATCGACTTATGGATGTGACGCCGACAAACAACGGACTTGATGCTGCAGAACTTCCCAAGATCGCAACATTTGTCGGGCTTGATGCGGTAAAGTTCGCGCAATGCCTTGAGAGCGGAAAATATGCGGCAAAAATCGAGGCAGACGTGCAAGCGGCGGTTGCCGCGGGTGCCCGCGGAACGCCATACAGCGTGGTGATATCGCCAACCGGAAAGAAGTCAGTGATTCCGGGCGCATTACCATTCCAAGATGCCACTCAGCCCACTGATGTCAAAAGAATCATTGATGCCGCATTCCAGAACTAATATCAGAAAAGCTCAACCAAACCCTCCTTTCGGAGGGTTTGGGCGTTTTAAGGCTCCTAAAGACGACGAGAAACTAAGCTGGACGATGCATGTCGTTCAGAAAATGATGTATTACGGCATTTCTGAAGGGCTGGTGCGCCGCGTGATCCACACGCCGGCGCGCGTGGAAGAAGGTGTCGCTCCTGAAACGATTGCGGTCATGCAGCCCACGGGAGGAAAGCACAAAAAAGAAGTGTGGGTCATGTATCAGCCGCTGAAAATAAAAACAAAGATAGGCAGGCCGAAACTGCGCGTCATCACCGCGTGGCGTTATCCGGGCGTAAGCCCGGTGCGCGCCGCTATTCCTATTCCGCACGATATTTTATGTGAGCTTATGGGTGGAGGTGAGACATCATGTGAGCTTCCGCAATAATCAGAAAATGAGAAAACCATGCATCCGCGAACAGTACAATTTTTCCTTGTAGGCGTCTTTCTTCTCGCGGTAGCGCTTTTTTTCTGGATGGCTGCCGGCGGCAGTAGTGCGCCCATTGCTCCTGTGGAAAAAAGCGCAAAGACCGTTTTTCGTTCTGCGTCTGTCGCGGATATTAGAACGGCGGCAGAGATAGCGGCACCCGTTATCGATTATGCGGGTATCCTCGCGCGGTTTATAGGAAAGGATGTAGAGAGAGTTCCTGTTGCCGAAAAGATATTTGCACTGACGTTCGATGGCGGAGGAAATGCCGAAGGCGTAGAAAAGATTCTGCAAACACTTGCAAGCAACGGTCTTCATGCGACGTTTTTTCTTACTGGGGATTTTATGCAAAAGTTTCCCGATATCGGAGCGCGTATTGTGCACAACGGCGGGGAGGTCGCAAATCATACAGTGACACATAAAGACCTCTCCACGCTGACGGACGAAGAAGTGATAGGAGAGATAACCGGCATGCAACAGATCGCCGAAAAGCAGAATATTGCGGTCGTGCCATTTTTTCGGTTTCCGTATGGTGCGCCGACAAAAAAAACGATAACGCTCGCAAATGACCTTGGGTATGTCGCAGTGCGGTGGACGGTGGATTCGCTCGGGTGGCAAGGAGCGAAAGACGGACGCGACGCATCGTTCGTGCAAAAACGAGTTGTTGAAAAAGCAATTCCTGGCGGTATTGCGCTTATGCACTTGGGCTCCGCAAGCGACAGGAGCACATTTGATGCCGACGCGTTGCCTGAAATTATTACCACACTAAGCAACGAAGGATATCAATTCGTTTCGCTTTCTGAATTATTTAATGAGGCAGTACAATAAAACAAAAACCCCGGCATCGCCGGGGTTTTTGTTTTATAAGAATTTGTTATTACTTTTCTTCCTCGGTTTTGTCATCAAACGCTTCGTCTGATTCTTCCATTCCCGGCGTTTTTACAAACCCTTCATCGTCAGCAGTGAGTTCTGATACCCGTTTCATTACTCCAGGCAGATCTTTCCTCGCTTCGTCTCTTAATTCGCTCGCTTTTTTTTGTTCCTCAGTCATTATTTCTTCCGGCGATGGTGTGTGTTCCATAAATAAATAGCTTTTATTTTACTTATTTCTATAATATAAGAAAGTCGACCCCCGCTTTCCTCTTGACATATAGCATATTCTGATGTAGGATATGTTACCATACAGAGAATAAAATTGCAAGAAAGGAGGAGCCGAAATGAGCAATGACGTTCTTTTACAAGAAACGAAGAATGTGGTACTGGCGGGGAAAATTACCGCTGAGAAGACGAAAAAAACCATCGAATTATTGCGACACGCCATCGCAAAAAAAGAGACCCCTCCTGTTCTGTATATAAACAGCGGGGGAGGGAAGGTGGTGCCTTCTCTTGAGCTCTATCATTTTCTGAGAGATCAAGAGACAGTAACAGGAATTGCCGGCGGAGCGTGCCACTCCATGGCATTGGTAGTGTTGCAGGGATGTCATATCAGAAAGGCGCATCACTATACGCGCTTTACGATCCATGACATCATAACCACCATTGAAGGGAGTGTGTGGCAAATGGAAAGGGGAATCAGCAAAGTAATCGAGGCAAGAAAGAAGGTGCAGTGGAAAGTGTATGCCACCCTTGCCGAGAGAGCGGGAAAACCTCTTGAAGAAATAGCAAAGATAAGCCAGCAGACTACTTCCATGTCCGCAAGCGAGGCGCTTGCATATGGTCTTATCGATGAGATCATATGATTTCTGATGCAAAAAGCCCGGTAAACTTACCGGGCTTTTTCTTTTTTACTGACATGAGTACAATAGAAATATGGTAAAAACTTCACAAAAAGAGGTAACGGCAATTTTACAGCATGGCGGTGTGGGTGTTCTTGCGACAGACACGCTCTATGGCATTGTAGGAAGCGCGTTGTCTAAAAAAGCGGTGGCGCGCATATATAGGCTTCGAAAGCGTGATCCAAAAAAGCCGCTCATCATACTCATCGCCTCGGTGCGCGATTGTGCGCGGTTTGGGGTGAAGATAGATACGCAAACCAAAAAAATACTGAGTGCCGTATGGCCGGGGAAGGTGAGCGTTGTTTTGGCATGCCCCCATAAGAAATATACATATTTACACAGAGGCATGGAGACACTTGCATTTCGTGTGCCGGCGAGCGTTCGCGTGAGACGGATTTTGCAAAAAACAGGACCATTAGTGGCGCCAAGCGCGAATAGCGAAGGCATGTCGCCCGCAACGACCATCAGCGAAGCGAAAAAATATTTCGGTGAAGGAGTAGATTTTTATATAAACACAGGAAAGCGCGCATCTGCGCCGTCGACGCTTGTTGCGGTTGAAGGCGGGCGTATTGTTATAAAAAGGCAGGGTTCTGCGAAAATAAAAACAGCTACGGCATGCCAATAGAATCTTACGAAGTCCGACTTCATAAATTTTTGAAAAGAAAAGAGCTGGCGCGGGTTCGCGTCAGCTCTCTATTGATATACTACAAGAGGTTGTAGCTATGGCACAGGAAGGGGGATGGTTTGACCAGGGAGAAATTCAGAATAGAGGATCCTGATCGCCTCTCCTAATACGGCGGAGGAGCGTATTCCATTCCCGCTGAAACAGTAGACCGAGGAATACGTATGATCGCAGTATTTCGGGGTCTGCATGACCCCTTCAAGTGCGATTTTTCCCCATGGATCGGCAAGCACCTTCCATGTGGGATTAGTGGGGAATGAATACATCAACTCTCTGGCAATTGCTCCAAAGAGCTTGAGATGCGTTCCTCCTAGTATCGCGGGGTCGCTTAATTCCGTCAGATGGAGAGGCGGCGGCCCGGTAGCTCGGTCTGTTAATTCAATGAGCATCGCGTTCATGGTGCCTGCGGGCACCTTCCAGGTAATAAATGAGCGTGCGTATATTGCAGATGCCGTTACTCCGCATGCGTCGATCGAGGCATCAGCAACCGGCTGGATGCGAATGGCCTTGCTCCATGTTATTGATCCGATGGAGAAACAAGAGCTTGCGGTATCCACCAGTACGTCGCTTCCCCACACGACATCAAAAGGAACGCCTGTGTGGCGTGTCCAGAAGGTCGTCGCCTCCTGCACCGCGGTAAATACTTCTTCCGTAAACTGCTTATTCACTTCAATGCGAATGGGAAGCGTATCCCACTTGAGCGCTATCCCTCCGTAGTTTTGGTTAAGAAAGGAAAGGGAGGCGAAATTCACCGAGAGAAAGTTCAATGCCCGTTTTCGCAGAAGCGCGGCGTTAACCTCTACGGCGATGGAAATATTTTGCACTCTTCCTTCCATGTCCGTCACATCTGCAGAGAGCGTATGTATTCCTTCCGCGAGTCCCGAGGTATCAATCTCAAACAAGATCCATTGGAGCGATCCTGTTAAGTAAGCCCCGTTGAAAGGATTTGGCGATTGAGTCGCTGGCGCTTTGCTTGCCACAAGCACTCCGTCGATGAATAAATCTGCTTTCGCCGGCGGAGAAGCGATTGACGAGATCGTAAAGTTTGGCCTCGTATTGATCACTACCTCAGTGAGTCCGCTTATGAGTGCGCCGTCAAGCGGCCACTCGAAAGAGATCACTGGAGCCGGGAAATATCCAGGAATTCTCACCTTGACGCTGTTGGATGTTGCTTCAAAGCTTCCTTCGAAGGCAACAACATAGTAGACAAGTTCTTCGCCCAGGTTCAGATTGAAGATGTCTCCATATGAAGTTACTTCTGGGCCGACGGTGGCAAGCAACTCGGTTGGATACGAGAAGCTGATTCTGGTGCGGTAGATACGATATCCACTGTTTGTTACGACCTGATTCACCGTCGGAGTCCATAACAGCCGCGTCTCATGCATAGTGATTGTTGTTATGATGAGTACAGAAGAAGCGGGTTGCGCTGGCTCTGTTATCGGCGGCGGAGGAGGTGGTGGCGGTATCGGCGGCGGAGGAGGTGGTGATGTGGTCGTGCAGGTAACGACTACGTTCGTTACGTTCGCGCCGGCGATGTTGCCGCTGCTGTTTGCCATCACGCAGGATTGCGATGCCGGAAGGCTCGCGACGGTGACGTTGTACACCGAGTTGTCCGCGAGCGCGGTGGCGAAGGTGAAGCTACCGCTGGCCGCTACGGCGAGGTCGTCCGCGCCGTTGTTGCGCAACACCAGCGAGCCCGTGATACCGCTGACCGTCCCACCGACGGTGTAGGCGTTGGCCGGTGGCGGTGGCGGCAGTTCTGCTGGCGGTGGCAATTCTACCGGCGGTAGCGGTGGTGGCGGCAACGGCGGTTCCGTTGGCGTTGGCGGTGGCTCGGTTGTCGTTTCCGTCGGTATTTTGCCGCCGCTTGGTTCATCCTTTTTTTCGCCGCATCCCGCAACGAAGAAAAGAAATACTGAAAAAACAACTAAGAACAATGCGCTTTGCCATGGGCTTCTTTTCATCTCATCCTCCTTTTTTTGAACAGCTTGGGTTATTTTGTTTTCAATGTCCTTCTTTCGTATCTGGTTTTATAAAAGCATAATACAATCTTTTTGCAAAAGAGTCAAATACGCGGTAATGAGCGCAGTATTTCACATTGAAAGGAATCACAGCGGATGATATAATGACCCTAATGGCACAAGCGCTATTTTTCATATTTGCCGCAATAATGGCGCTTTTTTTGATAAGCAGCGTGATAGTGCTGTTTCATTTTTTTCATTATCGTTTACAGAAAGATAAGCATCGCACAATGATACTGGCGTTTCTTGCGGGGTCGTTCGTGATTTTTTTCCTGGAACTTTCAGTGCTTTCGGTCGCGGATTGGGACGCGATCGGTGAGATAATGCGTGGATATCTTTTTAGAAACCCTCTATGATCACTTTTCGGGAAGGAGAAAAGATGCTTTCGATATACCACCGGCACTGGCTTGTTCTTGCCGCCGAGATGATCCCGATCATTCTTTTTGTGCCTGTACTGATCGGCGTCGGATTTTTTGCGATGGGGCAGCTTTCAGACGAGAACGCGCCGTTGCGCGCGGTGGTGACGCTGGGGATGCTGTTGTTTCTGCATTTGTTTTGGATAGCGTTGTTTATCATCCTTGCCGATTTTTTTCTTGATGTATGGGTGCTCACCAACCAGCGGGTGATCGCGATAGATCAAAAAGGGCTTTTTGCGCGCACGGTGTCCGAATTTGATCTGTCGCGCATTCAGGATATTACCGTGGAGATCCACGGGATCATCCCCACGGTGCTTAATTACGGCAATCTTCTCGCGCGTACCGCAAGCGAGCACGAGAATTTTGTATTGAAACAGGTGGGCCGCCCTCACGAGGTAAAAGATGCATTAATTCAAGCGGCAACGGCACAGCGCAACAACGCGTTTGCCGTGATCACAAAGCACGAACAAGGAACTATATGATCAGTGATGTTATAAAAAATTTCCCCACTCAGTTTGCCTATGAGCCCGACGTTCACAACGGCGAGCGTCTTGTGAAGTCGCATGCGTATATCGTCGCCGGCATGGGGGGGTCGGCGTTGGCGGCGGAGTTGATGCGCGCGCATGATGCAAAGCAGGAGATATATATCCATCGCGGATACGGGTTGCCGCGAGTACACGAGAGCGCGTTGCGGCGAAGCGTATTAATAGCGGTCTCGTATTCGGGCAACACCGAGGAAACATGTGATGCGTTTAACGCGGCATACGCACAGGGGATAAGCGTTGCGGTCATCGCAAGCGGCGGGAAATTGATCGAGCTGGCCAAAGAACATGCCATTCCTTTTATTTGCATACCGAATACCGGAATTCAGCCGCGGCACGCGACAGGGTTTATTTTGAAAGCATTAATGAAGCTTATGGGGGATGATGCGGGGTTTGCCGAAGCGGGCGCACTTGCCGCGCTTCTTGACTCGTCGCGTTATGAGCAAGAAGGAAAAGCGCTTGCAGAAAAGATCAGCGGCAAAGTACCGGTGATCTACGCATCATCGGAGAATTGCGCGATCGCGTATACCTGGAAGATAAAACTCAACGAAAGCGCGAAGATCCCCGCATTTTATAATACATTCGCCGAGCTCAATCACAATGAAATGACGGGGTTTGATGTCATTGATTCCACGAAATCGCTTTCAGACAAATTCCATTTTATATTTCTTACCGACAAGAGCGATCATCCGCGCATTGCCAAACGCATGGAGCTGACCAAACGATTATATGAGGCGCGAGGGCTTTCGGTGGAAGCGGTGAAGATGGAAGGGGAGTCAAGGTGGCATAAAGTGTTTGCGTCGCTTGTACTTGCCGATTGGACGGCGTATTATTGCGCATTGCATTACGGCACCGAGCCGGAACAAGTACCTATGGTGGAAGAATTTAAAAAAATGATGGAATAATTAACCCAATTGTATGTATTTACTTTTTGATATCGGGGCGACGAATATGCGTATTGCGGTGTCGCATGACGGGGAGACGATCCTTGAACAGAAAATTATTCCTACCCCGCCTGATTTTACCGAAGGAATAAAAGCGTTTAAAAACTGCGCGCGGGAGCTGTGCGGCGACATGATCATCAACGCCGCCGCAGGAGGCGTTCCCGGGATCCTGAATAAAGAAAAAACAGTGCTGCTAAGCGCGCCGAATCTTGAAAAATGGGAAGATGTATTTTTAAAAGAAGCGCTAGAGAAGGCGCTCGACGTTCCGGTGCGTCTTGAAAACGATGCCGCGCTCGGTGCTCTTGGCGAGGCGGTGTTCGGCGCGGGAAAAGAAAAACGCATTGTTGCGTATTTCACGGTAAGCACCGGCGTGGGCGGTGCGCGGGTGACGGACGGAAGATTAGACGAAGGAGCATTTGGGTTTGAACCGCATCGGCAGATCGTAGACGGAATCCACAAGCTTGGATATTATATTTCCGGCAATGGGATAAAAAAACGATACGGTAAATCGCCCGAGGATATCGAAGATCCCGCGATGTGGGAAGAGGCGGCGCGGTGGCTGGCGATCGGCGTAAATAACGCCATCGCGCTGTGGTCGCCTGAGATATTCGTGTTGGGCGGCGCGGTGATGCGCCATCGCATTTCTGTCGCGGACGTGAAACGACAGGTGGAGGAATTCGGCAATTTCCCTGAATTTCCCGAAATAGTCGCGGCGCAGTTGGGTGACATGTCCGGTCTTTACGGCGCGCTCGCGCTGCTGAAAAGAAAATAAAATATAACGAGGAGAACGTAGACCGTGAGACATACAAAAAATACAAAACAGACGATTGCTCCGCGTGCTCTTATTGCGCGCACAGCGAAGGCGGCAAACATCGTGCGCGCGCTGAAAAAACTATTTCCCGCAACCGGTATGGCGCTTCGCTATTCCAATAACTGGGAGCTTGTGGTCGCGGTGGTGCTTTCGGCGCAATGCACCGATAAAAAGGTGAATGAAGTAACGGAAAAACTGTTTAAAAAATACAGGACGCTCGACGATTACGCTGATGCGGACCCGAAGGAATTCGAAAAAGACATTCACGCCACCGGTTTTTTCCGCAATAAGACAAAAAATATACTTGCCGCGGCAAACATGATACGTGATGATTTCGGCGGAAAAATACCTCGCACAATGGAAGAGTTGCTGTTGGTACCCGGGGTTGCGCGCAAAACCGCAAATATCGTGCTGGGCAATGCGTATGGCATTGTGGAAGGTATCGCGGTGGATACGCATGTCATACGGCTGTCGCGTTTGCTTGGCTTGACCGATCACGCCGACGCAGTAACAATAGAACGCGACCTGATGCAAATACTCCCCAAAAAAGAATGGTTCGCGTTTACCTACCGGCTTATTGATTATGGGAGAAAGTATTGCACGGCACGGCGGCATGATCATGCATCATGCCCGTTGAGCAAAATACTTTGATTACAAAAGCCATCTTCTTCGTAAATAAAATAATATGCGTTTTTTTATTGACCAGCCAATTAGTGGAGGAGCAAAGATCGTTATCACCGACGCGGGCATATGCCATCAGCTGGCGCGCGTGTTGCGCTACACAATAGGGGATACGATCATCGTGCTTGATGGAAAGGGAAGCGAAGGAGAGGCAGTAATACAAAGTATTACAAAAAACGCCGTGACGGTGAAAATCGGCGCGTGCGGGAAAAACACAAACGAGTCGGAGTATACGGTGACGCTGTATCAGAGCGTACTCAAAAAAGACAAGATGGAGTGGGTGTTTGAAAAATGCACGGAGATCGGCGTGGCCCGGTTTGTTCCCGTGCTCTCGGAACATTCGGTGAAGCAGGGAGTGAATTTTATCCGCGCGCGAAAGATCGCGCAGGAAGCGGCCGAGCAGTCGCGGAGGGGGATAATTCCCGAAATTAATGAAATCAGTTCATTTGAGAGCGCAGTCAAGGAGGCAAAAGAGAGCGGCGCGGTGTGCGTGCTTGCGCATAATATTGGGGAAGCGGAGCATCTAAGAGATTTTGCGCGTACGCACGATCTCTCGGGCGGGGTAAACGTGTTTGTCGGTCCCGAAGGGGGTTTTAGCGATGCAGAGGTTGCGTATGCTTCCCAAAACGGGTTTCATATCGTATCGTTGGGAAAGCGGACATTGCGCGCGGAAACCGCCGCAATCACCGCATGTTTTTCGGTGGTTAGGTAATAATTCCTCTCTATGATCATTTCTTTTATCTTAACGGAAGCGCAGCCCTTCAATAATTATATATAAATAAAGGGCGTGAGAGGATTAAAGAAAGGGTCATAGAGAGGAATTATAGTAATTATCTTCTATCCATGTTATTTGGCGCTCATGTTTCCATCGCAGGAGGCATCGATAAGGCACCCGAGCGGGCGGCAGATTTCGGCTGTGAGGTGTTTCAGATCTTTTCGCGTTCTCCGCAGGGCGGCCCGCCTCCCGCGCTCACCGACGAGCTCGTGAAACAATTTCAAGAAAACATAAAAAAATACGGACAAAAGGAGTTTTACGTGCACACGCCGTACATCATCAACCTTGCTTCCGCAGAAAAGCGCATTGAAGAAAGTTCGGTGCGTCTTATCAAAGAAGATCTTACACGAGCAAGTACGCTGGGCGCGCGCTATGTGATGACGCATGTGGGGTCGGCAAAAGACGGCGACAAAGGCGAGGCGCGTGTAAAAATCGCGGAGAATCTGAAAAAAGTCCTTGACGGCGCGCATACCGCAGAGCTTCTTATTGAGATGTCGGCAGGTGCGGGAGGAATCATCGGCGACACATTTGAGGACCTCGCCTTTTTTATGCATGAGCTGCGCGGGCATGCCATCGGTATTTGTTTTGATACGGCGCACATGTTCGCGTCGGGCTACGACATCAGGGATGATGTGCATGTGAAAGAAACGCTCGATACATTTGACCGCATCGTGGGGCTTACGCATTTGAAACTTTCGCATTGCAACGATTCAAAGGTGGGGTTAGGGGAGAAAAAAGACAGGCACGAGCACTTGGGCGGAGGCATGATAGGGCTTGCGGGGTTTGAGGCGCTCGTGAAAGAGCCGCGATTACAAAAAATAAACTTCGTATGCGAAACAGAGCACGATGCGGTTGCAAAAGATATCGCGATTATGAAGGAACTGAGAATAAAATGGGAGCGATAACATTTTTAATAGAAAAAAGACTTACCGGTGCGCTCGGGCGGGCGGGTATTTTGACGACGCCGCACGGCACGGTGCGCACGCCCGCGTTTGTGCCGGTAGGGACGCTCGCCACGGTAAAATCGATCACCCCCGAAGAGATCAAAGCGCTTGGCGCACAGATCGTTTTGGCAAACACCTATCATCTCTATTTACAGCCGGGCGAAGCTATCATGGCGAAAGCAGGAGGTGTCGGGAAATTTATGCACTATGACGGTCCGACGATGACCGATTCGGGCGGATTTCAGGTGTTTTCGCTCGGGTTTGCCCGGGGGCACGGCATCGCAAAAGTGCTTGGGAAAGATAAACAGCGCCCGCAAAAAGACGAAGCGGTGTCGGAGCACGGCAACCTCGTGCGCGTGGACGAAGACGGCGTGACATTTAAGTCACATATCGACGGGAGTGAACATCGGTTCACGCCGGAGCGTTCTATTGAGATGCAGGAAAACATCGGCGCGGATATCATTTTTGCGTTTGATGAATGCACGTCGCCGCTTCTTTCGCGCGAAAAGATGGAAGCCTCGCTTGCACGGACGCACCGGTGGGCGAAGCGCTCGTTTGACGCGCACACAAGAAAAGATCAGGCGCTTTTCGGTATCGTGCAGGGCGGGCGGTATCCCGACTTGCGAAAACAAAGCGCGGAATATATCGCGAGCATTGATTTTGATGGATTCGGCATCGGCGGGTCATTTGATAAAGACGATATGACGACGATCGTCGCATTAGTGAATGAAATATTGCCCGAAGATAAGCCGCGGCACATGCTCGGCATCGGCGAAATAGAAGATTTGTTTGAAGGCGTGGAAAAAGGGATAGACTTGTTTGATTGCGCGCTTCCTACGAGAATAGCGCGCAACGGCACGCTTCTGACGGCATACGGAAAAAGAGATATCGTGAAAGCGGAACATAAGGAAAACTTCGGGCCGATAGAGGAAACATGCGGGTGTTATACGTGCGCGAACTACACCACAGCGTATCTCCATCATCTTTTCAGGGCAAACGAACTGCTCGGGCTTCGGCTCGCTACTATTCATAACTTGTATTTTATCGTGCATCTTGTCGACGCCATGCGCGCATCAATCATCAATGATACTTTCTTTGATTTCAAGAAGGAATTCCTCACGAAATACCGCGAAGCATAGTCCTCATATGAGCTCTTCCATTTTCTTGTAAAAAGGTATACAATGCAGTGCTATGAAAAGAAAAGACGTTTTCCAATATGGGAAAATAGTCATCTCAGGTGCGCGGGCGCACAACCTGAAGAATGTGCATTGCGAGCTTCCGCGCAACCGATTTGTCGTCATCACGGGGCTTTCCGGATCAGGGAAGTCTTCTCTTGCATTTGATACGCTGTATGCCGAAGGCCAGCGGCGGTATGTGGAATCGCTTTCTTCGTACGCGCGCCAATTTTTGGGCGTTATGGATAAGCCCGATGTTGATACGATCGAAGGCCTCTCGCCGGCGATCTCCATCGACCAAAAAAGCGTCTCGCCGAATCCGCGCTCTACGGTGGGCACCATTACGGAGATCTACGATCATCTCCGGCTTTTGTTTGCGCGCCTGGGCGTTCCGCATTGTCCGGAATGCAAAAAACAGGTAGCGCGCCAGACCCCCACACAGATCACCGACGCCATTATGAAGCTGGAAAAGGGAAGAGAGGTCGCGGTGCTTGCAACATTGGTGAATGATAAAAAAGGAGAGCACAAGAATATTATCGAAAACGTTACGAAGGCGGGGTATTTGCGCGTGCGCATCAACGGCGAGATTATGCCGGTGGATGAAGCGGCGCGCGCACAGCTTGATAAATACAAAAAACATACGATTGACGTGGTGGTGGACCGGCTTGTGGTGGAACCCCGCATGGACAGGGCGCGGTGTGCCGATTCGGTGGAAACCGCGCTGAGACTCGGCGAGGGAATGATGGTGGTGGCGACAGAAGGAAAAGATGACCTTGTCTTTTCAGAGCGTCTTGCTTGCGTGCAGTGCGGCATTTCCATTCCCGATATCGAGCCGCGAAGTTTTTCGTTCAATAGCCCGCATGGTGCGTGCGCGGGGTGCGCGGGGCTGGGGAAAAAATTGAAAGTGGAGCCGTCGCTTCTTATCCATAATCCGCGCCTCACGATCGCGGAGGGTGCCATCAAGCCGGTTCAGCCATCAATATACAGTCCGTTGTGGGTCGCGCTCGAAGATCTTTCCCATCATCTCGGATTTTCCGTTGAAGAAACGCCAATAGAGAAATTTCCAAAAGAAACACTCCATGCGGTGCTCTATGGAAGCACGACGCCCCCTTTTGAGGGAATTATCCCTCATCTCGAGCGCCGATGGCAGGAAACGGATTCCGATTGGGTCAGGGCAGAGGTAGAAAAATACATGGTGGTGCATAAATGCCATATGTGCGAAGGCAAGCGATTGAAGAAAGAATCGCTTGCGGTGCTTTTTTATGAAAAGAACATTGCAGAGGTTGCCGCTCTTTCCATTACCGACTGCGGAAATTTTTTCCGTTCATTGAAGCTGGGACATACGGAAGGGAAGATCGGTGTTCAGATCATTAAGGAAATACTTAATCGGCTTACTTTTCTTGAAGATGTCGGGCTTTCGTATCTTTCGCTCGACCGCGAATCGGAAACGCTCTCGGGTGGCGAAGCCCAGCGCATCCGCCTTGCGACACAGATCGGCTCTCGGCTTGTCGGAGTGCTCTACATTCTCGATGAGCCGTCTATCGGACTTCATCCGCGCGACAACGCAAAACTCATTGATACGCTCAAGGGACTGCGCGATCTCGGCAATACGGTGATCGTGGTGGAGCATGACGAAGAAACGATCCTTTCTGCCGATTGGGTGGTGGAGATTGGGCCCGGTGCGGGCGCGGAAGGCGGGAAGATCGTCTTTGAAGGAACGCCCGCAGAAATGAGAAAAGCGCGCACGATCACCGGCGCATATCTTTCCGGAAAAAAACACGCGCCGTCAGAAAGCATCAAGATAAAAAAAGATGCAATGCCCCGCAGCGAGGGTCCCCAGCAATTCGTTGAGATCAAAGGCGCACGCGCAAATAATCTCAAAAATATCAATGCGAGTATTCCGCTTGAGAAGCTGGTGTGCGTGACCGGCGTGTCGGGTTCGGGCAAAAGCACGCTTGTTGACGACATCCTTGCCAAAGCGCTTGCGCAGAAGCTGTATCAGGCGAAAGCGGCACCCGGCGCGCATGACGCGATACTGGGCATAGAGCGATTGAATAAGGTTATTTATGTGGACCAGTCGCCGATCGGGAGAACCCCGCGCTCGAACCCCGCGACCTATACGGGCGCATTCACGGTTATTCGCGATTTGTTCGCGTCTACACAGGAAGCGAAAATACGCGGATACAAACCGGGGCGGTTCAGTTTCAACGTGAAAGGCGGGAGGTGCGAGGTGTGCGAAGGGCAGGGCCAGCGAAGGATCGAAATGCATTTTTTGCCGGATGTATACGTGGAGTGCGAGGAGTGCCACGGCACGCGGTTCAATAAGGAAGCGCTTGAGATAGATTGGAAGGAAAAAAACATCGCGGAAGTATTGCGCATGAGCATCGAGGAGGCGTATGTGTTCTTCAAGAACGTACCCCAACTGCACGCTATTTTTTCAACCTTGCGCGAAGTCGGGCTCGGATACGTTCAGCTTGGCCAGAGCGCGACGACGCTCTCGGGCGGTGAAGCCCAGCGCATCAAGCTTGCCGACGAGCTTGCGCGCCGCGATACGGGGTCAACGCTGTATATTTTGGACGAACCGACCACAGGGCTTCATTTTGAAGATGTTTCCAAACTGCTCATCGTGTTGCGGAGGTTGGTGAATAAGCGCAATACGGTCGTGGTGATCGAACACAATCTCGATGTTATCGAGGCGAGTGATTGGCTCATTGATCTTGGCCCCGATGGCGGCGATAAAGGCGGATATGTCGTGGCGCAAGGCACGCCGAAAGAGGTGTCAAAAATTGCAAAAAGCTACACAGGACAGTTTTTGAAAGATAGAGTATAATAAAAGGATGGTCACTCGTAAAACATTATTTATACTTATCGCGCTTGGGGCAATTTTTTTTACGGCGGTTTGCATCGGAGTATTTTTCTTCTATCAAAAAATGACCCCGCCCGCGATGATAAGGGGAGAGAAAATCGTTACGGCGCAGGCAAAATATATCAAAGGAGGTGCCGCCTTTTTCTATCCGTCAGCATGGCAGGTAAACGATATTCCTGCTTCCCCGGGCATGATCTCCGTACAGGTGGTTGACTCGGAAGACGGCATCGTGCTGGTTGCTTCATCGGCCGAGAAAATGAGTGATTCCGAAGTGAGCGGCACGCTGGTGCGCGAAGGAAATATCACCGTGGGCGGTATTGCCGGCAAAGAGCGAAGATGGGAAAATATAAAATCGCAAACGGTTATCTTTCGTGCGGATAACCTGAAATTCGAAGGAAAACAGTATCGGTTTGAGCTGTTCGGCACCCTCAGCAGAAAAGTGAAGATGGAGCGCGCATGGGACGGGATAATGAAATCAGTGCAGTTTGAGAAAAGAAGTGAAGAAGGAATCACTGCAACACCGCAGGAACAACAATAAAAGCGCGGATTTCGTTTTCCATGAAAGGCCTAAAGATCTTCTCCGTCTCCGAATATGTGGAGCGCCTGAACGCGCTTCTCTATGAACACGATGCGGTAGTTGAGGGAGAGGTCTCGGAGTATCGGGTCAACCAGCAAAAGTGGATATTTTTTAAGATCAAAGACGAAAATGCGGTACTCGAATGTTTCAGTACCGTGTTTCGCATTCGCGCGCCGCTCGAAGACGGGATGCGCGTGCGGGTGTACGGGAGGCCGGGCATTTACGCAAAAAGTGGAAAGTTGAGCATGAATGTCGAATGGGCGGAGCCCGCAGGCGAGGGAGCGCTTAAGCGCGCATTTGAACTGCTCAAAGCGGAGCTTGAAAAAGAAGGGCTGTTTGCGCAGGGTCGCAAGCGTTCTTTGCCGAGCATTCCCAAAACGATCGGGCTTATCGCGTCACGGGAATCGGCGGCGTATGGCGATTTTCTGAAAGTGTTGGGGCAGCGCTTTGGCGGGCTCACGGTGTATGTGATGCACGTGCAGGTGCAGGGCGCGGACGCGGTCAAAAACATTGCGGACGCGTTCGCGTATTTCAATGCACACCACAAAGAGTTCGGACTTGATTGCATTGCGCTCATCCGCGGCGGCGGGTCGCTTGAAGATCTTGCGGCGTTCAACTCACGCGAGGTTGCGTATGCAGTGTTTGGGTCCGTAGTGCCGGTGGTGGTGGGCGTGGGGCATGAACAGGATGTTTCTATCGCCGATTTTGTTGCCGACCTTCGCGCATCAACGCCCTCAAATGCGGCGGAGCTTATGGTTCCGCATCGCGCCGATATCGCGCGGTTTGTCGATGCGATGGCAAACACCATGACATATCAGATGGATGCGCTCCATGCTCAGGCGCGCACGAGCATCGATGATGCGGTGAGCGCACTTGACGGAGTTGTTACGGAGAGAATTCATGAGATCGATCGGATGCAGGAGCGCATTTTTCTTCGTTTGAATTTTTTTCACGAGCGGACTATAATGCATCAGTCAAAAATAGACGCTTTGGTGCGCCTGATGAAGAGTTTTAGCCCTCATGCGGTGCTTGAACGGGGGTATGCGATCGTGAAGAAAGGGAGCGAGGTGATATCGAGTATAGGAAAATTGCGGCCGGGCGATACCATAGGGGTAAAGCTGAAAGATGGAGCATTTGACGCACAAGTCATTTAAATAGTATGAAAAAACAATTCGATTTTGCAAAAGCATATCAGCGGCTGGAAGAACTCACCAAGCAGTTTGAATCGGGCGATCTGTCGCTTGAAGAAGGATTGAAACGGTTTGAAGAGGGTTTGGGGCTTGCGGCAGAATGCCGGGAGTATCTCGCGCAGGTGGAGAACAAGATTATCGAGATAAAGAAAAAGTTTAACGTCAAAGAGTAGTCTATATCGACTTAATTTCATGAAAGATCACATTGTTTTCGATCTGGAAACACAGCATGAATTTTCCGAAGTAGGGGGAAGGGATTATCCTCACCTGTTGAAGGTGTCTGTGGTCGGGTGCTATTCATATTTACAGGATAAATTTTTCACGTTTGAAGAAGCAGAGATTCCGGCGTTTGAAGCAATGCTGAAAGACGCGGGGCTCGTGATTGGGTTCAATACAAAGTATTTTGATTATGCGGTGATTCAGCCGTATCTGAAAGAAGTGATAATAAAATCACTGCCTTCATGCGACCTCATGGAAGACGTCACAAACGTGCTGGGGCATCGGCTTTCGCTTGATTCGATCGCGCAGGCGACGCTCGGTACGCAGAAAAGCGGGCACGGGCTTGATGCGATACGGTATTTCCGGGAAGGGAATATGGAAAAACTCAAAAGCTATTGTCTCGACGATGTGCGCATTACCCGCGATATTTTCGAGTACGGAAAACAGCATGGCGCAGTGAAATACAACTCTAAATACAGCTCTGTTCTCAGTTCTGTTCCCGTTGATTGGAAGCAGTATGTCTCGCCCTCAAGCGCGCCCATAGCTGCGCCGGCGGTTCCTTCTTTACAGGAAGATGCGCCTGCGGTGAATCGCGAGACGGGAAATTATTCTCTGTTTTAGGAATAAGGAATTATGAGCTAATTTCTCATTAACCTAATTTCTAATCAATACCCAAATTCCAAAACCCAATTGGTCATTAAGTGATATGGCTTGGGATTTAATTAGATCAATTAGAAATTGGATATTAGAAATTCTATACTATGTGCAAGAAAGAGTTTCTGATTTTCCACCCATGACTCTTAATTCTTGATTCGCTTGCTATGAAACGAATTTATTTAGATTATGCGGCGACAACGCCGGTGGATAAAAAAGTGCTTACGGCCATGATGCCGTATTTTTCCG
>CAYHUB010000009.1:28519-29623 GCA_964359755.1 uncultured Candidatus Saccharibacteria bacterium
GCGACAACGCCGGTGGATAAAAAAGTGCTTACGGCCATGATGCCGTATTTTTCCGAGCGGTTTGGTAATCCGTCATCGGTGCACGGGTATGGCCAAGAGGCGCTCATGGCGCTTGACCGCGCGCGTCACGCGGTAGCGGATATGCTGGGGTGTTTGAGCCAGGAAGTGATATTCACCGGTTCAGCGACAGAAGCAAATAATCTCGCGCTTGCAGGGGTCGCGCATCACGCGCTTCTCACAAAAAAGCCCCTCCACATCATTACCTCTTCAATAGAGCATGAGTCGGTGGAAAATCCATTGGCACAGCTTGCGCGCGATCCTCATATTTCGGTGACGCATACTCCTGTTTCTCGAGATGGATGTATTGATGTGGATAAGATTCAAAGCGCACTCACCGAGCATACGGCGTTGGTTTCTATCATGTACGCAAACAATGAGATCGGCACGATCCAGCCGATCAAGGAAATTGCGGATGTCATACGAGCGCATAATAAAAAGGTCCAAGGTTCAGGCTCCAGGGTTCAGACCCTATTCCATACCGATGCGGCGCAAGCGGCATATTATCAAAATATGAATGTGCGTGAATTGGGGGTCGACCTCATGACGCTTTCCGGGCATAAAATGTATGGTCCCAAAGGCGTAGGGGTGTTGTATATAAAAAAAGGAACGCCGTTGATGCCGTTAATATTCGGCAGCGGGCAGGAATACGGAAAACGGTCCGGCACGGAAAACATTCCCGGTGTCATAGGGATGGGGGAGGCGTGCGCTCAGATAAAGGAAAATAAGGAAATCGTAGAAAAAATAAAAAAATTACGCGACTATTTCATCGCGGAAGTCCTTAAAAAAATTACTGGCGCATCGCTCAACGGCGCCCGCGAAAATCGCCTGCCGGGAAATGCAAATATAATGTTTAAAGGCGTGCGCGCAGAAGACCTTATCGTCATGCTTGATGGCGAAGGGGTCGCGGTGTCTGCCGGGTCCGCGTGCCAATCCAAAGCGCTTGATTTCTCGCACGTACTTTCGGCGATAGGGCTTTCCAAGAAAGACGCGCAATCGTCCATACGATTCTCGTTCGGCAAATACACGACCAAAAAAGATATTGAC
>CAYHUB010000010.1:0-20886 GCA_964359755.1 uncultured Candidatus Saccharibacteria bacterium
CCGGCTCTCCTCACGCACACCGACGTTTTTGCCGCGGAGACGTTCTTGGATAAAATACCTTGAGAAAACCCACCTACACTTATGGAAGACATAATACACCATATCTGTCAAAAAAGCAAGAGCTTCGGAATATACTGATTATTCCTCCTTTTTCTTCAAGATATCCTCAATATCATCTATTTTTATTTCTTCCGGCAAACCATGCTTATTGTCGGTGCAGTGGCACTCCCGCAACGGCTTCCCGTGTAAATGACATCCTTGCGTTTGACACACTCCTGGTACATCCGATACGCCTCCGCATTCATTGCACACATAATGTACTGCCATATGATTTATTATTAATAATAACTCCCAACAATAGTATAAATCTTTTATCAACGGTTTACACACAAGCTTATACACAGAATTATCAACATTTGCATATTCTATGCAAGCTTCTCGATACGGACCCCCACCAGTCGAATAAGCTTTCCCTTCGGATTTTCGCGCGCATCGAGAAATGGAAGCATAAGGCGGAACACTTCTGTTTGAAGCGCCTTCATGGTGCGCTGAGGGTCGAGGAAAGTATGCGACCGCGTTTTTGTTTCAAACCCCGCAAAGCGGACAGTGATAACGACCGTTTTAAATGTGCGGAAGCCGTCGCCTGAAAGACGCGTCATGATATTTTTACACATCGCGGAAAGCCGATCAAAAATAAGTTCTGCGCTTTTGGTGTCCTCGGCAAATGTTTCTTGTTCGCCAATCGACTTCACCTCGTATTCCTCCACCACTGGAGCGTCATCGCGTCCGCGTATTTTTTCATACAGATCCGCACCCCATTTTCCCGTCAGCTCTGCGAGCTCCTCAGGGGAAAACTTTTTAAGATCCCGCACTGTTTTTGCGCCGCGCGCGCCAAACACCGATTCTGTTTTTGGGCCGATGCCGGGAATGGCGCGCACCGACATCTGCTCCAAAAATGCCTCGGCGTTTTCCTCCTTCACCATCGTAAGCCCGTCCGGCTTTTGAAAACCCGATGCAATTTTGGCAATAAGCTTATTGGGGCCGATGCCGACCGACGCGGTCACTTTTTCTTTTTGCTTTATTTCTTCCTTGATGGCGCGGCAGATCTTTTCTGCTTTTGCGTATGAACCGGAAAAGCTCAGATCAAAATATGCCTCGTCCACGCTCGCCTGTTCCACAAGCGGCGCGTGCGCGCGTATGATCGCCATGATATGTTCTGACGCTTCGGTGTATCGCTCAAAATTAGGCGGCAGAAAGATCACTGGCGGTTTCCCTCTTTTGCGCGCCGCCTCGGAAAACTGCCATGCTTGTGAAATAGGAAGCGCGGAATGAATGCCGTATTCGCGCGCTTTATAATTTGCCGTCGATACCACACCGCGCCCCCGCCCGCCCATGGGGTCTGACCCCACCGCAAGAGGCATGCCGTGAAACCGCGGATTGTCCCGCTCCTCAATAGCGGCAAAAAATGCATCCATGTCGAGATGGGCAATGATTCTCATACTGTTATAGTCCTCCAATTCGCAAACAACCGCAAGTGGAAAAACAAAGCACGGCGCGTTGCGCCGTGCTTTGAAAAGAACATTTTTTAATTAATCGCGGTCTTTCTTTTTCTCCTTCTTTTCATTCTCCTTTTTTATTTCTTTCTGTTGTTTCTTCATCGGCGCAAAAGGCGCAGTAATGAATTGAAACGGGTTGCGAAAGATTGAATCATCGTCTTTTTTATGCTTCTGTACCGCCTGTGCTGTCGGTGCGACTTGTGTCGTTGTGGTCGCTACCTGAGATGTCGTGGTCGCGGTTGATGTTGCCGTTATAAAACGATCGAACCGATGCTCTCTTTCTTCCTTGTTTTCGCGCTTCTCTTCTTTATGCGAGAAAATAACCGGCGGGATCCCTCCTGTGCGGATTACCAGATAAACCGAGGTAGTCCCCGCAAATGTTTTTCCGCCGATCGTTCCCGATACGATAAGGTTTCTTTGCTGTCTCTCAATAACTGGAGATGTTGACGATGCTGTTGCTGTGGTTGATGTCGCCGTAGCGCCCGAAAGCAAGAAATCAATGACTTCCGCCCTCGAGAATTTCATTTCCGCTTTCGGCGTTTTTCTCGTGAACGATTCATACCATTTCTGCTTGGTCGTTTTCACTTTCACCGGCGAAATCGCGCCGTTTAATTTGATGGATGCCACGTCTAATGTCCGGATATTCGTTCCGCGAGGAAATGTCACCTCCGCCTCGATCCAATTTCCCCTGCTTCCCGTATTGAGCGCGCGCGGCTCCACTTTTAATTTCACCGTGAGATTTGATGAAGCAACCGGCGCGGCAAGCGTAACAAACGCATGGTCGGTTGACGTTGCAAGATTGCCCGCTGAATCTTTTGATCTCACGATAAAATGATATGTACTTGATGCCGTCAAAGAATCGAGCGCGATGTGATGCGCGGTCGTTGTTGCGGTGATCAACGGGCTCAACAGGCCGTATGCGGTCGATGTTCCGTATTCCACTTGCCCGTCTGCCGCCTCATCGGTAGTCCAATTAATAGTTGCGGACGTGTTGGTAATACCCGAAACTGTTATAGCAGAGATGACCGGAGCAGTCGTATCGGCAACCGGCGCAAGCGTTGTAAGCGTATAATCTGTTGACGTTGCGAGATTACCCGCGACGTCTTTTGATTTCACAAGATAATGATAGGTGGTTGATGCGGTAAGACCGGCGAGCGAAATGCTGTGTGCGGTCGTTGTTGCCGTCACGAGCGAACTCGACAGACCGTATACGGTCGACGTACCGTACGCAACTTGCCCGTCTGCCGCCTCATCGGTAGTCCAAGTAATAGTTGCCGTTGTCTGCGCGATGCCCGTTGCGCCAACACCGGTAATGACCGGCGGAGTAGTGTCAGGGACCTGTGCAAACGCGGTGAGTATGCCGATGAACGCAAAAACGATCAGCATATTCGCCATAATAAGCAGTTTCTTTGCCATATTTTTGTTTAATTAGTTAGGACTTACGCAGTTAGATGAAATACGAGGCGAAACCGAGCACTGATCTGAGTCGTAGTGTACTGCTACGGCGAAGGAAGAGCGGAGGTTTTAACGAAGTAGTTCGCTAACCGCGTAAGTCCTATTAGTAAATGAAAAGCGAGGATTAACACCCCTCGCTTACTCCAGACGCTTAGATGGCAAAAGATGTTACATCATCCTTAGTGTCGCCATTAATACTTATATCTGCTCACTACAAGACCGTTTTCATCCCGTAGGAGAACAGCATCCGCTTCATTTGCCCAAATTTCCCTGTTTTGGGCGAGATATACGCGCCATTCATCCGTAAGAAAGTCGTAATAGTTATAATTTATCTCCACGCACTTTGAATAATTAAAATGCGCGGAGATATAATCCCGGCATTCCGTATCGATTAATATATCGTTGAGGTTCGATTCCTTACAGCTCGCGTTTTGCGCAATCACTTTCTGGCAATATGAACTAAGCTCCTGCGTTTCGAGCACATTCGGTTTCGGACACGTTGCGGGAAGCGCCGGCGTGAACTTGTAATAATTATTCAGATACCCGATACAGCTGTTCATGCGGAAATTCACTCCTGAAGCGCCGGCACCCGTATAGATGGTCGCCTTGCCTTTATCGTTGAGCATAATATCGCCCTTCCGCTCCAAAAAAGGATGGTTGGTGACATCATACGCATCGGGAATAATATAGCTTGTGCGATATTTCTCACTGCCCACCGTCCACCCGGTAACATTCACGAGTGTTTTTGACTTTCCCTGGATGATGAAATGCTCTGCCGTAGGGTCAGTTGTCCGCGCATTTGCCGAGCTGATCGCCACCATGCCGTAATACGGCGAGAACTTTGTCGCAAATTCATAGAGCTCCGGCGTACGGTCAGCGTTGCCATCGGGGTCTTTTGCGCGCACAAAGAAACGATATGCCTCGGTCTTCCCCGCAGGAAGCGTGATCGCGCGCTCTTGTGCAACCGCGACCCAGCTTGTATCCACTCCTTCGAGAAATGTTTCAAAACTCAGCGCGCGGATATCTTGCCGCGCGCTCACGCCGGTAAACCTGAATTTTACCGTAGTGTCCTCAAGCACCTTATCCGGCACATCCAAAAGCACCGTGAGCGGGAACGGAATTCTCTGTGTATTGGTAAACGCCTTCCCCTGATGCACGCGCTGCAGACGCGCGGGAGAAATATCTGTCACCGCCCGCCAATCAAGCCCGAGATTGATAAAATCCTGTTCTGTTTCCACCCACCTCCGCGTGCCACGTTCAGTTATATATACTTTTACGCCATCGGCGCGCACGAGCGCGCCATCAGGGTATTGTGAGCCTGATGCGATATCTTTTCCACGCGGATACCCAAAAACATCTTGGTCCGAAAAAGTCTGGATTCTCTCCCATTGAAATTCAAGATCATCAAATATCTTTTCGCTGGCGATCCATCGCCGCATGCCATTTTCCATGAAATATACCTCAGGCCCGGAACCCTTCACTATCATTCCGCTGGCGATTGCGCTCGCCGCATGCGCATGCAAAAAAGGATACAGTGATCCTGCGCTTATGATCATTGCCGCCGTCAAAAAATAATACAGACCATTCTTTTTCATATACAATCTATAATACAATATAATAGCTGAAAGTCAAGGTGAAACTCTCGCCTCCTCGTGCTATACTGCAAACGTATAAATAACAAAACCACTATGGCAATGAAACAAAAAAAGCATCACTTGGAACTTATGGCGCCGCGGACGGGATGGCGTGAAAACCAGAAAGGCAAAGGTGGCATCGTTTTTTGCCCGACCTGCAATGCTGTGTATTACAAAAAAGCGTGGCACCATAATCTTCGCTACTATAAAAACTTACGCGAGGATCTCGGCGTTTCTTTCTCAATCTGCCCCGCGTGTCTCGCGATAAAAAATAACGAGTACGAAGGAAGGATCGCTATCAGCAATGTTCCCAAAAATATCGCGGAACACCTGGCAAACCTCGTGCACGCATTCACTCATCGCGCCTACCAAAAAGACCCGATGGACCGCCTCATCGCCATGAAAAAAACGAACGGCGGCATGGAAATCACCACCACCGAGAACCAGCTCGCGGTGCGGCTCGCCAAAAAGATCGAGGATGTGTTCAAAAAATCAACCGCGCGAATCACCTACGCCCGCTCATCAAAGGACAAGGCGGTTGACATTAAATTGGAATTCCGCGCATAATCCGCGCGTACCGCTCTCGTAGTTGAATGGATACAACACCTCCCTCCGAAGGAGGTGGTGCAGGTTCGATTCCTGCCGAGAGCACCGATCCACAATAAACTACAAATATGGCAACTTACGATGATTTCAAAAAACTTGATATTAGGGTAGGTAAAATAATTTCGGTTGAAGAATTTCCTGAAGCAAGAAAACCTTCCTATAAACTCAAAATAGACTTTGGTGGCGAGGTAGGCGTAAAAGCTTCAAGCGCACAACTCGCCAAACATTATACAAAAGAACAGCTACAAGGAAAGCTTGTATTGGGAGTGGTTAACTTTCCACCACGCCAGATTGGACCATTTGCATCAGAGGTTCTGACTTTGGGTGTTCCTGATGAGAATCACGAATGTATTCTAATTACCCCAGACAAAGATGAAGCCGAGATAGGGGGTCAATTATATTGAGAAGAAGGAACGCCGTGCCAAATCCTTAACTCTTGCAGTATTTGATTCCAATCCAATCCCCGCAAGGGCACCAGAAAAAGCACCAGCTTGATCATGTTTTAATGTTAGGGTGACCAAAAAAATTATGGGTCTTAAGCATATCGTGAGCACGCAACAATTTCTGAATACAAATGCGCTTGCAGATATTTTCAGAAAAGCGGATCAATTTGAAAAAGCGGATCGCCGCAATAAAGTCCCGAAGCTTCTGCGGGGTAAAATCCTTTCCTGTATTTTTTATGAACCGAGTACCCGCACTCGGCTTTCTTTCGAATCCGCCATGCTCAAGCTCGGCGGGCAAGTGATTTCCACGGAAAGCGCCGGACACTTTTCTTCGGCCATCAAAGGTGAAACATTGGAAGATAGTATCAGGGTTATCTCGGGGTATTCCGATATGATTGTTCTGCGTCACTCCGAAGCAAACGCGGCCGAAAGAGCTGCAAAAGTTTCTTCAGTTCCCATCATCAACGCAGGCGACGGTACGGGTGAACACCCCACTCAGGCGCTTCTTGATCTGTACACCATTAAAAAAGAGCTTGGTCGTATTGATAATTTGAAAGTTGGCATGGTTGGAGACCTACTCCACGGGAGAACGATTCACTCGCTCATTTATCTCCTTTCGCTTGGTCATAACATAGAAATATTTTTAGTTGCGCCGGAAAAATTGAAATTACCAGAAAAATATAAATCTTTCCTGAATTCGCGAAAAATACAATTTTCTGAATCCGATAATTTGGAAAGTGTGCTTCCAAAAATTGATGTTTTGTACATGACGCGAATTCAGAAAGAACGTTTTTCGTCAGCGCGGCTTTATGAGCGGGTGAAAAATTCTTTTGTTTTGAATAAAAAACTGCTTGAAAAACTGGGTAAACATGCCATTATCATGCATCCGCTGCCGAGAGTCAGCGAAATAAGCCTTGAAGTTGATGAGGATAAACGCGCCGCATATTTTCGGCAAGCCCAAAATGGATTGTATATTCGCATGGCTCTTTTGACTCTTCTTTTTAAGAATGTACCGCCAAAGCGGTAAACTTCTTCAAAGCCGCTCGCGAGAGCAGAATAACAACTCCTATCGCCTGTCCCCTTGCGATTGCTCATGAGAAGTAAATTTGTTTGATGTAAAAAAAATTAAAACGGGCATCTTTTGATACCCGCTTTAAGAATAGTTTAATCAATTTTGCCAGTGGCAAGCATTTTCCCCGTGAGTAGCTCTACGGAAACATGGTTAGCTTCGTTGCTCGGCTTTGGATCAATGCGAATTCGATATATTCCGGATACGCTATTCCATATTTCTGGTACATAATGCCCTCGGCAAGTAACTTTAATTATTGCCGTTAAATGATAATGACCTGAAAAAAATGTATCGGTATCAATATCAATAACCTCTACATCTGTCATTATATTTTCATGATTCGCTCTTGGGATAAACTTTTCAATAGCTTTTCTTAATGTGTCCAGATTAATCCCCGTTCTACACTCAGTGATGCTTCGCAGATAAAGGCTTTCTTTTTGCGAATCAATAGCGAAAGATCTTTCCAGCGTTGCGTTGGTACGACTTATACCGATACCAAAGATTATATCTCTTAACATCTAATCCCCTCCTTTTTTTATTTTAATGTACCGCTAAACCATTTGCGCATAGTTAACGCTTTTTCTGGTAAAAAGTCAACTCTTTGTAATAGTTCAATAGCTTGGTATACTGTAGTTATATAAAAACATGAAACCAAAAGAAATTTTGTTAGTGATTGGGGTTGCGGGAGGCGCGCTCCTTGCGCCGCTTGTTATCATGTGGGGCATGCGCGGATTGCTCCCCGGCTACACTCCGCCACCGCAAGAAAAAATGCATGACGGCGCGGAAGTGGCAAAGCATAACACCGATAACGATTGCTGGGTTGTTGTTGACGGTCTTGTTTTCAATGTAACATCCGCATCAAAAAATCACCCGGGAACATTCCGCTGTGCCAATGATGTAAGCGAGAACTATCATAAAAACCACGGCGCCGTAATTCGCCCGCAAATGCTCGCGCTCAAGATCGGCAAACTTTCTGGGAAGCTCCCAAACACGCCGACAGCTACAGCAAAGAATGCCGAGAATGCAACATCTACCGCCGACATTGCGCGCGACCCAAACGATGTGCCGCCGCCGATCACGCGTACTTCTCCGTCCCGAGTAAAAATAGAGCTGGAAACAAAAGAGGTTACCGCTGAACTGGCGGATGGCGTGCAATTCAAGTACTGGACATTCAACGGCACGGTACCGGGACCGCTCCTCCGCATACGCGAAGGAGATACGGTGGAGATGGTATTGAAAAACAATCTATCGAGCGGTAATTCCCATAACATCGACTTTCACGCGGTGACCGGCCCCGGCGGCGGCGCGGTCGTCACCAATGTCGCGCCCGGCGAATCAAAAACGCTTATTTTCAAGGCGCTGAATCCAGGTCTGTATGTTTATCACTGCGCGTACCCCAATGTGCCGACGCATGTGGCGCACGGCATGTACGGCCTGATCCTCGTGGAGCCGAAGGAAGGCCTCTCAAAAGTAGATAAAGAATTTTACGTGATGCAGGGAGAAGTCCATACCGCGGGAGCTCTCGGCGAAAAAGGCATGCAGGCGTTCGACCGCGCAAAGATGTTAAGCGAACACCCGGAATACATCGTATTTAACGGCCGCGTCGGCGGGCTCAACGGCAAGATGAAAGCACAAGTGGGAGATACGGTAAGATTATTTGTCGGCAACGGCGGTGTAAATCTCATCTCCTCGTTCCATGTTATTGGAGAAATTTTTGATTGGGTATACCCCGAAGGATCAATGGGCGGCGCAATGCTCAAGAATGTGCAGACCACCATCATTCCTGCGGGCGGTGCGGCAATCGTAGAATTCGGACTTGAGATCCCGGGAAGATATATCTTCGTTGACCACGCGCTTTCGCGGCTTGATCGCGGCGCTTCGGGCGTGCTTGAAGTGGAAGGCGCACCGAACAAAGAGATATACGACGGCACTGCTGATACAAAGCCCGCTTCCGGTCATTAGAACGCCCGTAAAGACACAGCTCGCGCTTATATTGAACCACTTTATTTGACGAACCGTCTTTTTTCTGATACATTCTGTCTTAGAAACACAAAAAATCCCTTCACGGGGATTTTTACATTAAATGTTCTTTTTATGGAGGTGTCATGGAAGGCAAACATAGGCTTCTTGTCATATTGTTCTTTCTTTTTCTCTTCTCTGAGCCGGTATTTTCTACTGTTACCGAGGCGGAAGATATGCGTCGTCCTGAAAATGCGCAGGTGCTGTTTGTAACGGCAACGGCATACTCAAGTACGCCGGGTCAAACGGATAGCTCGCCATTCATTATGGCAAGCGGAAAGCGAGTGTACGATGGCGCCATCGCGGCAAACTTTCTTCCTATGGGAACAAAGGTGATGCTGCCAGAAGCGTACGGAGAAAAAGTGTTCGTCGTTGAAGACAGAACGCATCGGAGGTTTTCCGACCGCATCGACATCTGGATGGAAACGAGAGAAGAGGCATTGCAATTTGGCATCAAAAAGATCGCAGTAAAAATACTGTGATTTCAAGAAAACGAAAAAAGGGCCCAGCACAAGCTGCCCCTTTTTTATTTAAATCATAGCGCTTTACAACATCTCTTCTTTCTGCGCATTATCACAACGCATTGACAATAGTATAAATATACAGTATAATTAGCCGATAAAAGTATCGCTATTTGAAAACAAAATAAAAGGAGGGAGACATGAACGAGAGGGAAATTGAATTCCAAAGGTTGCGGGCAATTATAGAGGCAACCAACAGAGAGATCATCGATTTCGAAGTCAAACTCGTCTTGGCGCAAAGAGACGAGCTCACCGGGCTACCGAGAAGAACCGAGCTAACTGAGAAAGCTCAGCGCTCGATCAACAACAGGCAGCTACCTCTATCATTGATCTTTGCGGACCTTAACGGGTTTAAAAAAATCAATGATACCATCGGCCATGCCGCAGGAGATTCCTTGATAATTCAATTCGGGGAATTCCTCAAAAAACAAAAACGTTTTTTTGGAGAGGGAAGCGTTCTTGTCACCTTGTCTCGTTTTGGAGGAGATGAATTTGTTATTCTCCTACCGTACACGAACAACAAGGAAGCGACGGAGTTTATTTCTATCGTCAAAACGAATCTTTTGAACGAAATCTTCACTATCAGTGAAAAACATTCGTTTACAGTTCGCGTGGCGATGGGATTAGCCACTACGGGCGCTAATTGTTCAACGGTGGCAGCGCTTTTACATCACGCAGACCAGGCGATGTATAAAGACAAGGCTCGCATGAAAAAAGCGAGGGAAATAACAAAAAGAACGGTGTTTAAATAGCCGCTCTCGATAGGCAAAAAAGGGGCCAGCATAAGCTAGCCCCTTTTTTTATTCATACCGCAATGCTTCAATGGGGCTTTTACGCGCTGCTTGGCGCGCGGGATACAAGCCGAAAATAAGCCCGACACCCGCAGATACTCCGACGCCGAGCAATGCGGCGGAAAGCGGGAACGCAAACTCCCACGCCATGGATATCGCCCGCGATAATATAATGGAGGTTACAAACGAAAGCGCCGCGCCAAGCGCGATGCCGATGATGCCGCCGATCGCCGTAAGCAAAACCGCCTCTAAAATAAATTGCAGAAGAATATCTTTATCGGTCGCGCCTACCGCTTTGCGAAGCCCTATTTCGCGCGTGCGCTCCGTGACCGAAACGAGCATAATATTCATAATACCGATGCCCCCCACCACGAGCGATATAGCCGCCACCGCCCCTAAAAACAGCGTCAGCACATTGGTGACCACTCCGAGCCGCTCCACCATATCCACCTGCGTTTCTATGAAAAAATCATCTTTCATCTCTCCCGAAATACGATGCGAATCACGCAAGGTTATTTTAATGTCCTCTACTATCTGAGGAATAAGATCTTCCGAAGTCGCTTCTATAATGAAGCGGTGAAAATATTTGATGCCGAAAATATAGTGTTGCGCGGAGGTATAGGGCACGAGCACCGCGCTGTCAAAGTCAAAGACCGATGACTGCCCCTTTTTTTCCAGCACGCCCACCACTCTGAAACTTCTTTCTTTTATTTTTATTTTCTCTCCCACCACATCGGAAACAGACCCGAATAATTCATCTTTTACTTTTGCGCCGATGACCGCAACATCCGCGCGGCTTCGCACATCGTCATCGGTGAAAAACACGCCTTCTTTCGCCGACACATCAAACACGCCCGCGATCGATTCCGAAGAGCCAAATACCGTCGCCCGATAGGTATCGCCGGCATACGATACGGTTTCTCCCCCAAAGACGATCGGCATCACTTTTTCAGCATACGGCACATTCGCTTTTTTTTCCAAAAGAGCGAGGTCGCGCTCTTTGAGCGCATCGCTGAAGATCTGCGCGAAATCACTCGGCCCCGTCGGCTGTCTTCCCGGGGCGATAAAAACCGTCTTTGAGCCAAGCCCCTGGATCTGGCCCAAAATAAGCTGATGCGCTCCTTCGCCAAGCGCGACAACAAGAATGATCGCCGTCACGCCGATCACGATGCCCAAGATTGTCAGCGCCGCGCGCGATTTGTTCGCCGTTACCCCTTTGAATGCGGTTTTAAAGCTGTTTTTGAATGTCATTTTTGAAAATGATTTGCCGCTCTGCGCTGATCCGAAATCTTTTCGTCTTTTTCTATCTGCCCGTCGCGCATCAAAATAATGCGTTTCGTGCATTCGGCAAGCTGTGTTTCGTGCGTGATAAGCAAAATAGTGCGTTTTTCCTTTTCATTCAGCCGCTCTAAAATATCAATAATCGCCTGACCCGATTTCGAATCAAGGTTGCCTGTCGGCTCGTCGGCAAACAGCACGAGCGGGTCGTTGATGAGCGCCCTGGCTATCGCCACGCGCTGTTTTTCCCCGCCCGAAAGCTGGGAGGATTCATGCGCCACGCGATGGGAAAGCCCGACTGATTCAATCGCATCCATTGCAAGCTTATTCCACTGCGATTCTTTGATGCCCGAATACAAAAGCGGAAGCTTCACGTTTTCAAGCACCGTCGTTCGCGGTAAAAGATTGAACGCCTGAAACACAAACCCCATTTTCTTGTTCCTAAGCCGCGCTATTTCATCCGGAGAATAATCATCAATCGTCTTGCCGTCAAAGCGATACTCACCGCTTGTGTGCCGATCAAGAAACCCCAACAGATGCAGGAGCGTTGATTTTCCCGACCCCGAAGGCCCCATGATCGCCATAAATTCCCCCGCCTCCACGGAAAAAGAAACGTCGCGCAACGCGGGCGTTTCAACATCCTCGTTCACATACGTTTTGCTGAGATTTTTTATTTCAATGAGAGACATAATGGGACTATTGCGTCGGCGAAGAGGTGATCACGATATCTCCTTCATTGATTCCTTCAAGGATCTCTGCGTTGCCGTCAAAGCCCACAAGCCCCGCCTTCACTTTGACTTCGCGGACTGCGCCCGTGCCATCCAGCACGCGAACGAACGATTCATCTCCCCGCTTTATGATCGCACGGCGCGGTACCACCACTGCTCCTTCGCGCCGGTCGGTAACCACATCGATGTTTGCGGTCATGCCGGATCTCACGCGCTCATCTTTTTCAAGAAACGCGAATGTCGTTTTATAGGTCGCCACGCCTTCAACTACTGTTTCAGCGGGGTCAATAGCAACCACCTTCGCGTCAAACACAGCGTCAGTACCGTATGCATCAAGCGTTACTTCCGCAAGGTCGCCGATCTTCACTGCGGCGATATCCGCCTCCGGCACGCGCGCTTCCATTTCAAACTCCGATTCTGAAATAAGCGAAATGATGGAAACATTCGCACCCACGATCTGCCCCACCTTCGCGTCTTGGCGCGTCACCACGCCGTTGATCGGCGCATAAAGAAACGTCTTTGCAAGCTGAGCGCTGACCGATTGGAGACTTGCCTCCGTCTGCGCCACCGCGGCCTCTTGCGCGGCGATCTGTTCTGCCGTCGCGCCCGATTGTTTGAGTATAAGATCCGCCTCCGCGCTCGCCAGCGCGCTTATCGCGCTGTTTACACCCGTTTGCGCTGTTGTGATTGCGCTGTCATTGGTCGCTTTCTGCACTGCGATCAATTGTTTCTTTGCCGCAAGTGTCACCAGCTCTCCCGATATATTATTTTTTTCGGTCTGAAGATTTGTTGATTCTGTCGTGGTTAATTTAGAGGTGATAGGCACCGCATCAAGCGCTGATTTTACACTCGCAAGGGCAAGTTCGGCGCTCGCAAGGGTGCTCTCGGTATTTTCTGCAGTAGGTGACGCCTCCATTGTTTGCACCGCTTTGTGCACACCACCCTGCTGTGCGCTTAATGCATCATTGGTCCACCGCCCGGCTCCTGAAGCGCCCAATAAAAGCAAAACTGCGCGCGCTTTCGCGTCAGCGATAGAAACGCTTTCCTGGTCGCTTCCCGAATAATATTTGAGTTGAACGTCGGTAAGCGTAAAAAGCGACCCTAGCGCGACATTCACCGATTTTGCAAGCGCTGAACGCGTACCATCATAATCGTCTTCCGTATCCGCAGCCGCTTTCTGGATCGTGTTGGTGAGATTCATGCGCGCATCCGCAAGCGCCTGCGCGGCTGCTGTAACCTTTGCCTTTGTCACTTCAACATCTTCTGCGCGCGCGCCTTTCTTCATCTCGGCGAGCTTCGCCTGTTGAACAGCCCGTGCCGCCTCCGCTTCCGCGCGCTGGGCAGAAAGGTCGGCGTGTTCAATCTCGGCAAGCAATGCGCCCGCGGCGACTTTTGCGCCTACCGCACCACGCACCGCCGCAACCCGCCCATAACCCATGAGAGAATACATCCATTGCAAAATTTTATCACTTTTGAGACAAAAAATAAAGCTCCCCCATCTCGTATATGCTTTGTAATACAATTATCACAAACTCACGCGTATGCGTGAGTTTGTGATTTATCCTGTTCTCTATAAAGAGTTGTTATGTTAGTTAAACGAATCTTCTTTTGCGTGACGAATCATTTCGTCGCGAAGCATTTCCACGTGCCCGTCAATCTCCTGCTTCATTTTCAAAAACACCTCGTGGCAGTGCGCGCACGCCTTTGAGTCCTCCAGATAATACTTTTCTATCCGGTGGGAATCATCAAGCGCGGCAAACAGCATTTTAACGATATCGTAGTTATGATTTTTCATAGGTATCACTATAAATAATTATATATAGTAGCGCACCGACCTTTGCATTTTTTCTGTATTTCCATTATATACCATCTATATTACAATGTAAGGCATTATGTCGTTATCTATCGGTATCGTGGGTCTTCCGAATGTGGGCAAATCGACCCTTTTTAAAGCGCTCACCAAAAAACAGGTTGACATTCAAAACTACCCGTTCTGCACCATAGAGCCGAACGTGGGCGTTGTCGCCGTGCCTGATCCGCGCCTTGAAAAGCTCGCGGTGTTTTCTCATACGGCAAAGATCGTGCCGACCATTATTGAATTTTCCGACATCGCAGGGCTTGTGCGGGGCGCGTCCCAGGGCGAGGGCTTGGGCAACCAATTCCTTTCGCACATCCGCGAAACAAAGGCGATAGCGCAGGTCGTGCGCATTTTTGAAGACGACAACATTATCCATGTTGAAAAACGCATCGACCCGCTGGGCGATATCGAGGTCATCAATCTTGAACTTATCTTTGCCGATCTTTCCACTGTTACAAAACGGCTGGAAAAAACAACGCGCGACGCAAAAAGCGGGAGCAAAGAGCTCGCCGCCGAAAAAGTGACGCTGGAAAAAATAAAAGCGACGCTCGAAGCGGGCGCGCTGGTAAATACCCTTTCCTTTGAGCCGGGCGAACTACCATTTGTAAAAGAACTGAATCTTCTTACGTCGAAGCCGATCTTGTACGTGCTCAATAAAAAGCTCGGCGGGAAAAATCTTGACGAGCTTCCGCCGGCGGGCGGAGATGCGCGATATCAACGCCTGATGGAATACTTCAAAAAAACCAACGCCGTATTCGTGGCGCTTGATGCCGCGATAGAGCTTGAGCTGAACGAGCTTTCCCAAGAAGAGCGGGAGGAATACAAAAAGGAGCTTGGCATCGCGCAAGCCTCAGGCCTTGATGCGCTTATCACCAAAAGCTACGAACTGCTCGGGCTTGAAACATACATCACCACCGGCGAAATGGAAACGCGCGCATGGACCATCCGCAAAGGCACCAAAGCGCCGCAAGCAGCCGCGGAGATCCACGGCGATTTTGAGAAAAAATTCATCCGCGCGGAGGTTATCAACTGGCAAGACCTGCTCGACGCCGGCTCCTACGCCGCCGCGCGTGAAAAAGGGCTTCTCCGTATCGAAGGGAAAGAGTATATTGTCAAAGACGGTGATGTAGTGGAGTTTAAGATATAATACCCTGCGGGGTATTGCATTTTCCTGTGCCATATAGTAAAGTGTCTCCGTATGACAGAAAACACAGACAAAAAGCTCTATGAGCTTTCTTATTTTATCTCTCCCGACATCACTGATGAGGAGGCACTTATCTATTCCCAAAAGATCAAGGATATGCTTGGCGTTCGCGCCGATGAGATAAGCAAAGAGGAAGCGCCGTTCAAGCGAAAGCTCGCTTATGCCATCAAGCACAAAAAGCAGGGGTATTTCGGCTGGTTTCATTTCCTCGCCGTGCCAAGCACGATAAAAGAATTGGGTAAAAAGCTCATGTTCGATCCTCAGGTGTTACGGCACCTCATTATTACGGTAGACAAAAAACAGCTTGCACAAATGAAAAAGCCGGCGCAAGCGACCGCATACGAACGAGGGCAAAAGGATATCATGGACAAAGAGGCGGTTGAAAAATCCATCTTTAAGAAAGAAGGAGCTGTTTCGGTGCAGGAAGAGAAAAAAGCTGAGCTCGGCGAACTCGATAAAAAGCTTGAAGAAGTGTTGAATAAATAACTCGCGAAGCCCTATGAATCTCAACAAAGCAATGATCCTGGGAAATCTCACGCGAGATCCCGAATCAAAGACCACTCCTTCCGGCCAGACCGTCACCACGTTCGGTCTTGCGACCAATCGTTTTTATACCGACCAGCAGAAACAGCGCCAGCAGAAAGTGGAGTTCCATAATATCGTCGCATGGGGGCGTCTCGGCGAGATATGCGCTCAATACCTTAAACGGGGTCAGCTTGCATTCGTTGAAGGAAGGATCGAAACGCGCACATGGGACGCGCCCGACGGCACCAAAAAATTCCGTACCGAGATCATTGCGGAAAATATGCAAATGGGACCCAAGACAGGAGGCGGGGGTGCGCCATCGGCAGGAGGATACGCTCCTTCCCACTCTTCATCAGAAGAAGATGTGCCTATTATTGAAGATGAGATCCAGGTAAAAGACATTCCATTTTAATCATTACTATATAGTATGCCTCCCGTAAAAAAACGAAGATCGATGCGCAGTGTTATTGAGCAGTTCAGCAAAGAAAAGAAGCAGTGCCGCTTCTGCTCGACCAACACGCAATGGATCGATTATAAGGACACCGTGTTCTTGCGCACGCTTGTTTCTATGCGCGCAAAGGTCTTTCCTCGACAGCGCACCGGCACCTGCGCAAAACACCAGCGCATGGTAGCAGAAGCCATCAAACGCGCGCGGTATATGGCGATCATGCCTACGACCATCGACAAAAACTCAAACTTCCCTCTCTAACTTTTTAGTATCTCAAAAACCAACAAACACCGCGTCGGACGCGGTGTTTGTTGGTTTTATCGTGTTTTTTAGCGTTTTTTACCTCCAGAAACTTGACAGGACTCGCCTATTCGTGTATAATGCCGCAATAATTCGGCTCTTTAAAACTAAATAGGTTCCCGCGGACGGTTACCGTCGGGGAAAAGGAGGATGTAATGAAAAAAAGTTTTTTACTTTTTATGATGGTGGCGATAAGTGGTGGACTGTCTTCCTGCTCTCCTAAAAACAGTGATGTTATTGCTGTCCAGGCGAGAAAAGCAATGGAGGAGATGGTTTATGCAATAGACCGAGTGGGAAATTGCTATAGCATCATAGTCTCTGGTGGAAAGCCTGATAGCCAGACGGATGTTACGATTAGCCATTCTGCGGTCCCCTGCGAGAAGATACCCGATGCTCTTTTCATTAATTAACAAATGAAAGTAAGTCTACAAGAGGCCAAAAGCGAAAAACATCGCAATTGGCCTCTTTTTTTACCTCCAAATTACGAAATGCGACGAAGCGCACTCTGTGAAAAACCTTGCGGAGTGCGACGGTACGAGCGATAGAGCAAATTTTCAGCAGAAAATTATGCGTGTTTTACACAGGGTGCGCTTCTTCGCACTTCGTAATTTCTTTTTTACTTGCGCTCGCCTTCGTCGGCGAACGCTTTTTGTTCTTGAACAATGATCGCTCGCACTTCTGCGGCGATCTTTTCGGCGAGTGCCGGCTCCGCTTTCAACAGTTTTCTTCCCGCATCGAGCCCCTGCCCGATCTTTTCGTTGTTATACGAAAGCCACGTGCCGCTTTTTTTGATGATGCCATGCTTGAACGCGAGCGTGATAAGGTCGCTCTCATATGAAATGCCTTCGTTATACATAATATCGAACTCCGCGGTCCTAAACGGCGGGGCGACTTTGTTTTTCACCACTTTCGCTTTCACCCTGTTGCCGACGACATCCTCCCCTTTCTTGATCTGCGCCGCCTTACGCACCTCGATGCGCACCGACGCGTAAAACTTCAGCGCCTTTCCCCCGGGCGTCACCTCGGGGTTGCCGAAAAAAACCCCGATCTGCATCCGGATCTGGTTGATGAAAATAACCGTCGTATGCGTTTTTGAGACGACGGAGGTAAGTTTGCGCAACGCGTGCGACATCAGCCGCGCCTGCAAGCCCATATGCTGTTGACCCATTTCACCCTCTATTTCCGCGCGAGGCGTGAGCGCGGCAACCGAGTCGATCACGATCACATCTACGCCGCCCGATTTCACGAGCGTCTCGACGATATCAAGCGCCTGCTCGCCGGTGTCGGGCTGAGAAATAAGAAGCTGGCTGACATTCACGCCGATCTTTTTTGCGTATTCGGGGTCGAGCGCGTGCTCGGCATCCACAAACGCCGCAACGCCGCCTTTTTTCTGCGCGTTTGCGACGATATGCAACGCAAGCGTCGTCTTGCCCGATGACTCGGGACCATACACCTCAATAATCCTTCCCCGCGGTACGCCGCCTACGCCGAGCGCGACATCAAGCGACAACGAACCGGTCGATATCGCCGGAATATCCACCTTCTTGGTATCGCCAAGCCGCATGATAGAGCCCTCGCCGAATTTTTCCTGAATTTCTTGCACCGCCAGCAAAACGGACTTTTCTTTCTGCGTATCTTCTTTTTTCTCTTCTTTTGCCATACCTTATTGTTTAATAATTCTTCGAATGATTATGGTTTCTTTCCCGAACTTGTTCACCGACCGCACTTCAAAAACATTCATCCCCTCTTGCAACGGAACGTGCGTGCGGAATATTCCGTTATCCGCAACATCAACCTCCTCCCCATTGATCAGCGTATCGCTTTCTGTATGCGCCCGTCCGGAAAATTCAACGGTTTGTTCTTCTGTCAGTATATCATCAAACGGATGTGTTATCACTAAAAAAGGCGGGCGAAAAAGATTATACAGCTGCCACCCGAAATATCCGCCGATACCTATCCACATCACCGAAAGCGCGACCACGCGTATCACCTGCGGCGTAATGGTCAGAGATCTCATGCCGCTACTCTTCATCACTAAATTCTCCGGGCGCTTCCGCGGGGCGCTCAATGAACACATGGCGCGGTTTCGCGCCGTCCTGCGGGCTGATACACCCTTCTTCTTCAAGCAGATCCATAATACGAGCGGCTCGGGCGTACCCGAGCTTCAGCCGTCGCTGTAACAGCGAAGCGGATGCTTTTTGCGCATGTGCGATCACTTCTTTGGCGCGCGAAAGAAGCTCTTCATCACTCCCTTCTGCCGCTTCTCCGTCCCACCCGCCATTACCCCCCGCGACCGAATGCGGTTTTTCAAGCGCGTGCTCAATGCTATCTACCACCGGCTCGGGCCCCGCGGTCAGCGGAATACTCTCTGCGGTATCACGGATATAATCGGTGATCCGTTTTACTTCTTTTTCAGATACGAACGCACCCTGGATGCGCCGCGGTTTTGACGCCTCGGGCGGCAAGAACAACATATCGCCATTGCCCAACAATTTCTCGGCGCCCGACATATCAATGATCGTGCGCGAATCCACCAGCGACGCCACTTGAAACGCGATGCGGCACGGGATGTTCGCTTTAATCAACCCCGTGATAACCTCCACCGACGGGCGCTGGGTGGAAATAATAAGGTGAATACCCACCGCGCGCGACATCTGCGCGAGCCGCACGATCGCCGCCTCCACTTCTTTTGCGGACGACGACATCAGATCGGCAAGCTCGTCGATCACGATGACGATGTAAGGCATAATGCGCTCGTCATGCTCGCCTTTTGCGATCTGCGCGTTATAGGAAGAAATATTGCGTACTTTAAATTGAGCGAGAAATTCATACCGCCGTTCCATTTCCCTCGCCGCCCACCGCAATGCGGCGATCGCCTTGTCGCGCTCGATGATGATAGGCGTGAGCAAATGCGGGATGCCATTATACGCCGCAAGCTCGATGCGCTTGGGGTCGATAATCATCAGCTTGAGCATCTGCGGGAAGTTTTTATATAACAAACTTGTAAGTATCGCATGGAGGCATACACTCTTACCCGACCCTGTGGCGCCTGCGATCAAAAGATGCGGCATTTTATCAATGTCGGCGTATTGGGGGCTCCCCGCCACATCGCGGCCAAGCACCATAGAAAGCAGCGGCGCTTGCGCGAACACGGCATTATCGATCATGGTGCGCATGCGCACGAGCGCGACCGATTTATTCGGCACCTCAATGCCCACGAGCGACCGCCCCGGAATAGGAGCTTCAATACGCAGGGGGTGCGCCGCAAGCGCGAGCGAAAGGTCGTTTGAGAGGGCAATGATACGCGACAATTTTATGCCTTGCGCGGGCTTGAGCGTGTATTGCGTCACTGTCGGCCCCACGTTCACTTCGCCCATCTCCACCTCGATGCCGAAATGCTTGAGCGTTTTCTGGATCACCAGCGAATATGCCTCGACATCCCCCGAGCTCGGTTTGCCAGTATCTTTTTCAAGAAGATCAAGCGGCGGGATCTTATAAAACTTTTGGTTTGCCTCTATGACAAAATCAGCGACCTGCTGGTTGCCGGCGCTTGCTTTTTGCTTATCTTCCTTCGCAGGCGCGACGATGCCCGCTTTTTCAAGCACCTCCTGCGTTTTCCCTTTTACATTCGCGATCGCTTTTGCGGTAAACCCTGCGCCCTCCTCTTTTTCCCATTCTTCTATTGTTTCGATAGCTTCAAGCTCGTCATCCTCTTCATCGGGAAGCACATCCTCTTCTTCGTTCTCGACTTTTTTGCTATGAAAAAGAGGTAAATTGAACGTAATGGAGATCGCAATCAATGCCGCGACGACAAACAACAGCAACGCCACCCAAAAGCCAAAAAAGTATACAAAGGGATATGCGATCGCATACCCGATATACCCCGCGGGGTATGTTTCTGCGGCAACCGTATCAAGGCTGCCGTCCGGCGCTCCGACGCTCTGGCGCGCGACCAAATCAACAAACCCAAGCACGCTGAATAAAAAAAGCGACCCTCCGAAAAAGGAGGTAAAATAAATATTCGTTTTCAGCGTGCGGAGCAGGCTTACGCCGATAAATACAAAGCTCAACGGCACCAAGAAAAACCCGATGCCTAACAGCGCGTCAACCGCGCGATACAAATACCCCCCAACGCGCCCCGCGTACCCGAAATACGAAAGTACGATTATCGCGGCAACAGTGAAAAAGATCGCCGCAAGGACGCTTTTTTTCGTTTCCGGATGAAGGTCAAATTTCGGCTTTCTTTCTTCGCTGTTCTTTCCGTTCCCGTTTTTTGATTTTGAGCCGGTTTTTGCCGCGGTTTTTCCTTTTGCCATGCTCTTATGATAGTGCATAAACCGATGCGCGGTCAAACAAAAATATTCTTCTCATAGAGGCGTGTTTTTCAAAAAACTCCTTCGGTGAATGGGGCACGGACCGTATTTTGAAATCATTTCAAAATGCATCTTTGT
>CAYHUB010000010.1:20986-26524 GCA_964359755.1 uncultured Candidatus Saccharibacteria bacterium
TTCGGTGAATGGGGCACGGACCGTATTTTGAAATCATTTCAAAATGCATCTTTGTGCCGTATCCTTTATGTTTTTCAAACCCGTACTCGGGATACTGTTTCGCATAGTCGTTCATTATCCTGTCGCGCAGAACTTTTGCGATAACCGACGCGCACGCGATAGAAAATACTTTTGCATCACCTGCAATAATTGCCCGCTGATCGGCAATGATATCGGGGATGATGCGCGTGCCGTCCACGCATAAAAACAAACGTTTATCTTCCGCGCCTTTTCTTTCTGCGCACAGATGCGCAACCGCCTGCCGCATCGCCTGCAACCCTGATTGCAATACATTGATCTCGTCCACCGTTTTTTCATCCACGCTCCCATGCCCCCACGCCACAAGCGGATGCGTGGTAAGTACCTCAAAAATGCGCTCGCGCTTTTTCTCGCTCAGCATTTTAGAGTCGCGCACGCCCAGCGCCGCGAGATCTTCTATTTCTTTTGTGGTCTTCGCGCGGATCATTACCGCGACCGCAATAACAGGACCGGCAAGCGGCCCCATGCCTACTTCGTCAACGCCAATAACCGCGTATCCTAGACGCCACAATTTCTCTTCTTCCGTCAATGTTGGATTAGTCCTGTGTGCCATGATAGAATGGGAGCGTCTTTTACTCTACAATTATATCCATCGTCCCGCTCAATTCTTTCTTTAATCCTCTCACGCCCTTTTATAAGAATACTTAATGAAGGGCTGTCCGCCAGCTGGCGGATTAAGATAAAAGAAAGAATTGAGCGGGACGATGGACACGACCATACAAGCCAAAAAGTCGCCCGTCGCCTTACTTATTTTTCAGTGTATCATGAAATTCGTCCATCTCCATGTCCATAGCCACTATTCCCTGCTTGACGGCCTCCCTAAGCCTGCCGAGCTGGTGGCGAAGGCGAAAGAGCTTGGTATGGACGCGGTGGCGCTGACCGATCATGGATCGATGTACGGCATCATCGAATTTTACAAACACGCAAAAAAACAGGGTATAAAGCCGATCATCGGCGCGGAGCTCTATGTCGCGCCGCGGCGCATGCAGGATAAACAGGCGGGCATCGACGACAAGCGCTTCCATCTTACGCTTCTTGCGGAAACCAACGCCGGCTACAAAAACCTTATCAAACTCGTTACTGCCGCAAACCTTGAAGGGTTTTATTACAAACCGCGCGTTGATAAAGAAACACTCGCCACACATCACGAAGGCATCATCGCGCTCTCGGGTTGTCTTTCAGGAGAGATTCCCCGCGCAATCGCGGGGCAAAATTTCGAACACGCCGAAGAGCTCATACGCGTATACAAAGAAATATTCGGACCTGAACATTTCTATCTTGAGCTCGCGCACCACCCCAACATCAAACTGCAGGATGCGGTGAATAAAAAACTCATTGAATACGCTGAGCGGTTCGGGCTCGAGCTCGTCGCAACGTGCGACGTACATTATCTCAATAAAGACGACGCGAAGGCGCAGGATACGCTCATGGCGGTGCAGACCGGCGCGAAACTCGGCGAGGGCGACAGGCTGTCGCTCGCGCAAAGCGATTTTTCGTTCAAAAGCACAGAAGAAATGTATGCAACGTTTCCCTACCCAAAAAGCGCGCTTGCAAACACGCAAGCGATCGCGGACCGCTGTGCTGTTGATATAGAACTCGGAAAGATCCAGCTCCCCCACTTTGATGTACCCCACGGTGAAACGCAGGATTCATATTTGCGGAAGCTCTGCATGGAATATATGCCAAACCGTTATAAGGAAGCGACACAAGAAGTGCTTGACCGGCTCGACTATGAACTCTCGGTAATTATCACAACGGGGTTTGCATCATACTTTCTCATTGTGCAGGATTTTGTGAACTGGGCGAAATCGCACGGCGTCGTCGTGGGACCGGGGCGCGGCTCGGCGGCGGGCTCCATCGTTTCCTATATTCTCAACATTACGAACGTCGACCCTATCAAATACGACCTCATCTTTGAGCGCTTTTTGAACCCCGAACGCATCAGCATGCCCGATATCGACATTGACTTTGCCGACACGGGACGCGACAAAGTGCTTGAGTATGTCGCCGCGAAATACGGCAGCGATCATGTGGGGCAGATCATCACCTTCGGCACCATGGCGGCGCGCGCCGCCGTGCGCGACACCGGACGGGCGCTTGGCGTCGCGTACGGGTTTTGCGACACGCTCGCCAAACTTATCCCCTTCGGCTCAACACTCACCGACGCGCTTGCTTCCACCGCGGAACTAAAAACACTCTACGACACTAATGCGGACGCAAAGCTCGTACTCGACATGGCAAAGAAACTTGAAGGTGTTTCGCGGCACGCCTCGGTGCATGCGTGCGGCGTCGTCGTTTCCAAAGACCCGCTCGCCGAGATCGTCCCGCTCCAATACGCGACGCGCTCGCAGGAAGATACCGGCGAGCAAAACGGCGCCAAGCAGATCGTCACGCAATATGAAATGCACGCGATCGAAGATCTCGGCCTTCTGAAAATGGATTTTCTCGGGCTCAAAAACCTTTCTATTATGGAAAACACCATCAACCTCATCGAGGCGCTCCACGGCAAACGCGTACTCCTCGATAAGATTCCGCTCGACGATAAAAAAACATATAAGCTCCTCCAAGAGGCGCGCACAACGGGCGTGTTCCAGCTTGAATCCTCCGGCATGAAACGCTACCTGAAAGAACTTGTGCCGACTATATTTGAGGACATTGTTGCTATGGTGTCGCTGTTCCGGCCGGGACCAATGGAGCTTATCCCCGAATTCATTGCACGCAAGCACGGCAGAAGCCCAATCACCTACCTGCACCCCACAATGGAAAAAATCCTGAAAAATACCTACGGCATCATCATTTATCAGGAACAGCTCATGCAGATTGCCAACACGCTTGCCGGACTCACTTTGCCGCAGGGATATATCCTCATTAAGGCGGTCGGGAAAAAAATAAAATCACTTCTTGATGAACAGCGCGAGAAGATGATCATGGGCATGACGGCAAACGGCGTGGCGCAAAAAACCGCGGAGAAAATATGGGATTTCATCGAGCCGTTCGCACGGTACGGTTTCAACCGCTCGCACGCGGTGTGCTATGCGCTCATCGGCTATCAGACCGCGTTCCTCAAAGCGCACTTTCCCGCGGAATTTTTGGCCGCACTTATGACGTCGGACCTCGCCGACATTGAGCGCGTCGCGTTTTTGGTGCAGGAAGCAAAAACCATGGGCATCGAGGTGCTTCCGCCCGCTATCAATAAAAGTAAAAAGATATTTACCGTGGTATCAGACAAAGAAATACGCTTCGGGCTCGTGGCGGTCAAAAATGTCGGCGATAATTTCACGGAAGCGATCATCGCGGCGCGCGGCGACACGCCGTTTGCTTCCATCGAGGACTTTATCGCGCGCACGCGGCACAAAGACCTCAACAAAAAATCGTTCGAAGCGCTCATCAAATGCGGCGCGATGGATGAGATGGGCGAGCGCAATCAATTGCTTGCCAACCTTGAAATGCTTCTTGAATACGCGCGCGAAACGCAAAAGAACGCCGACAGCCCGCAGATCGGACTTTTTGCCGACAGTGATGTGGCAATGAGCTCCGTTACGCTTAAAGAGGCAGCACCCGCGACCAGAAAACAAAAATTGGCATGGGAAAAAGAATTGCTCGGCCTCTACGTGTCCGACCACCCGCTTGCGGATTATCAGGAGCAGCTTGAAAAATACGCGACGCCGATTCGCGACATTACCAGCAATATTTTGGGGAAGACGGTAAAGATAGGCGGCATTCTTTCCAATCTGAAAAAGATCGTCACAAAAAAAGGAGATCCGATGGCATTTGCCAATCTCTCTGATATGACTGGCACGATAGAGGTGGTCATCTTCCCCGAAACGCTTCAAAAAACCAACGGCATCTGGCAGGAAGACGCCATCGTCGCCGTCTCGGGCAAGGTAGACATGCGCGACGGCGCGTATAAACTCATTGTCAGCACCGCGAAAGCACTTGTGTAAGCTTAAATGTGCTTTATGCTTGAAATGGCCGCCATTGCCTTCAATTCCTTCTTTAATCCACTCACGCCTTTCTATAAGAATAATAATGAAAGGCTGCGCTTCCGTTAAGATTAAAGAAGGAATTGAAGGCAATGGCGGCACAAAAACACAGTGTGGCTTCGCAATTCATTAGTTGAAATCTCTTAAAACTCCTGGTACGATAGATACTTATGGACAACGACAAACTCACCGCTATCCGTCATTCGCTCGCGCATCTGCTTGCGATGGCAGTGCTCGAAATTGACCCGGGCGCGAAGCTCGGCATCGGCCCCGTCATTGAAAACGGGTTTTATTACGACATTCTTACCACCAAGCCGTTATCAAACGGTCAGCTCCCCCAGCTTGAAAACAAGATGCGCGCATTTATGAAGCGCAATCCCTCCTTTATCCATGAAACAGCTTCTATAGAAGAAGGGAAAAAATTATTCGCTTCCCAGCCGTTCAAGATTGAACTCATCAATGACCTTGTATCGGAAAAAAAGGTGACGGAAGTTTCCACCTATAAAACCGGAGCGTTCCTTGACCTGTGCCAAGGACCGCATGTAAAAACGACGAGCGAGATACCGCTTGATGGATTCAAGCTCACAAAACTCGCCGGCGCATATTGGCGAGGGAGCGAAAAAAACCAGATGCTCACGCGCATTTACGGCGTGGCGTTTATGACGAAAAAAGAGCTCGACGATTATCTGAACATGATGGAAGAGGCGGAGCGAAGGGATCACCGCAAGCTCGGCAAAGATCTTGATCTGTTTATGATCTCCGAAGATGTGGGCAAAGGCCTGCCGCTCTGGCTCCCTAACGGTATGTTCGTCCGCAAAAAACTGGAGGACTATATGTACGAAAAAGAAATGAAGAAGGGGTATAAGCACGTACTCACGCCGGTGCTCGCGCATGAAAACCTCTACAAAACATCGGGGCATCTCGCGCACTATAAAGACGATATGTATAACCCGATAGACATTGAAGGGGAAAAATACTATCTGAAGCCGATGAACTGCCCGCATCACCACATGATCTTCCGGCACGATATGGTGAGCTACAAAGATCTTCCTCTGCGGCTCGCGGAGTTTGGCAATGTGCATCGGTTTGAACGCTCCGGCGTTTTGACCGGCCTCATTCGCGCGCGCGGCTTCACGCAGAACGATTCCCATATCTACTGCACAAAAAGCCAACTCGCAAAAGAATTACTCGACGTACTCAAACTTTTCAAAGAAGTATATAAGGATTTTGATATAAAAGATTTTTGGTATCGCCTTTCGCTTCCCGACCTTTCTAATGAAGAAAAATACGGCGATATTGAAGACAAGCGCATGTGGGACGAATCGTCAACTATCGCGGAGGACACGCTCAAGGCGTTTAAGGTAAAATATGTGAAACAGGAAGGCGAGGCGTCGTTTTACGGCCCGAAGATCGACATTCAGACGCGCAATGTGATGGGCAAGGAAGACACCATTGCCACCGTCCAGCTTGATTTTTA
>CAYHUB010000011.1:0-25836 GCA_964359755.1 uncultured Candidatus Saccharibacteria bacterium
CCGCCAAATTGCAGGTGCCGGAAGCACAACTATACGCGCCATTCGCGCCCGTGCCGCCATCAATTGCCAACAACTCCACGCTCGCGCCCGTGTCGGTGCCGGAAACTGCGGTGTTGGTCTTGCTATTGCCCGCGAGATTGAAGCCGGTGTTGGTAGTGCCATCGTCAGTTTGTGCAACGCTCCCCGGAACCGTGAAAAGTTTCAAACTGCCGGGGGTGCTGGTGTAGTCAATCTGCGACTCGGTGGTGCTTGCGCTTGTCCAACCGGTTTGATTATTTGTATGATCCGCGGCAGTAGTTTGGTTCACCGAAGTCCAGTTTGTCTGTGCAAAACTGCCTACAGAGGCAGCAACAGTTAGGTCGGTGCCCGTGGTAAGGAATGCCGAGCTGGTAGAATAAAAGCTCGTCACGCCCGTCTGCGCCGCGCCGCCGGTATGGCCTGCGGTCGCATTGGAATCGGCAGAGGCCGCCCAATCGTTTTGCGTAAACGTAAAGCTCGCCGCGAGCGCGGGCGCAACCGGCATAAGCGCGATAGAAAACACATTCACCGCTACAAACGCAATGACAAATAATTTCCTCACAGGACCTTTAAACTTTGAAACTTTGAAACTTTCGGGCCAATTTCCACCTTGACTCATATAAAGTTATTAATGATAACGACTGCTTAATAATACTGCTTGCTGTATAATTTTTGATTTTTGCGTAGATTTCAAACCGTGATCGGCAAACGAATTGTTTTTCCCCCAATAACGACATCGCTAAAATTCTTTTTACCAAATTTTTCGCTCACACCGATTATTTCCAAATAAAGGGGAACGCCTTCTTTATTTAAATCAACAAAAACCTCTGGCGCGATTTCTATTGTCCGATCCACTTTCCCTTTCTTTAGAGTGATATCAAATGTATCGGCTTCTTTGTCGTAGTTAATTTTCATATTTTTATTTCTTTAATTTCGCAATCCAATGCTGAGTGATAACCACATAGGTATTAATCTCTCTTCTAAAAATAACCTTGAGATACTTCCTGCCAACTTTCCTAAATGCCGCTTCGCGATTTCCATGGCTCGGCTGAATAAAATCAGGCGCTAATAATGTTTCGATTGCTAAATTCTTAAAAATTCTTCTTTGTTTTAATTTTGTTTCGGCGTGTTTGGTAAAGATTATTTCCATAAATATATTTTCCCGGACTACATTTGGTTGCCTTATATACCTTCTTTTCCATCGTTCATTCGGCCTTCATCAAAAATTGAAAATTATTTTTTTCTCTCCATATACAAACGCAACGCCTGGCGGATGAATTCGCTTTTCGTTTTCTCCTCTTTTTTCACAAGCTGTGCCGCTTCTTTTTCAAGCTTGGGGGGCAATGATATCACCCACACTTTTCTTTGGATCGCCATACAATTGTATTACAAAGTAATACAGACATTCTCCCGCTCGGAGCGCTGTATTACTTTCATTATACACACAACGAAAATAATAGGGAAATCCGTATAGTGTGGATAACTTCCTTATTACTTCCCTATCGTTTCCTTATTCGCTAAGAATTGCGAAAGGCGGTTTGGCGCGCCGTGCGCAAAACCTTGCGGAATGCGACGGCACGAGCGATAGAACAAATTTTCAGCAGAAAATTATGTGTGTTTTGCGTGGGGCGTGCCAAACAAGACATTTCGTAATTCGGGATACGATCTATATCCTATCTTATGTTAATATTTTCTATATGCCGCACTTCGGCTCTTCCGCTTTGCCCGTCAAATAGCACGGCAATACTGTCCATTTGCCATTTTTGATCGCACGATATCCTGCGCATAAGCAAAAACATCTCTATTGTCTTTGAAAATTTTCGTAGCTTGTGGAAGGTGATATTTTCCTCCGGCATAATAAAACTCCCCTTCTTCGCGCTTTTTACCTCAACAAAAACAATATCGCCGCCAGAGTGCTTGGCGACGATATCTATCTCTCCGAATTTCGTATTAAAATTGCACTCGACTATCGAATACCCTTTGGAAATAAGATATTCTACCGCCTTTTCTTCTCCCCTGTTTCCCGTCGCACGCTTTTTAGTTATCATCGGTGGACCTAGGCAGAATCGAACTGCCGTCTCCGCAATGCGAATGCGGCGTATTACCACTATACTATAAGCCCAAAATATAATCTCAATGCGAATGTTCCCGATTTGTCTGCGCATTTGCGCAGGTACAAATCGCAATCCCGTCTTCCTATGCTACTATAATGAATGACGGTGCGGCGTATTACCACTATACTATAAGCCCAAATATAAAAATCTAATGCAGTACCTCCTTCGCCTTCGCTCAGTCGGAATGCTGGGAATCGAACCCAGATTACACGCACCCGAAGCGTGCGTAATACCACTATACCACATTCCGAAATCCTCTACTCTTACCAACCCGAAGCGCGCTATACGGTTTTTTACAATAATGCACCTTTTCGGGAAATGTTAACATATCACGAAAAGGTGCATCATTACACGCGAAATTTCCTCTGTTCTTCTTCCTCAAGTAACCTGACCTTCTCCTCCCCTTTCTTTATCATCTCCGAAAGCTCGCTGATCGAAAACTTATCCAATTCAACCGCTCGCGCCCCCAGATAATCTTTATCGTTTTTTTGCGGTTCGTCAAGAACCTCGGAAAACAAAGCGTTAAGCATAACCCCAACTTTAGGCCCCGGAGCAATGCCTAATATCCTCATCACCTCGTTTCCGTCAATTTTAAGCATTTTAACAGAAATAGGGTCTTTTGACACCTTTTCGACCATATACCGGAAATGGCGCAATTTGTACGGCTCCGCCTTTGGCACGCCCGACCCTATTCTGTCGGCAAACCGAACGTTGATGAGATCGTCCATGTTTTCAAGCCCGACATTCCGTACAAGCCGCCGCACAGACGATGCCATTACTTCGTCTACATTATAGTAAAAGAGGTGATAGCGGATAAGCCGCGTGACATCTTCTATTTCCTTATTGGAAAATTTCAACCGGTTCATTGCCTGTGCGGCGATGCGCGCGCCGACCATGTCATGATTATAAAACGTGGCATTTTGCCCTTCGCCCTGTTTTGCTTTCGGCTTCCCAACATCATGAAGCAGTGCCGCAAACCTCACCGTGAAGTTAAACCCTTGCTCTGCGGCATAGCGGAGTGATTTCACATTATGCTCATATACATCAAATATATGATGTTTGTTCTGTGAAACATGATATCCATCAAGCAGTTCCGGTAAAATAAATTGCAAAAGCCCGGTCTCGCGCAACAGATCAATGCCGTCTGCCGCATTTTTACACATGACAATTTTCACGAGTTCGTCGCGGATGCGCTCACCCGAAACGGCGCGGATAAGCGCGGCGCGTTCTTTGACCGCATGAAGTGTCTGCGCTTCTATAATAAAACCGAGCTGTGTTGCAAACCGAATCGCGCGCACCAAGCGCAACGCGTCTTCATTAAACCGCTCCCGAGCATCACCCACCGCGCGCACGATTTTTTCGTTCAGATCTTTTTGTCCGCCGAACGGATCAATGATCTCCTTTTTTTCTTCGTGCAGTGCAAGCGCCATCGCGTTAATCGTGAAATCGCGCCGCGCGAGATCTTCCGTAAGATCGCTTGTATAGTGCACGCTGTCGGGGTGGCGCTTATCGGAATACGCATTATCAACGCGATAGGTGGTTATCTGGATCTCCATACCGTCAACAAGCGCGGTCACGGTGCCGAATTTGTTTTCGTAAAAGCTTTTCGGAAACACTTTTTGTATTTCTTCCGGATTTGCGTTGGTCGCCACATCCCAGTCGTTCGGTTCGCGCCCCAGCAACACATCGCGCACACAGCCGCCGACGGCGTACGCCGCAAACCCCGCGCGCGCAAGCTCGCGTCCGACAAAAAGCACTTGGTGTGGAATTACTTCATGCATACGCGTACTATAATACGCCAAAGCGCTCCGGCGCAATATATTTCTCTCCTCATTACTGTATTACATTGTATTACTTGTACTATCACAGAGCACACATCCCGTATTCCTGCGAGGAAAAGAGAAAGGGGAAAGTGAAACAGGAAGCGGGGTGAGGAAATAAGACGGCGAGGAAATGGTGCGTGGAAAAAACTGCGGGGGGAATAGTGTGTGGAGAAAACGGCAATAAAAAATGAAAATGACGTGTAATACAATTATCACAAACTCACGCATACGCGTGAGTTTGTGATTTACCATTATTCTATTTTGAATATCCGCTTTATTTTTTCTTCCCCTTCAAAATAAGACACGCGCATAAGCAGTATATTATCCCGCACACCCCAAAACATACCAAGCGCATCTATTTCCTGCTCACACGGAAAAGGAGACAGAAAGACGCTCTTTTGCAGTTGATAAAAACCGAGTTCTTTTAATTTCCATCGGAGTGCATCGCGCACGGCATTCTTATGACTCGGAATATCAAACATCATCAACCGCCATGTGCCGTCCCATTTTTTAGGCCGCGCCAGCGTCATAGTTTCAAGATTGTATTTCAGCACCACTTCTTTTCCGCCTTTTTTTAGCCGCACCTTGATCGTCCCGTCTGCGGCTTCATCGATATCGATCAATTCCCGTTTTTGCAGACGCTTCAAATCCTGCATAAATTTTCTCTTTTCAAACTTCTTCGCACGCATATACCCCTGTAATAACCAGTAGGGGAGAAGAGGCTGTGCGACGGAAAGCACCGCAATACCGCCCGCAAGCGCCACGAACTGTAAAATCTTTTTTGTACGCGAGTCCTTCATGGTATATCGATATGCACTATCGTAGCTTTAGTATATCAGATAATGATCACAAACTCACGCGTATGCGTGAGTTTGTGATCGCGTGTAAAAAGACGCATCGCACAACATATATATGCTGGCGGTGCATACAGGCGATTGTACGACTATAAAAAAAGTGGTATAAAGCCGTGGTATTGTTATACGCGCCCGTAGCTCAACGGATAGAGCGCATCCCTGCGAAGGATGAGACCAAGGTTCAATTCCCTGCGGGCGCACCACCGCAAAACCGCTTCCTATGTAGGAAGCGGTTTTGCACATATACACATGGCAGGGAAGCACACTTACAATGTATAATGAAGGCATGGCGAAAAAGAAAAAAACTGTCCTTATTATAGAAGACGAACCGGCGCAGGTCCATGCGCTCGAAAAAACATTTCAAAAAGAAGGGTACGCCGTACGCACTACAGAAAACGGACACGAGGGATTTGAGGCGGCAAAAGCAAAAGTGCCTGACGTTATTTTACTCGACATCATCATGCCTGTCATGGACGGCATCGCGGCGCTTGAAAAAATAAATTCTGATGACGCCACCAAACACATTCCCGTGATCGTGCTCACCAATTTCGCTTTGCATGAAAAGATACATCCGTTTATGAACCCTGACAAAGATCATTTTCTGACCAAGACCAATACGTCGCTCAAAGACATCATTGTAAAAGTAAACACTATTCTTTCGTGAAACTTTCTCTCACGCAACAAGCATTGTTGTTGTGCGCCGTCACCCTGCTGACGAGCGGCATTGCGCTGGTGTGGTTTGGCAACGATGCGCGCGCTCTTGTCGTCGCGGTTACGGTATCTGTCGCGATGGCAGCATTCGGGGTGCGCATTCTTTTTTCCACGATACGCTCTCTCGCCGATCTGCGGTCCCGCGTCGACGAAATCGCAAAAGGGAATTATGACGTCATCACGCCGGTGCGTGGGATTGGAGAAATAGAAAGGCTGAGCGAGGCTTTTAATGTCATGGCGTTTCGCCTGAAACATCACGAACGACATCTCGTGCACCAGGCATACCAGGCCGCCGTACTCAAAGAGATATCGGAACGCATCACCGCGTCGCTCGACGAAAGCGAGGCGGTGGAGATTATCGCGGGATCACTCGGCAAAGTCGTGCCCTATAGCATCGCTTCATATCTCACGATACGTCCAAACGGAACCGCATTCCTCAAATGCCACATTGAAGAATCGGTAAACAAAGCGTTTTCGGAAGAAACAAAGCGCATCCTGTTTTGCGCATTCGCCGCATTGAAGGGCAGCGCGCTCACCGATGAGCAGATCGAAAAAACGATATGTTTCGGCGCGTTTTTCGACGAAGAAACTAAGAGTTCTGTGCGCTCGCATTTCTCTCTTCCTGTCTATGTGAACGGCGCGCTCACCGGAATCATCACGGTCGCCTCCGCAACGCCGAACCTCTACAAAGAAGATGAGGTCGGTATTTTGTACGCCGTCACGGAGCAGGCGGGCGCGACCATTTCAAAAATGAAGGATCTCATTGCGGAAGAATCGAATAAAACCCATTCGATGCTCTCGTCCATCAATGAAGGGCTTATCATGGTTACGACGAAGCAAAAAATATCGATCATCAACGAAAAGGCGAAAGCGATTATCGGCATCATGCACCGTGACCGCCCCTCGCTCCTTGATGTTATTCAAGCGTTGTACGGAAAATTTGATTTTCGCGGCGCGACCGACCGCGTGCTTGCTTCCAAGCGGACGGAATCGTTCCAAGAATTCACCGCGGGCGCGAGCGTATACAAGATCATCGCGAACCCCGTGAAAGAAAAAGACGGGGACGTCATCGGCGTCGTGTTCGTTTTTTCCGATATCACGAAAGAAAAAGAGGTTGACCGGATGAAAACGGAATTTATTTCCATCACCTCGCACCAGCTCCGCACGCCACTGTCTTCCATGAAATGGTTTTTGGAAATGCTGCTCAACAACGACGCGGGGGAGATGCCGGAAAAACAGCGTGGCATCGTAAACGATGTCTACACCTCTAACGAGCGCATCATCACGCTCGTCAACGACCTGCTTGACGTGTCGCGCATCGAGGCGGGCAAAATGCAGAACGAGCCGACGCCGACCAATCTTATTGAATTCCTTAAAAGCATGCTCCCGGAAGCGCAACAGCAGTTCAAAAAACGGAATCAAGTGTTTGAATTTCACCGGCCCGACACGCTTCCGCGCGTGATGGTGGACCCCAAGCTCGTATGGCAGGTGCTTTCAAATCTGTTAAGCAATGCGTCGAAATATACGCCGGAAAACGGAAAAATATCTTTTGATCTCTCGCTGCATAATGATGCCGTGCTTTGTACCGTTACCGACAACGGCTTCGGCATCCCCGAATTCCAACAGCACCGGATATTTGAGAAGTTCTTCCGCGCCGACAACACCGCAAAAATGGAAGGCACCGGGCTCGGCATGCATATCGCACAGCAGATCACCGAGGCGATGGGAGGGAGGTTGTGGTTTGAATCCTCGGAAGGAAAGGGAACGACGTTTTATCTCTCCTTGCCGATCAGCAACGGAGCACAGAAACAAGAAAAGTCCGTGCAGGCGCGCGGCGAAAATGATATACTGCCCGCACTATGAGATTTCAAACCAAACTTACCCTTCTTCTCACCGCCGTCATTGTCATTATTATTGCGGTTCTTTTTTATAGATTTGACACCGCGGTGGACGGATATTTAAAAAAAACGGTTATTAAAAACTTCCACAGTATCGTGGAAACAAGCGAGGGGGCGTATTTTTTATTCGCCGACAAGGTAAAAACGAGAACGGTTGATTGGAGCTCCGATAGCGCCATTCGTACCGCAACGGAAAAGATCCTTTCGCTCCCGGAAGGGGAGGAGCGCGCATCTGCCGTCGAAGGCCTTGCTCACTACTTTCAAGAAGAGAAGATGAAATACGACCCCGCGATAAGCATCATCGACATTCTCGATGGCAACGGCATCGTCATCGTTTCTTCGCGCGCCGACCGCATCGGCATCGATGAAAAAGAGGAGGAAGAAGAGTTTCATGCGCACCGATTTTCCGAAGCGCTCGCCTCGGGGTTTGGCGAAGCGTTCGTCACCAATGTCGTCATTGAACCGGACGAGGGCATGGAACCGATGATCCATTCCGTCGCGCGCATCTTTTCCACCACCAAAGACGAACAGGGAAACCTTCGACCGCTTGATGCGGTCATACTCCTTCATTTCACCAACGTCGAAGAGCTCGGACATATACTCTCCGGCCAATTCCAGATCACCCAAGGCGCGCAGAGCGGAAGAGTATTGTTTGAATATTTAAAAACCGCGGAGATCTACATGGTGAACAAAGACCGCATCCTCATAACCCCTTCCCGGTTTATTGCGGACGCCGTACTCAAGCTCCGCGTCGACACCTATCCGGTGAAAGCATGTCTTGAAGAAGGGCGGGAGGTCGCGGGGGAATATACTGACTATCGGGGCATTAAAGTGTTTGGCGCATCCATGTGCCTTGCGCGCGATAATGCCGTACTCATCGCGGAAGTGGACGCGGAAGAAATATTGGCACCCCTCAAGGAGCTCCGTATGCAATTCGCTCTTGTAAGCGCTTTTGTTACCCTTATCGGCGCACTCGGCACCGCCATCTTAAGCCGCTGGTTCCTTAAAAATCTCCAACCTATCCTTATTGCGGCAACAGAGGTGGCAAAAGGGAACACCGCTGTCCGCGCGAAAACAACAGGACGCGACGAAGTCGGGCAGGTTGCGCTTATGTTTAACCGCATGCTTGATGCCGTTGAAAAAGCGACCAGAGAGCTGAACGACGCGCAAACCAAGCTGAGAAACGCCAACGTCGACCTCGAACAACGGGTGAAAGAGCGCACCGGGGAGCTGGAACACCTGAAGGCAAACCTCGAGCAAACCGTCGTAGAGCGGACAAAAGAAATGAAAGAGAAAATGGAAGAGCTTGAGAAATTCAAAAAGTTCACCGTCGGCAGAGAATTAAAAATGATCGAACTTAAAAAAGAGATCGAACGGCTCAAGGCGTAAGCCGTCGCCGTACGACCATCATTATGTCTTCACACGACACTACGCCTGAAAAAATAACCCCGCGCAATACCGCCGACCTCACGCTGACGGATCTTATGCCGCGCCGCCCCACTATGGGTCCCGATGTGCCGGTGGTATTGTGGCGCATCCTGCGTCTTGTGAGCCTCAACGACATACTCCGCGAAGAAACGGCGGCCGTCGTCTATCTCATGGGAAAACGTTTCGGCGCGATGCTTGGCGCAAAAAGCATTGAAGAATTGCACGAACAGCTTACCCGGCTGAAAATCGGCAAGCTTGACCTTTCCGTCAACACGCCCGATGTCGTACACCTTGCGATCGGCGAATGCATGACATGCGACGGCATCACGCCGCCCATCGGCAGAGCGATCTGCCAGCTTGAGGCCGGCATCGTGGCGGGAGCGCTGGAAGCGATCTATCCGGGGCGAAAAGCGCTCGGTGAAGAAACAAAGTGTATCGGCGGACTCGGCGACGATGTGTGTCTCATTGAATGCCGCATTATATAAGCAGTCTATGCACCAACAACCTTCATTCACCCCCCTCAGCGAGACTCAACGCGAAATAGAGCGCGTACGGATCGTCTATGAAGAAGACGCGGTGGTGCGGCGCGTGCAAAACGTGATCACGGAGCGCCTCCATGAGACGAGAATTTTTGAACAATCGATGGCGCTTAAAAATAAAATACGGGAACTGCATGACGGCGAGATCGCTACGCTCAACATTCTTGAAGACACCCGCGAGCTTGAAGAAAAGCTGGGGCACGAACGCGACCGGCTCTCGCTCATCATCGCATCCATGGAAGAGGGGCTTGTGCTTTTTGACGAAACCTACCGCATTCTTCTTGCCAATCCAGCCGCGATGAACATGCTTGAGATCGCTCCCGACGAAATACCCGGTATTAACCTCGCAGACATCACCTCCGTCTGGATAGGGAATAAAAAACTTTCTGCCGAAGAGCGGTTCGAGAAAAGGGCACTTGCTACCGGCGCGCCGGTTTTTGTCTCGCTTGAAGATAATGTATTTACCGAAACGCGCAGCGGAAAAAAATTCCCCGTCTCGTTTATGGTTTCTCCGCTGAAAGAAGACATTCATGCAAAGGAGGCCGTTATGGTGTTTCGCGACATCACGAAAGAAAAAAATCTTATTGAGGCGCAGAAAAATTTCGTATCGGTCGCGTCGCATCAGCTCCGCACGCCGCTCACCGCCATCCAATGGAATCTTGAGCTTCTTATGGGGAAGGAAGTAGGTGACCTTACCGACCGACAAAAACAATTCGCCCTGGACGCATATGAAGGGGCGGAGAAGCTTGTTGAAACGATCAATCTTCTTCTCGCGCTCGCGCGTGTCGAAAGCGGGTCGGTGCAGATGGAACCCTCGCCAATCGCAATTCCTGATTTCATACGCGCCGTCGCCGCAGAGCTCAGCTCTCTTGCCGCCCAAAAAGAACTCTCACTCACGGTGCATGAGCCGGCAAGCCCAATCCCGCACATCATGCTTGACGCATCCATGCTCCGCGAGGTCGTGATCAATATCATTTCAAACGCCATCCGCTATTCCAACGCGAACGGCGCCGTGGATGTCGCCTATGAAACAAACAATGACGTTCTCACGATATCCGTAAAAGATAACGGCATCGGGATCCCCAGCTACCAGCATTCCCGTATCTTTGAAAAATTCTTCCGCGCGGACAATGCCGTCCACAAAACCGCAGACGGCACAGGGCTTGGCCTTAACCTTGCAAAAACGCTCGTTGCGATGTGGCACGGCACGATATGGTTCACGTCGGAGGAAGGAAAGGGCACGACGTTTTACTTCACCATTCCCTACGAAGGCATGAAAGAAAAGCGTGAAGGAAAATCGCTTGTCATGTAATATACATACTATGACCGACACAGAAAATTTCATCACCGACTGTATTAAAGCGCATATAGCAGTGCTGGGGCCCGTGGCCGCACTCGCCATCGCGCGCAAAATACCGTCGCTCAAAATCGCCGACAACGGCGATGTGCTCGCGATCACCGGCGACGCACAAGCAACGCTGGAAGAACTCAAAAACGCATACCTTTCGTTTGCCGGAGAAGCCTCGCAGGCGATCATGCGCACGCTTGAAGCGGCGCATCCCGAGCTCACGCATAACGCATAAATTTACGACGTCCGACGTCGTTAATGAAAGTTTTTCGTTTTTATCATCGATGCTGTATCAAAAAGTAATACAATATCTCGCGTATGCCGCGCTGGCGATACCCGCGCTCCCGCCGGCGCTATTTCCTTTTTTCCAGCCATACACCTTCGGTAAAACAACACTTTTTGCAATCATTGTTGAAGCGATGGTGATCGTGTGGCTCATCGGCTGTTATCGCCCATTTACGACGTCCGATGTCGTAAATAACCGGCAGTCTGTATGGCGCGCGATGCTTGCGCTTACGCTCGTGTTGAGCGCATCAACAATGCTGAGCGCTGATGTTTCTGCGAGCTTCTTGGGGTCGAGCGCGCGTATGGACGGCCTCTTTACGCTTCTGCACTTTTTCGCGTTCTTTATAATTCTTGTCTCTTCATTTGATGAGCGCGTGTGGCGGCGCGGCGTGCAAGTCTCTATTGTCGCAGGAACGTTCGCGGCGCTCTACGCTATCGCGCAGTGGTTTGGTGCGCCGTTTATTGTCACAAGCGGGGGAGAAATATTCGGCACGCTTGGCAACCCTTCGTATCTCGCGCTGTATCTTTTATTCACTATTTTCCTCGCGCATTATCTCGCAGAAAAGGAGGAACGGAGGGAGGTCGTCATCCTTTTATATTGCGCCGTGGCGATACAGGTCATCGCTCTTTTGCTGACGCAGGTACAAGCCGCATTTCTTGCGCTTGCGGCTGGCGCAGTTATTGCGGCATATCCTTATGTTCGCGCGCGTATCACGCTCTTTCGCAGTATCGTGGCGCTCACCTCTGTCGGCGCGCTTTTTCTTTTATTTTCTTTCAGCGCAAACTTTGCAAAGCTTGCTTCACTCTCAGAAGGGAGCGCATCGCTCTCAAATAGAATGGCGGTGTGGAGTATCGCGCTTTCGGGCATCGCCGAAAGACCACTACTCGGTCATGGTGCGAATAATTTTGAACCGTATTATCTCGCGCAAAAAAACAAAAATACCGTAGCGGTTCCGACCACCGGCGAAACATTCGACAAGCCGCACAACGCATATCTTGAAGTTGCCTTTTCCTACGGCATCATCGGGCTTGTCGCATATCTTTTTTTACTGTGGGTCGTTGTGCGCCGCGCATGGCGCACTCCCGCGCTTGCCGGCGCGCTCGTTGGGTATCTCGTTTTTCTCTTTTTCTTTTTTGATACATTCGCGTCGCTTCTTATGTTCTTTTTTGTCGCGGCATATCTTTTTTCTCTTTCCTCATCTAAAGAAAATAATGCTGTCGCTTTAGAAAAAACCGTTTCTCCCACCGTGCTTGTCGTCGGCGGTCTTGCGCTTACGGCGATATTTTTCACGTTTCACTTTAAGCCGCTCTACTCCGCATACTTCGCCCGCCAATTTCTTGTGCACGCTTCGGCAATAAGCGCCATTGATGAACCAGCAAAAGCAAAAGCGCTTCATTATACTACTTTCAATACGCCGTTTATCGAACGCGCCATTTTACTCGCCGAACGCACGATAAAAAAATAGCATGGGGTATGCTATACTGAGGGCTATAATAGTATGGAAAAAAAGGACACAAAGATACTGGTCGTCGAAGACGACATCATGCTCAATAAAATATATCAGACCAAGCTTTCTATGCTTGGGTATCAAGTGCTGGCCGCGTATGACGGGGAAGAGGGGCTCACGATGATGAGCGCGCACCAACCGCATCTGGTGCTTCTTGATCTCATGCTTCCTAAAAAAAACGGGTTTGAAGTGCTTGAGGCGGCAAAACAAAACATGGCAATAAGCCGCATTCCTGTTATTATTCTCTCCAATCTCGGCCAAGAATCGGATATCCGCAGGGGTACGGAGCTTGGGGCGGTTGATTTCTTGGTCAAAAGCAATGTAAAACTGGAAACGGTTGTGGATAAAATAGGAATTGTTTTGCAAAAGTATTACGGGTAGGGTATACTTATAACTAACCCATTCGATGGAACTCAGGGTTAGCCCTGAGCGAAGTCGAAGGACTAATAACTTATAACTAACAACTAATAACTCACACCATGATCCAGACGAATAAAAAAGGATTCACCCTGCTTGAGCTTCTGATCGTCATCACCATTTTGTCGATCCTCACGCTCGTGGTCGTCCTGTTCATCAACCCGGTAGAAATGCTTAAAAAATCGCGCGATGTGCAGCGCATGTCCGACCTCGCTACGGCAAAATCGGCAATCGTGCTCTATCTGCAAAACAGCGCAAGCAACAACCTGGGCGGCACGACCTATTGCAACGCAACAAACTTTGGTACGACAGACACCTCTGGAAAAATAAAAATGTCGCTCGGATACGCCACCGCAGGACTAAAACCATCCTCAAACCCCGCGGGTGAATCCTATAACGCAACGACCACTGCCGACCTGTACAAAAACAATGCGCAGGGATGGATTCCATATATTGACTTCACGACCTTTGCATCAGGAGCACCGATTGAAAAACTTCCCGTTGACCCGACTAACACCAGCGTCGCCACCGGCGCTCCGGGCGCGGACAGCTTGTACTACCGCTACGGATGCAAAACGAATAATACGTTCGAACTTGACGCAACACTTGAAAGCGACACATACAAATATCTCGGTACGGATTCAAAAACATCGATCGACGGCGGCAATGCGGTCATGCGCTTCGAAAAAGGCACCGACCTGAATATCTTGCCAAGCACCGCGCCAATCTTCACTGTCAGCTGATCGCATAGCGCGACCTCTCAAAACACCCGCGCCAGGCGCGGGTGTTTTGTTTTATTGGCGGAAAAAGTGGTATAATCATATTCATATAACATCAAACATTTATGTTTCTTTCATTTTTTGACTCTGCACTGATTTACGCGCCGCTTGTGGCGGGTATTGCGGCCATCGTATTCGTATATCTCAAACACCGTAAAGGCGCGTGCGAGATACGCATCATGCGAAAACTAGTATTTACGCTTGCGGGGTTTCTCGGAGGTATCGTCGCGCTCAAAATACTGACGCACTATTTCATTCTTGCGGGCGATTCGTCATTCGGTGCATTGCTTTTGCCGCCGCATCAGTCGTGGAGCTGGTTTGCCAATATGGCGATCGCGCGTTATCTGTTTCCGTATGTCATATCGCTTGCGGTCGCGGCGCTCGCGTACCTTATCGCGCCGCTCGTAAACACGTTATTCAAAGGACAGCTTTTCGCGGAGGAAGACAAATATATCATCGCGCTCGCCGCACTTATTGTCGGGTGGCCGAACTTCGTGCTGTATCTTGGTGCGGCGGTCATCCTTACCGTACTCCTTTCTGTCCGCGAAACACTGCGCTACGGCATTGAAGCGCGGATCGTGCTTACCGATGCACTCATTTTTTCCGCGCCGCTCGTGCTTGCGCTCGGCCCCATTGTCGCGCCGTACCTGTACCTGTATAAACTCACCATTTTTGCATAACGCATGCACATATCGGAAGCGAATCTCAAAAAAATAGTCGTCGCATCGGGCATCATCACCGATGCGCAGTTTGAGGCGGCACGGCAGGAAGCCCTGCGCTCCAACCGCACCATCGGCAACGTATTCATCGGAAAGGGAGATATCACGGAAAATTATTTTGCCGAGATCGTCGCGAACTATTTTAACGTACCCATCATAAACTTCCAGACAACACCGCCCGATGAAGCGGCGCTTCACCTGCTTCCCGAACAATTCTCAAAAACAAAGCGCATCGCGCTGTTTGCCATTGACCGCGAAAAGAAAGTCGTAAAAGTAGCCATGGAAGACCCGGGCGATCTTAAGACCATTGACCTGATCGCCGCAAAATTCGACGTGCGCGTCGAACCGCACCTCGCCACCTCGTTGTCCATGAAGATCGCTTTTAAGGAATACAAGAAAGATATTTATAAAGAATTCAACTCGATCATTGAAGAATCCATTAAAGAAGCGCTTGCGGCGGGCAACGTGAAGGACATCGGGAAAATGGCAGAACACATGCCTATCATCGCCATCACCGACGGGCTTATGGAATATGCGGTTGCGCTCGGAGCGTCCGACATTCACATTGAACGCCTTCCGGAAAAAGTCCTCGTGCGCTACCGCATCGACGGCATTTTGCGCGACATCGTGGAGCTCCCCAAAGAGATCGATGATGCTATCATCGCGCGCATTAAAATACTTTCGAGCCTGCAGATCGACGTCCACTTTACGCCGCAGGACGGCCGGTTCAAATTCAAGCTTGAAGACCAATCGGTTGACGTGCGCGTGTCGGTAATGCCGACCTTTTATGGCGAAAAGGTGGTCATGCGTCTTTTGCGCGGGTCTATCCGCCCGCTCAATCTTGCCGAGCTCGGCATGTCCACCCGGGACATCGCCACCATTGATGAAGCGATCAAGCGGACATTCGGCATGATCCTTATCACCGGCCCGACCGGTTCGGGTAAGACCACCACGCTGTACGCGATCCTCCACAAACTCAATACGCCGACCGTAAACATCGCCACCATCGAAGACCCTATCGAATATGACGTTGAGCGCATCAACCAAACGCAGGTTAATCCCAAGGCGGGCATTACGTTTGCCAACGGCTTGCGCAGTCTGATGCGCCAGAACCCCGACATCATCATGGTGGGGGAGATCCGCGACGAAGAAACCGTTTCCATATCGCTCAACGCGGCGATGACCGGCCACCTTGTGCTTTCCACGCTCCATACCAACGACGCGCCCACCGCCATTCCGCGATTCATTGACATGGGCGGCGAGCCGTTTTTGGTGGCAAACACCTTAAATATTATTATCGCCCAGCGGCTCGTGCGCCGCATTTGCACGGTGTGCGTTTCAAGCTACGCGCCTACCGAAGAAGCGAAGGAGTCCATGAAAAAACAGCTCATGATCTATCACGCCGACCCTACGCGCATTAAGATCCCTTCCCAGCTCTACAAGGGAAAGGGATGTCAGGCGTGTTCAAACACCGGATACTCGGGACAGGTCGGTATTTTTGAAGTACTGAACGTCACGCCGCGCATCAGAGAACTTATCAAGCCGGGCATTGCCGTCGATCAATTGCGCGCGGTCGCCGAAGAGGAAGGCATGCGCCGAATGTTTGAGGACGGCCTCGCAAAAGCGGAAGCAGGCGCCACCACCATTGAAGAAATATTTCGCGTTATAATGGAATAGCATGCCGATATTTACTTTTATTGCATCAAAAAAGGACGGCACGATAGTGGAAGAAGAAATTGAAACGACCGATCAGGCCGCGGTTGTCGCGTACCTTGAAAAACACGATTACTTTCCTGTCTCGGTCAAAGAGAAGAAAACGCGCAATGTCCTTTCTATTTCGCTTTCAAGCAAAATAACTCTGCTTGAAAAGATCACGTTCGCCCGCAATCTCTCGCTCATGATAAAGTCGGGCATCGGCATGTCGGAGGCGGTCGCCATTCTCCTTGAAGATGCCGAGCGGGCGCCTCTTAAAAAAGTCCTTTCAAAAGTAAAAGCAGATCTTGAAAAGGGGCTTCAGCTTTCCGCCGCGCTCGCTACCTTTCCCACGCAGTTTTCTACCGTATTCATCAGTCTTTTAAGTGCGGGGGAAACATCGGGAAATCTTGAATCGTCCCTCCTGCAAATAGCGACCCAGTTAAAAAAAGAAAACGATCTGAAAAAGAAAATAATGTCGGCTATGGCGTATCCCGCGATCCTTCTTTCGCTTGCATTCGGCGTCGTGGCGCTTTTGGTCACGGTGGTGCTTCCGCGTGTGAGTAAAATATTCTCGCAGGCGCACGTGCAGTTGCCGCTCCTTACCCGCATTCTTCTTGGCATCTCCGATTTTGTCACGAACAATTTCTTTGCGACGCTTGCAATCCTTGCGGGTAGTATCGTTTGCATCGTGCTTGCCCGCAGATCGACCATCGGGAAGCGCGCTTTGCAAATTCTTTTCATCAAAACCCCGCTTGTCGCGCCACTTATGAAAAAGATTGCGCTTGTCCGCTTCACCGGCACCCTCCACTCGCTGATGAAAGCGGGCGTACCGCTCACCCGCGCGCTTGAGATCACCGCGCAAGCGGTCGGCAACGCGTCGTACCGGGACGTATTGCTCAACATAGCAAAAAATGAAATAGCACGGGGCATCTCTCTCGGCATAGCGCTTAAACAGCGGCCCGAACATTTCCCGCGCCTCACTTCAAGCATGATCGTCGTGGGAGAAAAATCAGGCAATTTTGAAAATGTACTCGAAAACTTAAGCTCCTTTTACGAAGAAGAAGTGGATGGCACCATTAAGGCACTCATCACCATTCTCGAGCCGGCACTGCTTTTGGGCATCGGGCTCATCATCGGCGCGATCGCGCTCTCCATCGTTATGCCGATCTATCAGATGATCAATGTGGTGAGATAGCTTTTTTAGTTCGTTGATATGTTTCTTGCTATAATCGTATCAATATGATACGATTATAGCATTCATTTGATACGAATATTATGTGGATTTCTTCAAGGCAACAAAAAATCATTCTTCTCCTTATTGAAAAGGGGACTGCGCAATCGTCCCGTATTCATGCGGAAATTACCAAAAGAGGGGAAAGCATCTCGCTGGTAACGATTAAGCGGGAGCTTGCCGAACTGGCAAACAAAGGAGTTATCGTAGCTCGCGGAGGGGGGCGATCTACCGCATACGCCGTTACAACGCCCGGCAGGATATTTGCCGATATTAATGCCCGCGAGTATTGCGCCGTCGAACCGGACAAGCGCTATGGCATGAATAGTTATAACTTTGATCTTTTTCCTAAAATGCCGCTTGATGTTTTTTCAGACACCGAACAAAAAATGCTTGAAAGTGCAACGATGGAATATGCTCAAAGAACGGAACACCTCCCTCCTGCAATACAAAAAAAAGAACTGGAGCGCCTGATCATTGAGTTATCATGGAAATCCTCCCGCATCGAAGGAAACACGTACACTCTCCTTGATACGGAAAAACTTATCATAGAGAACCGGGAAGCGCCGGGGCATGACCGCGCGGAAGCGCGCATGATCATAAATCACAAAAATGCTTTTTTATTTGTTCGTGAACACGCGACGGAATTCAAAACAATAACACGCGCAAATCTCGAACAATTACACGCGATCTTAGTGAGCGATCTCAGCGTCGGAACGGGCTTGCGCAAAAAACCGGTCGGCGTTACCGGGTCGCTCTACCGACCGCTTGATAATCTCTACCAAATACAAGAAGGGGTTGATGCGTTATCACAAGCGATCGCGCGCATACACACTCCGTACGCGAAAGCCATGACTGCTCTTTTAGGCATCAGCTATCTTCAGCCGTTTGAGGACGGTAATAAACGGACTGCGCGGCTTGCGGCAAACGCCATACTTCTCGCGCACGCGTGCGCCCCTCTTTCTTATCGCAGTGTGGACGAAAATGAATATCGCGAAGCACTGCTTGTATTTTATGAGATCAATTCCATGATGCCTTTTAAAAAAATCCTTCTTGATCAATATGTTTTCGCTGCAAAGAATTACGCGGTAAAATGAACTTATGAAACGGAAAATGCACACTTCACAATTTGGGTTTTATGAGAAAGGCCTCACCATGCTTGAGCTTGTCTTGGTGCTCGGCATTTTTGCGCTCATTGCCGGAGTCGCGTCGGTACAGCTTGCCAACTTTCAGCGCGGCACGGTGCTTGAAAGCGCCTCCAAAGACATCGTCAGCACATTGCGCCTCGCGCACGACAAAGCGATGCTCGGCGAAGACGGCGACAGCAACGGGCAGGGCGACGCATGGGGCATCCGCTTTGCCAACAGCACAACGGACACCTATGCTTCATTTTACGGAGTGGCATACAATATAAACAATGTGAAAGAAACGGCTTATCTTTCTCCTCCGCTTGCCTTCACCGCGCCCACGGAAGGAAATAACACCGATGTGATATTCACCAAGCTTTCGGGCACCACCACACCGGCGACCATCACCATCGGCGACAACGACCAGACAAAGACGGTAACTGTGGACGCTTCGGGAAGAATAAGTTCAAACTAAAATTTCTCCATGAAAAAGAACATATCTGAAGCCGGGTTTAGTTTATTTGAAGTGCTCATCGCCATTTCCGTGTTTGCCGTCATTGGCGTTGTTGCGGCACAGCTGATTGGCATCTCCCTGCAATCCAACACGACCAGCGGGCAAAAGACCGTCGCGCTCCAGCTCGCCCAGGAAGAATCGGAGGCGCTCGATTCGCTCGCCGCAGAATCGTGGCAGAACATCTCCGGCCTTTCCAAGGGTTCTTCAAATCACTACTACACGACGGTCAGCGGCAGTAAATGGGCGACATCCACCGGCGATGAACTGCTTACGATAAACTCCGCGCCATACAAACGGTATTTTTACATAGAGAACGTTCCCCGCAATAGTGGGGGCGCCATCGTTTCTTCGGGGGGCACCAACGACCCATCCACCCAGAAGGCAACGGCGGTCGCTTCGTGGCAAAATGACGGGGGAGTGGACATCGGCGCGGCCACGACGACAAAATATCTCATGCGCGCGCGCAACGCGGCCGCAACACAAACGGACTGGAGCGGCTCCACCCCCCCATCATCGGGCGAAAACGGGGTTTTTGGGAACAATTACGCAAGCAAGGACGCAAGCGTCTCCACAACAGGCGGGTTGCTCCAGCTTACTCCGTAAACACCGAGCCGCTCATCACGAGAAATTATCCACACGCCGTATGAATCAAAACATGCTATAATTATATGCATATAAAGTCATCGCATTAACAAAAACATGGAAATAATCATCGTAGGAATTGATATTGCTTTGGTCGTATGCGGGATATTGGCCGCGTATTACGCAAAGCAGGTCGGCGGCGGCATAGGGCATAAAAGCATCCAGCTCATGGCTTTTGGATTTTTGCTTTTAGGGTTCGCTCATATTCTTGAAACTTCATTGCTCGCTTTTATCCCCGGGCTTACTCTGGATATAATAGAAATAAGTCACCGCTTTTTAGTGCTTTTTGCGACCATATTTATCTTGGTCGGCTACGCGCGCCTAGCGCGGTTCGTCAGGTCGTAGAACGCATTAAGTGTGGGAGTAAACCATCATGAAAAAAGTTCTCATTATTGAAGACGATCCTATCGTCGGCAAAATACTTCAAGTAAAGATCCAATACACCGCCGCCCAATGCGGGCTCGAGGTGGAGGTATCGCGGGCTTTTGACGGAGAAGAAGGTTTGCGCATGGTCGCGGAAAAAAGCCCCGATCTGATAGTGCTTGACCTGATGATGCCAAAAAAATCCGGCTTTGAAGTGCTTGAAAGTATGAAACAATCAGAAGTAAAAGAAAATGGAGTTCCTCATATCATGGTTTTAACCAATCTCTCCGGAGAGGGGCATAAAGACAAAGTGACCCAGCTTGGCGCTTCCGCGTATTTCATCAAATCGGGCACAACTATTCAAGAAATTGCCGACTACGTTTGCAAACAGCTTGGCGCGATGACCGCCCAAGTTCCCGTGGCCGCCTAATCGAAATCCGCCGATTTCGTTGGCAGGAAACAAGAAACAACAAAACCCCTTTCGGGGGTTTTGTTTAAGCCATCAAAACAGAGGTCGTTGCTATAAAAGAGCTGCGGTTGCGGGAAGAATGTCGAGCGTGTTGCCTATTTCATAGCGCGTCGCGCTGCCGCCGCCGTCTTTTGACGCTTTGTCGTCGCAGTTGGTCGCGGTGCAGCTCGGCTTATATTTTTCGCTTTCGAGCGCGGCGTCGATTTCGTACAGATATGTGCTATATTTGTTGCACCCCCAGCGATAATACAAGCCGCTCGCAAGCGCATTCGTCGGGTCAAGCGGCAAGCTGGTCATCGCCTTGCCGGTGGAGGCCGCCCTATAGTCCAAACGCACCCATCCGGTGCCGTCAACAAGCTGCGCGGTCGCTGTTGCGGTTATCCCGTATCCCGAGGAACCGACCGCGGTCATGAGCGTAGTGAAAATATTGGCTGTGGGCTGATTGGTTCCGTTGGGAGCGGCGATGATGTAACAATTAGCGCTTGACGGCGTAGTGCTGCTGACCGTAAGCTGTATCGCTCCTTTCATGGAAGCAAGGTCGGAGATGCGCTGGGCATCCCGAGACTGCGCGAGAATTTCGGCCGGGTCAATGAGTACGACCACCACGACGCCGAGAATGACCAAGATAGTGATCACGATGAGGAGCTCAACCAGCGTGAACCCTTTTTGCTGTTTGCGTTTAGTATGCATCACAAAATATAGTTAATAGTTATATTTTAATTTTTTTATTATATCAAGCTGTTGTATAATACACAAGAAAGATATGCACACGAGATTATGAATATAAATTTCTAATTCCTCATTGATCTAATTTCTCATCACTGCTCAAACCCCGACACCCAATGAGTGATTAGACGTTAGAAATTACTCCATTAACTCTTCACACGCTTCCCATGAAAGAGAAAAATAATCCGCGTAAAAGATCAGTCAAATATATTCTAGCGCTTGTAGCTTTTGGATTCTTGCTATCAATAGCGTTGAATGCGTATTTATTTTTTGGCAATGATAAAAATAGCGGCACCGCAGGCAACGGCGGTGCATACGCCCTGCTCAATCCGGCGCGAAAATTCATCAAACAGGAAGATCTCATCATCAATTTCCAGCCCCTGCGCGATTATTTAAACGATACATATGGAGCCGACCAAAATATCTCCGTTTATTTTGAATATCAACCGACCGGCTCGAATATTTCCCTCAACAAGGACGCGGAGTTTTATCCCGCAAGCCTGCTGAAAGTCCCTGTGGCGATGGCGGTCGCGAAAAAAATAGAAAAAGGCGAATGGAAATGGTCAAACGAACTCGTACTCATGTCCACCGACAAAGACGACAAGTTCGGCACGCTCTTTAAAGAACCGACCAATTCAACGCACACCATAGAAGAGCTTGTAAAACGCTCTTTGTCGGATTCGGACAATACGGCGCATTTTATGTTGGTGCGAAATTTAGAGATGGAAGAAGTGCAGGATGTATACGACCACATGGGGCTCCCGGGATTTTTGGAAACCGAGGGGAGTTTGAGCGCCAAAAGATATTCGGTCATGTTCCGGGCGCTTCATAACTCATCCTATCTTACCGAGGGTCACTCGCAAAAATTGCTTTCCTATTTGGCGCATTCCCCTTTTGATGAGTATATCCAAAGCACCCTGCCGGAAAATATCGTTTTTTCGCATAAGATCGGCGTGGATGCGAATAAAAAAGTGTACTTGGATTCCGGCATCGTATATGTGCCCGGCAGACCATACATTCTCACCGTTATGACAAAAAATAAAGATGAGCAAAAAGCGAAAGAAATAATGGCCGATGTTTCAGAGAAAGTGTATACTTATGTAAGCACCTATCGGGAGTAGCTGATGAAAAAAACCATAAAATTTTTTGCACTGTTCTTATTCATATTTGGGATATCGCTTTCTAATATCCCTTTTTATGCGTTATCCGGACTGATCGATTCCTACGCACAAGGAAAAAACATTGTGGATAAAGCGTGGCGTGTGTCACAAAACGACAATGTGGTGGACACATTCGCTTCCTACCGCCACTTTGCCGAGAAAGTAAAAGCACATGAAGCATACGCGGCAACGCTTCAATATGTCGGCGGGGCTGAAGCCAGCGGGAACAGCGCGGCGTACAATGTGTCGCTTACCGGTCTTGTGGGAGGTAGCGGCAGCGCCGCCCAGGCGGGCGACCTGGTTATCGTTGCCACCGGCTTTGTGCAAACATCTAATCTTGATCCCGGCGTTAGCACCGCCGGGTACGCCGAAGTAGCTGATCTCTATCAAAATGATACTCGCGATGCCAATTTTTCCGTCAACTGGAAGATCATGGGCGGCTCTCCGGACACGGCTGTTAATTGTCTCGGGAGCGGTTCTGCGACAAATGGCGCCGTCTGCGAGGTTCATGTGTGGCGTAACGCCGACCAGACTACGCCATTGGATGTTGTGTCTACGACAGCTCAATTAAACAACTCAGCCATTCCCAACAGTCCTGCGATCACCCCTGTCACTTCCGGAGCGGTTGTCCTTTCTTTAGGACTTGGAACCGGCGCGGCGGCCGATGCTTCCATTACCGCGCCGACCGGCTACGGCAACCAAGCGGACATCAGCGTTGATCCCGGAAGTGCCGCAATCATTGGTATTGCTTCCAAGGCATGGAGCGGCTCCGGTGCGGAAGATCCGGCGGCATGGACAAACTGGACAACATCAACATCCGATTCGTGGACCGCGGTCACTTTGGCAATACGGCCGGCAAACGACCCTCCCACCATCACCGTCTCCCAGCCGGACGGCACGGGTGATACGGTGAATGTCGGAGACCTCTACAACATCACATATGACCTTGCCGATACGGACAACGTCGTCACCGCCGCCATGTATTACGATGCAGACGCTGTCGGCCTAAACGGCACCGCCATCACCGGCGCGTGCGCCACCGCGGCAGAAGGCACGGGCGTGACCTGTTCATGGGATACGACCGGCATGACACCCGGGAATTACTATGTCTACGGTATCACGAATGACGGCATCAATCCTGCCGTGAGCGATTATTCGCCGGGCGTAATAACTATTAACGCACTGGCGGCAAATTTAACTATTGGCCAGACTGCTGGCTCAAAAGTCGCCGCTAAAAACAGCGGCGACCTTGACCAATATGCTCATGACACTGCCTGCACCGGAGCCGCAACTTGCGCGGCCTTTACTTTGGCTGCATCCGGCGGCGCGGTAAATGTCACTTCAATCAAAGTCACGGAGAGCGGCACAGTAACCGCCAATACCGAACTTTCTGATGTGAATTTGTATTACGATACTGACGGCAATTGGTCTGATGCGGGAGCGGAAACATTGTTTGGAACAGCCGCTACTTTGGCTGCTGACCAAACCGCGACTATCAGCGGCACTTTAAACATTTCTTCCGGCGCGACCGCATATATTTATGTCCGGTATGATTTGGCCAATGGCACGACTTATCCCATAGGCGGCGCCACAGTCAACTGGCAGATTGCCGCAGCAGGTGATGTTGTTTCTGATGGCACAGAATCCGGCTCCGGCACATTAGCCGGCACGCAAACGGTTTTGCCGGTTGCCGATTCCGTAACTTATGCGGTTTCTCCTGACGGCGGCCGCACCGGAAATTCAGCCACTATTTCCGGCAAAGGATTCGGCGCGCCTTCTCTTGACGCTGACCAGCAGGATTGCGTGACAGCCACTGTTGGCTCCAAAGGATGTGTGAGATTCAATGTTGGCGGGTCATACACGGTCTTGGGAAGCGACATTTCTACTTGGAATAATACGACTATTACTTTTGTAATTAACTCAGGGATAACGACTTTTGGCGGAGCCAGCGCCTTAGAAGTGGTTGCCGCCGCTCAATTAACCCCGAGCGACCTTACTTATTACATATATCCCAATGTTAATTTAGTCAGCACTCCGTCAGTGGCAAACGCGGCGCGGGAAGGAGAGAACATCACGCTCACCAATTCCACTGCCAGCGCTTCGCGCTTTGGCGCCACGCAAGGAACGGTTGCTTTTACCGGAGGGTTCGGCTCGGTTGCCGCCTCTATTGTGTCATGGGGGGACACCTCCGTTCAGGTGACGGTGCCTGCGGCCATCGGGGACACCGTGTATCTGGGAGACATCACCTTAACGAGAGCAGCCGATACGGGGTCAAAGACGGACAACGCATATGATTCAAACGGATTCCGGGTGTTGCCAAAGATCGCTTCAACAACGCCGCTTAATCTCAAAGGCGGCCAGGGAGACACTATCGCTATTGCGGGAGACCACCTATGCCAATCGGGCACATGCCCCTCGGCGTTTTCCGCGGCAAACAAAGTGGATTTTAACGGCGGCTCGGTGACATCGGGCGCTTCCGTGTGGACGCACACATCTATTCCTTCCATCGTCATTCCCGGCACGGCGATTGACGGCAATCTCAACATCACTTCGGACACTTCGTATACATCCAACAACCTGACTTATGATGTAAAATTCGCGGCTTCAACGCCAACGGGCAGTTCTGGCGGCGGAAGCAACAACCCTGCGCTTTCAGGTACCGCATTTTCTGACGGCACCGATGCCGATGGACATCAAAAAACGCAATGGCAGATCGCGCACAATACCGACGCAGATTGGTTAACGCCTGAATGGACGCGCACTTCCGGCGCGGCGGAAATCGGCACGACTATAAACTCGACCAACGGCACATTCGCCAACAGCGACGCCGGCCAAACCGAACTTGATTGCGGAACCACTTATAAAGGACGCGTGCGCTATATGGACAACGGCAACGGCGGCGCGGACGCGTACGCATGGGAATGGTCATCGTGGTCCACCAATTATACATTCAGCACAGCCGTGTGTAATGTTGCGCCAACGCTTACCGTTTCACAGCCCGACGGCGTCAGTGACACCGTGAACGCGGGAGACCTCTATAACATCACCTACGATCTGGCGGATCCCGACAACGTGGTGACTGCCGCGATGTACTATGACACCGACGCTGTTGGTTTGAATGGAACCGCTATTACCGGCGCGTGCGCCACCGCGGCCGAAGGCACGAATGTAACGTGCTCATGGAACACGACCGGCGTGACACCGGGCAGCTACTATGTCTACGGCATCACGAACGACGGCGTCAATCCTGCCGTGAACGATTATTCTCCCGGCGTGATCACCATCAACGCGCCGCCGCAGGTAACCGCCGATGCGTCGGGAACGCAAACCACACCGATCGATTCGGGCGCGACCGGCCAATACATCGGCGCGGTATTTCGATTCCAACAATCAAGCGGAAGCGCGGACACGATAACCGCGCTGACCATTTCCGAGACCGGCTCCGTGAACGCGAACGCGAATTTGAGC
>CAYHUB010000012.1:0-24487 GCA_964359755.1 uncultured Candidatus Saccharibacteria bacterium
CTATTCCTCGGATGTATTCTTTACTCTTGGCTCCGGCTAGGATTTTTGCCTACAGGTTCGTGAGTTTTTTTATGTTCTCTTTTTTTATATAATTCGTTTATCCTGTTACGGATTCTATTTCTTCAAGAGTGGTAAGGCCGGTGAGCACTTTCAGAAAGCCGTCTTGCTTGATCGAAACCATGCCGCTTCTGCGCGCAAGCTCCCATAATTGCGACTGCGTGGGCTTGGCGATAATAACTTCCTCCGCGTCTTTGCCTACCACAAACATCTCATACAAGCCGATCCTTCCTTTATAGCCGGTATTGTTGCACAGCTTACAGGTGGAGGAGCGGGAAAGCAGTGTTTGTTCGCTGACTGTCGGCGCAACGACCCGCAACGAAAGATCTGCGAATACCGCCCTTATTTTTTGGATCTCCTCCGGCGTTGCGGGACTCTTCGTGGAGCAATGCACGCACACTTTCCGCACCAACCGCTGTGCGATCAAGACATTAATCGCGGGCGCGATGATGTTCGGAGAAAGATCCATGTCAATGAGCCTCAAAATTGCGCTGGGCGCATCATTAGTATGTAGTGTAGAGAATACCAAATGCCCCGTCAAGGCGGCATGGAGCGAAATATCCGCCGTTTCCATGTCGCGGATTTCGCCCACCAGCAGCACATCGGGGTCTTGGCGCAAAATAGAGCGAAGGCCCGAAGAAAAGGTGTAGCCGGCCTCGGGATTGGTCTGGCTTTGCGAGATGCCGACGATATGATATTCGATCGGGTCTTCAATGGTAACGATCTTTATCTCGGGAGAGTTGATTTTTTTCAAAAATGCATAGAGCGTCGTTGTTTTTCCAGATCCCGTCGGGCCGGTAACTAAAATAAGCCCGTTGGGACGCGCCAATTCTTTTGTGATAAGCTCCATATCGTGCGGCAACAGGCCAAGATCTTCAAGTGAAAGAGCAATGGCTTTAGGATTGAGGATGCGTAAAACGAGCGACTCTCCGTTGGGGCCGGGAAGCACGGACGTACGCACCTCGATCGAGGTATCGCTTGCCGTGATGGAAAAACGGCCGTCTTGCGGCGAATTGGTCACGTTCAGCTTGAGACGCGAAAGCACCTTGATGCGGCTGTTGATCAGTGCATACATTTTTTTATCGATCGTCGCGACCTCTTTCAGCACGCCATCGACGCGGAAACGCACCATCACGCTGTCTTCTCTGGGTTCGATGTGGACGTCCGAGCTGTCGAGCGCGAGAGATCCCGCGATGATTAGCTCAATGACCGCGGTGGCGTTTTTGAGCACCGCGCGCAAAAAGATATCTTTAAAATCATCAATGTAGTGGATTTCCTGTTGGAGCCTTTCAAGGTTTTCAGGCGTGATGTCGATTGCACCGGACACATCCTCTTTTTCTTTCGATAAAAGAGCGTAAAAGCCCCATGCGCGGTCAAGTCCTCGGCCCGACACCAAAAAGAGGTCGACAATAAACCCTTTGTTTTTTAAGTTTTCAATAATGAGCATCGTTTGCGGGTCTTTCGGGTTTTTGACGGCGATTTTAAGGTTAGAGCCGCTTTTTTGTATCACCGCGAGATGAGAACGGCGCGAGGTTTCCTCGTCTACGAGCGAGAGCGACTCCGCATTAATGGTTTGAGCGGAAAGGTCCACATAAGGAATACCTATTTTTTCTGAAAAGCGCTGTGCCGCTTCTTCTTCTTCTTTCTTGCGCAGCTCTTCAAATTTCGCCTGCTCCCTCTTTTCTTCAAATGTATGTTCACGCATGGGCATATGTGCTCATCATACCGCCAAATGGCACATTTTAGCAATTGCACTATGCTAATTTTCCCCATTGAACATTGCTTTTTTGCATGGTAGAATAGGGCTATGGAAATCACAGAGAAAAAACTACAAACGATCTTAAGCAAAGAAAGAAAGGAATTTCAGCGGTATGTCGGCGTACTCGGAGATAATTTTTCTTACCAAGTGAACTTAGTCGCCGAATCGTTGTCCGGCATCCAAAATCAGCTGGTGGCCATTCGGGAAATGGTTGCTAAAAACACAGAGGATATTGAAATGATGAAATTAGATCTTCAACTCATCAAGCACGACCTTAAGCGCAAGGTCGGTTACGATGAGTTTGCAATATTAGAGCGGCGCGTGGCTATGCTGGAAACGAAAACGAGAAGGTAAATAACAGCAATCTAAAACAAAAAGACGGCATTTGATTGCCGTCTTTTTGTTTGAGTAACTCTTACCCTGCAAACGTCAGCCACTTTTTGTAGCGGGAGAGTTCGCCGGCAACTATCTGCGCGTATGTTTCCCGCAGGTATTTGGTCATTGGATTTTCCCTTCCTCGCGCGGACATCTTCGCTGTGGCAGGAACGCACTTTTCTGTTATGCAAATTCACGGGGCTGAGAAAAAGTGATACACTATTCTCAGCCCTGTTTTTATTGTATGACCAAAATTTCATTAAGAAAAATTAAAACATCTGACAAAAAATATTTTGCAAGATGGTGGAGAGACGAGGAGCTGCTTACATTAACAAGCGGCGTTCTAAGGCCTATTTCAGATAAAGAGGTAGAAAAATATTTCTCCGCAATGATCCTCATTAAGAGAGATTGTCATTATGTGGTTCTTGCCGAAAAAAAAGTCATCGGTCATGTTTCGTTAGCAAAAAGACCAAAAGGGTGGTATGAAACTCAAATTGTCATCGGAGAAAAAGAATATTGGAATAAAGGATGTGGACCCCAAGCGATCAAAATACTTTTAAAAAAAGAAAAAAGCTTGGGAGGAAAAGCTATTTATCTCGAGGTAAGGCCTACCAATAAAAGAGCTATTAAAGCGTATGAACAATGCGGTTTTCGAAAGGTGAAACTTATAAAGCATCCTAAAAATAAGTATTTACCCAAGACGCTGAGAATGGAATTAATGCAAGGAAAACAAAAAGATAAGAAAGAGGAAGGCAAAGGGAGAAACCAGAAAATAAATAACAAAAACTAAAATAAAAAGACGGCATTTGATTGCCGTCTTTTTATTTGGTAAACTTTTTATCCCACAACCGTCAGCCACTTTTTGTAGCGGGGGAGTGCGCCGGCGACCGCCGGCGCGTATGTTTCTCGGATGCGCTTTGTTGTATTGTAAACAAAAGAGCTTTTATGTAGGATACATATAAGCAAATCTCATGATTCCGCGGCTTGTTCAGCAAATCATTTATTGGCCGACATATCTTACCTTGAGAGTGTTTTTTTGTTTTCGCGCGGAGGGGCAAGAAAATCTGAAAGGACTTGAAGATGGGGCGGTTATTTTTGCGTCAAATCACGCAAGCTTTTTGGATGGTCCCATATGCGCGGCGGCGATGCCGCGCGAGGGCGTCGTGCCGAAGCGGTTCTTTGCCGTGCGGTTCCTTGTTGAAAAAAAGGCATTTGCATTGATAAAAAATATCGTTCCCTTTCCCCTGTCGATCGTCTTTGCGATCTATGTGCGCTTGAACGGGAGCGTTCCCGTGGTGCGCGGCCTGAAAGACATCCAAAAAAACCTTGAGGAAGCAGTTCGCGCGCTAAGTAAAGGGACAAAAATGTGGGTTTTCCCAGAAGGGAAACTATCAAAGGACGGAACGCTGCAAGAAGGGAAGAAGGGAGCGGCGTATTTGCATCAAACGACCGGCGCGGCTATCGTGCCGGTAGGGCTTGTCGGCACTTGCCGTATGCCGTCGCGGTTTTTGCGTTTTCAACGCCCGTGTGTGACGGTACGCATCGGCAACCCTATGCGCCTTCCCGAAGGGATTTCGCTGGAAGAAGGCACGGATTTAATAATGAAGGAGATAGCGCTGCTTTTTGGCGGCAGTGCTGCCGCCTCTCAAGGCGCGCTACACACGGAAGCAAAGGAGCCCTTAGCTGGTTAGGGCAGAAGCGAGTAGCGCAGACGGCAATCGAATCGCCGTCTTTTTATGTAAGGAATGATCACGGATCTTTTTGTCGGCATTGCACGTGAAAATGGCCGAGCCAAAAAGCTTTGAAAAATAATGGTTTTTTGGTATGATTGCAACATGAAGATTCCCCTTTTAGTGTTTCACGCATTTCAGGATTTAATAGTAAGATTATTACCGAATTTCAAAAAAAAAGAGTATTCTTTTGCATTTTTAATCCACCCAAGAAATATCCAAGACGTGTATCGAAAGTATCCTTTCGCAAAATATTTTTCCGATAAAAAAGTAGAATGGTTCCTTCGATATTTTTGGCCAATTATTGCGTCAGAAATAACAGGGTTAAAAATTTCAAAAACAGGAAAAGAAATAAAAGGATATATTATTGGCGTTCCCTTGCTTGCTAAGCAAATGCTAGAGGAAAGAGAGCTTGCAAAAAAAAGAATAATCCAAGCAATAAAACTCGCAGAGAAAAAAGGAGCAAAAATAATAGGATTAGGAGCCTTAACATCATCCGTTACAAAGGGAGGGCTTGATTTGGTTGATAGAGTGAAATGCAATATTACCACTGGGCATGCGTATACCGCACATAATGTGACATCAAACATATTTAAACTTGCGGAGCTTTTTAATGTAGATAAAAAAAGAGCGGTAATCGCAGTAGTAGGAGCTGCGGGCTCGGTGGGATCGACATCTGCTCAGCTTATTGCAAGAGCACAATTTGCCAATTTACTTTTAATTGATATTGAAAGAAAAGCACACATAGTGAATGAGCTCATTCCTTATTTAAAAAACCTTAACCCTAATATAAATATAGAGGTATCACATCAAATTAGTGCAATAAAAAAAGCCGATTTTATTATTACTGCAACAAATACACCAGAGGCATTAATTAAGGCGGATGATTTAAAAAGCGGCGCGGTAGTGATAGACGATGCGCAGCCATCCGATGTTTCTCCAGAGGCATTAAAAAGAGAAGATGTGATGGTAATAGAGGCGGGGTTAGTGCATACACCGGGCATTAGAAACCATTTTACTTTCGGTTTCAAGGATAAATATGATAATTATTGTTGTCTCGCGGAGGTTTTGATTCTTGCCTCTGAAGAGTGGAATGATCATTATGTAATTAACCGGGCAACCCTTGAGTTAGTAGACAGGGTTTCCGCATTAGGAGAAAAGCTTGGTTTTCGTGTTGCAGAATTTCAGAATTTTCAGGAAAAGATTAGTAAAAAAAAACTTTCGCTTATAAAAGATATCATTCAGGAAAGTCGGCAATATGTTTAGATTCGATGTTATAAACACGGTTCTTCTTGTGGTTGGTATGCTTAATTTTGCATATGGAATCATTATTTTTCTTAGAAGTAAAGGCAATCGGACAAATCAATCATTTTTTTTGGTTGTGTTGGCGGTAGGGATCTGGGTTTTTGCTATGATTGGGTATCGAGGATTTAGTGATGAGATCATAGTGCAATTATGGGCAAGAATACTTTATGCTTCTGCGTCTGCAATTCCTTTCTTTTTCATATATTTTACTCTTATCTTCCCTGAAAAAGATTTTAGTTTTACTGTTTGGCAAAAATACCTACTTCCACTTCCGTTTTTATTTGTTGCCGGTATTTCTTTGTATCCAGGAGGGATAATTAAATATGTAGATATCAGTGGTGTAGAGTATAAAATTTTATTTAATCAGCAACCGCATCTCATTTACGCCTTGTATATAGTGGCATATTTTTCTTTTTCGTATCTAAATCTATTCAAAAAGTATTTAATTTCCGAAAAAAGCGTCAAGGAGCAGTTGACATACATTATTATCGGTACTCTTGTTTCAACAATGATTGGCGTTGCAACCAATCTTCTACTTCCATTTCTAGGAAGGTTTGAGTTGAATTGGGTTGGGCAAGCAACAATTATTGTGATGATAGGTGCGATCTTCTACGCAATTATAAAGCGCCACCTTTTCAACATCAAGGTCATTGCGACCGAATTGCTGACATTTGCTGTTTGGATCGCGGTGCTGGTTGAGTTATTGCTGGCGGAAACATGGACGGAGAGGATGCTTGAAGCGGGACTTTTGGCGTTTGTGGTGGTGTTTGGCATCCTTATTATCCGCAGCGTATTAAAGGAAGTCGAGCAAAAGGACAAATTCAAAGATCTGTCGGAACGGCTGGAAAGCGCGAACACGCAGTTGAAGCGTAAAACATTGTATCTGACCACGCTCCAAGGGTTTACGCATGATATCGGCAAAACGCTTGATTTCAAAGAGATAACGCAAAAAATCGTTGACGGCATCTCGGAAAAATTCGGCTATCTCGCCGGCCTGCTTCTTTTGGTGTCCGAAGACGGCAAAACGATCGCCCCTGTCACTATCACAGAAAACACGGTTACGAAGATCGCACTTAAGATATTGCCAAAACAGATGCACGAATACGCCGGCGATTTCGAGCATGACGACACGCTGTCGATCAGAGCAGTTAAGGATAATGTAATCCAGCAAAGCAACGCCATAGCTGATTTTCTCAATCCTCCGATATCCGAAACGCTGTGCGTGGCAATACAAAAAGCAACAGGGTTGAAATCCGGTGTGGCGATACCGATACGCTCCGAAGGGAAGGCAATCGGCGTACTCGATATTTTCCTTGACCGGCCGAAAGAAGAAATAGAAGGCGACGAGCTTGAAGTGATGAAAACGCTTGCAAGCCAGATCGGTATCGTGCTCAAAAACGCGACGCTGTTTGAACAAGTAAAAGAGGCGAATGAAAAGCTGAAAGAACTTGACGATCTGAAAACAGACTTTATTTCTATCGCGTCGCATCAGTTGCGCACGCCGCTTACGGCTATCAAAGGGTATACTTCGATGATCATGGAAGGGTCATATGGCGAGGTGTCCGATAGAGTGAGAGAAACAATCGGAAAGGTGTTTCAATCCGCCCAGCGGCTTATTTATATCGTGAATGACCTGCTTGATATTTCCCGCATTGAGCAGGGGCGGTTTACTATCGCGCTTGAGCCGATAAAAGTGGCGAGTGTGCTCAAAGACGTTGTGGAAGAACTGCAACAAAATGCCAAAACAAAAAACCTTGCGCTTGAACTTGCGATTGCTCCGGAAAATATGGAAGTAACCGCAACCGCCGACTTCAACAAAATACGGCAGGTATTTTTGAATGTGATCGATAACGCTATTAAATACACCAATGAAGGATATGTGCGGGTGGGGGTTGAGCGGCGAGTGAACGATGTGCTTGTGTCGGTGAAGGATTCGGGGCTTGGTATTTCGGAGGCAAGCATGAAGAATCTGTTCCAGAAATTCAGCCGGGCAAAAGGCGTGACCAAGCTCCACACCGATGGCTCCGGTCTCGGCCTCTTTATCGTAAAGAAGATCATGGAGGCGCACGGCGGCAATGTGTGGGCGGAATCGGAAGGCGAGGGCAAAGGCTCGCAGTTTTATGTGTCGATCCCGTTATCTCGTTGATTTTTACTTGACGTTTTGTGGAATATTGCTATACTTTGTGAAAGGAAGACGTGCTGGCAAAGCTGTTCTTTACAAATAGAAGGGAGGTGTTTATGGATATGGAGAGAGTGGTATCATTTGATCCGCAGAAAGTTTGGACTGAGGAAGTTAATGGAGTTAAGTGTGTTGTAAAAAAAACAAAGCAGCTTGAGGTTGAAATGGTACAACTTGTGAAAAGGCATCTCACGCTAAACAACGCATCAAGTTTTTTTTGGGACGGGACTGTTTTTATGGTGAATGTACCAGACATTCTTTCTTGGGATCCTGCCAAGAAAATCATGCATCAACAGTATTGTGAGGGGAATAATGTCGAGTTACTTTTACGATCTATGTTCGGAGAAGAGAGGAATAGGATTGTAAGTTTTTTACTTGATTTTATGAAGTGGATGCGTAAAAATGGGATGTTTTGGGAGGGCGCCGCCCCACGTCATTTACTTGTTGAGGAGTTAGGAAGGAGCCTCTCACTTGTAGATTTTGAACGGCCGATTATTCTTCAAGAATATTCATTTTCTGAGGAAGAATTTAAGGTGTTACTCCGTGGGACGGTTCATGAAGAGTTTTGCGCGTTTCTTTTTGAAGACGAACAAAAAACGATTTTTGCCAACATTTGGGACGATGTTTCGCAAGGCGAAGTTCCTACATCTTCAATCAGAAGCGCAAGACAGCTCATTCTTTATGAAAAGTTTTTTGGCAGACCAAAAGAAAAGGTGCTCACGAAGCAACTGGCACTTGTTCAGAGGTTTATGGCAGAGATTGTAACCCCGTTTTTACTCGACAACTCCCCATTTTTTCCCCTTGTTGCTCTAGATAAAATACGAGGGGCCCAGAATTATGTTGAAACAATTTTGGAACTTGATCAAACCAAGAGAGCTGAATGGCCGCGGGTGTTCGCGCGGAGAGCTGGAGTTGCAAGCATATAAACCTTTCTCGGGAATTAGAGATTTCTACTTGGCCGTTTGCAATAAAACGGCCAAGTTTTTATTTTTTTATAATAATAAAGAAAAGAAAGGGTATGTTCTGTGCATAAAACAAGGAGGTTATATTCCAAAAAGCGGGGTTTTTTTGTGTGCCGAGCTAACAAAGCATGTTAATTTTGTTGATAAAACCATTCTTGATATTGGAACCGGAGAAAGCGGAATTCTGGCAATTCATACTTCTTTTTTTGGCGCTAAAGCAATAACAGCAATCGATGTTGATCATAAAGTATTGCATTGGGCAAAGCAAAATGCGAAATTAAACGGTATCAAGAGCATTATATGGGAGAGGAGCGATATGTTTAAGAATGTTAAAGGAGCGTTTGATATTATTGTAAGCAATCCACCCCAGATGCCAATGAAAAAAGGCTTGTTGCATGATGCGGGAGGGATAGATGGTAGAAAATACATTGAGGAGATTATAGATTGTTCTCCGCAACATCTGCATTACAATGGGAAGCTTATTCTTCTCATATTTGATTTTTTAGGAGTAGATAAAAGTTACGGTAAAAGCCCTCCCTTATTTGATCACTATCATAAAAAGAATTTTCAACCAACTATTTTAGGGAAAACAATGCGGGTTATTCGAAAAGGAGGGCAAACGCAAAAAGCCCTTGATAATATAAAAATGATTTATCCACGATTTAGGTTCCGCGAGGATAGCAAAGGCAATATGCTGCACGAAGTATTTGTTGTGTCTGCAACTAAGAGGAAATGACTCATCCTTTATTTTCGCGGATTAAGGAGAGAGGGAATATTTTCTTATGTATCCATGCATAAACTACCCCATAGCTTTTTTCAGAAATAAAATCAACCATTTTCATTTTTTTAATTTCTTTTTTAGAGAACCATCTGACTTCTTGAATATCTTCGCTTCTTGCTAATTGTTCCGCGTGAGAGGGAGGTGCTGGTTTGCCAGATACTTTTTTTGCAATGAAATTATACTGTATTTGAGATTTGTTTTCATCGTGCATTATAACGCAAGGCAAAAGATGCGTTAACCGAACTTTTAAACCCGCTTCCTCAAAGCTTTCTCGAATGGCGCATTCTTTCACGGACTCATTTGGAACATCCCCATACGTTCCTTTTATAATATTCCAAAAGTACCCGTTTTTTTTATTAGACCACTCTTTTATGAGAAGTATATTGCTTTCGCATGCAATGAGAACCCCTACTTTTACTTGTATGTCTTTCATTGTTTTTTAAGATAAAGAGTATCCGAAAGAACGATAAAGTTTCACGATTAACTTTTGAGCATATAGCTTATGTAATTCGTTCGCATTTAAATTTGATTTCCACGTATCATCCAATAGTGGGCGGTTAGTTTTTTTTAACCAAAGCATCCTATTACCTTTTAAGACATGTCCCTTCGTTGCTTTTTTATTATTGAACGGATTTGCCATTTTTTTTTCAAATTGAACGCCAATGAAAGTACAGATTGCCTGTAAGGTTGTGACATGATCATTGCAGAAATCTTCATATTTTACAATATGCACATTTCTAAGATTACGTAATTTTTTCGCTGCACATATGAAATCTCGGCAAAAAGGCAAAACACTCTCCGCCGCCCTACCATCCTTTTTTCTAACCCCGGCATTTTTATAGGACGACATTATTCCTCGTGGATCTCTCAATAATATTATAATACCCCAGTCATTATTAGAGGCGAGGCGCTCCCCGATATTAAATAGTTTTGTATTATCTATAAACACTCTTTTCGGGGAATGTTTTTGGTAGATTCTGATTATTTTTTCTAAAGCGGTTGGGCAAAGACTCAACCAATGCTTAAAAGAGCCACCCTCTATTTTTTTTCGCTTTTGTAAAGCAATACCGTCAAAAGAAACTTTTTTCTCTGGCCAATACTTTCTGTCAATTATTTGCCATGCTTTTAAAAGCGGAAGAGCTAAGTGTCCTTCTCGGATATTTTTTGATACTTTACCAAGGAACCGGCAGTTTATTTTTCCACACGAACATGGACTATCTTTTGGATCCAGGATTTCCCAATACATCGATTCACCAAGGTGGAAAATTTGACTGTTAATCCCAAGTTGTTGACCAAGGAGGGTTGATCCAGAGCGCGGAAGAGTCATTATAAATATTTTTTTGTATCTCATAACATCACGCCGCATGATTGCGGACAGAGATTTTTTTCCTACCGAGAGCTTTAAGTATCACATCGACCTGATTGCGCGTTGTTTGTTTGTCAGAGTCAACCATAATACGAAAATTCGTCGGTATTTCATAGGGTTTTTCATTCGCTGGCTCAAAGCCTTTTTTAACATATATCCATATAGGATCGGCGATTTTATCAATTTTTTTTCTTGTTGCCTTGAATGGTGCTATTACGGAAACAATTACAATATTTTTTTTTGATAACACTTTAGCAAGGCGAGCGACCCTCAGGTTATGCCTGTCTCGATCGTTTTTAGTAAATCCTAAGCCAAGAGATATTGATTGCCTCATTTCATCTCCGTCCAACACAACACCTCCCATTTTTCGTTGAATGGCGTTTGCCAGCGTTGTTTTTCCCGCGCCCGTTTGTCCTGTGAGCCATAATATTGGTTTGGCGGGAAGCAACATTTTTTTGATTTTAGTTCCCGAAGTTTTTTTAACCATAGCCTTAAGATTTCTCATACACTGTAAGTAGCGTTTTAGTGGCGGAATTTTTATCAATAAAAAATTACCGCGGAACAGCTTACTTAGCTCAGTTTAAAGATAGCATGGGATGAATCGCGTGTGAAGCTCAAGAAATAATTGCCCCCACGCATGGGCTTGCAAAAAAACTATGTTTATTGTATTATGCTACGAACTTTGGCAACGGTTTGTCGAAATTGAACATTGAAAATTTCATTAATAAGGAGGGATAAAAATGATTGTCGGGATTGATTTTGGAACAAGCAATTCAGCATGCTCGGTGCGTTTAGATTCAGGAGATATTAGGCCGGTTATTCTTCAGCCAGACTCCCTGTCTCCCTACCTACTTCCTTCGTATTGGTATTTTCCTGAGGGAAGCATGGTTCCGGTGGTTGGACAAAAAGCAAAAGAAATGTTTGTTGAAAGCGGGCATGAAGGGCGATTCATTCTTTCCTTAAAATCACATCTAAGCAACACAGAGCTTAAGGTTGTTACTATCAACGGGAAAGCGATTTCTCTCGAGATGATCGTATCTTTTATTCTCAAGAGGATCAGAATTAGCGTTGAGGAGCAATTTGGCAAGATAACATCTGTGTATGCAGGACGCCCGGTTGTTTTAAGCGAGGACCGCTCCATCGATCAAAAAATTGAGGATCGCCTTCGTGAGGCGTATAGGCTGGCGGGTTACCCGGATCCGATTTTCGTTCTTGAGCCTGTTGCCGCCGCATATGCTTATAAACAGCATTTGAAGAAAGCAGAAACAGTGTTTATCTGTGACTTTGGAGGAGGAACGCTTGATTACTGTCTTGCAATGTTGGAGCCGAGGGACAGCTGTAAAAAAGATGTTATTTTAGGAACGAAAGGTGTCCGCATTGGTGGTGATGATGTAACTGGGTCGCTCATGCGTCTCTTTTGGAACTTCTTCGGTTATTCAAGCCAAGTGAGGGATTTCACAAGAGAAAAGTGGCTCCCGTTTCCAACAAGTGTTTTTTCCATGCTTTCCAACTGGAAGAACATTTGGAGGCTTCAAGGAACGGCAAGAAAGATCAAGGGGCATATTCATTGGGGATCTTCCGATCCTGACGCTCTCAAACGGTTGATGGCGCTTATCGAGCCGGAAAATTACTTTGAGTTTCTGAGCGAGTTGGAACGAGTTAAAATCCTACTTAGCTCTCAGAAAGAAGCCAACTTCTCATTCCAGAATAAGCCGATCGAGATTGAGCGCGTGATTACACGATTGGAATTTGAAAGCGTCACAGCTAATCTCATGAAGCAAGCAGAAGCAGAGATCTTTGAGGTTTTCAAAGGCGCGCACACGGCTCTCAAGGATGTTAAAACCGTGTTTTTGACCGGGGGCTCGTCGCAGATTCCTGCCTTCCAGAAAATTATTGAGAAAAATTTCGGAAAGGAGGGTATCCAAAAAGGGGAAATATTTACAAGCGTAGCGAATGGACTATCGGCATATCAGTTATCTTAAACATCTCCATTAAAAAGCCCAACCGAAATGGTTGGGCTTTTTCGTTTAAAAAAAATAGCAAAAGAAAGCAACACTATTTTTATAGGTAGAAAAAGGATCTTTTTCATATAAAAATATAGAAATATAGGGTGATATAATGCAAAAGGCGTGACGAAACTGCATACCGATGGCTCGGGGCTTGGCCTCTTTATCGTGAAAAAGATCATGGAAGCGCATGGCGGCAACGTCTGGGCCGAATCGGAAGGCAAAGGGGCGCAATTTTATGTGGCGATCCCTTTGCAAAAGGGGTAGGAATTTAATCCCGAGGTTAAATTTTAAACAGAGATTTATTGTCTTTGATCTCGCGATACGCCTCTTTTAAAAACACCTCAATTCCTTTCTTTTTCTTCACATTCTTCTCATATAAAGCGGTAAAATATTTTTGGACTGTTTGTCCGGCAATTTTTAAACGAGCATGCTCAGGATAAAACCTTGCTCTTTTCTTCAGCAATCTCTGTATTCTTTTATCATTTAAAATTATTGGAGCAACAATCTCGCTGAGATGCCATTCAATGTACGGGGTGTCAAATTTCCTACGGTCCATTTTCGGATAAAGCGATTTCCATTTTTCAAAATACAAAAAATGACAGCATTCGTGCGGCATAACCTCCATAAGATCACCTGTTTTTTTGTAATTGTAAAAAACGGAAAAGCTCCAGCTATCTAAAAACCGAGGACAAATAGGATTAATGGATATCATGGCATATATTGTTTTCCTGTTTTTAGGCCAATCAATCCCACAGATTTCCGAGAGTGTTTTAAAAGATTCCTTTTCGATCTTGCGCCATTGTCTCTCGTATTTTTCTTTATTCCTCCTTATTGCTTCTTTTTTATCTTTTCTGAATTGGGAGATATATTTTTTTACGAAAGCAAGTTGATCCTTCTTGTTTTTTAAAAGAAGAGCTTTTTTAAGAGTAGGGTGTTTCTTGGTAATGTATTTACTCCAATTCCACTTATCGGGAAGTAAAAAGCAATGAATGAGACTCGTCTCCGACACTAAAGGCATGTCTATAAATTTTACCTTTGGCAGATTCATGAGGAAATGGTAGCATTTTGGAGGGGATAAGCAAAATAAAATGGATAAAAAAATAATTCAAGGAGTTGCTGTTGGCGCTGTTATTGTAAAAGACAGCAAAGTCCTTATTCTTCAACGGCATAAAAATGAAAAGACATATCCGGAGATGTGGGAACTACCAAGCGGCAAGAAAGAGCTTTTAGAATCGGTTGAAAGTGCTGTGGTCCGGGAGGCGAAAGAAGAAACAGGGCTTGCTGTTGTCGTGGAAGAGGTAAGCTCCGTTTTTAATTATCAGATGGAAAAAGAAAGCGAGATCCGCGATGTCACGCAGATTAATTTTTTAGTGCGCGTGATCGGAGATGAGGATGTTTTATTAAGCCAAGAGCACCAGGCGTTTGCATGGGCGGGGAAGGATAATATGGAAAAATATTCTTTATCGAAAGAAACAAAAGAGGCGATAATGAAGGCGCTGGGAAATGGATAAGTCTTCCGCCTTTGCAAAAGGCATAGGAATAAGGTAGATTTTGAGTATGAATATTTACCGGAAAATCGCGGAGGCGATGCGGGATCTTTCTGTTTCCGCATTTGCTGAAGAGGAAAAACTCGGACTTGAAGCAGTAAATACGCTCAAAAAAGCTATCTCCCAGAAAGAGAAAACGGGGGAGTTTTTGGATTTGCCGGAAGGCGAGGATGCGTATCCGTTTCTTTTATATAAAGGAAGCATTCTGACTTTTTTGGCAGAGGCATATAGCATCATGGAATTGGCAGAGGCGCCAAAAGGGGTAGATGCTGATTTTGCGGTACCTTGCTTTGCTGCGGCGAAAGTAAAAAACATGACTCCGGGGGGTGTTGCCACGGAGGTTGCGGCGGCGCTTCAACAACAGTTTTCATATATCGAGCGCGCGGAGGTTTCCGGCGGATATGTAAATATTTATCTCGATGCGAAAACAGTAGGACGGGAGACGCTGGCGGCGGTGCAAGAATGGAAAGAAAAATATGGCACTTCACAAGAAGGGAAAGGAGCGAGAGCGGTTATCGAATATTCTTCGCCGAATGCGGCAAAGCCGATGGGCGTGGGGCATTTGCGCTCGACCATTATCGGCGAGTCGCTCAAAAAGCTCTACGAAGCGCGGGGATATACGGTGATAGGCATTAATCACTTCGGTGATTTCGGCACGCAATTTGGGAAACTGTTGTACGCGATCTCGCAGTGGAAAGATGAAGCGGCATTTGCGAAAGAGCCCGTGAAAGAAATGCTGAGGTTGTACATAAAATTTCACGAGGAAGCAAAAAACGACCCCGCGCTTGAAGATAAGGGGCGTGAAATGTTTAAAAAATTGGAAGCAGGCGATATGGAGCTCGCGAGGGAATGGGCGGAGCTGTGCGCGGTGAGCATGGATGATTTTGAGAAAATATATGCGATGCTTGACGTGAAGATTGATCTGTTGCTCGGGGAAAGCTTTTATCAGAGCAGAATGCCGGGCGTAATCGCGCGATGCCTTGAAAAAAATATCGCGGTGAAAAACGAAGACGGCTCGGTAGCAGTGAATTTTGCAGATGAAAAATTTCCGTCGTTTTTGCTTGCGAAAAAGGACGGGTCGTCTTTGTATGCGGCGCGCGATGTCGCGGCGGCAGAGTTTCGGCTTGAGACATTTAGCCCTATAAAAATTATCTATGTCGTAGGTAATGAACAAACGCTGCATTTTAAGCAGGTGTTTACAACGCTTGGTCTGCTGGGGCATGACGAGGAAAAGTTCAGGCACGACGGATTCGGACTGGTATCCTTGCCGGAAGGGAAAATGTCTACGAGAGAAGGACGCGTGATATTTTTGGAAGATCTAATCAAAGAAGCAATCGAGCGAGCGGAAAAAATTGTCGCCGAGAAAAACTCCGAACTGACCGATACGGAAAAGAAGGAAATCGCCAGCGCGGTGGGGATTGGTGCGATCATATACAACGATCTTTCACAAAGCAGAGAAAAAAATATTCAATTCACATGGGACAGAGCATTAAGTATGGAAGGAAACAGCGCGCCATATTTGCAGTACGCGTATGCGCGCGCGATGAGCATACTCAGGAAAGCGGGGGATATTCCTGAATTTAAAAAGGAAAACATAATTATCAAAGCGGAGCAGGAACAAAAATTGGTGCGTATGATTGCGCGATTCCCGGAGGCGGTGAAGTATGCGCAGGAAGCGGATGCGCCGCATGTCGTGGCGACATATCTCAACTCGCTTGTGCAGGAATTCGGACGATTTTACAACGAATGCCCGGTGCTGAGCGCAGAAGGCTCTACGCGCGAAACGCGGCTTCATCTCGCGCGCGCAACCGCGCAGGTGATCAAAAACGGACTTACACTACTCGGCATCAAAACGCTCGATAGGATGTGATACAATAGAAGTGTGAATATTATTGTGACCAAAAGCGAGGAGGAAACGAAAAGCGTGGCAAAACTGTTTGCCGCGGCGATCGCAGAAGGTGCGCCAGCAAAAGGCGCTGTGGTTATTGCGCTTGATGGCGCATTGGGAGCTGGGAAAACCACGTTTGCGCAGGGGTTTGCCGAGGGGCTTGGGGTGAAAGAGAAAGTGAAAAGCCCGACATTCGTGCTTGTGCGCAGTCATGCGCTTAAAAAAAAGTCGCGATTCAAAGCGTTTTATCATGCGGATTGTTATCGCCTGGAAAGCGAAAAAGACGTGAACGCGATCGGGCTGGACGAGGCGATGAACAACCCTGAAAATATCGTGCTTGTGGAGTGGGCTCGGCGCATCAAAAAAGCACTGCCTCACGATACGATCCGCGTGACATTTACCTATAAGAATGAAAGAACGAGAAAAATTAGTTTTAATTGACGGGAACGCGCTGGTACACCGCGCGTTTCACGCGTTGCCGCCGCTCTCGCATGAGGGCGAGCCGACGAATGCCGTCTACGGGTTTACGAGCGTGCTCCTTAAAGTGCTTCGCGAGTTGAAGCCCGATTATGTGATCGCGACGTTCGACTTGGCCGCACCGACGTTCCGTCACAAAGAATTTGCCGACTACAAAGCGCACCGGCCGAAGACGGATGCCGATCTTGTGGTGCAATTCCCGAAGGTGAAAGATATGGTTCGCGCATTTGATATACCGATCTTTGAACAAGAGGGATTTGAGGCGGACGATCTCATTGGCACGATCGCGCACCTGGCGAAACAACATACGCCGAAAGTAAAGACCATTATCATTACCGGCGACCTTGATACGCTTCAGCTCGTTGATGACGACACCGAAGTATATACGCTTAAAAAAGGAATTTCAGACACCGTGGTATATGATGAACAAGCGGTGCGAGAGCGGTTTGGCATCGCGCCCGGGCAGATGAATGATTTTAAGGGACTCAAAGGAGACCCGTCGGACAATATTCCCGGCGTGCCGGGCGTAGGGGAAAAGACCGCAACGCAGCTGATACAGGAATACGGCTCGCTTGAAAATATATATGAAAACATCGGCGTCATGCCGGAGAAACTCAGGAAAAAAATAGAAGCGTTCAAGGACCAAGCATTCTTTTCTAAAAGCTTGGCGACGATCAAGCGCGATGTGCCGATCGCATTCGACATGGAAAAGGCGAAGTTCGGCGCGTATAACCAGGCGGGAATCGAAGAAATGCTCAGAAAATACGGGTTTGCAAGTTTGATTCCGCGGCTGGCATTACATCGTCAGCATCACGAAGAAGGTTCGGCGACCGAGCGCGTGCCGGCGATGGCGGAGCGCGGAGACAGTGGAATGCTGAGTAAGGAAAAAACGATCGCCTGCGCGTGGGACGGCGCGCACGCACAGGTAGCAGTCCAGGGCGGCGCGATATATCAATGCGCGCTTGCAGAAATTAAAAGCACGCTTGAAGACGAGCGCGTGAAAAAGATCTGCTATGACAGCAAGCAATTTATCAAAGCGTGCCGGAAAGAAGATATTGCGTTAAAGGGTATCGAGTTTGACATTATGCTTGCGGCATATCTTTTGGCGCCGGGGGAGCGGGGGTATCCGCTTGAGCACATCGCGCATAAAGAAGGCGTTGCCGGCCAGCCACCATCTTCATTTTTTGCCCTGCGGGAAAAGCTGGATGAAAAATTACGCATCGAAGGGCTTGTGAAAGTGATGTATGAAATCGAAATGCCGCTGGTGTCGGTGCTTGCCGAGATGGAGCGGGTCGGCGTGAAGATAGACGTACAGGCGCTTGAGACGCTTTCGGCGCATCTCGAAAAAGAAAAAAACGAGGCGACAAAGCGCATTTTTGCGCTTGCGGGAGAGGAGTTCAACCCTGATTCGCCCGCTCAGCTTTCAAAGATCCTGTTTGAAAAATTAAACATCGCGCTTCCGGCGCGCGCCAAACGCGTGAAGTCGGGACTCTATAGCACGAAAGCGGATGAACTTGAAAAGATACGGGACGCGCATCCGCTTGTCGGCGAGATCATCCGCTATCGAGAAGTGGCAAAACTGAAAAGCACGTATGCAGACGCGTTGCGCGAAGCGGTGCATCAGGACACGGGAAGAATACACACTATTTTTAATCAGACTGGTACGGCAACCGGACGGCTGTCTTCGTCAGACCCGAATATGCAAAACATTCCTCAGCGCGGGGAATTTGCCGAGGCGGTGCGTTCCGCGTTTGTTGCCGATGAGGGGTTCAGCTTTGCCGCGTTTGATTTTTCGCAGATCGAATTACGCATCATCGCCTCGCTGTCGGGCGATGAAAAAATGATCCGCATCTTTGAAGCGGGCGGCGACATTCACCGGGCGACCGCCGCAGAGGTGAACCACGTGCCGCTCGAGCAGGTAACGAAAGAAATGCGTAACGCCGCAAAAACGCTTAATTTCGGGATACTCTATGGTATGGGCCAGCGCGCATTCGCGCAGACCGCAGGTATAGACGCGAAAACCGCGAAACAATTTATTGAAGAATACTTCAAAAATTTTACCGGCGTCGCGGCGTTTATAGAGAAAACAAAAGAGCACGCAAAAAAATACGGCGTCGCACAGACGCTGATGGGGCGAAAGCGATGGTTACCCGAGATCCGTTCGCAAAATCCCATGATACGCAACGGCGCCGAGCGCATGGCGCAAAACATGCCGACGCAGGGTCTGCAGGCGGACATCATCAAGCTCGCGATGATACAGATCGCCCAAAAAGTGCTTGCGCCGCGGCGCACAGACGATGTGCGATTACTGCTTCAGATACATGACGAATTAATTTTTGAGGTAAAGGATGATATAATCAAGGAAGTCGTGCCGGTGATACGGCACAGCATGGAGTCGGTATTTCCTCTGCGCGTGCCTATCCGTGTCGACGTGCATACAGGCAAGCGGTGGGGATCGCTGCGACTTTTTTCATAAATCCTAAAATTGTTTCATGGCAGAACAAGTACGCGACACATCAAAAATAACCGCACGCGCATTCCCGGTGTGGAGAACGGTGGCAATCGGCTTGGCAGTCGTAGTGATCTTTAATATTTTTTGGCTTGTCCCGACGCTTCGCGACATGAATGACAGGGTGCTATTTCATTTGCTTGAAACGGCGGAGAAGATCGAAATCGAAGCGAAAGAAATCGTTCTGAATCATCCAAAAAACCAAATCGACGAGCTCGAGCTTTTTGTCCTGCAAAAGCTGCGCGGTAACGCAACGCTTGATACGTTTAACACGGAGGAGATCACGTCGTTTTTACAGAACAGAGGCGATGTGATCGAGGTGTTCATCATCGATGCATCAGGAATGGAAAAGGCGCGCGTGTCGCATGAAAAAGCGTTTGCGCCGCACGAACTTCGGAATGTCGCGGGAAATGATTATTTTGCCGAAGCGCTCAGCGAGGGGTTTACCGCTCGCGCGTATCATATTCCGCAGAAAAGCGTTCCGAATATTCTTGCGTATGAACGCATTGATGTGCCCGGCCTCGGCATGTTCGTATTCGGCGTGAACGTTGATATCCATAAGCGGTTGAAAGGATTTTCACAGGAGATACTAGAGGAAGAAGGGGAGCGCGTATATATTGCCGATGATACGGGCGCGATCATCGACCACTACAATGCGGAGCGGGTCGGCAATTCTTTGCTACATTTAGACTTCGTAAAGAAGGTTTTGAACAAGGAAGAGGGAGGAAAATATACGTATCAATTCGGCGCATATACCGACCAATCGGGGGAGAAAATGCAGTCGGTCGCGTTGTTGTTTAAACCGATCAATTTCATGATCGTTGCCGAAGAGGGGTATGCAGATGCATGGCGGTCGTGGAATCGATTTCTTACGTTTGCCGCCGCGGGCCTGATCCTTTTCGTAGTGCTGGCGCTTGTACTGACACGCGCCACGCTTCGCGCGGTTGATTTTTCAAATCAGCTCATCCGGGAAAAAAGAAGAACGGAGTCGGTGATCGAAAATCTTGAAACAGGCATTATCGAATACAGCCCCGATTTTCTCGTCACACTCGTAAACCCGAAGGCAGAGCAGATCCTTGGCATTAAAAAGGAGGATGTGTTGGGAACCGTCATTCATCCCGATATTATTCGTAAAAATCCGGCACTCACGCCGCTGGCGCAGGTACTCTATCCGATTTTGGCTGAGAATGTGCGAAAAATACGCCTCCAAAAAGGGACGCCCGACATCATTGAAATGAAGCTTGCCAGGCCCGCCGAGATCGAATTGCAGATCTCTACCATCCCGATCCACGACGAGCGGCAAGAAGTGGTGCGGTATTTGAAAGTGCTTCGCGACGTGTCACGCGAGCAGGCGATCGCAAAGTCGAAATCGGAATTCATTTCAGTTGCGGCACATCAGTTGCGAACGCCGCTTTCGGCGATCAAGTGGGTCATGAAGATCTTGCTGGACCAGGACGCGGGACCGATCACGCCAGAACAAAAAGACCTGCTGACAAAAGGGTACGAATCAAACGAACGGATGATCGAGTTGGTGACCGACATGCTTGATGTGGCGCGCATTGAGGAAGGGAAATTCGGATTTGTTTTCCATCACACGAACCTTGACGCGCTGATCCAGAAAGCGATGGACGCATTCATCGTAAAAGCGAAAGAAAAAGACATTACGCTTGTATTTGAAAAACCGGAAACAACGTATTCGCTCAAACTCGATGCCGCGCGCATCGAGTTGGTGCTGCAGAATTTTATCGATAACGCGCTGAAATATACTCCTCCCGGCGGAACGATCACGATACGCGTTGCGGCGACGGGGAGATATGTGAAAATAAGCATTAAGGACACAGGTATCGGCGTGCCCAAGGATCAGGCGGTGCGCTTATTTACCAAATTCTTTCGCGGGGCGAACGCGGTGAAGAGGCAAACAGAGGGAAGCGGACTCGGGCTGTTTTTAGTAAAAAACATCGTGGCGCGCCACGGGGGAAACGTTTCCGTGGAAACGGAGGAAGGAAAGGGATCAACCTTCTCCTTTACATTGCCGCTGGATGAAGATAAGCTTCCGGAAGCAGAGGAGAAAGCAAAAGAATTTTAAACAAATTTTTGACCAAAAAAGCATGATGAAAAAAAGCGTAAAAAAGAAGACGTCTGCGATCACGAAGGACTCGATCATCAGTGATGTGGTTTTGGCGCATCCGGAAACCATAGCCATTTTTTTGCAATATGGACTGCATTGCGTGGGGTGTTCGATGGCGCAATTTGATACGATCGCATCCGGCGCACGGTCGCACGGCGTGAACCCCGAATACATTGTAAAAGATATTCATGCGAGGATCGCTAAAAAGCAACGCGTAAGCAGGAAAAATAAGTAAAGCACACATGCTTTTTTTAGAAGTCAAAAACGTATCAATAAAAGTGGGGGGGGAGAAGGTCGTGGATAACGTCTCTTTTACAATTAAAAAAGGGGAAAATGTCGCGATCATCGGGCCGAACGGCTCGGGAAAGACCACGCTGCTTCGCGCGCTGCTTGGGAGCGTACGGTATCAGGGAGAAGTGATCTGGCATGAAAAACCGATCATCGGGTATGTGCCGCAAAAATTCGATTTCGATAAAACAGTCCCTTTCACGGTGGAAGAATTTTTTTTGGTTTATAGCAGGAAAAGCGAGGGGTTTTGGTTTCCGTCCCGCGCGGCAGTAGGGGAGATTAAAAAATATTTGAGGTATGTAAAGGCAGAGCATCTTCTCAAGCGAAATCTCGGGGAGATATCGCACGGAGAGCTTCAGCGCGTGCTTATTGCGCAGGCGATATTCGAGCGGCCGAATATTTTGTTGTTAGACGAGCCGACTGCGAGCGTGGACGTGGAAGGAGAACGAACGATCTATTATCTGGTGAAAGAGATGATAAAAGATTTTTCTTTAACGTCCATCATTATTTCGCACGACCTGCATGTGGTGCATGATTTTGCCGACAGGGTCATTTGTTTGAATCGAAAGATGCTGTGCGAAGGCGCGCCGAATGCGGTATTGAACAAAGAAAACCTCAGTGCGCTCTATGGCGGTGATGTTACGCTGTATAAACATGATCATAAATAACCATGGACGGTAACCTTCTTTTGTTAAGTATTGTGGTCGCGGCCGCGGCATCGTTTCTCGGCGTATTTATCATTCTCCGCCGGCTCGCGCTGGTGTCCGATGTGCTTTCGCATGTTGCGCTTCCCGGGGTCGCGCTTGCGATGCTCGCCGGGGTGAATCCGTTTATCGGCGCATTTATGGCGCTCGGTGCGGTGACTATCATTATTTTTTTCCTTGAGCGGCGGTTCGCGCTTTCTATTGATGCGATCGTAGGCATTGCGTTTACGGTGGCGCTTGCAATCGGCATGATCCTTATCCCGGACGAGCACGCCGCAGAGGCGCTTTTTGGAGATATCAGCTCGGTTACAAGAGAGGACGCGCTGTTTGGCGTGGCGCTCGGCGGATCGCTTATTATGCTTACCTTCGCGCTTTTCAAGCGGTTTGCGCACGCGACATTTTCAAAAGAACTTTCACGGGATGAAACGGTCGCAGACGGACGGGCCGAATTCATTTTTTTGATCGCGCTTGCCCTCGCTATTGCGCTTGGCATTAAAGTAGTAGGTACGCTGCTTATGGGTGCATTGATGATCCTTCCCGTGGTGGCGGCGAAAAACATCGCGTGGAGCTTAAAAAGCATGACGGCGTTTGCTATTGCGCTCGGCGTATTTGAAATGGTTGCCGGAGTATCGCTTGCCGGGGTGTACGATATAGTCCCCGGAGCGGCGATTATTTTGATCGGCGGCGCGGTGTTTGTGCTGTCCTTGATTGCGCGCGCTGTAAAAAGTAGGGGCATACTGGCAACAAAAGAAAAACAAAAAATGCTCTCGAGATGAGAGCATTTTTTGTTAGAGAGAATGCAGTAATTATTTCGCTTCCGCGACGATCTTTGAGAATACGATAGGATGTTCTTTTGCGACGAGCGCAAGCATCTTTCGGTTGATCGCAATCCCTCCTACGTTTAGTTTGTTGATGAGCTCATGGTAGGGAAGTCCGTTTTCGCGGGATGCTGCATTGATCTGAATGTTCCACAGCGTGCGGAAGTCTCCTTTTTTCTTTCTGCGGTGCGCAAACATATAGCTGAATGCGTGCAGTGTCGCTTCTTTCATGCGCGAGATCTTTGAATTCCGTCCCGAACGAAACCCCTTCGTGTGCTTCCGGAGATTCTTCCTCTTTTTATTTGCAATAGTTCCTCTTTTTACTCGTGGCATATTTTTTTATCGAGAGAACGGCATTTTATCGCGCATTTTCGGAACGTCGGTATCGGCGACCGCTCCAAACCCGCGCTTGCTTCTGCCTGCTTCTCCTGTTTGTCGTGCGTTAAAATGATTTTGACCGACTGCGCGCCGCATGAGCTTTCCTCGGGCGGTGACTTTTATTCTTTTTGAAACTGATTTATTTGTTTTTTGCATGCTGTTATTTCCCTAATACAACGATAAACCCCGACGGAAGCTGCTTTATGGGCTGTTCTACCTTATGTTCCATGGTAACTTTGCCCAGAAAAAGTAAAAACCTTTTTCGCGCGAACTCTTTGTTTGCCCGCTCTCTTCCCCGCAAAAACATCTCAACCTTTACTTTATACCCTTCTTTCAGGAATTCTTCAAGCTGTTTGATCTTGATCATCATATCATGCTCCGATGTCGCCTGGCCGATCTTCACCGCTTTCAGCTCTCCCGCTTTATGTTTTGTTTTTTGCTTTTTTTGCTGTTTTTCCTGCTGATAGACATATTTACCCAAATCGATGATCTTTGCAACAGGGGGAATGGCGGTGGGAGCGACCTCCACGAGATCAAGCTCTTTTTCGCGTGCCGCCTGCAGAGCTACAGCAAGATCCATAATGCCCAGCATTTTCCCCTCCTCGTCGATCACGCGCAACTGGGGAGACCGTATTTGGTTGTTGACCCGTGGTTTCGGTGCGATTGGCGTTGTGTATTACTGATAGATAACTATTTTTTTGTGGAGACGGCGAGAGTAGAACTCTCACTCACTCATCTCTTCGTTCGCTCTCTAAAACCCCTCGGTTTTAGTATTTCCGCCACGGGAAACCAAAGGTTTCCCGACCCCTTCCTTGAGTTCAACTCCGGCGCGCGAACGATTGCCGAATTGCAGCATCAAGTGAGCGGGTGGCGTATTTTGTGGAGACGGCGAGAGTTGAACTCGCATCCAAAAAGCTATTCACACTACTTCTCCAAACGTAGGTTGTTTGTTGTTCTCGCGCGCCGGCTGGAAAGCAACCAAAATGCCGGAACGTAAAGCCACTTTGCTTAATGATACGCCGCGGCGTCGTATCACGCAACCCGATAATATAACACCGGATTTTGCCTATCAGGCATTAGCAGATCCGATGGCAAGAGGTATTAGACCCTTGCGAAAGAAAGAGGAGCAAAGCTTAACGCAATTGCATTCTTTACTTTTGAGAATAAGTTTGCACTTATTGGTGTGTGCCGCCGTTTTCCGAGCAGGCGACGACCTCGGTCTGCATA
>CAYHUB010000013.1:0-24446 GCA_964359755.1 uncultured Candidatus Saccharibacteria bacterium
CTGGTCTAAAACCACGGTAGGATATTTGTACTCCTCCGCCCAGTCAAAAGTTCGGATTTCGTTCAGGGTGTGGAGTAAAATAACCGAGAGCCGGTTCAAAAATAGGAAAGAGTGATATATAATTCAGAGGTATGAGTATTTCAAGAAAAAAATTCGTTCTACTCTTCCTCATCTGCGGGTTTGCCTTTCTTTTTATCAGTACCACACTTTTGGGAACAACAGGCCCCCGAGGATTTCCTAAGCCCCCAGACTCTGTCCTCAGAACCGGTAGCGACTCGGGAGTAGCCTGGAAGAGTACAGTGTCTGGAATTATATTACCTATCAAAATTGTTTTGATAGGACCTGTGTCACCCCTTATTGAATACATGAGGCAAGACGACCCACCACCTCCGTTTATTGGTATCATATTTGCTTTCTATTGGACTATTCTTGCCTTAATTCTTCACTATCTTCTCGGTAAAATAAAACACTCTTAGCTCATCATTGAAGGCGCTTTAGCCTGTGCTTTTCAAGAAGCTTTTGCTCGATAATACAAGTTCGCACAGCCAATAAGCCGCGGAGCAGCTAAATTGACTTTTATGAGTATTAGCTGTATATAGGGAATATGGCAGCAAATTAAAAAATGAATACAGGAGGCGGAGATGCGTAATCTTGTTCAGAAAGCTTTAGGGGAGGAAAGAATATCGGAAATATGCGAGGAGTATGGTTTAAGCAAAGAAGACGAAAAAATTATTAATGAAATTTTCGACAAATGGGATGGTTTATTCGGGGAGACCGGCAAAAAGATTGAAATAGTTTTTGATAAAACCTTTCATTTGCCGCAACGCTTGATAATTCTTAAAGCTTTGTTTAGGATCAGCAAGGAATTCGCAAACAAAAAGATCAAGGAGAAGATGCATTAATTTTCAAAATTGAAGGAGAAAGAGGAGGTGATACCGATGGATATTGATTTTGAAGAATGGAAAAAACTTTTTGAGACCGATCCGAAAGCGTTTGAGGAAAAAAGGCGCAAAGCGATTGAAAGATGCATTGCCAGCGCCGGCTCGCCGGAAAAACAGAAAAGACTGGGCCAGCTACAATGGCAAATAGATGGGGAAATAAGAAAGTGCAAAAATCCTCTTGAAGCATGCGTCAAATTAAACAGCATACTGATCGATCAGGTTTATAGAGAGGGTGGATTTTTAGATGCCCTAAAAATGTTCGGCAGTTCAAAAGGCCATGCGCATCTAAGAATAGTAAAATAAGAATAAGCGCGCCCATTGAGCGCGCTTATCTATTACTCGAACAAGGAGCCTGAGAAGGCGCCCCATTGCACAGTATCTTAATTTTGTAGTAAATTATTTACATTATGACTGATATCAAAAAAATTAATCAGACGGTAGAATTTCAGGCGGGGTCCGTGGTCAGTAAAGAAATTGTCAATAAACCCGCCGGCTCAATAACGTTTTTTGCTTTTGATAAAGAACAGGGATTGAGCGAACATACTGCTCCGTACGACGCTTTGGTCATCGTTACCGAAGGGACGGCGGAAATAACTGTTTCAGGAGAGAAAAACGAAGTTAGCGCCGGTGAAATGCTCCTTATGCCGGCGGGAGCTCCCCACTCACTGAAGGCGGTTCAGCCATTTAAGATGGTTTTAGTAATGATTAAATCCTAAAAAGAACACTTTCTTTTTTTGGTCTTTTCTGTTATACTTGCGGAATAGTTAATTAATCACACACATATATATGGGAAGAAAAACAGGCATCGTGAAGGGGAGAGCATCCCATTCTCACAAAACAAAGAAACGATTAGAGATCAAGCGACTTATGCTTGAAGCGAAGAAAAGCAAAGGAAAGAAGAAATAGAGATGAGCGAAGATCCATCAAAGCAATTGGAAAATAACGATAAAGAGCAGAAAAACGAGAGGTTTATTGCTCTTGCCAGGGAGCTTAGCGAAAGCCAAGAGAGTTTTCCGTTTCCCGGCGTTGATCCAGAATCCTACGCAAATACGAAATCTGCAGAAGAGAAATCCCCAAGCTACGCGACCCCCATAGATGTGTTAGTCGAAAGATTCGAAAATGAAGGGATAAAGGTTGCTCCGGTGGGAGAATATCCTAATAACGACGACGTTTTTATTTTGCCGTCCGGAAGTGATGATATCGAAAGTGACAGTGTTTTTCCAAGGTTTCTGCAAATCAATGAAACAATGGACGAGCGGCTGAAAGAATTGATCTTACTCAATAAGGGGCAAAAGTAAAAGGAAGTGTTATTCCGGAAGCATGTCTTTGCAGTTACTTCCTGAACTCACCCCCAGAACGTTTGACAGATAGAATAAATTGTGATATACAAAGCACACGGTAAACACCGTGTTTTTTCTTTAAAAATTCAATAATTCAAAGGAGGGGTGAAATGAAGAGAAGTAGGGTAATGGATGATGTGATTGTTTTTTTGCTTGCGGGAGGAAGCGGGAATCGTTTGAGGCCTCTCACGTCTGACCGGGCGAAGCCGGCGGTACCGTTTGGCGGGAAATGGTTCATCATTGACCCCGCCTTGTACAGTCTCTATCATTCGGGGCTGAACACGATAAAGGTGCTGACGCAATACAACAGTCAGCCACTCATTCGGCATGTATCCATGTGTTGGCCCAGGAGACCGAACACCGAGGATTACGTGGAGGTCATTCCCGCCCAACAGCAAACGGGCGAGGATTGGTATACGGGTACCGCAAACGCGGTGCACCAGAACCTGTCTCAAACGTTCGGTTTTGATCTCGTTGCGATCTTCGCGGGCGACCACATCTTTAAGTTTGATGCGAGTCAGATGCGGGAATTTCACGATGCAAAGAAAGCGGATTTCACTATCTGCGGGATGGAGCTTCCTGTGGGGGAGGCCGCCGGAAGATTTGGCGTTATCGTGGTGGATGAAGACAGTAGGGTAATCGACTTCCAAGAGAAGCCGAAATATCCCGCTGAGATCCCGGGAAAACCGGGGTTCTGCTACGCCAGCATGGGCAATTACATTGCCGGCGCAAAAATTCTCCGTGAGGTTCTTACGGAAGATGCAAAAGACACCACATCGTCGCATGATTTTGGAAACGATGTGATCCCGGCGATGATCCGGGGCGAACTCGGCGTGTACGTATATAATTTCGCCGAGAACAAAGTGTCCGATCAGGAAAGACCGTATTGGGTTGACGTAGGGACCATCGGTTCCTACCACCAGGCAAATATGGACCTGGCGGGAGAAAACCCCGCGCTGAATCTGTACTCGTATGAGTGGCCGATCATGACCCCACCTGATAAGGAACCGCCCGCAAAGCCAGCACGGCGGTCGACGGTGGAGTATTCTCTTTTTAGCGGAGGAGATATTCTCGACGGAACATCCATTCTTCGTTCTGTACTCGGGAGAAGAGTGATTGCGAGTTTCGGCTCGGAAATAACTGAATGCATTTTTTTTGACCGGGTGATCATTGGCGAAGGAGTGAAGATATCTCGCACCATTGTGTGCGAAGATGTTGTTATTCCTCCTCATTTGAGGGTTGGGTTTTCAAAAGAGGAAGACAGAAAACTCGGCATTGTCATTGACCATGACAGCGGTATTCGAGTCATACCGAGGGGATTTAAATTCCTCAAGCAATAACATTGCACAAGAAAAAAAGCCAGGGATACAACATCCCTGGCTTTTTCATTCCCGGTTGCAAAAGATGATTTAAAAGAATAAAATACACCAATAAAACCAAGGAGGTATTGCTATGATAAAAATAATCATTGCTTCAGGGCCGGTAATCGTGGAAAACGGCAAAGTTCTTTTAAACAAGCACGGAGAAGACGGTTTCTGGAAGTTTTGTGGAGGCAGGGTGGAGGATTATACCACGAATCTTGTAGAAAACGCGCGCAGAGAAGTGAAGGAAGAAATGGGTTTTGATATCGAGATCGTCGATCCAAAGCCGTACATCATGCATGTGCCGAAAGAGACCGCGGAGGGGGGCATGGATGTCATCCTGGTTCATTTCCTTGCTAAAAGAATAGGGGAGATACTTCCCGGGGACGATATTATCGAATGGAAGTGGTTTGATATGGACGATCTTCCCGATGATGTTGCGCCCAACATCAAGCCCGTGCTTGAACATTTCAAGTTCATATAAGCAATAAGAAAACCCAGAAGGCAACGCCTTCTTGGTTTTACATTGCGTGAAGCGGTACGCTATTTCTTTTTTGAAGTCTTCTTTGCGGGGCGGGGAGCGACGGAGCGCGCGATATCTTTGGCGATGTCCTTCCAATGGCTTTTTAATTCCTCCGCGAATTCTACCACATCTTTGGCATCGAGGCGTTTGAGCGTTTTATATTTACCCGCCACCTGCTTGATGACCTTGTGGTAGATCGCTTCGTCCACCTTGGAAAGTTTTTCAAGCTGTTCGAGTATTTCACCGCGCGCTTTCAGCGACCATGCTTTGACCTGTTTGCGGTGCTTTGGCGCGCTCTTTGCGCCGTAGAGGAAGTAGGTTCCGGCGATGGCGGCAGCAGCGGCGACCGCTGCAAGCCCCGTACCAACCACTGTTTTATTGACCGCTTTACCTGCTTTTTTTGCCGGTTTTTTCATAGATATTAATTATATTATTTAAGCGCTTTTTTCTTTCGACTGACTTTTTGCCGTCTCATAAACAAAGCAAGAAAGTAATCGAGGATGGATTTTGCCTTTATTCCTTCTTCCTTCACCGCACTGCGCAGATCATCAATGTCTTGCGTGAGTTTATCTCCTTCGTCCCGTGCGAGCGCGGAAAGATGGCGCATATCTTTGAGAATGGGGATGATATAGACGAGCGCGACCCCAAACCCCACGGTAAGAAAGATAACAAAAATACTCGTAATGAAAAAAAAGATATCTGCGTGAATAAGTGTTTCCATGCCTTTCAGTATAGCATATATTACATTGCATTGCTAAAAATATCCACTTCGTCACGATGGCTTACTATGATATACTTACTGCATTCATAATTAACAAGCTTATACTTTTATGGCAAAAGGAAACAATGCCCAGAGAAAGCAAGTGAAGAAGCCGAAGAAGGCAAAGAAGAAATAGTTCAAAGAAATCCACCGCGTCTGACGCGGTGGATTTCTTAATACAGGGAGCGCTTAGGTCCCCAGCGAAAAGCTGGTACAATAGCTTCATATGACCCAAGAGCAAGCACTCTCTATTTTAAAGACCGGGGCGAATGTTTTTTTGACCGGCGCCCCCGGATCCGGCAAAACGCATACGGTGAATGAATATGTGGCGTATCTGCGCGCGCGGGGCGTTGAGCCGGCTATTACCGCTTCCACCGGCATCGCGGCAACACATATCGGCGGGATGACGATCCACTCGTGGAGCGGCATCGGTATCAGAACAACGCTCAACACAGAAGACCTCGGAGCGATCGCCACCAGCGATTATATCGCAAAACGCGTCCGGCGCGCGAAGGTGCTGATCATTGATGAAGTTTCTATGCTTGCTCCTGCGACTCTCGCGATGGTTGATGCGGTCTGTCGGGAGATCAAGCAGAGCGCGGACCCGTTTGGGGGCATTCAAATCGTTATGGTGGGCGACTTTTTTCAATTACCGCCGATCGTGAAGACGGAAACGGAAGGAAGCGCGCAGGGTACGCTGATCGAAGAAACATCGGCTCGTTTTGCGTATGATTCTTCCGCATGGAAGCGCGCGCGTCCGATAATCTGCTATCTCACCGAACAGCACCGACAGGACGACACTATTTTTCTTGACGTGCTTTCGGCGATCCGTTGCAATGTTTTTGGCGGTGCTCACCTTTGTCATCTTGCAACGAGAAAAATTGACCTCCATACCGCACCCCAAAGCACCCCAAAACTTTTTTCTCACAATAGTGACGTGGATCGCGTAAACAATGAAATGCTCGCAATGCTTTCAGGCAAGGCGCACGCGTTTGCCATGTCTTCGCAGGGACCGTATGCGCTCGCTGCCGCGCTGCAAAGAGGATGTCTTTCGCCCGAGACCCTGCATCTTAAAATCGGTGCGTCGGTGATGTTTACCAAAAACAATCCTAAAGAGGGGTTTGCAAACGGCACGCTTGGTACGGTTGAGGCGTTTGACGAGGTGAGCGGGTATCCTATTATCGCCACGCGCAACGGAGTACGGATTACGGTCGAGCCGATGGATTGGACCGTGGAGGAGAACGGTAAAGTCCGCGCACGCATTGCGCAGCTGCCATTGCGTCTTGCGTGGGCTATCACGGTGCACAAAAGCCAGGGCATGAGCTTGGACGCGGCGGTGATGGACTTGAGCGCGGTGTTTGAATTCGGACAGGGATATGTCGCACTTTCACGGGTGCGGCGTCTTTCGGGGTTATATCTTTTAGGCTGGAATGAGCGCGCGTTTTTGGTGCATCCCGAGGTACTGGCGAAAGATAAATCATTTCGGGAGGCTTCTGCCGATGCGGAGAAGGAGTTTTCCGAAATCTCTCCGGTAAAACTGCAAAAGATGCAGAATGATTTTATTACCGCGTGCGGAGGAAAGAAACACGCGAAACCTCGGATGTCCGACGTTCATAGCGGAAAAAGCGCCGGTGGGGGAAGGTTTGATCAGTTACGCGAAAAACACCCGAATGCCTATCGTCCGTGGGATAAAGCGCAGGATGAGAAATTGCAGGAGCTCTTTGCTGAAGGAGTTTCTGTTGCTGACTGTGCAAAAACATTAGGCAGAAAGGGCGGGGCTATCAGATCGCGCCTTATCAAGCTTGGCCTTGTAGAGGAGTGAGTGGTATAATGGGTAAGATAATTATTAACGAAAAAATATGAAAAAAGGATATAAAGATAATATCGAAAAACTCACGCTTGAAAATGAGAATTTTCGAAAAGTGCTCTACACTGCGGCGCATTGCCAGCTTGTGCTGATGTCGCTGAGGCCGCTTGAAGAGATCGGCTCGGAGGTGCACGAAGACGGAGATCAGTTTTTCCGCTTTGAGAAGGGAGAAGGGAAAGTAATTATCAACGAGACCGAATACATCGTGGGCGACGGCGATACCGCTATCGTTCCTGCGGGCGCGACACATAATGTCATTAATACATCACAGACCGATGCGCTTAAGCTCTACACTATTTACGCGCCGCCGCATCATCGCGACAGTATTATCAGGATCACTAAAGAAGAGGCGGAGACCGATGGGCCGGAATTTGACGGCACCACCACCGAATAAAAATATAAACAAATGCGCCGGCAACCGCCGGCGCATTGCTTGTAAAGAAAGAAATATGGACGAAATCATCATCGATAAAATAGTCCGTTCCAAAAGAAGAACCATCGCGCTCACGGTATCTTCCGATGCGGCGCTTATTGTGCGCGCGCCGATGGCGGTGAGCGCGGGATACATTAAAGAGCTGGTATTTGAAAAAAGAGCCTGGATCATTGCAAAAAAGAAACAGGCCTTGGCGCGCGGAGCGCTGATCGTGCGCAAAGAATTCACGGACGGCGAAAAGTTTCTGTATGTAGGGGAGCAGTATGCGCTCAAAATAGAAAAGCGCGCCGTGATCACCGTCGCCGATCTTTTATATTTTCCTGAGAAAGATCTCCCGCGCGCCCGTGTAACCATGATCAAGTGGTACAAGCAAAAGGCATTGGAAATAATAACCGAGCGCGCAAAATATTACAGCGCGATAACCGGATGGAAGTTTACGTCGCTTTCTATCACCGGCGCGCAGAAACGATGGGGGTCATGCGGGCCAAAAGGCGCGCTTCATTTCAGCTGGAGGCTTGTTATGGCTCCACAGAGCATTATTGATTATGTGGTGGTGCATGAGCTTGCACACATCCCGGAACGCAATCATTCCCCACGATTTTGGAGCAAAGTCGGGATGGTCATGCCCGACTACAAAGAGCGCAAACAATGGCTCAAAAAACACGGAGCAGCATGTACGCTATAGATGTCACCATAACCCCTTTACAAACCCTTGTTTATCTGATATACTAGCAAACGTGTCAAAGCACTAAGAATCATAGTCGAGTTTCTAGGCAAAAAATAACAAACATATAATCACATGGAAGGAACAATCAAGACACTCGTCAGAGATAGAGGATTTGGTTTCATTGCTCGCGAAGGCGAAGCAAAAGACCTTTTCTTTCACTCTAAAGAGTTGCAGGGTGTGACATTCGACGAATTAAAGGAAGGCGATGTGCTTTCTTTTGAGGTTGCAGAAGGTCCGAAAGGCCCGAGCGCAGTAGGCGTATCGCGCGTATAATACCGCCGATTCCCATGAAACCACCGCGTCTGACGCGGTGGTTTCTGTTTTTCTTGATTATGTAACATTTTTTATAGCATTGCGTCTGAGAATATGCACCGAGCATATGGGCTTTCATTATAAAAATTTCATAGTAGTGATAATGGTGTGCAGCGCGGCTTTCGGCGGCTTTTTTTCGTTTGTGTATTCGGCGGAACAGGTAAAAAGCGAGGTGAAAAATGAGGAGGAGGTACTCGTTCCGGAAAAGCACTATGACGAAAAAGATATTGCGCGCATCCATGAAGCAATCATGGTTGCGCAGAGAAAATTACTCGCGGATGAAAAAAAGCGCATTGTTGCGGCGGAGGGCGATGCAAAAAAGAGAAAAGTGGCGCCACGCGTTCAAGCGCAAAAGAAAGGCGCAGGAAGCATTACCGTACCGCCGCTTACGCCGCTCGCTGTACCGCAGGTGAATGTTGCTGTTATTCCTTCATTACCGGTAATTCCTCCCGCTCCCATTGCTCTCGCGCCGACTACGACTATTTCTCCGGTAACGACGCCGGCGCAGACGATAAAGCCAACACAGCCGCGCACCACAGTTTCTTAGTATAAAAAATATGAAAAAAATAATATTTCTATCGGTAGCTGTTTTTATGCTTCTTTTGCAGGGAATCATGGCGTTCCCGTTTCAAGTTGTCACCGCTGAGGCAAAGGAATCGAAGAGATATTACGAAGAAGAGGAGGACGATGATGAATACGAAGGGTATGAGCACAAAGAGGAATATTCGACACAGCCCGCTACTGCTATGCAGGATGACGCGCGCCAGCAAGCGCTGGAACAACAGCGTCAACAGCAACAGTACATGATCGAACAACAAGCGCTTTTTGAGCAGCAGCTTCTTGTACAGCGCAGAGCGATAGAAGAACGTCAACGACAACTTGAAGAACAGCGCGGAGCGCAAGCAAGGGCGATAGAAGAGCAGGAATTGCTTGCCTCACAGGCAGACAATGATCTTGAACTTTTTTCAGATATCGACCACGATGGCATTGGTGATACGGCTGACCCGCATCCGGGCGAACATGAAGCGGTCTATGCCGTGGCAGATGATAATAACAACGGCATCAGCGATGAACTCGAACACATTCATGCCCTGGCGCGGCGGTAACCCCACCACGATCGAGAAAAAATTCCGTGCGATGGGAACGGATGTTATCGTCGCAGTCATAAGCGATGATGCTGTCGGCGCGCGCGCCGACACTGAAGAGGCCGCGCGCGCGATCGCGGATTTTGAAAGGAGATTCAGTAGATTTCTTCCCGCAAGCGAGGTGTGCTCGCTGAACGCAAGCGGGGGAGCGGTGTGCCGTACGAGCGCAGACATGGCCGCGATGCTTGCCGCCGCGCAGTATTGGTACAAGGATACCGGCGGCATATTTGACCCCTCGGTATGCGAAGCGCTTGAAGATGTTGGGTATGATAAAAGCATTGATTTTGAACATGGGCCGGCGCACGAGGAGACAACCCATTTTTTTGATGCCGGTGCGCATCAGCGTCATTTTCAGGCATGTCCGCGGTTTGCCGATGTGCGCGTGGAAAAAGACGCGGGAACGGTTGCCGTGCCTCGGGGCATGAAGCTTGATTTTGGCGGCATAGGAAAGGGATATAGCGTGGACATGATAGCGCAGAGCCTTCGAAAAAAATACGGCGATTTTTGGATATCGGCGGGAGGAGACATATTTCTTTCCGGACGCAACAACGAGGGCAAGCCATGGGAGGTCATGGTGCAAAATCCGCTTGATCCGAGTAATGACATCGGATGTATCGCGATGGGAGAAAGAAAGGAGATGGCGGTAGCGACGTCCGGCGTGACGAAACGCAAAGGGGTGAAAGGAGGGTTTGCGTGGCATCATATCATTGATCCGCGAACGGGACTGCCGGCGGAAAATGCCATCGCCGCGGTGACCGTTATTGCGCCTACCGCGGCAGCTGCGGATGTGTGCGCGAAGACCGCGCTGATACTGGGAGAAAAAGAAGGCATTGATTTTATCGAGCGGCATGCCGGCCTTGCGTGTCTTGCCGTTACGGTAAAGGGAGCGGCCGTATATTCCCAAGAAATGAAAAAGTATTTTACACCGGCTTCATGAGGAACGTCATATATACAAGCGCCATTTTGTTTTTTGTGTCCGCATCGCTTGCGGCGCCTTTTTTTGTGGCGGCGCAGACGACAAACGGCGTTGTGCAGTATGGCGGTTCTGCGCCAAAAGACAGCGATTTTGACGGACTTACCGATCAGGGAGAGGTGCAGATATTTATGACCGATCCTGCGCGGCAAGACACCGATAACGACGGATATGGGGACGGCGAAGAAGTGATGCTCTCAAGCGACCCGCTCGACAGCCATGACCCCGCGCATTTTTTGATAGCGCGCACGAGCGAAGGAGCGATCACGGAAAAAACGATTGCATGGCCGTGGTATATCGCGCGGGCGACGGGACTTGAAGCGTATCTGCTGCTTTTTTTCATCACCGTGCTTGGCGTCGGTTTGTACACGCAATTTCTTTTTCGTGTTATTCGGTCGGAGAACGCGCTCGTGTTTCACAAATATCTTTCCGTGCTTACGTTTGGGGTGATCATAGCGCATGTCGTCGCACTTCTGTTCGACGAGTTCATTGATTTCAAAACATATGAGGTGTTGGTGCCTTTTATGTCTCATTACCAGAATTTTTCGGTGAGCTTGGGTATTATTGCGCTGTATCTTTTCAGTATCATTGTCATAACATCGCTCTTCATCCGCGATATTTATCCGCGTTTTTGGCGCAAACTGCATTATCTCGCGTACCCGCTTTTTATGCTTTCGTTCGTGCATGGCGTGCTGAGCGGTACCGATGCGTCGTTGCCGCTCATGCAGGCGGTATACTGGATAACCGGCAGTATCGGAGGCGCTCTGATACTGTATCGCATCGCATATCCGTATCTGCAGAAAAAATATTCCTGCCGCATCACGGATAGTTTCATGGCGACAAAGGATATCGTGGTAATCGAGCTTGAGCGAGAAGACGGGAATGAATTTGCGGACTATAAACCGGGCCAGTATGCCGCACTCACGTACCGCACTGCGGATGGGAAAATGACGCGGAAACATTACTTCTCGTTCGCGAGTTCTCCGGCAAATAAAAAAACCGTACGCTTTGGCATAAAAGTGATGGGAAATTTCACGCAGAAGCTTGCCCGTATGAAAAGGGGGGATAGGATCGTGCTCTGTGGCCCGTACGGCGATTTTATATTTAAAGAGAAACAGATGCGTCGCGCGGTGTTTATCGCGGGAGGCATTGGCATTACGCCGTTTATGAGCGCGATCCGTTTTGCGCTTGATAAAGGCCTTTCAAACGATCTTACGCTTATGTATGGCAGTCGCTCGCGCGTAGTGACGCCTTTTATGGAAGAGATCAATGATAGTGCGCGGCGCCATCCGCGGATGAAGCCTTTTTTCTCGGTGACCGACGATCCAGAGGCACCGGAGGAATTCCTGCAGGGAAAGATCAACGAAACGATGATACGAAAATGCCTGAATAATGGTCTGCATGATACGTATTTTCTCATATGCGGTTCGCCGCAATTTATGGACGGGGCAATTCGCAGTTTACGCCGATGCGGGGTAGGTCAGCATTATATCCGGAAAGAATATTTTACCGCGTATTGATCGGTGGCATAACAACTCTTTTTATTTGCCGTCATCAGGTGTATTATTGTTTATCATACATATATGGATATCGTCATTGACCATAAAAAAGATCATATCGGTCCCGAATACATTATCAAAGCGCATAACCCTAAGCTCGGTGTTTGGGGGTTTTTGGTCATTGATAATACGGTGCTTGGTCCCGGGAAGGGCGGCATCCGCATGACGCCGAGCGTTAATGAAGAAGAAGTGTTCCGGCTTGCGCGCGCCATGACGTTCAAAAATGCCATTGCGGGTATTCCGTTTGGCGGGGCGAAATCGGGTATCGTATTTGATCCGAAATTAGCGGATAAAAAAACGAAAAAAGAGATCATACAGTGGTTTGCCCGCGCGATGCAGCCGTTTATCCCTGCCGCATACATCGCAGGACCGGATGTTAATACGACGGAAACCGAGATGAAGTGGTTTGTGGAAGCGATCAAAAATAAAAAAGGAGCGACAGGAAAGCCGAAATCGATCGGGGGTCTCCCTCATGAGCTTGGCAGTACCGGCTTTGGCGTTGCATGCGCGGCGAAGATCGCGCTTGAGTGCGCGGGCATTCCCGTGTGCGGCGCAACAATTGCTATTGAAGGATACGGCAATGTTGGAACCTTTGCACATAAGTTTCTTGAGGAGATGGGTGCGAGAGTCGTTGCGGTCTCCGATTCAAAAGGGGCGGCATATCGTGTCGGCGGGCTTTCCCATAAAGCGCTTATGCACACAAAAAAAGAGAACGGATCCGTCGTATATTATCCGGATGCGCGGCATATAAGTAAAGAAGAAATTTTTTCGCTTGATGTTGATGTTCTTATTCCCGCGGCTCTCCCTGACGTTATTCATGAAAAGAACAGCGATGCCGTGCGCGCGAAGGTGATCGTAGAAGGTGCAAACATTCCGATGCAGCATGATGTCGAAGATGCGCTTCACAAGCGCGGTGTGCTTATTGTGCCGGATATCGTCGCAAACGCGGGCGGTGTTATTTCTTCCTATGCGGAGTATAAAGGATATACCGCGAAACGCATGTTCGCACTTGTCGAAGAAAAGATCGGCGCGAGTACGCGAGAGATCATGAAAATAATGAGACAAACAGGGGAAAATCCTCGCGCGATCGCCATGGAGATCGCGCAGAAGCGAATACTGAAAAAAGCCCCGGGTCATCGGGTTGCCGAGAAACGGTAAAAAGGGAGCGTTTCCCTATTCCCGTAATTGCTGATATATTGGAGAGCATGGAAAAAGGGATACGCATCAATAAATACATTCGGGATCAGGGGCTTGCGTCGCGGCGCGAGGCCGATGAGCTTATCGCCAAAGGCAAAGTGCTGGTGAACGGCGAGCAAGCAAAGGAGGGGATGATGATCAATGAAGGAGATGAGGTGACGTTCGCGGATGAATACGCCTCGCCGGACTATCAATACTATGCGTACTACAAGCCGAAGGGGCTTGCCACGCAGGCTCTGGAAGGACAGCGAAGCGTGATAACCGACTGGAGAAAAAGAGGAATGTTTCCCGTGGGCCGGCTCGATAAAGAGTCGGAAGGCCTTTTGCTTATGACCAATGACCGGAGGTTTACGACAAAGATCATCGGTACAGGATCGGACGTTGAAAAGGAATACGTGGTCCATGTGCGTGAGCCGATACGCCAGGGGATTCCCGCGATCATCCAAAAAGGGATGGACACTGAAGCATTCGGCAGGCTTCTTCCCGCGGACGCGCATATCGCGGGCAAAAACGCGATACACATATCATTGAAAGAAGGAAAGAAGCACCAGATACGCGTGATGCTTTCCGAGCTTAATTATACTATTACATCGCTGAAGCGGATCCGTATCGGACATGTGCAAATCGGCGGGTTGCGCTCGGGGGAAGCGAGAGCGCTGACCAAGAGCGAAGTTAAAAAATTCTTTCAATCATGACACCTATCGAGCAGATCAAAAAATACGTGCGGGCGGCGAATTATCTTTCTGTCGCGCAGTTATATCTGCAGGATAACTTTTTACTTGAACGGCCGTTGTCGCCAGACGATATCAAGCCGCGGCTGTTAGGGCACTGGGGGACATGCCCGGGCATTAACTTCGTTTATGCGAACTTGAACTATCTCATCAAAAAGCACAACGCTTCGGTGCTTTTTTTGCTCGGGCCCGGGCATGGGTTTCCCGCTCTGCAGGCGAATCTTTTTTTGGAAGGGACGCTGAAGAATTATTATCCCGAAGCGACGCACGACGAAAAGGGCGTCGGATATGTCGCAAAGAACTTCAGCTGGCCGTATGGGTTTCCGAGTCATAGCAACCCGGGCGCGCCGGGCGTGATCGTGGAGGGCGGGGAGCTTGGGTATTCGCTCTCGACCGCCTATGGGGCCATTTTGGACAATCCCGATCTTATCGCTGCATGCCTCGTGGGAGACGGCGAAGCGGAAACGGGGGCGACGGCGACCGCGTGGCATTTGAATAAATTCATCGACCCGGCAACCAACGGCGCGGTATTGCCTATCCTGCACGTGAATGGGTATAAAATTTCGGGGCCTACGATATTCGGGAGAATGTCCAATAAAGAGCTCAAAGCGCTGTTTGTCGGCTACGGGTATCATCCTATCATCGTGGAAGGCAAAGACCCGTATGAAAAAATGCTCGCCGCGCTTGAAGAGGCGTATCAGCTTATTCGTTCTCTCCAACAGCGCGCACGGGGCGGCGAAATCATTGTTGCGCCGCACTTTCCGATGATCATTTTGAAAACGCTCAAAGGGTGGACGGGCATTAAAAAACTCGGCAACGATAAAATAGAGGGTAATTGTCTGGCGCACCAAGTCGTTGCGACGGAAGCAAAAACCGACCGCACGCAGTTGAAGGCGGTGGAGAAATGGATGCGCTCGTATGCGTTTCACGAACTGTTCGATAAGCAAAACGGGTTTATCAGCGACATACAAGACCTCATACCCGAGGGCGATTTACGCATGGGGGAGTGTAAACACGCGTTCCCTGATCGGGTGCGCAAAGACCTCGTGTTGCCCGACACGCACGCGTTTTCTGATGACGCGGCGGTTCCCGGAACGGTCGGGTCAAGCAGTATGCGCGCCACCGGGATGTATTTGAAAAAACTTTTTGAATTGAATAACGATACCAAAAACTTTCGATTGATGTCGCCGGATGAAACATACTCCAACAAACTCGATGATGTGTTTGGCGCGACCGCGCGGCCTTTTGTGTGGCCGACGGAAGCGTGGGATAAAGATATCTCGCGCGACGGCAGAGTGATGGAAATGCTGAGCGAGCATTCTCTGATGGGGCTGACGCAAGGATATATTCTTACCGGCAGGCACGCTATTTTTTCGTCATACGAAGCGTTCGTGCAGGTGATCGCGAGCATGGCCGACCAGTACGCGAAATTTTTGCGCGTCGCACGCGAAACGCCGTGGCGGGGAAGCGTGTCCTCGATGAATTTCATTCTTACTTCGTCGGGGTGGCGGCAGGAGCATAACGGTTTTTCGCATCAAAACCCCGGGTTTATCGATAACATGCTTGAAAAGCACGGGTGTTTTATCAACGTATATTTTCCGCCCGATGCCAACAGCACGCTCGCGGTGATGGACAAATGCCTCCGCTCAAAAAACGAGATCAATATCATTGTTGCGGGAAAGACGGTTGAGCCCAGATGGCTGACGATCGAGAAAGCAAAGACCGAGCTGACGCGCGGGCTGATGGTGTGGGATTTTGCAAGCGATGAAAACCCCGACATCGTGTTTTCCTCGGCGGGCGATTACATTACCAAAGAAACGCTTGCGGCGGTTGATATTTTGAAACGCGAAGCGCCCGAGGTTAAGGTACGGTTTGTGAACATTCTGGAGCTTACCGCTCTTGGCATCGGCAACAAAGAATGCCGTCTGCCACTTCATGATTTCGATGATTACTTCACCGCAGACAAGCCGGTGATCTTTAATTTCCACGGGTATCCCGAGGCTTTGAAGCAGGTGTTGTTTGGCAGGGAGAACACCGCGCGGTTTTTCGTGCATGGATATATCGAGCACGGTTCCACCACGACGACCTTCGATATGCAGGTGTGGAATAAAACAAGCCGTTGGCATTTGGTAATGGAAGCGATGGGAATTTTGGCGGGGCGCGGCGTAGTCGCGCGCGAAAAAGCGGACAGCGTGATACAGGCATACGAGCAAAAATTAAAAGACCATACCGCGTATATCAAAAAATACGGCACTGATATGGATGAAGTAAAAAATTGGGAATGGTCCCGTTAGAAATGGAAAAGAAATATTTAGTTGTTAATCTGGGGAGTGCGTCAAAAAAATATGCGCTCTATGAAGGCGATAACGAGCTCTTTTTTGCGCATTACGAAAAAGAGGGGAGTGATGTTGTCGTCACCGAAGGGAAAAACGGCGCGCGGATCAGAAGCGTGATCACGCCGCAAGAGTATGAGGTAAGCGCGAAACGACTCGTTGATCTTCTTATTGCATCCGGGTGCATTACCGCGCTCAACGATATCAGCGCAATCGGCTTTCGCGTTGTTGCGCCAGGCGAATATTTCAACGCGACAAAACTCATTGACGACGAATATCGCGCGAAGCTCGCACAAGAGTATGAAATCGCGCCCCTGCATGTTGTGGCGGTTTCCAAAGGAATAGAAGAAATATATGCGCTGTTTCCTGAAACGCCGCTTGTCGCGGTGTCAGACAGCGTGTTTCATGCGGAGCTTCCCGATTATGCGCGGACATACGCACTGCCGATAGAAGACTCAAAAAAGCTTTCATTGTATCGGTACGGGTATCACGGCATATCCATACGCTCGGTGCTTCATACGATAAAAGAAATAGCGGGTGCGGTGCCTTCACGGGTTATTGTGTGTCATCTGGGCGGCGGCGCAAGTGTGACGGCGGTAAAAGATGGAAAGAGCGTTGACACTTCTATGGGGTTCACGCCGCTGGAAGGACTCGTGATGGCGACGCGATCAGGGGATATTGATAGCGGCGCATTGATCTATCTTGCCCGAAAGCTCGGGCTGTCTTTGGAAGCGCTCGATGAATACTTAAATCACCAGTGCGGTTTGCTTGGGTTATCGGGAGGCAAAGAGAGCGGCGTGCGCGAACTCATTGAGCTTGAAAAGGCGGGCGATGAAAATGCGAAACTCGCGCTTGCGGTATTTACATATCGCATCAGAAAATATATCGGCGCGTACACGGCAGTACTCGGCGGTCTGGATATGCTTGTGTTTACCGCCACGATCGGCGAGCGGTCAAGTATTATCCGCGCGCGCGTCTGCGAAGGGCTTGAGTGTTTCGGGGTAAAAATTGATGAACTGAAAAATAATCTTATTCTTGGTGCTACATCCGACTTTATAGACGATGGCAAGCTCTCGGTGAGAGTGGTGGTCATCAAAACCAACGAAATGGCGCAGATAGTGAAAGATATGACAGTGCTTCTCGAAATGTAAACCCCGGAGCCATATCTTCATATGATAAAACCCTCTGCTACGGCGGAGGGTTTTTGTGTAGACGCTATTTCTACCGAGAAAAAGAAGAAGCGCCGTACCCGAGGGTCGTGCGCTTCATATAGGGAGGGTCGAAAAACTCGACCCGATATTTGCGTGATGGTTAATACCACCAAAGAACTATATGAAACTAATGTCTCATATGACTCAAGTATAGCAAATTTAAAAATGCCGTCAACAAGCGATCTGTGGATAACTTTTACTAAGGTGTCGGGCAAGGGGTTGACAGGGCGCCTCCTTGTATGGATACTTTCAACAGAACCTTGAACAAAATTTCTTTAGGAGGATGGAGATGAAGAAAAATAAGGTGGAGAGGCTTCATATTGGAGCTGAAATCAGTTACGGGGAGGTTTATGTCGTGCATTCCCATGCCTTCGACGACGAAGGCAATAAAATCGCAGAATTTGCCGGATATGTTACTGGTACTAATCGATTTGAATTAGAGGGGTTTAAAGCTTACGAAAGCGAGCAAGCGTTGCTAAAGGGGTTCTCGAAGATGTACAAAAAGTACCACAGGGAAGCAGAAGCCGTTCTCTCATCTAATTTGCAAGATGCCGAGACCTGCCTAAAGAGGATGGCGCTGAAAAAGATCATCGGCAAAAAAGATATTGTCCCAGTGCACTTTGGCTATAGGACAATGTAAAGCAGTTGTTTTTTAGGAGGCGTGGCTTATTGCTGCGCTCCTTTTTTTATCCAAAGCTCCTTTTTTCTTTTTAATGGCACGCAGGTTTGCCTTACCGCTTCTGGACCGAGGTATTGACCCTGTTAGAAGCTCATAGTTGAAGGCTTTTGTCATAAGAGTAAAGGCGAAGCCGTCTCACGACTATGCCATTAGTTTTCTGAAGTTAATCTCAAAGCTTCTAACGGGGTTGACAAGATTTATATGGTGTGCTAATATGTTGCCCATCATGAAGAAGCCCCGTCATCTATCATGATTATAGGAAGACGGGATTGCGTTTTGTAGCTTCTCCGCCATTTGGCGGATTCAGACAAAACGGGAACCCCGTAGTCGCGGGCTCCCTGTTTGTCCAAAAGCGAAGCGATTGGATACAAACAGCAGTCCTGTCTTCTGATTTAATATAATAAATGACAGGGTTTTTTGGTTGAAAAGTAACTACACAGGTATGATTATCGCATTTTTAGCATTATTGGGGGCGTTTTTGCAGCCGGGAACTCCGGTGCTTGCTATTGCTCCTGCACAGGCAGAGATAGCTGTAGCGGAAGAGAAGAGGGGGATCGAAGAACTTGAGAAAAACGAGCGCGTTGCCAGAACAATGAAGGATATCACGATGACCGCGTATTCAAGTACGCCCGATCAGACCGATGATTCGCCATTTACCATGGCAAACGGGAAACGGGTGCATGACGGGGCGGTGGCGGCAAACTTTTTGCCGTTTGGCGCAAAAGTGAGATTTCCCGAGTTGTACGGCGACAAAGTGTTTACCGTAGAAGACAGGATGAATAAGCGATTCAATAACCGGATGGATATTTGGATGGAAACACGGGGAGAGGCGATCAATTTCGGTGTTCGCAGGACCACGGTAGAGATCTTAGAAGAAGGCGTGTAACGATACATTCTCGTAAAAACAAAGACCGCCGCGTTAAACGCGGCGGTCTTTGTTTGTAACAAAACTGCGGCGTGGCACGTCTTTTTTATTGCATAGTTTTTCGCCGTTTACCCGAGAAATGTGGTAGTATATATAAATAATTTAAAAATTAAGCAAAAATGTTTATGAAAAAATATATTGTTGCGATGATCTGCCTGTTGGTTGCGGTTTCTTTTGTATCTCCTGTGTTTGCGACAAGCACTTCAAGTAGCAGTAATTATTCCGCGTATTCTGTCGATGAGCTTGAAGCGCTCATCGCCAAGCTTCAGAAGCAACTGGAGGAGATGAAGAAAGGGTCGCAGTGTTTTGTCTCGGATAAAGACTTATCGCTCGGCGACGGTGATGAAGACGGCCTTTCGGAAGATGTGCGGCGATTGCAGGATTTCCTGCGTGAAAAAGGGTATTTCTTTGCGAAAAAATCCACTGGGTATTTCGGAAAGATTACGCGGACAGCGCTGGTGAATTTTCAAAAAGGCGCAGGTAGTGCACAGACGGGCGAGTTTGACGCGGCGACACGGGCAAAAACTCATAGTTTGTACTGTAAAGTAGCGCGCATTGAAAATAAAACAAAAAACAAGGAAGTAATAAAATACGAGGAAAAGAAGGAAGCCAAACAGGAGGTAAAGTCGGTCGTGAACTCGATCTCGCTTTCCGCGCAGGCAAACGCGGTCACGTGGAAAACAGACGGGTATTCCAAAAGCGGATTTAAGATAGTATGGTCAAAAAATAGCGGGCCGACATATCCGACAAGGGATGGCGACAAATACATATATCTTGGCAGTCCGGAAACGAATTCGGTAACACTGAACGCCTTTAGCGGTTCCGGAACATATTATGCAAGGGTGTGCGAATATCTTGGCGGCTCGTGCGGCACGTATTCAAACGAAGTCACGGTAAGTTTATAGACGCATTATAATGAATTGGAAGAAGATCCTCAGATCGCTTGCGTTATTCGCTGTGGGGATGGCGGTTTTTGCGGCGGTCGTGTTTTATGCGATCGATGCGCTGCGTATTGCGCGCGGGTTGAAGCCGGTAGTGCTGAAGCCCTCGCAGGATATAACCGAGATCATTCCGCGTGCGGGAGAGGTGGTAACGGAAAATGAGGAAGCGGCGAAGAATGAAACAGATATGCCGCTTGCACTCCCAGAAGGATTTTCTGTCTCTATTTTTGCAAAAGACCTGAAAGCGCCGCGGGTGATGATGTGGGGACCTGACGGGAATCTCTGGACGAGTATTCCTTCACAAGGGAAGATAGTGGCGCTTCGCGATGCAAACGGCGATGGGTTCGCGGAAGAGATCATGACGATACTTGACGGGCTCAACCGGCCGCACGGCATGGCGTCGCGGTGCGACGGGGCGCGATGTACCATATATATCGCCGAGTCCCATCAGGTGGCGGCGTACGAGTATGAACGAGGCGTGTTGCTTAAAAGCAAAAAGAAAGTTGCCGATCTTCCTGACGGCGGGAGGCATTTTACGCGCACACTTATGTTCATGCCGTACCCCAACGAGAACATACTGCTTATCTCCGTCGGGTCTTCGTGTGACGTGTGCCACGAAGAAGACGCGCGCAGGGCGAAAATATTGGCGCTTGATGTTGTAAGCGGGGAAGTGAAAGAATTTGCAAAAGGCTTGCGCAATTCCGTATTTATGGCGATCCATCCGGTGACAGGCAAAATATGGGCAACGGAAATGGGACGCGATATGCTCGGCGATGATCTCCCGCCCGATGAAATAAATATAATCGAAGAAGGGGAATGGTATGGCTGGCCATGGTTTTACGGAAAAAATATTGAAGATTATAATTTTAGCCCGTATTCACGACCGAGCTTCGCAGTAGAGCCAAAACCGAGCTTTATAGATATCCCTGCGCATTCGGCACCTTTAGGACTTGCGTTCTTTCCCGAAGAAGGGTGGCCGCAAGAATATTGGTATAATTTGTTAGTTGCCTATCACGGGTCGTGGAATAAAAGGGAGCCGACAGGGTATAAGATCGTTCGATATATAATAGACGTGCAGGGAAATTATATCGGCGAAAAAGATTTTATTTCCGGGTGGTTGCAAAGCGATGGGACGGCACTCGGGCGTCCGGTGGACATACTCATTCAGCCGGGCGGGGTGATATTTGTGTCTGATGACAAAGCAGGCGTTATTTACCGCATTGTGAGCGAAGCGAACAAAGATGCCATTATGAAGCACATCCAGTCAAAGGCAGACCTTATCCGCGTTGCGATGCCTGGACCAGGAGAAGAAATTAAAAGCCCGTTTATCGCGAAAGGAGAGGCGCGGGGATATTGGTTTTTTGAAGCGTCGTTTCCGGTAAAGCTGTTTGACGGCAACGGCAAGGAGATAGTGATGGGCATCGCGCAGGCGGATCCGCCAGCTGGCGGAGAATGGATGACGACCGAGTTCGTGCCGTTTTCCGTGGCGCTTACTTTCGAAAAACCCTCTACTGCAGAAGGAATACTGGTGTTTGAAAAAGACAACCCGTCCGGTTTGCCGGAACACGCGGATGCGCTTCGAATCCCTGTGTTATTTTCCTACTGAATATAAGAGGTTTTTGTGTTGACTTGTCGGCTTTTTTGTTTTATCGTGTCTATGAAAATTTTTGCCCATTAAAAATTTAAAAAACAGAGAGAGGAGGTGGTATAGAAAATGAAGGAAAGTATTGATGCGAAAGAAGGGAAAGAGAGAAAAAAAGTTTACGGGGAAGACGGTGTTGTGAATACATACTTTCACGGAATACGAAAGTATGAGTTGTTGAACGCGGATGAAGAAAAAGAGCTTAGTCGAAAAGCAAAAAAGGGGGACATGCAGGCACGGGAAGCCTTCATTAATGCAAACCTTCGTCTCGTGATCAGTATCGCAAAAAGATATCAGTGGGGAGTAGCCCATCTCAAAATGAGCGATCTCATCCAAGCGGGGAATGAGGGACTTATTAAGGCGGTAGATGGGTTTGACCCTGATCACGGAGGCCGGTTTTCCACATACGCGACGCATTGGATCCAGCAGGCGCTTCAACACGAGGTCGGGTGGCGCGAACAGACAATACGCAACCCGATACATATAGGGGAGATTCTGCGGGGGTATAACAAAGCGACGTGTCGGCTGGCGCACAGGCTCGGCAGAGCGCCAACTATTTCTGAGGTCGCTACAGAAATGGAAGAGAGTGAGGAGTGGGTGAGAGCGAAAGAGAAGCTTTTTAAAAGGTATCTTTCGTTTGATGAGCCGGTGGGGGACGGAGACAGGACGCTCGGTGATTTCATCGGGGGAAGTGATGGGGCTGAAGCGGAAACATCCGTATTTCGGGAGGAATTTAAAGAGAAGTTCGCCGAGATATTCAATGCGTCTCCGCTTAATGATGTACAGAAGAAGGTTTTATGCTTACGTTACGGCATTGATAGCGATGGCGAGGGACTCACGCTTGAAAAGATCAGCGCACGTTTTGGCGTTACCCGCGAGCGCATCCGCCAAATTGAAGCAAAGGCGCTCAAAAAACTCAAGAAGCGCTTAAAACATTTCGAAGAACTTTTATAAAGTTCCCGGGCAAAGAAGGGGGAGTCGTTAATAACGGCCCCCCTTTTTTATTTTCACGATAGTATTATACTTACTCTATGGCAACACTTTTGTTTATTATCGCAAAAAAATGGTTTCGCGACGAGGAGTATTTTATTCCGAGAGATGTGCTAGTCGCGGCAGGGCACATGGTTGTGACCGCAAGCAATGAGCAAGCGGGGGCGGCTGCGGTTGGGTCAAAGGGGGGAGAAGCGCATATTGACGCGCATATCGCGGACGTGAAAATAGCCAAGTTCAATGCGGTGGTATTCGCGGGCGGACCGGGAGCGGTTGAAAATCTCGATAATGAGGAAAGCTACCGGCTGATCCGTGAAGCTACTGCCGCAGGCAAATTGCTTGGCGCAATTTGCATCGCTCCGACGATACTCGCAAAGGCGGGCGTGTTGCGGGGGAAACGGGCGACGGTGTGGACTTCTTCGACCGATAAAAGCCCGATTGCGATTTTAGAGAATAACGGCGCAGTCTATGTCGATGCGCCCGTAGTGGAAGATGGTATTATTATCACTGCGAATGGTCCGAAATCGGCGCAGGCATTTGGCGAGGCGCTTGCAGCGCATGTAGTATGAAATTTTTCATACAGGTAAAACCAAAAAGCAGTATCGCGCGCGTCGAACAGAAAAACGAGAAAGAGCTTACGGTGTGGGTGAAAGAAGTGCCCGAAGACGGGAAGGCGAATGACGCGGTGGTGCGGGCGGTCGCCGAGCATTTTACCGTCGCGCCTTCGCGCGTGAAGATCCTTCGCGGCGCAAGCGGCCGAAAAAAAGTAGTTGAAATTTTGTAGCGTACAGAGTCACCCGTTTCATTTTTAAATAGACAGTATGAAAAAGGCCCGCTTGTATAAGCGGGCCTTTTTACGTGCGGTCACATGATAATGATCGCGGTTTTTCTGTTTGTCCACGAAAAGAGCCATTCCGCGTCGTCGTGAAGGACGCGGATGCAGCCGTGCGAATCCGGACTGCCGGGGAGTGCGCCGGCGTGAATCCAATAGTCGCCGTGAAATCGTATGCCGTATTTCATCGGTGAGCCCCCGTTGGGCGACGGGTATTTCCTTGAAACATGATTTTTGTCTTTTCCCGTGACGCAGAAGGTGCCGGTAGGGGTTTCACATGCCTGCTTTTTCCCGCGCGTGTCGAGGCATTCCTTTCTGCCGGAGGCGGAGGAAATTGGTCCCCACAAAACGAGTACGCCGTTTTCATAGGCGCCGAATGTTTGTGCGTGAAGATCAATGAGTATGAGTTTTCCTGTGCGGCCGGGCAGTATGCTCGGCACCGGAGCGATTTGTTCCGCTCTTTCCCAGTCGTAGGGGATTTTAAGCACCATCCCTTTTCTGATGCGTTCGGGGGATATGCGGTTGATCTTTGCAACTGTTTTCCAGCGCGGGCCGACCATCTCCCAAAGTGTATCTCCTTTTTCTACTTTCTCGAGGCGGAACGAGGGCTCGACTTCTTTCACGACATTAATGTCTTTCATGAGAGTGCATGATGACATACCGAAGAGAAAAAAACATGAAACTGTAACCGTTCTGTACATCAGTTCTTTTTGCATTCCGACCTCCTTGTATGGGTTATTGTGTTGTTAAGTTGCTATGAAGCTCATATCGTATAATAAGCATTCCGCCTTGTAAACATCTAAGCCCTTGATTTATATAGTTTTTTGTGGTACTTTTGGTTCACTCACGCCCGAGAGGGCTTTTTATTTATTTATGAATATCCGCAATATTGCCATTATCGCTCACGTAGACCACGGCAAAACGACGCTCGTGGATTCTTTACTGAAACAATCGGAGGCATTTAAGCTCAAAAGCGATGCCATGCAGGATCTTATTATGGACTCAAATGCGATCGAACGCGAGC
>CAYHUB010000014.1:0-21753 GCA_964359755.1 uncultured Candidatus Saccharibacteria bacterium
AGCTCGCGCCTTCGGCGCGGGCGCGGTCAATTCGGAAGCAAATCAAATTTGGTGGACCTATGGAGAATCGAACTCCAATCCCCCGGATGCAAACCGGGTGCTCTGCCACTAAGCTATAGGCCCCTCAATTGGAAAGAATCAATGACTATTCAATCCTCTTTCTCAGATGTATAAACCCTTGAACGTTAAAACCCCAATAGCATACCTTAAAGGTTTTCTTTTTTCAACTCCTCGAGCAGTTCCTTCTGCCGCCGAGTGAGCTTGGTCGGCGTATGCACGTTCACGGCTACTAAGAGGTCGCCTTTGCCATACCCCGCCCTTCTGGGCATTCCCTTGCCCTCAACGCGAATGACCGTGCCCGATTGAATGCCTGCGGGAATTTTGAGATTGATGGCGCCGTGAAGCGTCTGTACTTCCGTTTTATCGCCAAAGACCGCCTGCGAAATGCCGACCGTGATTTTCATATGCAGATCGTCCCCGTGCCGCGTGAACACCGGGTGCTTTGCGATGGAAACGGAAATATATAAATTGCCGACGGTGCCGCCAAACGGAGCCGCATTGCCTTTGCCCGCAACGCCGAACGCCTCGCCTGTTTCGATGCCCGCAGGGATCTTTACCGTGAACGTATCGGTGGCATGCTTAATGCCTTGCCCATCGCACGCGGTGCATTTGTGCTTAGGCACTTTGCCGCGCCCATGGCATTCCGTGCATGTGGCGTTTTGCGCCATGGTGCCAAACGGCGTGCGGAATTGCTTGCGCACTTCGCCGGTACCGCTGCAATGAGCACACGAGATCGTTTCGGACTTCGGTTCCGCGCCAGACCCATGGCATCGCTCGCACGCGACCGCGCGCTTTAAGTGTATTTCTTTCTCGCGCCCGAATGCGGAGTCCTCAAGCTCAATGGTCAATGACGCCTGGATATCCTCGCCTTGATTTGTTCTGCGCCGCGCGCCGCGGCCCCCGCCAAAACCAAAAAAATCCCCAAAAATATCGGAAAATCCCTCGCCATTCCCTCCGCTAAAATCCCACTGGAATCCTCCGCCGCCGCCAGCTGGCGGAGCGCCACCACCTTCAAACCCATGCCCGTACGCATCGTATTGCTTACGCTTTTCTTTGTGCGAGAGTACCTGATACGCTTCGTTGACCTCTTTGAATTTCGCCTCCTCGCCGCCCGCTTTATCAGGATGATGCTGGTGGGCGAGCTTGCGGTATGCTTTTTTTATATCGTCATCAGACGCGTCTCTGGGCACCCCGAGGATGTCGTAATAATCTTTCTTTGCCATACTTATTTTACTGAAAATATTTCTTTCTCTGTTTCTTCTTTCTTTCGCTCCACTACGCCAATCGCGAGGAGAATCCGCATGCATACCCACGCACACAGCACCGCGACCCTGCTGAATAAAAATCCGACCGACTTCACCGCAAGAAACACCGACAATGCGACGATGATGGGGATAAATGCCTGATATGACGTGAGATAACGGCTGATATACGAATCGGCGACCAATGCGAGAAAATCTTGGAATCGCTCATTTCCTTGTAATACAACACTAAACTGCTCGCCGAACGCGTCGCGCTGTTTTTCCACCTCTTCAGCAAGCGCCGCTTGAAGCTTTTTATTTGTCGCAACAGCGCCCGCTTGCTCTGCGGGAAGCGAATTTACCATGCTTGCCGAAAGGAACTCGTCCATCGTCATGCCTGTTTTGTACCCTGGCACCTGCGATGCGATGAGCGGCTCCACCGCTGATGCAGTATAGCGAAACAGCGCAGGAGGAAGCGTGAACGAATCAAAGTGGAACGGATAAAAATACCCGACAAACGCAAACAGCACGGCAAACGAGGTTACGGCGGCAGGCGTACCATAAAATATAAGCGGGTAAAAGCTCGGCTTGAGCCTGTTCGTTATCTGTCCGCGCATGAGGGAAGCGGCGTAAAAGAAAAGCAGGAAAGAGAGAGCTGCGGCAAGCGCATAGTGATATCCGCCTCCCATCATCAGCAAGAATCCGGCACAATACGCGCCCGCAATTGCCGTTGTTTCCCGCGATGCAAGCAAAAAAACAGAAAGAATGTACAACACAAGAAATATCAGCATCGCACCCGCGATCCACGCCACGCTCGCCACGCTCATGAAATTAAATTCATCGCGCGTAATGCGCCACGTCAAAAGAGAGAGCGCGAAGCTCGCCACTAATGACACAATAAAAATGATGCGCTGTTGTGTGATGCTCCGTGGGGTTATTTTCCTTCTTCAAACTCGCCTTCGATCGGCTTTTCTTTTTGCTCTTTATTTTCTCCTTCTGCAGGCACTGTCTTTCCTTCACCCTCTTTTTGTTGATACATTTCCGCGCCGATCTTTTGGAGTGCGGCAGAAAGATCGTCGGTCGCCTTTTTGATCGCCTCGCTATCCGTACCATCCTTCACTTTTTTAAGCGCTTCGGTCCTTTCCTCCAACTCTTTTTTCACCTCCTCCTTCATTTTATCAGAAAATTCACGCACTGTCTTTTCGGTCGCATACAGCGCCGCTTCGGCATTGTTATGCACCTCCGCATTCTCCCGCTTCTTTTTATCGTCTTCCGCATGCGTCTGCGCGTCCCCTTTCATGCGTTCGATCTCTTCTTTGGAAAGGCCCGAAGACGCCTCGATGCGGATAGATTGTTCTTTGCCCGTTGCCTTATCCTTTGCCTTAACATGCAAGATGCCGTTCGCGTCGATGTCAAACGTCACTTCAACTTGCGGTACGCCGCGTGAAGCAGGCGGAATGCCGTCAAGGATAAATCGCCCGAGTGTTTTATTGTCCGATGCCATTTCCCGCTCTCCTTGGAGTACGTGCACTTCCACCGACGGCTGATTGTCCGCCGCGGTCGAAAACACCTGTGTTTTTGCCACAGGAATAGTGGTATTTTTTTCAATCATTTTTGTCGATACGCCGCCGAGCGTTTCAATGCCGACCGAAAGCGGCGTCACATCGAGCAAAAGAATGTCTTTCACATCCCCCTGCAGAACGCCTGCCTGCACCGCCGCGCCCACCGCGACCACTTCGTCGGGGTTGATGCCTTTGTGCGGTTCTTTGCCAAAAAGCTTTTTCACTTCTTCCTGCATCCTCGGCATGCGGGTCTGTCCTCCCACCAAAATCACCTCATTGATATCGCTGATCTCGAATTTTGCGTCATGCACGGTTTTCTTCGTCAGCTCGATGGACTTCTCGATGCACTCCGCAACCAGCTCCTCGAGCTTCGCGCGCGTCAATTTTAAATTAAGATGCCGCGGACCATCCTCGGAAACGGTAATGAACGGCACATTGATCTCGGTGTCCACCGTACTCGAAAGCTCATGCTTTGCTTTTTCAGCCCCTTCCCTGAGCCGCTGGAGCGCAAGCACGTCTTTGCTCAGATCGATGCCTTGGTCTTTTTTGAACTCCTCAATGAGCCACGCAATGATGCGCTGATCAAAATCATCGCCGCCCAGATGCGTGTCGCCGCCGGTCGCTTTCACTTCGATCGTATCGTCGGCAATTTCAAGCACCGACACGTCGAATGTGCCGCCGCCAAAATCATACACGACTACCTTCTCGTTTTTTTTCTTATTGATGCCATACGCGAGCGCCGCCGCCGTCGGCTCGTTGATGATGCGCCTCACGGTCAGTCCCGCTATTTCGCCCGCATCTTTTGTCGCCTGGCGCTGACTGTCATCGAAATATGCCGGCACGGTGATGATCGCTTCCGTGATCGGCTCGCCGAGTTTTTCTTCCGCGTCGGCTTTCAGCTTCTGCAATACCATCGCGGAAATTTCCTGCGGGGAATACCACTTTTCTCCCATTTTTATTTCTACGCCGCCGTTTGCCGCCTCTTTTATTTCATAGGGAAGCGTTTTCCTGTCGCGCTGGACTTCCGCATCGGAAAATCGCCGTCCGATAAGCCGCTTCGCCGAAAAAATGGTGTTTTTCGGATTGGTCACCGCCTGCCGTTTTGCCAAAAGCCCTGCAAGCCGGTCGCCGTTTTTTGAAAGCCCGATGATAGAAGGCGTCGTGCGATTGCCTTCTTTGTTTTCAATAATTTTCGCCTCGCCTCCCTCGATGTACGCCATCGCCGAGTTCGTCGTTCCCAAGTCGATCCCTAATATTTTTGCCATACGTGTATAGTTATTTTAATTTATTTTTTGCGATATCTTTACGGTTGCGGGACGTATCACTTTTCCGTGTAACACATATCCCCGCTGATACTCTTCTAAAATAATGCCGTCGTCCTTATCTGATTCCTCGTGCGCGATCGCCTCATGCATATCAGGGCTGAAATGCGCTCCCACCGTGGGGACCGGCGCGACTCCCATGTCTTTGAGCGCCCCGTCAAGCTGTTGTTTAATACTGATGATGCCTTTTGCCCACGCATTCCCTTCAAGGTCTTTGGGCAAATGCTTCACCGCAAGATCGAAGCTGTCTATCACCGGAAAAAACTTCAATAATGCATCGGCGGTGGCAAATTGGGCGTACCCTGTCATCATTTTCTCCTGGTCTTTCTTGGAATTCACGAAGTCTGCTTTCATTCTCCGCGAAAGATCGAGAAACTCTTCCTTTTCCTTCTCGCTCTGCGCAAGCTTTTCTCGTAACATGCCCACCTCCGCCCACGCTTCTTCGAATAATTTTGGCGCTTCTTCTTTTTTTTCTTGTGATTCTTCTTCCATAGATATTTCTGTTATTAACAATAGCAAACTAATCAAGAAATTCGCACAGCGCATCAAGCGCATCAAGGCTCTTGCGATAATTCATCCGTTTGGGACCGAGGATCACCACAACGCCGTCGCCGCCCGATATTCTGCATCGCGACACCAGCATGCTGAAATCGCGCGCTTTTAACAATGGATTTTCTTTCCCGATGAACACCGCTGGTTTTTTATGCTCCAGCGCATCCGCGAAGGCGGGAAGGTCTTGTTCAATCGAATCAACCATATCGCCAAACCGCTTCCGCAATACAGAATCCTCAAACTCCGGCTGGCTTAGCGTATCATGCACACCTGCCTTAAAAAACGCCGAAGAGCGCAACGAACCCGAAAAAACCGTGCTTCCTGCGAGTGTGGCAACCGCGCGCGCAAGCTCGGCAAACGCCGCGTATGTCTCCTGTTCAAGATCGGTAATATGGCGCAATGCCAGGCGCGCTTTGCCGTTCTCCCGTTCCTTGCGCAATACAAGCTCGTTTACGAAAAGCCGGTATCCTTTATCGGTCGGTATGCGCCCTGAAGACGTGTGCGGCTGATGGAGATATCCTTCATCTTCGAGCCGCGCGATCTCACTGCGCATTGTCGCAGGACTGACATCGAAATCGAACGTCTCGCACACCATCTGTGAACTGATGGGCTGTGCGGTTTTGACATGCTCCTCGATCATTGCAAAGAGTATGGATTTTTGCCGGTCGGTTATCATGGTATGCACTGCTATTTCTCCATGATAAAAAATTAGCACTCTTATGTCAAGAGTGCTAATTCATGCTCAGTAGGTATTTGTGCGTGTTATTCGTCGATCTCCACGATTTCGTACTTCACCATGCCTCCGGGAGTCTCCACCGTCACTGTTTCTCCGGGTTTTTTGTTCAAAAACGCACTGCCGATCGGAGACACGTTTGATATTTTTCCTGCGCCGGGATCGGCTTCTTCCGAGCCGACGATCGTGAAATTCATCTTTTTACCGCCGGTTTTCACGGTAATCGCCGAACCGATCTGTACGATCCCTTTCTTGCGATGCTTCGAGATCAGCACCACGTTCCGAAACAGCGCTTCAAGCTCCGCGATCTTGCGCTCATTGAATTCCTGCGCTTCCTTTGCCTCCATGTACTCGGAGTTCTCGGAAAGATCGCCGAGCTTCTTCGCTTCCTCGATGCGCGCCGAGATCTCCCTGCGCATATGTGTTTTCAATTCCTCGAGTTCTTTTTGCTTTTGTTCATACCCCTCCTCCGACAAATACGCTGTTTGCTGTTGCATGTATATAAATGAGTGTTGAGTATTAAGGAGTATACGAACAACAAAAGCGAAAGTCAACCCCGTTAATTTCGGCCGCCAAAATACCATCGGTAAATCTCGTGCGCGGCGGGTACTGCGACCGCCGACCCCTCGCCTCCCTCCTCAAAAAGAATGACGAGTGCGATCTCCGGATCGTTAAACGGCGCAAACGAGGAAAACCACGCGTGCGTCGCGCCCCGCGGAGCTTGCGCGGTGCCCGTTTTCCCCGCGACCGCAACAGGAAGATCGGCAAGTCGCCGCGCGGAACCGTCTGTTACCGCTTGCCGCATACCGACACGAACAGCCGAAAGATTTTTTTCGTCATCCGCACTGACACCGACAACAAGCGGTCGGCTTTCAAATATGACTTTGTTGTTGTTATCAACCACTTTTTTCACCAGCAGTGGCTGCATCAACCTACCGCCATTTGCAAGCGCCGCATATGCGCGCGCCAGCTGAAGCGGCGTTACTAATACATTTCCCTGTCCGATGGAAGCATTGTACGTATCGCCGAGCACCCATTGTCCGCCGAGCGTTTTTTCTTTCCACGCTTTGTCCGGCACCACTCCTGTTCCTTCGCCCGCGATATCTATGTTCGTTTTCGTTCCGAATCCAAACGCATCAAGATATTTTTTAATGCGTGCAATACCAAGCCCCTCAACATCCCCGTACCCTCCTCCGATCGTATAAAAATACGTATTCACCGATTCTGCGATCGCTTTATATACATCAACCATGCCGTGCCCTCCCGCTTTCCAATCGCGAAACAGCGCAGGCGCATCGGGATTATACGGATTTTTTACCACAATGGCTCCGGTGCTCACCACCTGCGTACGCGTGGTCACTACCCCTTCGTTGAGCGCCGCATATGCGATAAACGGCTTAATAGAAGAGCCGGGGGGATACGTGCCGGCGATCGCCCTGTTAAAAAATGGCTTTGCGGGGTCTGCAAGCAACTGTTGATACGCCTTCCGCGCGGAAGGCGTGGAAAATATATTATTATCGTAGGAAGGGACGCTGACCAATGCAAGGATCTCGCCTGTTTTTGGGTCCATAGCCACCGCCGCGGCTCCCCGCGCTTCTGACGTAAGCGCAAGCTGGCGCATAATCACCTCCGCTATCTTTTTTTGAAGCGCGGCATCGATCGTCAGCACGACATTCATACCGATACTTTCCTCCCGCGCTTGTTTTTCTTTCACCACACGGGACACCGCGTCTATCTCGCGCTCCATGCTTCCGTTCGTCCCGCGGAGATATTCATCGTACGCGAGCTCGGCGCCCTCCTTCCCTATGGTATCGATCGAAAAAAGCTCTGCATTATCCCGCATATCGTCCTCCGACACTCTGCCGCCATACCCCACTACCTGCGCGAAATATTCCTTTTCAGGATACAAACGAATTGCGTTCTTTTTCACCTCGATACCCGGAAACTGATAGGTGTTGGTTTCAAAAAAGAGCGCGCTCTCGCGGGAAATATTATCTGAGATCAGCACCGGGTCCACGCGCGCAAGATCAATGCGCGCAAAGTGCGCGCGCAGCTCGTCTCCTGAAACGCCAAGCACATCGGCGAGCGCATCGGCGAGCCGCTCCCGATCTGCCTTCGCCCGCGGGAGATCGACAGGAACGGCGACTACGTCAAAGCTCGGCACATTTTCAACAAGCGGTATGGAGTTCCTGTCGTAGATGATGCCGCGCTTTGCAAGAATAGGGTAATTTCTCGTTTTATTTTTTTGCGCCATAAGAGCATAGGCGTCCCCGTTCCATACGCTCAAATACGCCGCCCGAATGGTAAACCCAAAAAATACAAGCGCGACAAGCGCGACAAGCGCTATAAAATTCCGCGCCGAGAGCGGCGTTTCAAGCTGCGCATAGTCAAGCTTATCCGCAGAGCGCCTATCAAGCAGGATCTCTTCTGGTTCTATCTGCCATTTCTCCGATTTTTTAACAAAATACTCCATTGATATATTCCATATAATACCACCATCCCCGCGATAGCAACCATGATCGCGCGGGCCGCAGCGGTCCACGGAATACTGAACGAAAAATTCGCCGCCTTCATAGTAATAAGCGCCGTGCCGTAAAAACTCAGCGTCCCAACGATACTGTAGAAAAGAAAATGTAAAAAATGCTCACGCGGCACAATATTTGAAAGCACGGCGGGTACCGTTGTCGCCGCCAAAAGACCGGCAGTGATCGTGCCATACGGCGCACCCGAATATGCGTCAAGAACAAGACCAGCCACAAACACCGCGATCGCCACACCGCGATAATTCCCGTAAAAAAATCCGGACAGCACCGCTCCGGCGAGCACAAAATTAAACGGCGCTCCGAGCGCCTGCATCGGGTGCGCCGCCGTCAACTGCACTACAACAGCAATGCCAATAACAAAAAAAATGGCAACATTCATTATTGCTGTCCTGTTATGATAAATACTATTGAGGGAAGGGTGTTTTCATATGCGGGAGTAAGGTGCGCTTGTTGAAAGATTCCTTTCTCCTGTGAAATGATCTTTATGATTGTGCCGATAATAAGCCCGCGGGGATACACGCCATCAAGCCCGGACGTCACGACAAGCTCGTCAGGAGAGATTACTGCGCTTTTCTCAATGAGATCAAGAAGCAAGGCGCCTCCTTGCATGCCGGCAAGTACGCCGCTTGCCGTATCTGACGCCGTTACCCCGCTTACCTTATTCTCGTTATCGGTGATCAGCATCACCTCGGATGTCGTTTCGTGAACATTTTTGATCTTCCCAAAAACTATATCTCCCGGCATAATGACCGGCATTTGTTCGCGCACCCCGTCGCGCGCACCCCGGTTGATAACGGCATAGTGCGTAAAAGAAAGAGGGTCGAACGCAATCAGTTTGGCGTCCATAAGCGTGCGCTCGCGGGCCGCGCCAACACCCATTTGCGCCCGGAGCGCTTCGTTTTCCCGTATAAGTTCGGCGTTTTTCATGACCGTTTCCTGCAGCTGTTGATTCTCCTCGCGCAACACCGCAACCTCCTCGCGTGCGTTCTTCATATCAAACGCCGTCGTGCCAAGCCCCGAGGCGGCACGCCACGCATACGCCGCGCTCGCCGTAAGCGGAGCTGTCGCGCGCACCATGATATCCTCAAACGGAGCGGTGTTTCCGATGCGCGCGAAAAAAATAAGCAGCGCTATCATTGCTGTAGACACCATGATCCACTTTGTTTTATTGCGCGATCCTCCCATGATGAAGTGAGTTTTTATTCGTACTGCGATTTCACCAACACATCCGTATACGCGCCTAAATTCTCAAGAATAATACCTGTGCCGATCACTACCGAGGTAAGAGGATCCTCCGCAATACGCACGGCAATTTTCGTTTCTTCTTCAATAAGCGTGTCCAGTCCGCGCAAAAGCGAACCGCCACCTGAAAGCACGATCCCGTTCTTGATAAGATCGGCAACGAGCTCCGGCGGGGTCATTTCCACCGCCGCGCGCACCGCTGAGGCAAGCGCGCCGACAGAATGAGCCATTGCTTTTCGTATTTCCTCATTGGTCACCGTAATTTCCTTGGGCAGGCCGGAAATGAGATCCCTGCCGCGGAGAACGTCATCGAGCTCTTCATCCAGCGGATATGCCGACCCGATAGATATCTTCACTCTTTCCGCCGCCGGCTCGCCGATAAGCAATTTATATTCATCGCGCGCATACCGCACGATGTCTTCGTTCAATCTATCGCCGGCAATTTTGAGATTTTTCGATACCACGACGCCGCCAAGCGATAGCACGGCGATATCGGTGGTGCCGCCGCCGACGTCAACGATCATACTCCCTACCGCATCCTGAATAGGCATGCGCGCGCCGATAGCGGCGGCAACCGGCTCCTCCACCAAAAACACTTCTCGAGCGCCCGCGTTGCGCGCGGCATCTTCCACTGCGCGTTTTTCCACTTCGGTGATCTGCGAAGGAATGCCAATCACCACGCGCGGGCGTGGGATCACCATGAACATACTGCCTTTATGCACCTTGTCGATGAAAAACCGCAGCATCTGCTCGGTGACCTCAAAATCAGAAATAACGCCGTTCACCAGCGGTCGTGTTGCGGTAATATGCGTGGGCGTCCTGCCTACCATGCTTTTTGCGGCTTCGCCGATAGAAATGATCTGGCCTGTTTTTTGGTTCACCGCGACGACCGACGGCTCGTTGATCACGATGCCTTTGCCGCGTACGTACACGAGCGTGTTTGCCGTACCCAGATCAATACCGAGGTCTTTTGAAAAGTAGCCGAAAAATTTATCGATCATATGCGTAGTGTCGCTCCCGTTTATGCGCCCTTCCGTTTTTTATACTGCGCTTTAACCGTTGTTATCGCTTGTCGTGCCGTTACCATTTTCACTTTTTGTTCGCTTCGTTTTTTCAGTTCAACTTTTTTTTCTTTTAATGTTTTTTCCGAGATTACGATCCTCTGAAACGCGCCGATAAGATCGGCATCCGCGAATTTCTCGCCTGCGCTTGCCGTCTCGCGGTCATCATACAACACCCTCATGGTATCCTTCAATGCGCGGTATATTTTTGCCGCTTCGGCAAATGCGCGTTTCGTTATTTTTATGTCTTTTGAAACAAGCGGCACGATATGCACGTCAAACGGCGCAAGTTCGCGGGGCCACAAGACCCCCCGTTCATCGTGATTTACCTCCGCCACCGTTCCTAAAATACGCCCAAGCCCCATGCCGTAACACCCCATGATCATTGGCTTTACGGACCCGTCTTTGTCCGTAAATACTGCATTCATCAGTGAAGAGAACCGCGTGCCGAGCGTAAAGATATTGCCTACTTCTATAGACTTTATTTCGCTGAGAATGTTACCGCACGAGGGGCACGGGTCGCCCGCCTTTGCATCCGCGATCTCGACATTTTTCGCCCAGTCGCATTTCTGACAGAATATCACCAGATCCTCTCCGCTTTCGGTCGGCGCTTGGAATTCATGCGACACATCCTTTGAAAATGCCCCGCCCGACGCTTCAGTGATAATGGTGCTCAGCCCGCATCGTAAAAATACCTTCACGTACGCTTTCTTGACGACCTCATAGTATTTTTTTCTGTCTTCTTCCAAGGCATGAAAACTGTACAGATCCTTCATGATAAACTCGCGCCCGCGCAACAGGCCGGACTTTGCGCGCAATTCGTCGCGGAATTTCGTCTGCATCTGATACACATACAGCGGGAGATCTTTATACGAGATCGTGCGTTTGCGCATGATATCGGTTATCACTTCTTCGTGCGTGGTCCCCAGCGCAAATTCACGCCCCTGCCGGTCCGTTAATTTATACAGATCGTCCATGCTCGCCCACCGCCCCGTTTCTTCCCATAATTCTTTCGGATGCAACGCAGGCATGAAAAGCTCCTGCCCGCCGATCGCGTTCATTTCTTCGCGGATGATCGCTTCTATTTTTTTGAGCACGATAAACCCAAGCGGTAAAAATGAGTACGCGCCGCTCGTCAGCTTGTCGATGTAGCCGCCGCGCAACAACAACTGCGCGTTCACGCTCGCTTCGTCTTTCGGCGCTTCTTTTTTCGTTTTTATGAATGCGCGAGACTGTAACATGCTCATACATTATCAGGTATTATGCGCGGTTGCAAGCAGTATTTTTTGCGTAAAAAAATAAAGGGCCGGGAATAGTATCCCGACCCAAAAACTCAGCAAACTTTTTTACGATGCATACCCTCGTAACACGGCCTCAACACCATTGAGATCTTCTTTCTTGAGAAGTGGAAGTACTTCATCAACGAGCTCTCCTCCGATCACAGCGATCTCTCCTTCTTCAGGCGTGTACATACTGGACCCCCTGTTGTTATTTTCGCGATTCCGTATTACATGGTCCCGGCACACAACGGTCATCTCGCATATCAACATTAGATTGTCCGGTCTTCCATTGCGCAGGTGCAAAAGCATTTCTTTTGCTATTTCCTTTTTCATACTGCCTCCTTCCCCGATACAGATCCTCGGTGGCGGGATTATGGGTTTTGGAAAGAACAACTAAACTTTGCATTACGAAATGTCAGATTCGAGGCGGAACGAAGAAGATGGCGTTTCGTAATGCAAAGTTTTAAAACAATTTTACGACATCGCGCACGGTAACCACGATCATCAGTAAAATAAGCAATACAAACCCTGTTGCATGCACAATATATTCAAAACGCCTGCTTACCGGCGACCCTTTCACTCCTTCAATAAGTAAAAATATCGTCCTCCCGCCGTCAAGCGCCGGAAACGGCAAGCTGTTGATGATCGCAAGGTTAATGCACAAAATCGCGGCAAACTGAATGATATATGAAAACCCAAGCTGGGTAACCTGATATGTCAGCGCGCCGATGCCCACGGGGCCCGCGATGTCCGCCACTAATTTTCCTTCACTCACTAAATGCGCAATGATTATATAGAATGTTTTCAGAAATGTCAAGGTCATTTCCCCGGTCGCCGTCACGCCTTCCTTTATAGCAAGATGCCACGGGTACGACACAATGCCTGTTTTTTCAAGCACGACGCCAAGCGCTCCTTCTTGCGGAGGGACTTCGGTTCGAGGCGTCACCTGCTTTTCGAGCTGTTCGCTTCCGCGTTCAAGCACCAGCGTGAATTCCTGCCCGCGATGCGCGTTAATATATTCTTGAGCCGCTTTTACTTCGCTGATATCTTCCCGCGCCCCCAAAAAAGAAACTCCCACAATGGCATCGCCCATTTTAATACCCGCGGTCTCAGCAGGCGAGTTGGGAGCAATTTGCAAAATCGTAACTTTCGCGTCGCGGACAGTGCGTCCCGTTTGTCCATCCACCACCTGCGGAAGACCATACCAAAAACCGAACGACAACAGCACCGCCGCAAGCAAAAAATTCATCGTAACACCCGCAAGCACCACCGCAATGCGCGTCGGCACGGAACGCGATGTGAAACTGTCCGGATCCCCTTGTCCTTCGCCGTCTTCGCCGTGGATCTTCACAAATCCGCCAAGCGGGATGAGATTAACTGAATATTCCGTCTGTCCTTTCTTCACTGAAAATATCTTTGGAGGAAAACCAAAACCGAATTCATCGACGCGAATGCCTGCTTTCCGGGCCACGATGAAGTGCCCCCATTCGTGCGCAACGATGAGAAGCGCCAATATGCCGATAAAAAGTAAAATAGTAAGCGCGATCATAGGATATCTATTATACGGTCATGATCTCTTTCTCCTTTTTGTCGCGCAGTGCTCTTATCTTTTCGTTATTGAATTCGTCTACGATCTTTTGGATATCGCTTTTTGCTTTGAAAAAATCGTCTTCGCGGAGCGTTCCTTCTTCCTTCATTTTCTGAACCTTTCGCATCGCTTCTTCCCGTTCCTGGCGGATAGTTATGCGCGCCTCTTCCACCTTCTGATCAAGCAGTTTAATGAGCCCCGTACGCCGCTCTTCCGTCATTGAGGGAAGCATGAGCCGGATACTATCTTTATCGACGATCGGCGCGATGCCCAGCGGCGATTGCAATATCGCTTTTTGGATCGGCTCAAGCGCGTTTTTATCCCACGGCTGGATGAGGAGCATTTGAGAAGACGGCGAGGAAATGGAAGCGATCTGCACCAGCGGCGTGGTTTGCCCGTAATATTCCACCATAATGCCTTCCACGAGCGCGGGCGACGCCCGTCCGGTGCGGAGCGACACGATTTCATCCCTGAAATGCTCCGCGGTCTTCTCCATTTGTTCCCGCATGCGTTTAAGTTCGTTTTGATACATAATAGGCTTGTGAGTAGTTCTTATACTACCACATTCAGAATTCACTTCAATACTATCCCCTGCTTATTTCTTCACATTCTTCATCGCAAAGAAAATGCTTTGCGTGTCTTTCGGGTCAATGATGATATCGCTGATGCGTTTTTGCGTAGCAAGCTTCTGCATACTCCAATTAATACCGCCGTCCATGGATTGATATATCAATGATCCGACGCCAACATATATTTTCCGGGAATTTTTCGGATCAACCGCGATAGAGTCGACAGGAAGCGCGTTTGGCGGGATAAGTATCTTCACGAATTCCCAGGTGGTTCCTTTGTTTTCCGACCGGACAAGCCCGTTTGCAAGCGCGAGATATAAGATATTTGAATTTCCCGGGTCCATTGAGAACATGATGACGTTATTGTACGCCGAGATCCGCGACAGTTCGCGCGAAAATTCTTTCCATTCGCGTCCGCCGTCGGTCGAGCGAAACAAGCCCCGACCGGCCAGCACCGCATAGATCTCCGATGCGTTATTCGGGTTGATAACCAAGTTTGCCACGGGACCCGTGAGCCATTTGACCACTTTCCATGTTTCTCCGTGATCCTCCGACATGAACACGCCACCTTGCCCCGTTCCAATGTAAAGTATGTTACTGAAAGAGGGATGTAGCGCGATCGCTCCCACCGGATAATTTTCAAGCTGGGAAATATATGTCTGCGTGAATGACATCCCGCCGTCGGTCGATTTCAAAAATACGCCGTACTTGTTCTGAAATGATGCGATGTAGATATTATTCACATCACGCGGATCCTGCACTATGTCAAATACGATCGCGTTATCGGCAAGAATACGGTTGCGGTCAAACATCTTCTCCCAATTCTGGCCGTTGTTGACGCTCTTATACAAGCCGTCGCCCTCCGTGCCCGCGTAAATGATATTGGAGTTGGCGTGGTCAAGCGTGAGATTCAGCACGCTCACCGAAGGGATGTTTTTCCCCGCGTCGATCGCAACCTGAGGGAACCATGTTGTGCCGCTGTCGACCGAACGGACAATACTCGCTTTATCTATCGCAATATCGCCCCCCTGAAGCGGCGCGTTGTTGTTCGCAAACGATTGAAACAACGGGAAAGACACGATGATCTCGTTCATCGAAAGAGGCGTGAATATAAGCACTGCCGAAGCAATGATGGCCATGACGATGATAAGCGCTAACGGGTTCATATATTTATTATTAGAACATCAAAACAATATTCTCGAGGAGTAAACGCTTGTTCGCGTTTGTTGTTTTTGCGATATGTGCTCCCTCTACTATTTCTGAAATAATTGAATGAAGCTGTGCGAGCGTGTATTTTTTTTCCTGCGCGATCTTTTCCATGTCTTTCACGCACCATCCGTTCTCCAGAAATTCTTTACCTCCCCCTGCGACACAATAACTCATATCGCGGAAAAACGAGGCCCATTGCGTAAGTAGTTCAGAAACATCGCTGTCTTCGTCTTTGACCATCTTCTCTATCATCATGAATCTCCGCGCGATATTTGCCGATATTAGATTCACTAAATCGTATACCATTTTTCTCTTTTTGTCAATAGCTTTATCCGTCGTTTCAACACCGGAAAAACGCACCTTTTGCACCCGCGAAAGGATGGTTGGCATGATCATCCCAGGGTGGTCGGAAAGCAGTATAATAACGCTTTTTGCCGGCGGTTCCTCGAGAATTTTGAGCAATGCGCTTGATGCGGTCTGCCCCATCCGGTCAAACGCATCAATGATAACCACTTTGTGCCCGCCGAAATACGACGCGAGCGAAAAAAACTCCCTGATCTGCCGTATCTGGTCGATAAGCACTTTGTCTTCGCCGGCTCGCGCTTCCACCATCAGCACATCGGGGTTCTGCGCTCCCGTGCCATCATGCTCTGTTGCGAGCGCGGCAAACGCGCGTGCCACTTCTTTTTTCTCATCGCCGCTTCCGCCGCAAAAAAGATACGCATGCGCATGCGTTCCTTCGCGAAAACTTTTGGTTAAGAGCGCAAATTGTTGCTGGTGTTTCATATTTCTAACGCAGATATTTTACCACGGCGGCGTTATGTTCTTTAAGCGTACGCGAAAACACGGTTTCTTTGTTTGGTTTTGAAATATAAAAAAGGTAATCATTTTCGGTCGGGTATACCGCGGCAAGAAACGCTTCTTTTCCGGGGTTGCCGATGGGTCCTTTCGGCAGGCCTTTGTAGAGGTAGGTGTTGTAGGGGGAATCTTTCGCGAGATCATCGCGCGTGAGATTGTTTTTGTTCAGCGCGTACGATATCGTCGCGTCTACCTGAAGCGGCATGCCGATAGCGATGCGTTTCCACAACAACCCCGAAACCAGCCGCATATCTGCAGGCGTGATAACTTCTTTTTGTATCATCGAAGCCATGATCACAATATCAAAAATGCTTTTTCCTTGACGCTGTATTTCTTCCCGCAATGAAGCGTCAAGTTTCCTGCCGAAATTATCAAGCATCCTCTCGACAATTTCATCAAGCGTCGCCTCCCGTTCAAATTCGTAGGTGTCGGGAAATAAATAGCCGTCGAGGTTCGCGTCTTTGGGCGCATCGGAAAAAAAATCGTGCCGCGCGCTAAACTCGCGTACGGTAAAATCAACCAAGTGCTTTTTTTCTTCCGCGAGCAACCCCGCTTCGCGCAATTTCGTTTCTATCGTCCAAATGCCATACCCCTCGGGGATAGTGACGGTGATGATATCGCGCGCAATCTCACCCCGCGCAATTTTTTCTGCAATGCTTTTTGGCGACAGTGAAGCGCTCAACAAATACTTCCCCGCCTGCAGAGAATAAGAAAGCCGCCTGTTCCACGCGTAAAACTCAAAAAGGAAAGCGTCAGCAATAAATCCTTCGCGTTCAAGCCGCGCGGCAATCGTTTTTGCGTTGTCTCCTTTCTCTACTACAAATATCCGCTCGGGCACCGCCATTTGAGAAAGCGGCGCTTCAATGCGCGCTGCCAGCGCGACATACCCTATCGCGCCCACTACCGCAAAAAGCATAAGCACTGCGCCGACCCCGGCAATAACCTTAAACGCCAACGCCTTTTGACGCGGCGCTTCCTGCGCTATTTCTTGCTTTTGCTGTTCATCCATACCTGCCTAATCTATCAAAATACGGGCAAAATAACAACCATTTTGTCTTGACTTTTTGCATAGATTTGAATACTGTTGTTTCTTATATTTTATTCCTACACTCACGCGACATTAAGAAGAAATGTTTCGAGCTTCTCATGCCGTACATCAGGAGGATCAAGGCGGGACTCCACCAACTCAACCGAACGAACATCAAATGATGCCAGCTCGGGCAGTGATTTCGTGATATCTATTTCTTGTGCTAAAGCAGAGTTTCTGAAGCGCGCGAGTGTTGCGTGCGGGATCACATCTTTATGCGGCTCCACGCTCAAAAAACTTCGCAACATTTCTTGTGTATCTTTCACTAATCGCGCGTATGCATCGCTTTCGCGAAACATCGCCCATAGCATGCGCGGCGACATGCCCGGCGGCGCAAAAGAAATATTTTCAAATGAAAGCGAGAACGGCTCGGTGTATGCGCATAGCTTTTTGAGCTTTTCTTTTATCTCCTCGATATGCTCTTCTTCCACATCCCCCAAAAAACACATGGTGATATGGATATTTTCTTTCGGCGTCCATCGCACCTCACGCACAGAAAATTGCTTGCAGTACTCAGCAAATATGTCTTGCCATTGTATGGGAAGCGAAATGGATACAAAAAGTCGTTGTGTCATTACCGTTTATTTCTTTTTAAAATCACTCTCGGTGAGATCGGCCTGTCGCATAATCGATTTAAAAGTCCCGAGGGGAATTTCTTTTTTACCAGCAGGAACGATCACGGTCAGCACAGGACTGCCGGCTTTCCTGAATTTAACATGACTGCCCTTCTGGGAAATATAAATAAATCCCTCTTTCTGAAGGACTTTGATGACTGCCGATGATGAATGTAATTTAGACACAGCAAACGGATATTTTGACCAATTCGGGGTTTTCTATTTTTATCATCTTTGCTGGTTTCATGTCCTCAAAATACAATCCCAACGCCTCATCCAAAGCGGCGAGCGCCTTCTTTTTCGTTGTACCGAAACTGGAAACATCCACGTTTAAACACTGGGCAACGTAATATTTCCCTTCCTTCCAAACCACATTTTTTAAATCTATTTTACGCATTGCTTTATTGCCTCATTATACCTTTTTAGTGCGATAATTACAACAATATAAATTCACTACAACACCTCCTGTGCCGCGGCGCGATAAGCACAATATTCGCATTCGTGCGCGGAAGAAGGAGGCGTATCATGCATAAGGCATTCGTGCGCGGCGACAATCGCCTTTTCCACCCACGCGTCAGATCCCGCGTGTGTCAAAAGTTTCACCTCAAATTCCAGCTTTTTGTCGAACGCTTTTTTATCTTTTAACGCGTTCACATACACGAAATAGCCCGTGTCTGAAACCACAAACCCATTGCGGCGGAAAAGCCACTGATATATTTCCATCTGCCGTTTATACGATTGGCGATACTCAGCATCGAGCGTTATCTCTGTTTCTGTGCTCGTCGCTTTGTAATCCACTACAATAAGCTCGCCTTTCGGGTTTATCCAAATATCGTCCACCGCGCCGGTTATGATGAGATTCGTCGGCGTATGCAGATACTGGATGCCGACAAAATTCTCCCGCCATTTTTCAAGGTCGGGATGTTCAAACGGTATCGCATCCACGCCATATTGCTCCATAAGCGGATGCGCAGACTTCGCGACGCGATGAATATTGAATTCTTTTTTGAGCAGATGATCCACCGCATTATTGAGCGTGAACGGGAACCCGGGCGGCTGATCCACGCCGAGCCGGCGGTCAAGATAAAAACATAATTTGCACCGCAAAAAATTCTCGATCCGTGAACGGCTCAATTTAAACGGCGCTTTCGCCTTCGGGTCAAAAATATTTCGTTCTCGTTTTCCAAGTACCGCCATGCTTTTTATTTATTAAGAAATGCTTGTATCAATTCCACCTTTTGCGGACGATGCAATTCTTTATACGCTTCAAGAGCGGCAGGAAGAGAAATACAAGAGACGCGAACGCCATCAACTTCCACATCATTTGTTAAGTCCATCGCCACCCTATTGAACCATATCGCTTCCGCGCCTATATCCGTTTCCCCGCAAAATTGCGTTTCAATGCCTTCAATGGCAGCCAGCACATCCCACGCCGGCTTGCCGCTCAATGTTTTTATCTCTTTTACTTCGGTTGAAGAATAATCAGAAAAAATCTCACGGATCTTTTCGAGGTCGCGAACGCTCACCGAAATATCCAAATCGTTGGGCGCTACATCCATTCCTTGAAGAGCTAGCGCACCGCTACCTATCACCGCCCAGGCGATACCATTATCCTCCATTCTTTCCGCAACGATTTTCAGCGCTTTAATAAAATGATTGTTCATGGCGTGATCATTTATTCCTCTCCTTCCACTCATTTTTCAATATCGACATTACAATACTGTTATGAAATTTCCCTTTTCGAAGAACGCTTTCCCTTTTTATCCCCTCTTTCTTGAATCCCAAACACTTATACACTTTTATCGCGCGCGGATTATTTTCATGCACCTCAAGGCCAATGCGATGCAGTTTTAATTTTTGAAACCCATATCGCAACAATACCCGTGTCGCATCTGTGCCATACCCGTGATTCCAATATCGCTTATCCCCTATTGAGATCCCGAATGTCGCATTTTTATCCTTGGTGCTTATTTCATGAAAACCAATGCTTCCTATGTGAACGCCGTCCTTCGTTTCTATCGCAAGCGCGAGTTGTCTTTTTTTCTTTGATAATCCCCGTATCCATTTCCTTTCTTCTGCGAGTGTTACGCGTCTTCCGCTAATAAATTGCGTCACCTCGAAGTCGGCAAACCACTTTACGAACCGCGGAGCATCGGCAAGTTTTATCGGGCGCAATGTTGTTTTTTCTCCTTTGATGATCATAGCGGCAAAAACTATCCTACCTGCGCACCGGCGGGCGCCGTTTTTTCCGGCATAAGCAATATCGGTCCTTCGTCACTGCTTGCCGCAAGCAGCATCCCGTGGCTTTCAATGCCCATGAGCGCGCGGGGCGCGAGATTGGCGACGATTACAATTTGCTTCCCCACAAGCTCTTCGGGTGTGTACCGCTTGCCGATGCCCGCGACGATCTGCCTCTTTTCCCGTACCGGCTCAGCCACAGGAGCTTGTTCTTCGCCCTCTATAGAAGTCTGCTCCACACTTGCCGAAGGATTAACGCCTAAATCCAATTGCAGTTTTATGAGTTTTTCAGACCCCTCCACACGTTCCGCCGCCTCGATCTTCGCCACGCGCAATTCCGCTTTTTTAAATTCGTCAAAGGTGATCATTGTTTTTTATTTGCCATGCGTAAAAGATATCCTGTTATCACCATCACAAACACAGTGACTAACCCTGCATATACGAACTTCGCCCATACCGTATCCTTGCTTAACGGAAAAATATTTTCAATAAATGCCTTTATTGCGTCGTTCCACGCAAGACCGGCGACAAGCCCGAACGCTCCTGCGATATATCCCACAGTTTGCGCGCGTACCTGCTCGCGCACGCTTAGTTGTTTTTCTTCTTGCTGTTCCATGTATTTATCATACTCTCAAACAAAGCAATGGGGCAACGGCTACGCGGCAATACAAAACGCCTTTGCTGTGCGCCGCACAAACCCCTCTTTTTTCAGTTGTGCAAATATCTTTTCAATCCTTTCTGCGGGTTCGTTTGTTTGTTGTGCCGCCATATACACCGAGAGCGACTTACGTTTCACCAGAAGTGCCACAATCTTGCCGCGTACCTGCCTGTCGGACCCGACAAATGGCTTCTGTCGCACATAATGCGCGCTCTTGCGATTGGGGTTTTCTTTTTCACGATTGGCAAGCATCGTGCCGTAATCCATGAGTGCAAGATACCATTCCCGCGGATTTTTCAGATCCATCGCCTGCGCTACTAACCGCATAATGGTATCATCGCTTACCTTTTTGCCGCGCGGAAAGAAAAAATGAATAAATACTCTGCGAATGTTTGTTTCGATAAATATAGACGGGTGATTGAATGCAAATGCCGCAATAGAGCCCGCGGTCGCCGCGCCGACACCAGGAAGCTTCACGAGTTCTTCTGGTTCATGTGGGAGTTTGCCTTTGTATTCGTGCATCACTATTTCTGCGAGTTTTTTTAGTGAAAGCGCGCGGCGGTTGTAGCCAAGCCCATGCCACGCCTTAAGCACCTCCGAAAGCGATGCGCGCGCAAGTGACGCAAAGCTCGGAAATTTTTTAATAAACAAACCGTATTTTTCCGTGACGCGCGCTACCTGTGTTTGCTGAAGCATGATTTCAGACACCGCGATGCGATAGGGGTTTGTTGTTTTCCGCCACAGCATATCGTGCCGTCCGTGGGAACGGTAATGCTTCCAGATTTCTTTTTGGAATTTCTTTATATCTTGTGCCATGCTTTTTTCATTACCGGCAGTATATACAAAAAAGTCCGATGCATAAATGCACCGGACTTTTTCTAAAAACGCGAATGGTTTAGTATTCTCGTCTGCCGCCTCGATCATCGCGACCACCTCGGTCATCGCGACCGCGACCGCCTCCGAAACCACCCTCTCTGCGCGGAGGGCGCTCCCCCATCGGGCGCGCTTCGTTCACACGAAGGCTGCGTCCGTTGAAGTCCTTTCCATCGAACATTTCGATAGCTTTTGTGGCTTCGTCGTCATTCGACATTTCCACAAACCCGAACCCTGCAGAGCGGCCCGCCATCCTGTCTTGGATGATCGTTGCCGATTCTACTGATCCTGCTTGCGAAAAAGTCTCTTTCAACTCGTCTTCGGTTGTGCTGTAAGGCAAACCGCCGACATATAATCTTTTTGCCATGTTGATTCTTAACTTTTGTGAGTAGGGCGACCAGTTCCTCGCCGGCTCTCCTCACGCACACCGACGTTTTTGCCGCGGAGACGTTCTTGGATAAAA
>CAYHUB010000015.1:0-805 GCA_964359755.1 uncultured Candidatus Saccharibacteria bacterium
TTTTGTTGGCGATTTCCTTTGGCATAGTTTTATTCGGCAAATATATCTATATATTTTTTATAGATATACGACTGCCCGTATTTCTTATCCTTATCCTTGGGGGTAAGGATGCCCATCTCGATAAATCGATTGATTACCGACTGAGAGCCAACGCGAGAAAAACCGGTCCATTTTTGGATAGTCGCGACATTGGCAATCGGCTGTTCGTATAATTTCGGCAGCACTAAAGCCGCGCTCTTCGAGGAGCGTTTGCCAAGAGTCTGTATTTTGAGCATATCCTTTTCGCGGAGAATTGTGATTTTTCCGACGATATCAATAGCCTCACCTGCGATCTCTATGACACCATCAAGAAAGAAATCTACCCAATCAGAAACACTTCCAAAGTGATAACCGAACAATCTTTCGTAGTAGACTTTTTGATGCTTCTTGAAGTAGGACGACAAGAATAACACCGGTTTCTCCAGATAGCCTTCTTTCCAAAGATAGAATGTTATCAGCATGCGGCCGGTTCTGCCATTACCATCGAGGAACGGGTGGATCGTCTCGAATTGCGCGTGTATAAGCGCCGCCTTGATTAGCGTAAGCATGTCATCGCTCGAATGCATAAATTTTTCAAGATCGTTAAGAGCAACCTGCATTTCCTCGACAGGAGGAGGAACGAAGCGCGCATTGTCCGGACGAGTACCACCGATCCAATTCTGAGACTTTCTGAATTCTCCAGGATCGGAATAATGAGTCGTTCGAGCCTTACCCATTAATTGCTTATGAAGCTCTCGGACGAAGCGAAGCGACATGGGAAAGTTGT
>CAYHUB010000015.1:815-17528 GCA_964359755.1 uncultured Candidatus Saccharibacteria bacterium
TTCCGGAATATTTGCGCTTGCTTGCACTTCAGCTTCGATGGCATCAATCATCGTTGCCATCGTTCCTTCAATTTGGCTTGATGACGCGGCGTCTTTGCGCAGATACATGCTCAAGAAAAAATCGACATCAGGAAGGAGTTTTGTAATGCCGTCAAGCTTTCCGAGCAAGCGCGTTGCCTCATCGCTTTTCTTAAGAATTTTCGGATCAAACTCAAAACCGCCCTTTGGAGGAAAGGGGCTGGGAACGAAAGCTTTGAAGCCTTCTTTTTGATCTTTTAATTGGCCAATATCTATTGATTTCATGTTTGCTTACATCTTTTTATCAATGTAAACAAAGTATACTCCTTTGCTTACATCAGGTCAAGTAATATAAACAAACTCAAAATGTGAATAACGTAAGGAATTGGTGTTAGGTACCTTTTTTAGGCCTTCCTCTTCGTCGTGCTCCACCACGATCACCGTATGGATGTACCCTGCCACTCAGCTTACTATTATTTGGAAACAAAAAACTCCCCGCAGGGAGTTTTTTGCAAACTCTATACGGAAAATTATCACTGCCTCTCCGTGTATTCGCCATATACCCATCCTTCTCTGCCTGCTGGAAGTTTTATTTTAATCCATTTTTCTGTCTCGGAGACAATCTGATACATGCTATTTTGAATTATGCGCGTTACAATTTTTCCATCCAGTGAAGGAACATCTCGCACATTGAGTACATCCGTAATGATACGCACTTGCGCACCGGCTTCTTGAGAGAGATAAAAATCAAACTCTGTCGCATTTACTTCCACCACCTCGCTCCAATTGTACCCCGCATTGGTAAGCTCTTCTGCGGTTTGAATCCATTTTTTCTTGCCATTCTCTATAATATATACCTTGTCGTCTCCCACTTGCCTCACCAGATTGGCTGTTTTGTAAGCACTCACCGCATCCGGAAGAACAACCTGCACATCTTGCCATTTATATCCGTATGCGTTGAACACTGCTGCGCTGGGAATATGCCGTTTCATATTCCGATGAATCACATACACCCGCGGATCACCCTCTGCGCGAATGAGCATTACTGACGGCAGTACTTCAGCTACCGGTGCCACCGGCTCGCTGACGACCGGAGCTTCCACCTGCGGTGCCGGCATTTCCGCTTTCGGCGTTTCTGTCAGCGTAACTTCCGGAGTTACCGCGGGCACAGGTGTTACAACCGTCACCCTAACACCACTTTGCGGTATCTCTACGTTAAATCCATCTGTTCCGCGAACTACAATGTGATATAAACCAATCTTCCCACTTACCCACTGGTATTCCCAATCAAATCCGTTCTGCCTGTACTCGGTGGGAATCACCAGTGTCCACGAACTGCCTCCGTCAAAACTTATTTCCGCTTGTCGCGCAGTAACGGTTCCCGCATCTATGGTGGTTCCGTGTATTACATACGTCGTACCCACAGCTATTCTTTCTCCTTCCGTTGGAGCGATGATAGATGAGGACGGCGTAACATAATCAATAAGTTTGCGCGCGCAACCGTTTATCTGCGTCCACGTGCCGAAGTTCGTCGTGCCGTTGGTAATGCCCGTAATAGTGCCTGCAGTATGCGTCAGGTTCCCCGCGGCAGCCATAGGACAACTGCTGGTCACTTTCACCTTTATGGGAGTAGTGCTGCCAATGGTGATTATTCCTGCGGAGGTGGACGTCGCAGTCGTATCAATCGTCATTGTCGTTGCGGTCATGCTTGCTGTTGCGGGTCCCGCAAGCCCGTTGGTATATGTCACATTGGGCACAGAAAAGCTCGTGTCAAACTCATATCCAGTCGGGACTGTCCATACGTGAGCCGCTACCTTATCTATTTCATTCACTGCTCCTTCCGTGATGACAATATTGGGAACAGAAACAGTACTATACGAATCGATATTTGCCGTCGCGGCAGTCGTCACCGTCGCCGCCAACGCGCCATTGCTCACGAAGAAAACCCCGAGCACGAACAAACCAAGAAAGATTATTTTTTTCATATATGTTATAAACATTATACCACACCCCCCCCACGACAACATAGAGTTATCCCCACCTTGCCACTCACTTTACTGTTAAAAAGTTCTACCATCTACTTCAGGTCGAAACAAAAAGCCAATATTAACTGGCTTTTTGCAAGTGCTCCGAACCTGGGATGATGTTCGAGAAGCGATTTTGGAAGAAATATAATGCGCACATCAAAAACTTTCGCGCGACGATATAGTTAAAAGAGCGTCTTTGTTTTTGGTCTCAAGAATGGAAGGACTTGTTCTTTTTCTATTATTTTAAAATCCGAAGCTGTTTTCGTAAGCCCGTATGATATAGCATACGGATCTTTCTTTTGGTTTTGGAGAGTTTTCAATGCTTCTGGAGTTGGCACTCTTTTAACGCCAACATATACAACCTCTTTTCCAAGATTCTTCACTTCTTTTACAGCAGGTATGAGATCAGAATCCGAACTAAGAAGATATGCCACATCGTACTTATTCTGAAATGCAAATCTAATCATTTCTACAGCTATTTGAACATCAACGCCTTTTTCGTGATAAATTCCGGAAGGACGTGGCTCTCGTAAAAGTTTTCCATATTTAATAAGAATACCATCCTTTTGGAGATAGCCGGCTAAGCGCTGTTGCGCGGCATACATTTGTTCTGACTTTTGAATATCTTTGCTATCCCCATTGTTCAATCTTTTAACTTGTCCAATATAGTAATGGATCTCCTGTAAATTAGTATTCCCTTTGAATGAATCACAAAATCCCCTGAAATCAAAATCAATTGTCCCATATTCCTGACCACCCTCTTTTAAAGCATAATCAGCTACACTTTTAATACGGTGATAGAGATTACTTCCATCAATAAAAACAAATGCTTTCTTCATCAACCTATTCTAAAACTAAAACCGCCATCCGGCAAGCCAGAGGGCGGTGGGTTTAGTGATTTTATTATAGGGGCTTCTTAGAATTTATACAACGATTACCTACCCTTATATTTCACATAGTATCATATCAGACCCTGAAAAGTCAATGACTATCCACGGGGTCATTTATACAAAGATTTTCCCTGCTTTTATGGACAGTTTAATGCTTTCCGCCAGCCCGCTGACAGTGCTTCTGATTCGGAACAAAACCACTTCTCGCCGCGACTCTCATCAATCTTTGTTACATTATACGAGGCGCACCCCGGCAAGTGATAGATCATCTCGCCTGAAGAATTGATGTTGCCTTTAATAACGCACGAGCTTAATGGAACGACAACGCTGGTTTCTACTTGGGACGGCACAGTAATCGGAGCGGTTGCGTTGGCATTCTCTTGGCATGGTGCGCCCCAAAGGCCTCTCTTTGCATCACGCGCTTCACGCTCGGCTTTCACGAAATCGTCCTGATATTTGATGTCGGGCGGATAAGAATATGAGCTTGCAAACCCCTGCTTTACAAGCTCAAGATTTATCATGCTCTCCCCTATCCATACATAGCGCAGGAGCCGTCCGTATTTATCTTTATCGGTAATGTCTTTTTCAAGCCGGACTTCTTTGCCTTCCGCCAGCTCTTTGTTTTTGCGCGATGCCTCAACGCCGAAACACTGCACCGGCTTGCGCGGATCAACGGTTTCCGGCGTATCAATGCCGATATAGCGCACTCGATCCCCTCCCTCGATCTCGATGGTATCACCATCAATAACACGAATGACTTTTACCAATCCTAAGCCTGATGTGTTTTCAGCGCTGGCGTTTAAAGGATTTTCTGTTTCTAAAAGTGCGGGCGTAGTACTTGCACTAGATGGGGTTTTTTCTACACTTAAAGATACGGGGGAAACATTTTGTTGTAACTGATTTGTCCCGCTCCCAATACCTATGCCAATTAATAAAACCAAAAACCCAGCGCCAATGAGAAGAATTTTTTTAAGAAAAGAAGTGGGCATATTTTTTTAAATAGGAGTTACCAATCACTTTTTCATGCGCGCACCAATTGCAGCTTTAAGTTTTTCTCGAAGATCATCCGCATCAGTATATGAGTAACACTGATAATGACGCACATAAAATTCCAAACCTTCGGCAGCATCTTGTTTGTAAACATAAATTGCCTCAATGCCAAGGCCAAATGCAAAACCAGCCTCAAAGAATACGCTGTTTCGAGCACCCGTCAGATCAATTACAATAAACTGACTCTTGCGTATCTCGCTGAGTGCTTTATCCATGATCTTATCCTTGAAATGCTCTCCCCGGATACATAGAGCCTTAAAACCGGCGTCAGTAATCGCTTGCTCAATAGCTGTGATGCTTTCGTTCATCACGTCATCGAACCAGATTGCAACAAATCCCTGTTCTGACTTAGAGTTCGTGCCCTGCAATGACCGTACAAGACTCCATCCGGCCGGTCTTACAGTCACAGCGTCAGTCCTACCACCAACACCCATACGTTTCTCTGTCATCTGAATTAACCCATCCTCCTCCAGAACTCCAAGTAGCGCCTCAAACTCCTTAACATTTTGAGCGTATGCAAGGGGATAATCTCTCGTGTGCCACAGTTCCACACTCTGTCCGAAATGGCTGGTCTTTTCGCGAATACGAATGAGAAGCTTTTCTGCCTTGGCACGAACATCCGTCACATCAGGAACGGGATATCTAGAAATCAACTCTTGAAAGTTAGTCGTGGTAAACTCAGGCGCCTTCGCATGTGTTTCCATGAGTTCGCGCACTAAACCAGACGCTATATGAGCGTTTTGTTTATAGTCTCCGCCGCCACCCCTTATCACTGCCACCAATGTTCCCGAAATGGCATAATTTCCGCAAGTCGGACACCAAAACCAATATTTGTCATGCATCCCACCGAGTTGTTGGCGTGCATTTTGGTTTTGGCACAAAAGACAGGTTGTTTTCTGATCAGTCATAACAAAAGTGACCTCGGAACTGTAAATCAATATCAGAAATGGGGACAGGGACAATATTTCTAAATAGTCGCCTTTTCTCTTGTTTTCATTAAACCATTAACAGGCCGTGATGTCCAATATTTGGCACCAAAAAACACCTGATAAAATCAAGTGTTTTTTTGACTGGCTCCGAGCTTGGGACGATGTTCGAAATGTGATTTTGGAAGAAATAAATTAATCGTCCCTGTCCCTATTTCCTATTTTGCCGTTTCTCTACCATATAATTTGGGTCATGGGTCTAATCTCCTAATTTTTTTGTTGGGTAAGTCATGGCTTATTTTTTCTGTACTTGTCCTCAATATAGTGAAACCGTATCTCTTGCCATCTCTTGTCTTCGTGGTTCTTTCTATCGTCAACAGTCAGTTTATATTTGAACCAGTATCTCTCTTCGTCGTTGTCAGCCGTGAAGCGTTCACTAAAATCCTGACAACCAAAAGAGAAAGTCGCTCCATATAATTCCGTTATAGACGTCAGCTTTTCTCTTTTATTACCTTGACCAATTCTTACAACACCTATGGCTCGCTCATCTCCCTCCGGCGCTAGAAAGTTTTGCTGATACCCCTCAACTTCAAATACAAATCCTTGTTTCTCTACCTTCACAATAAGATTTGCTGCCGCTCCATAACCAATGTTTCTAATTTTAATTATGTACTCGTTTTCAAGCCCGGGAATGTAATACTCTAGAAGTCCTGAGCTGGTTTCGCTATTTTTAATTTTGACAAACGGAATGAGAATTGGTTTCTGTTGTAGTTGAGTCTGTGTTATTATTTCGTCTGTTGCCTTTTTAGATGCTTCTGCCATCCTGTGCGTGTCGTATGCATACCAAAGCAAAACCGCCAAGGTAAGAGTTAACACTACCAAGGTTAGCCAAGGCAATATATTGGGACAAAACCAACCAGAAATAGCAACTCCAATAACGATGAGTGCAATAACTAATACTGCTAACTTTTTTGTTGGGTAGGTCATACTCAACTAAGATTGAAATGGAAATGGGGACAGGGACAATATCTTTGAAATAGTCGCTTTTTCTCTGTTTTCATTAAACCATTAACAGGTCGCGATGTCCAATGTTTGACACCAAAAAACACCTGATAAAATCAAGTGTTTTTTTGACTGGCTCCGCGCACTGGACGAAGTTAGAACCGCAATTCAAGCGATTCGAGACTCCTCGCCCTTTGCCATTGCGCATTAGTGGTAAAAAAAACTACTTTCTAAGCCAAATCCAGAATCTTTCGTGCAGATAATAGACAAGGGTCAGGGTAATTTCGGCCGCGATAACTATCTCTCCGGTTTCTTTTAATTTCCCAGTATAAGCAAAAACTATAGTTCCGGTAATAACCGCCGCTATTATTCTCCAAGTAACGGCTTTAGATATGGATCTGGTTTGAGAGTTTTGAATAAGGATTTCGATGGGATGATTCATATAGAGAAATGATCCATAAAAAAATAATTACTTCCTGATCGCATTGTCCAGAACAGCGCGAATTTCCTCGCTGACAAAACTGTTATCCAAAATTCTTTTAAGCGCATTAAGTTGCCTCGGCAGTATTGATTGTCCGCACAATTCCTGCGCGCGATCGGCGACTTTCCCCATGTCATCAAAAGATATAACCATGTTCGCCAAACCGACTTTTTTCAAGACTTCAGCGCATCCCATCGTGTTGCTTACCAGAACCGGAATACCAAGACACGCCGCCTCCATGGGAACGTTGCCGAAGGTTTCAAAAGTCGAGGGACAGACAATCAGTCCTTGCGAGAGATAGAACTTTTTCAATCCTTCTGCTGTCATGGAAGGCAGAAGCTCAATCGTTTTTGGCATTGTTTTCAAATCCGCATTTGGATTTGTGACAAAAGAAGCGGTGTGCCGCCATTTGCGTTTCTGCAGTTCAAGGTGCAACTCAAAAAATTTGTTGAAGTTCTTTACTCTTGTATAACGACCCACTGCCGCGATCCTTCTTTCTATTGAAGCATCGACCGCGCTAGGATCAGTAAATATGCTCGCCACCGGATTCGGAATAACATAACCGTTCTTTATTCTGTGCTTTACGACCAACTCTTCTACCGTCTTTCTGCACAATTCAGAAGGAAAAATTATCTGTGTAGAATTTTTCACTACCGCTTTCTCCATCGATATAAAAAGTTTCTTTAATTTGTCTTGATAGTGATCTGTTTCTTTCGATAATACGCCGGAATACCACAAAATCACTGGAATATTTTCTTTTTTGGCGGCTATAGATATAAGCCAGGGCAGATAATAAGTACCACTGATCAACACCACATCCGGACGAGTGTCCCTTAAAATTTCTCTAATGATTTTTATCGGCTCTTTGTAGGTATTTTCAGCATCTTTAAGCGTATTACTGCATTTGAGCACATCCATCAGCGGTAAGTGGTGGATATTGATAATATGATGGTCGAATACTTCCGGATCAAAGTGCCTGAAAAGCGCCGGGCCTTTCATGTATATCCGGCTGGTCAATTCCAGTCCGATAAATTCATAATCGAGCTTGTATAGATAATTCACGAAGTTAAGATTGGAGGAAGTAATCCCTCCGACATTGTCTCGTGTTAAGTTTATTGCTATTTTCACAAATTTTATTACCTAGTTTTATTTCAATATGGAAATTGGGACAGGGACAATTTCAGCGTCCCCTTCCCCTGTCCTGCTCTCACTCTAACTCAAAAAAGCTCTACCGTCCACTACGGGTCAAACCAAAACACCGCAGTCTATGCGGTGTTTTAAAAGTGCTCCGCGGGTAGGATTCGAACCTACGACCAAGCGATTAACAGTCGCCTGCGCTACCACTGCGCCACCGCGGAATATAAAATGCATCCCGCAAGGCATCCCCGCCACCTCGCGCTTGCGCGCAGGATAGCGGAGTGCTCCACGGTAATTTCCGGCACCGGTGCCGGCCGACATTGCGGCCGATCGGCTACCGAAAAACAAGAATGGAAAGAACAAAGCATATCAATTATATACTTTTTTCGCAACCCCACGCAACAGAGAACCTTTCCTTAATATCCTTCGAGCCTACTGAGCTTCTTATGCGCGCGGATCTTTTCAAGCGCCTTCGCCTCGATCTGGCGGATGCGTTCGCGGGTAACGCCAAACTCCTTTCCCACCTCTTCAAGCGTATGAGTAATACCGTCTTCAATGCCAAACCGCATATGGAGGATCTTTTGTTCTCTGGGACTGAGATCGGACATGATATCTTTGAGCTGGTCGCGCAGAAGGTGGCGCGCGGCGCTCTGTGACGGGATGATCTCTTTCTCATCTTCGATAAATTCACCGAGCGTTGAATCTTCGCTGTCGTCACCGAGCGGCGTTTCAAGCGAAATGGTCTCTTGCGAGATCTTCATGATATGGCGCACCTTTTCCACTTCGAGTTCCATCTCTGCCGCGATTTCCTCTGCAAGCGGCTCCCTGCCCAAATCTTGAAGGAGACGGCGTTTCACCTGCGTGAAACGCGAGATCGTTTCTACCATATGAACTGGAATACGGATGGTGCGCGCCTGGTCTGCCAGCGCGCGCGTGATCGCCTGCCGGATCCACCACGTCGCGTACGTTGAGAATTTATATCCTTTCCGGTAATCGAATTTTTCTACCGCCTTAAACAACCCCATATTCCCCTCTTGGATAAGATCAAGGAGCGTGAGATGCGGGCTTCTCCCCGCGTATTTCTTGGCGATACTCACGACAAGCCGCAGATTTGCCTCGGTGAGCTTGCGCTTTGCCTCTTCGTTCCCCTGTTCGATCTTTTTGGCGAGTTCTTTTTCTTCGTCGCCCGTAATGAGCGATATCTTGCCGATCTCGCGCAAATACATCTGTACGGAATCCTGCGCGGCATCATCCGCTTCATCCGCTTTTTTCTCTTTTGTTTTTTTCTTTTTCTTTTCTTTCTTTCCCTCTTTCTTTTCCCCTTCTTCCTCGTCCGGTATTTCAAGCAGGTCGCGCGCATCCATGAGCTTGATATTCGCGTCGCTCAGGTGCTCATACAGCGTTTCAAGCATCGAAACGTCCTGCTCGATGTGCGGCATCATATGTAAAATTTCCGTGTAGGTCACAAATCCCCGAAGCCGTCCTTTCGTGAGCAGTTCATTCATTGCCCTTTCCTGCGCATCCGCTTCCGCTACTTTCTTTCTCTTTGGGCTCGAAATAAACCCTTCTTGTTTATGAAACGACTTCGTCAACGGTTTTTTTGGCTCGGGTTTCTTTGGCTCGCGCTTTTTTTGTGCTGGTTTTTTCACCACCTTTTTCTTAGGCGCGGGAGCATGTTTTTTATGCTTCTGCGGTTTCTGCGGCTTCTTCGATGCTTTTTTCGTTGATTTTGCCATGAGCTATGATTGTTTTACCGCCGCGGCTTGCGGCATTAATTTTGATCTTTTTACGCTTAATGCGCTTACTTCTTTAAATAAATGCTCTGAAAGCGCGGCATCATTTTTTGCTTCCGCGTCGCGTAACGCGTATTCAAGCTGATGCAACTCGCTTTCGATAAGTTCGCGCTCTACGCGCGACGCGGAAAAAAGGATCTCCTGGTCAATATTCTCGTATGCGGAGATCTCGGACATCAGCAACACTTCGTTGAGTATGTCTTGTGCGTCAGCGGTCATCGGCTCATCAAACTTCCCTGAATATCCGTTGATTTTACCATATTTCATAAATAAGTCAAACACCTCGCGCGTGGGAGCAGAGATAGTATCTTTCCCTATATTTTTATCTTCCCGGATACGATTGAGGAATTCAAATCGGGAAAGCTCATCGCATGATGCGGAAAACGCCTTCTCCTCTTTCTGTGTGTACACAAGCGCCATAAGATGTTCCAAAAACTTATCTACTATTGTTCGTTCTATCGCCTTTTTTTCCTCCGCTTCCGTAGGCACACCGACGGCGTGCTCCAAAAAACTTTCTTCCGTCTTTATGCGCTTCATTTCTTCTTCGAGATATTCCACTTTCGTGCCTAATCGCAACGAAAGCTGTTCGAGCCAATGATGCGTCTCCACTTTATTAGGAAGTTTTTTGATCTGCGGAAGCAGAGTCGCGGCGATCACTTTTTTATCTTCCACCTTCTTTGGGTCGTATTTTGAAAACACCGATTCAAAATAGTAGTCCATCACCGACACCGCGCGCGCGATCTCTTCGGCGAGCTTTTTAGGATGGTCAATCACGAAATCGGCCGGGTCCTTTTCGCCCGGAACCTTCGCCACGCTCACGACAAACCCCTGATCCCACGCGAGAGCGATACTCTTGCGCGTCGCCATATCCCCCGCGGGATCGGCATCAAACAAAATACATAGCTTTGTGGCGTAGCGCTTCAGAGTAGCGAGCTGATACGGCGTAAACGCCGTTCCCGACACCGCGACAATATTCTTTACGCCGTCCTGATACGCCATGATCATATCCATTTGCCCTTCCACGAGCACCGCCATTTCCGCTTTACGGATCTCCATTTTTGCCTTATCAAGCCCGTAGAGCACCGTGCTTTTGTTGTACAGCATGGTCTGCGGGCTGTTCACATATTTTCCTTCGCCTTCCCGCTCTGTAATGTAACGGCCGGTGAACGCGATGACATCACCATTTTGGTCTGCGATCGGAAACATGATCCTCCCGCGAAAACGATCGTAATATCTTTTTTTCCCTGATTTCTCGCTTACGATCGCGAGTCCCGCCTTCTCGATCGTTTCATTTTTGTATCCCTTCAATGCAAGAAATTGGCATAATCCGTCCCACGAATCAAGCGCGTATCCGATGCGAAATTCGCTCATTGTTTCCTGCGTCATCCCGCGCTTGGCAAGATACGCGCGGGCCTCCGCGCCCGCCTCGCTTTCGAAATTGTTCTGAAAATACCGCGTCGCGGCGGCGTAAACCTCAAGAAGCTGGGTCCGCTCGTTCGCGAGTTTCGGATCTTGAGCGCGCAGGGTCACGCCCGCCTTTTTTGCCAAAATGCGCAACGCGTCCACAAACTCAACCCCCTCCATCTTCATGACGAATTTAAAGATATCGCCACCTTCGCCACAGCCGAAGCAATGCCATATTTGGCGGGCGGAAGACACGTGGAAGGACGGCGTTTTTTCGTTATGAAACGGGCATAATGCGCGCCAATTCGCCCCTGCTTTTTGCAGGCGGATATAACCCGACAAAACCTCGTGGACGTCGAGCCGCGATTTAATCTCTTCAGAAGGAAGGCCTGACATAATAGTGAACCTACATCATAAGACGAACGCCCGTTTCACGCAACCGACGCTGTAAGATGCCTTAGTTCGAGAACCACCCAATAAATTGGATATGCGTAATATCCGGGGTGATGCCTCCAAGCTCCACATGACTCTTATCATCTATGCCGACAATCCCATAATGGGGTCCTCCATTTTCAGACGCCTCTATCAAGGCCCGCGCGCCGTCAGGCAACAAGGAAAATATGCGGGTTACCGCACTGGTAACTTCTTTTCTGTCGGAGCCGTCAAGCCCTATCGCGTGCATAGCGCCGCCTGCGGTGAATGCTATCTTTGATTTATCAGGCGCGAGAAAAACACTTTCCACCGTTTCACCCGCAAGCGCCAGCACTTCTTTCTTTTCTTTTGTTGTGCTGTCAAATATAAATATGCTTTGCTTGTCTGCCGCGACAAGGAGCGCGTGCGCAGGGTAAAACCGCGCGTCGCGAATGCCCGAGAATGACGCAACTACGGCATACGAATTCCGGCGCACATCAAACGCCTTCACCACTGCTTTGTTATTTTTCACACTCGTACAATATGCTTTTTCTCCGTCTGCCGACCATCCGCTAAAATCACATGTTTCGGAAGCGGGAGAGTTTAACGGCCAGCCGAATACATCTTCGCTTTTTTCAAGATCGCGGATCGTAAGGCTTTTCGTGCCGAGCGAAGAAAATTGCTTGAAATACACCATTTTCTTTCCATCGGGAGAAATGGAGAAGTGGGGATCTTCCGGTACGAAAAAAGAATTGGAATTCAGCACGCCCTTCCCTTCTCGCGTCAGGAGCACGCTTCGTCCGGCATCAAGAAACACCGCAAAATTTTCACCGTACTCCGTGATTACAGGAGTCGCTGTACCACCGCGCCACGGTATCGCGAAGATCTCTTCTTTTGAAAATGGCGCGTAGTAAACTTTAAAAATTCTCAGGCGCTTATCGGTCGATGATGCTTCGCTGACAAGAAAATAATCGCCCCGTGAAACAACATCCTTCTGAGTACTCGATGATACCGCGTTCATTGCGGGCACAACCACCGCAGACGGCATAGCACCGCTCCCGCCATCGCGCATGAATTGGTACGTAACAAGAAGCACAATGCCGGCAATGAGCACGACAACGCCCAAAAGAGCAATCCAAAGAAAAGATTGCCGTTTTTGAAAGCTATGGTACTCAGGATCTGATTGTACCGTTTGGAATGGCATTTCCTTATATTATACACTTTCTCTCTTCAAAGGTACACCGCACCACCTGTGCATTATTGCTTTTCCGCGGAAGCACTCGCTTTCGCATTGAGCGCCTTTATAAATTCCTCTGCCTGCGATGCGAGCGAGGAATCAAGCTCGACCGCTTTGCGCGCCGCGGCTACGGCTTCATCATATGCGCCAAGCGCCGCAAAATTCTCGGCAAATTCAATAAAAGAACGGATATCAACCTGCGCGCCGCTCGTGAGAACAGCGCGAGCGACTTCAAGCGACCGTTCACGCGCACCCGCCTTCGCATAGGCGAGCGCGAGGCGCACCTGAAGATCAACCACTGTGGGATTCAATGCTGCCGCTTTTTCAAACAACAGCACCGCTCCTTGGGTATCACCTTTAAGTGATTTCACCTTCCCCCACTGAAGATACAATATCGGCTTCTGCGGCGCGAGCTTGTGCGCTTGAGAAAGTGTTTCATCCGCGCGCGCAAGCGCATCGGCAATACCGACGGCCGCAAGCGCCTCATGATTGCCGCTTAGAAAACTCGCGTAATACAAATAATTCCTGAAATTGAGCGGTTCGCGGGCGATGCTGTCTTCCATTTCTTTTACGGTAAACTCCGCAACGCGGCGCTTTACCTCGTTATCCGTAGTATCTTTTTCATATAAAAGTTCGCTCGCATAATCGGCAAGCTTCCCGCGGATCTCCTCGCGTCCGAAATTACTATAGGCAAGCGCCCGCTCAAAATGGATGAGCGCCTCACCCGCATACGTTATCGGGATCTGCAACGCCGCCACCGTGTGGTATGCGCCGAGCGCCGGCCGTACATCAACCCAATACACCATGAGAGCAAAGACCGGCACAAGCACCGCAATGATCGTTGGCGAAGGATTATAAAATCTCCGCGCTTTATCTTCTGCACTACGCTCGTCTGCATCGCCGAGCTTGAACCCGTTACTCGCAAAAGCAAGAAATATAAAAAATGGAAGATACGTCGCCAAACTGTCGAACACAAATATATTCTGTGTAAAATACGCGACGACGAGCGCGAAGCAGAACATCCCCACCCAATAGTTTTCGGGGGCAGTGCGTGCGAATGCGATTATGAGAAACACAAGATACCAAAGAAGTGCCGCGTACGCGACAAGCCCCGCGATGCCTGTGGTTGTTGCAATATCAAAAAAGATATTGTGCGCGTGATCAAACCAATTTTCTGCGGGATATAGTTTCGGATTGTAGTATTTGTCAAATACGAGATTATAATTTTCCGGCCCCCACCCAAGCACTGGCCGCTCCAAGAACCCCTCGCGTCCCGTGGAAATAGAAAGCAGGCGCGTCTGTACCGTGGTATCGGCAAGTGATAGTGATGAAAAACGCTGAAACGACTGATAAGCTCCTTTCCCTTCAAGCATCATCACCGCAAACAGCGCAAGCGCGATCACTGCCACCCCCCATTTTACATGCTCTTTTTTTATAAACGCGGCTCGATGTGGCCTAAAAACATATGCGATAAGAAGCGCCAGCCCCGCCGCCGCAAGCGCGACAGCTGCCCCACGCGTACCAGTGAAATAAATAATGACAATATTAAGCGCGAGCGAACCCGCCGCACACGCGCGAAAAAAGGGATGCTTATCTTTCACCAACAACAGCAACGCGAAAAATAGAGCAAAGATAAGATGCCCTGCGACAAACGCCGCATTACCGATCGTGGAATCAATGCGATCAATGCCCGCATGATAAAACCACTCCATGCCGAGCTTCTGGCCTACGCCATACAAACTCACCAGCATGCTTGCACCTACCGATGCGCGCACAAGCCACAACCAGTCTTTGTGAGATACAAACACCGATTTTACTATCAGATACATTGCCACGAAATGCGCCATACCAACCACCGAGAGCATCCGTTCATACGTGCCAAAAAAGCTCCGCGCGGGGTTTGCGCCCAGTGCGGCGGCAAGCACTGATACGCCAAAAAACGCGAGCACGAGTTTGGTGAGCGTGTCGAATTTCGGCGCATACTTTTTATCGAGCGCAACTACCACTATATAGAAGAACAATGCAACCGTGACCGCAATTTGAAAAAACAGCGTTTTAGGAACGATAAACGGGAAAAAGAACGGTGCCGAAAGCACCACCGGCGAAAGCAATGAGGTAAATATCCCTCCTTTTGCGATGTTCACATACAATTTTTTCGCTTCTTCTCTGTTCATGTATTATGGAACTATTTGCTCTATACGCGCATACCACTCCTGTGCTTCTGCGAGCATGCCGCGCTTGACGTACTGCTGTGCAAGCCATCCTATTTCTTTTTCGCTTGCCAACGGAAGCCCATTACGCACACCCTCATCAAGCGCACGAAATGCTTTATCTTCGTCTCCTTGCAAGCTATACGCGATAAATGCAACGCGATACAGCTCGTAGAATTTTTTGCTTTTCGCTATCCCTTCTTCCGCCTGCGTTGCCGCGGCAACGTAATCGCCCTCAACTAATGCGCGCTGTGCAAGCACCAAAGGCATCTCAAGCCGCTTTGGGGCAAGTGTCTGCGCCTGCGCGAGCATGCGCTCAATCTGCTCATCTTTTTTTGCCGTAAGAAGAAGCCGGATGTTATAAAGCCTCCCCAGCGTGCTATATGCGAGATAATCACGGGGATGTTGCCGGATATATGCTTCAAGCTCGCGCATGGAAAACGGAAGCAGTTCATCGATAAATGCCTGCGGGAATTGCCTCCCGAACGCCTGATAAAAACTAAGCGCGTACGCGGCGAGCGATTTTTGAACCGTGCCCCTCCCGTATGCGGAAAAATCAAGCGCCCGCCGATATGTTTCCGTTGCCGCGCCAAGCGCCTCATTCGGCTCCACCTCTCCAATGTGCTGGCGCAGATCGTCCGCATCGGAAAGCGCGCGATCGGCGCGCGCGGGCTGAATATTCATCACCCACCCTCCATACGCGAGCGCGAAAAACACTATGAGCGCGGCCGCTGCAAAAGAAACCGTGACCGGCTCTTGTGCGGTATGCGGCACATGGGGGTGCTCTTCGCTCGTGTGCGTGGTTCGCGCCGCGACATACGCAAACACTAAAAAGAGCGGGAGGAACGATGTCAGCGTATCCATATTGAAAAATCCCTGCACCCCGTATGCCGCCACGAATGCGGCAAGAATGATCGAGGTATGCGCGCCAAACGCGCCGGCACGCCTCCCCCTCCATAGTAAATATAAAAACGCCGTAAACATCCCGACATAGGCAATGAAGCCGATACCGCCGGCTGTCGCAAGCTGTTCGATGAATATGTTATGCGCGCGGTCAAACTCGGTCTCCCCTATTTCGTACGTATAAAACCCGGGGTCAAAATAGTTGTTGAACACGACTCTAAAATTTTCAGGGCCCGCACCAAGAAACGGCGTATCGAAAAACCCCTCGCGCCCCGCTTGCCATGCAAAAAGGCGCGTGCGCGTCGTAACGTCAGATAGCGAAAAAATCGCGAGACGGCTGATGCCTGTTTTTGCGCCGAAATCAGTGTGTGCAAGCGCAAGCACTGCGCCGCCTACCGCGATAAAGGCGATAAGAAGCGCCGCGAGAAACATCTTTAATCGCTTTGTCTTATGTTCATACCAAAAAACATATCCGCATCCCAGCACCACAACACCTGCCGCAAACGCAAGCATCGCCGCGCGCGTACTGGTGAGCATCGCGATCACCGCATTAAACGCCGCGATTCCCCCAAGCAGAAACCGCCATGGACGCGCAAAAAATGAGCCAAGCGCGCACCACAGCGCGATTGCCGCGTTCAATAAAAGATACGTCGCAAAAAATCCCGGGTTGCCAATAGTGCTATAAATACGCCCAATATCTTCAAAGAAAAATTGATACGTGCCATAGATAGCGGTAATCACGCTCACTCCCACCGATGTCACAAGCAACCAGCGCCATGAACGATCTTCGCGCACCACCGCGCTTACGATAACGAAAAATGCAAAAAAATGAACAAGAGTGATGAACCCCCAATGCCGTTCAAAATCAGAAAAAAAGCTTCGCAGAGGGTCAACCCCAAGCACGCCCGCAAGCGCCTGCGCTCCGATAAATGCCGCAACCGCCCAAAACATCAAGGAAAGCTTTGGCGCATACGCGCTATTGCGTAACACGAGCACAAGGTACGCAAACAGCATCGCTTCAACAATCAGGCGAAAAAGAAAGGTCTGGGGCGCGATGTGCGACGGATAAAAATACACCGAAAATACAAGTGGTACGCACAGCGCCACGCCCGCAAGCCATTTGATGATAGTTACAATGGTAGTATCGCTCATGGTCTGTATACTACCTCTTCAAGGTTATTCGTGAAAGCGTTATCTATGAGCACCGGCAGTAATCCTGCACCG
>CAYHUB010000016.1:0-15892 GCA_964359755.1 uncultured Candidatus Saccharibacteria bacterium
CTTCACAGTTAGCAAAGAAAATGTTATGCTGGCACAATAATCACAGGTATGTATTTATGAAAAACCTCATCGTATTCGGAGTTGTCATAGCTGTTGCCGCGGGGGTTGGCTATTATTTCTTTTTCGCGCCGGAACGGCCGGAGGCGCCGGAACCGTCATCGTCGTCATTCTCTATAGATGCGCTCGCTGAAAACGATCACATAAAAGGCATACGGGATGCAAAAACGATTCTTATAGAATACAGCGACTTCCAATGCCCCGCATGCGCGGCATACCAGCCAATGGTGAAACAACTTGCACAGGACTTCGAAGGAAAGATCGCGATTGCCTATCGCCATTTCCCTTTGCAACAGCATAAACATGCACGCATCACCGCATACGCGAGCGAAGCGGCCGGCAAACAAGATAAATTCTGGGAGATGCATGATATGATCTTTGAAACACAGAAAGAATGGTCGTCAAAAAACGACACACGGGACACATTTATCGGATATGCGGAAAAACTCGGGCTTGACCGCGCACAGTTCATTGCCGACATCGATTCGGAGGAGATATCGGAAAAGGTTAATGAACAATACAATAGCGGCATAAAGGCAAAGGTGACCGGCACGCCGATGTTTTTCTTAAACGGCAAAAAGCTCGATACGCCCCGCTCTTACGACGATTTTAAAACTATGGTCGGAGAAATAATATCTAAGGCACAATAACAATGAACCAAACAATTAAAACTATTTTTATCGCCGCGATCATCGGCAGCATTGCTGGGAGCGCAATGACGCTTATAGTGATGCGCCAACCCCAGCCGGTCGCCGCGCCGACCGCGGAGGAATTAATAAAAGAATTTTATCTTGTCGAGAATGCGGTTCATGTGAGCCCGCACGGTTTGCGCGGAAAAATGGACAAAGGCGACCAGTCGTTCATCCTCGTTGATCTTCGCAGCCCGCAGGAATATGAAAAAGAGCATATCATCGGCGCAATAAACATCTACGCATACAGCGACCCTAATACGCCGGTCTATGAAGAAAAAGAGCGCATTGTGGAAACATTCCGTAATCTACCGAAAGACAAAGATATTATCGTCTACTGCTACAGCACGCCGTGCATGACGGGACGCAAGATCGGAAAAATACTTGCTGAAAACGATATCTATGTAAAGCATCTCGGCATCGGATGGAACGAATGGCGGCATTTTTGGACACTCTGGAATCACGAACATGAATGGCGCACTACGCGCGCGGAAGATTATATCGCAAAGGGCAAAGAACCCGGTACGCCGAAGGTGCGGGAACTTCCCTCTCCATGCGGCGCAGGTGAACTTGGTTGCTAACCGATCTCGTGATATACTAAAGGCACTATGAGCTGGAATATCTTTCTTACCACAGTACACATCATCGGCACAGCACTTGGTGTCGGAGGTGCAACATTTGCCGAGATATTTTATATGAAGGCGATGAAGGACGGACATGTCGATCCTATGGAAAGCGATTTTTTGAAAGCAACCTATCGCGTGCTCCGTATCGGTATGGTGCTTCTCATCCTTTCCGGCTTCGGTTATTTTCTTTTGTTCCGCATCGAAGGTAAAGAATTTCTTCTTTACAACGACCGCTTTCTGGCAAAACTCGCTCTTACCGCTATTATTTTCTTCAACGCTCTTTTACTGCAAACAAGAAAAATTCCTTTATGGCTTGGCAGCTCGCTTTCAATCACTTCGTGGTATACCGCGCTTGTGCTTGGCGTATGGCGAGGCATTCCCGCGTCACTCTTTGCGATCACCGCATGGTATATCGTCGCGGTACTTGTGATGGCTGTTCTCCTGCATTACATTAGGAAGGCATATCTCACCCCTCCTCCGCAAAACCCGCAATGAACACATTTTTCAAAACATTTCTCGCACTCCATGTGATCATCGGCATGACCGGTGTCATTGCTTTTGCAGGAGTATGGATGAATATGCTTAGATCCAAGCTTCCGTTGAAATTTTTGAGGTGGTCAAGCGCGGTTGGTTTTGTCGCATTCATCACGTCGTGGTTCACCGGCGGATACTATTACGCGATCTACTATGGTGCCGTAGCAAAGCCGATCATCCTCAAAGGGAGCTATCCGTGGGCGCATTCGTTTTTTATGGAGGCAAAAGAGCATATTTTTCTTTTTCTCCCCTTCCTTGCGGCGGCGATGTTCATCGCGCTTCTTATTCTGGGCGAGCGCATTGAGGAGGAAGCACCGCTAAAAAAAACACTCACATGGCTTGCGGGCGTTATTGTCGTGCTTGGCATTAGTATGGCGCTTTCCGGAGTTATTATTTCAGGTGCCGTACGATAACACATATGGAACTCTCAAACATCCGCTTCAGGATCGTTCGCGCAACAGCATATGGCGCGGCGTTTGCTGTGGCATTCATCACCGGCATTACTGTTGTCGCAGACCTTTATCTGCCACTCAAAAATTGGTTAAAGCTGGCATTCTCTCATCACTGGGTTGGAAAAGGAATTCTTGCGGGCGTAGTATTTGCCGCGGTAATCGTTATAGTTTCTTTTATACCCGCTCCTGAAGATGACCTAAAAGCAAAAATGCTCGCACGAAGCTCCTGGAAGCTCGTTATTGTTTCCCTTGTAGGAACGCTCGTTATTATTCTTTTTTTCATCTACGAAGCATTTTTTAAACACTGATTGTTGCTATGGAGCAGAAAAAAATAAAAATCCTTGTTTTGTTTTATACTCGCGGCGGATGTACCGCCGATTTTGCACGCGAGATCGGCAAAGGCGCTGAAGCGATTGCGGGTACTGAAGTCGCGCTGAGACGTATTCCTGAGGTCCTTTCGCGTGAGGCGCTCGGACATGATGCCGTGCGTTCCGCGCGCATGGACGCGATCGAAAAAGAATTTCCGGAAGCGACCATCGAAGACCTTATTTCAGCAGATGGCGTCGCATTCGGCACGCCGGTGCATTTCGGTTCATTTGCCTCGCAAGTAAAGCATTTCCTCGACCAACTCACCGTCGTATGGCACCAGCAAAAACTCGTGAATAAACCCGCGGCGGTATTTTGCGTCGGCCACGGCTTGCATAGCGGCGAAGAAGTAGCGCTCCTTTCACTCATCATTCCGCTTCTCAACCTCGGCATGATCCCTGTCGGAATCCCCTATCCAATCCAGAGCGATGCGCATGATTTTGACGCGGGAAGCCCCTACGGCGCTATTTTCATCTCCGCAAGCGGCAAACGCGAAATGACCGACATGGATAAAAAAGTGGCGCAAATCCTCGGCCGGCGACTGGCTTCCATGGCAACACTACTGAGCTGCGGATGCGATGCCTGCGGCGTCTGCCAGGAACTCACCCGCTCGCTCAAACATCCATAGCTGCCTCTCACACTCCCTCACTTTCAGCCGCGCAGTGCGCGGTTTTTATTGACAATACTGTTTTCGATATGGTATTCTCACGATAACCAATCTCGGAGTATTTTGGTCGGAATATGATATCACGCGAAACCGATTACGGGTTAATACTGATGCAGGCGCTTAAGTCCACATACAAGTCGGGCGTTTTTGTGTCTCTCAAAGACATCGCGAAGCAATATCGGCTTCCGCACGCATACTGCGAAAAGCTCGCCCAAAAACTTAAAGAAGCGGATATCCTCGTGTCGCGCGTCGGAAAAAACGGCGGATACCGCCTCGCGAAAGATCCGAAGGCGGTCAGCATACAGTCGCTTATCGATGCATTCCGGAAGCGATCAGCGGTACGCTGCGTCCTTGCGCCAAACGCCCAAAAAGCATGCGCGCTTGCCGCAACCTGCCCCACCAAGCGAGGGTGGCGGCGCATTGATACGGAGATCAGAAAAACGCTTACGCGTCTTACCATAGCAAATATATAACCAATGTCACTTTTCATAAAAAATATTACGGTTGAAGCGGGCGGAAAGGAAGTTGTTAAAAACTTTTCTTTAACGATAAAAAAAGGAGAAATTCATGCGCTTATGGGACCCAACGGTTCGGGCAAAACATCGCTGTGCTCCGCTCTCCTTGGACATCCTTCCTACCGCGTCACGAAGGGTGACATTCTTTTGCATGGTAAAAGCATCCTTGGTCTCCGCACCGAGGAGCGCGCGCGGCTTGGCATATTCCTTTCATTCCAAGAACCGCCTGAGATCCGCGGCGTGCCCATGTCCACTTTTTTGCGTACCATCGCAAAAACGCACACCAAAGAAAAAGCGCAGGGTACGATGTACTCTCTCCCCGACCATGCAAAAAAGATCGGGCTTGGGCCGCACTTCCTTGACCGTTCAGTAAATGAAGGATTCTCCGGCGGAGAAAAGAAAAAAAGCGAGCTGCTTCAGTTTTTAGCGGCACGCCCTTCGGTCGCACTACTCGACGAGATCGATGCGGGCGTGGATGTTGATTCGCTTGACGCCATGGCGCGCATACTCAAAAAAGCGGCTTCGGAAGGAACAGGAATGCTTATCATTTCACACAGCGCAAGAATATTTAAACGCTGTGCGCCCGATTTTGTGCATATTATCGAAAACGGCGTGCGTACCGCATCAGGCGGGCGGGCACTCATAAAAAAAGTTGAAAAAGAGGGGTATCGGAAAAAAGCATGAAACAGCACTACCAATATGGATTCCATGACAGCGTCACTCCGCTGTACCGCACGCAAAAAGGACTTTCGGAGGCGGTGGTGCGCGAAATATCCGCAATAAAACGCGAACCGCAATGGATGACAGATATCCGCGTTCGCGCACTTGCCGTCTTTACCAAAAAGCCGATGCCCGCATGGGGAGCCGATCTTTCAACAATCGATTTTAACGCGATCACCTACTACGCGCGCGCATCGGATAAACCAGCGCATTCGTGGAAAAAAGTTCCGAAAAAAATAAAAACCGCATTCGAGCGGCTCGGCGTGCCCGCAGCAGAACGAAAATTCTTTGCCGGCGCAGGGGCTCAGTACGACTCCGAAACCGTCTACCATCACATCCGAAAGGATATTGAAGCGCAAGGGGTTATTTTCACCGACACCGATACGGCGCTCCGCGAACACCCCGAGCTTTTTAAACAATATTTCGGCACCGTCGTGCCTGTCGGTGACAATAAGTTCTCGGCGCTCAACGCGGCGTGCTGGTCGGGCGGCAGTTTTATCTATATTCCCAAAGGCGTGAAGGTTAAGCTGCCGCTGCAGGCATATTTCCGCATCAATGAAAAAAACATGGGTCAATTCGAGCGCACGATCATCATTGCCGACGAAGACAGCGAAGTGCATTATATCGAAGGATGCACCGCCCCTGTGTACACCACCGATGCGCTCCACGTGGCAGTGGTGGAGATCATCGCAAAGCCCCGCGCGCGCGTGCGCTACACCACCATTCAAAATTGGTCGTCGAACGTATACAATCTCGTTACAAAACGCGCGCGGGCCGAGGAAGACGCGCTGGTTGAGTGGGTTGACGGTAATCTCGGTTCCAAAATCACCATGAAATACCCCGCGGTGTTTCTCACAGGAAAAGGCGCGCGCGCAGACATTCTTTCGGTGTCGCTTGCCGGCAAAGGCCAACACCAGGACGCGGGTGCAAAAGTGGTGCATCTCGCGCCGGAAACCTCGTCATCCATCATCGCAAAATCAGTTTCATTCGGGGGCGGACGGACAAGCTATCGCGGCCTTGCGCAGGTGGTAAAAGGCGCGCGCAACGCACGCATCAAAGTGCGATGCGACGCGCTGGTGCTTGATACAAAATCGCGTTCCGACACCTACCCCACCATAAAGGCGGAAGAAAATGATGCACTAATTGAGCACGAGGCGACGGTTTCAAAAATAAGCGAACAGGAGCTTTTTTACCTGAAATCGCGCGGATTTTCGGAAACCGAAGCGTCATCGCTTGTGGTTTCGGGATTTTTTGAACCGCTCGCAAAAACACTGCCGCTGGACTACGCGATAGAGCTCAATCGCCTCATTCAAATGGAGATGGAAAATAGCATAAAACCCGCATGAAACCTACTCATACAAAAATCATGCAGATTCAAAAAACCGGCATGAATAAAGGCAATTCGCGCTCACTTACGACTTTTTCCGGCGAATGCGGAGAAACATTCAAAAAACGTATTGTCCTTACGAGGAAAGGTGATGTTCTCCGCTGGCTTTTAGTCTTTGAAGAGAGCGCTCCAAAAACAATGCAGATTGCGGTGACGCTTACGGCAAAAGGGACTCAGGCGCACATCGGGCTCATTTGGCGCGGGACGAAAAGAATGACAAGCGATATCAACCTCACTGTAACGCATGAGGCGGCAGGGACAAAATCTCGCGTGGTATTCGGCGCGACGCTTGAAGGCGCATCTCGCGTGCATTTTCGCGGCCTGGCGCGCGTCGGAAAAAAAGCGACTTCTTCACGGACGCATTGTTTGGCAAAAGCGCTCATGCTCTCCCCTCGCTCGATCGCCTTTTTACAACCCGACCTTGAAGTCGAAACAAGTGAAACGATTGCAGGACATGGCTCGAGCGTCGGGCGCCCAAGCGACAAAGAACTGTTTTATCTCACCGCACGCGGTATATCAGAAACACATGCAAAAAAAATGATGCGCGATGCCTTCATACAAACGATCACAAACGAGATCGCACTAACACAATCTCTATGAAGAAAATAAATCCAAAAACCGTCAAAAAAGATTTCCCTATTTTCACCACATACAAAAACCTCGTGTATCTTGATAATGCGGCAACAACACAAAAACCGCGCGTGGTGATCGATGCGCTTACGCATCATTACCGAACTGCAAATGCAAATATCAAACGCGGCATATACGACTTAAGCGAACAGGCGACGAAAGCATACGAACAAGCGCGCTGGAAGGTCGCGCAATTTTGCGGCGTATCATGCGCGCAACACATCATCTTCGCCAAAAACACCACCGAAGCGATAAACCTTGTCGCGCACAGTTTTGCGCGCGCCAACCTCAAGCGCGGAGATGAGATCCTTCTTACACTGATGGAACATCACTCAAATATCGTGCCGTGGCAAATGATCGCGAAAGAAAAAAGGCTGAAACTGCGGTTCGCGCACATCACCAAACACGGCGAACTCGATATGCGCGACCTCAAGAAGAAAGTGACCGGCCGCACAAAGCTTTTTGCCGTCACCCACGCATCGAATGTGCTTGGCACCATTAACCCCATTAAAAAGCTTACGGCATTTTTCCATAAACGCGGCATCCCCGTGCTTGTTGACGGAGCCCAGGCGGTGGGACATATGCCGGTAAACATCAGTGACCTCGGGTGTGATTTCTATGCGTTTTCAGGGCATAAGATGTATGCACCGACAGGCATCGGCGTACTCTATATCAGCGAAAAATACATCACCTCCATGGAACCGTTCTTAGGCGGCGGCGACATGGTGCTGTCGGTGTCGAAAACCACAACAACCTTCCAGGATGCGCCTGAGCGCTTTGAGGCGGGTACGCCGCCGATAGAGGCCGCTGTCGCGCTTGGCGCGGCAACCGACTATCTCAAAAAACTCGGCATGGAAAATATCCGCCGACACGAAACAGAGCTCACCGCATATGCGCTCAAAAAACTTGCGAATATCCCCGGCATCACCGTATTCGGACCAAAAACCGCCGAGCAGAAAACCGGGGTGATCGCGTTCTCGCTCAACGACATTCATCCCCACGACCTTGCGTCTTTAGTCAGTGAAAAGAATATCGCTCTCCGCGCAGGACATCATTGCGCCATGCCGCTCCACCGTTTTCTTGATGTCACCGCAAGCGCACGCATATCCTTCTCCGTATATACCACGAGGAATGATATTGATGCGTTACACAGAACACTCACCGAGATCATTACCGTATTGCATGCACACCATGAACATTAACCGCTTCAAAAAAATATGGGAGCATGCACAGCTTTCGCCGTATGCCGGGACATTGAAGCGCCCTTCTATGAGCGGCATAGGAGAAAATCCGTTGTGCGGCGATACGCTTCGCATTGATTTTGCCGTACAAAAAGGCATAATTACTGATGCAAAATTCACGCATCATGGATGCGCGCTCTCGGCGGTGGCGGCGTCAATTCTTGTAGAAAGCCTTATTGGCACCCGCACTACTGCAATACAAAAACTCGATGAATATGCGCTCCTCAAACTCATGGAAACGCCGATAAGCCCCGCACGGCTTAATTGCGTCCTTCTTGCCCTCCATGTGGCGAAATCAGCGCGTCCAAAGTAACATTTTCCCATATACAGCGTCTTACTATATACTGAAGAGTCCATGGCTACGCATGAAAAACAAGGTAAAGAATTCATGGCGCTCTACGATCAGTACAGCGACTCGATATTTCGTTTTGTGCTCTTTAAAGTGAGCAACAGAGAGACAGCGTGGGACCTCACCCAAGACTGCTTTTTTAAGACGTGGCAGCATCTCGCGAGCGATAAAAAGGCTATCACAAACACAAAGGCATTCCTGTATACGGTAGCCAGAAACCTCGTGATAGACTATTGGCGCGCAAAGGAAAAACACGCCACCGTTGATATCGAGGCGGCATCCTACGTCATTGACGACGGTAACGATGTTCACCATGAAGCCGTCTTACGGGATGAAGCGCGCTATGTGCTCCAGTTGCTGAAGAATCTCCCGGAAGAAAGCAGGGATATCCTTACGCTCAGGTATACCGACGGACTTTCTTTTGAAGAGATCGCCGCGATCACCGGCAAAAGCAATATTGCGATACGCGTACACACCCATCGCGCCCTCAAAAAATTAAAATCATTTGCGGAAAAAACTAATACGCAACGATCATGAATCGCATCAAACGCCAGTGTAAACTCTTACGATCAATCGCCCCCGATGCTTCACGCAAGGCGAATTTTCGGCGCATGCTTGAAAGCAGGGTCGCGCTCGAATCATCTTCACTTCCCGCGCGAAGCGTCTATGCGCACATCATGCGCACTATGCGCTCAGCACCCGCACTTGCGCTTGCCATGATCATCACGCTCGTCGGCTCGGGAAGCGGCGTGTCTTTCGCCGCACAAAACACGATTCCGGGCGAAACGCTCTACGGGGTAAAGCTCGCCACCGAACAAATACGCGTCGCTGTCGCGCCCGGCAAAAAGGCGAAAGCGGAGCTTCATCTTCGGTTTGCCTCACGGCGCCTGGAGGAGATCGAGCAGCTCATTGAGCAAAACGGCAGCGCGCACGCAGCAGTCAGTGAAGCGCTTGTGCGGTACGAAGATGAACTCGATGAAAGCGAGGCACTTGCGACGCACGATCCTGCATTGGCGCAGGCTATTACTCCGCTCATCGGCGAAACCACAGAATCACACAAAAGAGTCCTTACGCGAGTTGCTCAAAAAGCGCGCGCGCAATCGCTCAACGGCGGTCTTGACGATGAGCTTGATAACGCGTATAAGCACGCCGAGTCAAATGACGATGCGGTGCTGTACGTGGCGCTTGATACACCATCAACGGTGCCCGCCCTACTTCCCCCGGTGATCAAGGAAAAATCCCGCAAAAAATGGGAGTCTGTCGAATATGAAATAAAAAGAATGGAAGCGGCACGCGCCATCCCGGTTGCGCCGGAAAATACTGCGGTAATCGCCACGGGAACGATCGATGCATTCACCACCGCGCAAACGCGTATTGGCGAAGCAAAGACGCGCTGGGAAAACGGCGAGTATCGCGAAGCGCTCAAACACTCCATTGAAGCGCGCGAGCTCATGAAAGAGGCCGGGAAAAAAGAGAACGAGGAAAAAAGAGAACGGGAACGCGAAAAAAATAAAAGGGAGAAGGAAGGTCGCGATGAAAACAAGGACGAAGACCTTGAGCGATAAAAACTACCCTACCGAGCCATGATATCAAGTACGAGCAGTACCGACCATCCGAGAAGCAATATAGACCATCCGATGACAAGAATGATATCCATCCGTTTCTGAAATGAGAGCGAAAAATTCTCGGTAGCCATCGTATATACATCGCCAAGCGTTTCAAACTTTTCTTTGATATTCCTCCTCCATTCATCGAGGTGGAATTTCTTTTCTATCACGTCAAACGCTTTTGCCGAATACCAATCCCCGATCAATTTTACATTCCGCGTCATTGATTCGAATTCAATGATCGAACGCGACCGGGCATGAATGATCTTGCGCACTACCTCCTTGATGCCGCTGCTGCGGAATATGGTGAACAGTTTCTTTTCCCGCGCATGAAGCAGGCGCGCAAGCTTATTCAACCGCCGATCAAGCTCAAAATCCAAAATGCGATACCGCAACAGCAAAAGATTGCCAAGCTCAAGCAAATTTATCGTTTCCTCGAATTGGCCTGCCTGATTGAAAATAAATGCGCCGTCCCAATCTACCACCAAGAGATCGTCTTTACCGTATTTGACGCTGGACTCAAGCGTCTGCGCCACTTCCTTTTCATCGAGCAGCTCGTGCTCGCTTTTTAAAAACGCGACCGCATGCGGCATCTTTTTAAGTAGATCCTCAGGACGCCCCGCGTACTCAGAAACGCAAAAAACGCCATACTCCTCTTCAAAGTCCTTATAGGTATCGTACTTCCGCATGAGCTCTCGCGCGGAGGCAAGTATTGCCTGCTTCACCGCAAGCACCGCTTTATCAAAAATATCTTCAACATCCACGCTCCCTTCTACCACAATAAGATTGGGAACATAACGCTTCACGCGGAAGCGAACATCTTTTCCTTCAATAGCGCGCACCACCACCTCGACCAATGAGGGCAGCGGCACGGTTCGTCCATAGCTGGGAGCGCTGCGCGCTTCGCGGATCTCTTCAACGGGCGTACCGCTCCAATTCCTCTTTGTTTCACCGATAAGTAAAGCAACTATTTTTCCGTGGGCTTGCATATATTGACAAAAAATTACCGTTATACTACTCTGAAATCCTAGTACATTCTTCAATAAATCGGCGCGTAGCTCAGCCTGGTAGAGCGCTCCCTCTTAATGGAGAGGTCAGTGGTTCAAATCCGCTCGTGCCGCCCACATTAGGAGCTCCCTCAGGAGCTCCTATTATTTTACCACAAAAGAGAACATCGCTCACTCAGAAATATTCGCTAATATCTGTTTCCTCCGAATCTGCTGCGGCCTCCGCCATGACTGCGGCCGCCGGATGGGCGGGCTGATGGGCGACTACCCACCGAGGGACGGCCTCCCGGAGAAGTTCGCGGGGAACGGCTTTGCGGGCGGCGCTGAGGCGTATCATCATACGTATATTCTTCCCGCGGGAACGAACGAGCCGGCGGGAGAGCAGGAAGCTTTGACACCGGCAATGTTTTGCGGATGAGCCGTTCAATGGAATAGATCTCTCTTCGCTGATCGGGCGCGGCAAATGTGATCGCATGTCCGCCCGCGCCGGCGCGTGCCGTGCGGCCAATGCGGTGCACGTAATCATCCGAGTTCGACGGCAAATCGTAATTGACCACCAACTCTATCCCCTTCACGTCAATTCCTCGTGAAGCGATATCTGTCGCCACAAGCACCCTATATTTGCCGGCCTTAAATCCATCAAGTGCTTCACGCCGCTGCCCGAGGGTTCGATTTGAATGGATCTCTGCGGCAGACACACCGATTGACCGCAATTGCTGCGCGATGCGCCGTGCGCCGTGTTTCGTCTTGGAAAATACAAGCGTTGATCCGCGGCGCGTCTCGAGCGTCTTTTCAAGCAATCCGAATTTCTGATCTCTCGATACGATAAAAAGTTCTTGCGTTACGCGTTCTGCGGTCGTGCCTGTCGGAGCGATCTCGATCCGCATCGGAAGCTTCATATATGTCGCCGCTATCTTCATGATCTCCCGAGGCATGGTTGCGGAAAAAAGCATGGTTTGTCGCTCTTTGGGAAGTTCTTGAAAGATCCTTGTTATCTGCGGAAGAAAACCCATATCAAGCATGCGATCGGCTTCATCAAGCACGACGATACGCGCGCCATCAAGCCGGATAGTTTTTTGCTCCACATGATCAATAAGCCGCCCCGGTGTTGCGATAATAATATGAGGGTTCCTTCCGAGCGCTTGTTTCTGCGGCCACAGAGACGTTCCGCCAATCAATACCGCAGTGCGAAGACCAAGGCCTTGCCCGATCTTCCGTAATGCCTCGTCCACCTGTAACGCGAGCTCGCGCGTTGGCAATACTATGAGTCCTTGCCCTTTTACCTGTGCGAGACGCTGGATCATCGGAATCCCGAACGCGAGCGTCTTACCGGTGCCTGTTTGCGCGATACCCACCACATCCTTCCCTTCTATTCCAATGGGAATCGCCTGCTCTTGAATAGGTGTCGGTACTTTAAGATTAAACTTCGCCAATAATTCCAAAAGCGTCGGCGCAATGCCAAGCCCATGGAAACTTCCTTCTTTTTCTTTTGTATGTTGTTGCATATATATAGCCTTTAAAAAAAATTAATGTGTGTCCCTCACTTCTCCTTCAGATACACGATAAAGGAATCAAAAAAACCCGAGTGCGAATACAAAGGGATCCCGATAACGAATCCACAATAAACACGAAAACTCCATTCCTTGCTTTATGCCGTATTCTGATGCCGGAGTAGCTTACCAGAGTTAGGAAAAAAAGAAAGGGGGCATATTCCTCGTATTATACCAGTTATTTATCTTTTCGTCTTGAGAAAAAAGCGAAAAAATGGTATAATACGTGCTATATTATTAGCATCGTTATATGAACATCCATCCTCTTTTTGTGCATTTTCCGATCGGCCTGCTTGTGCTCTATGCCGTACTTGAACTACTCCCCCTCGCGAGGTGGTACCCTCAGGCGCCCTGGATCGCGATAAAAACCATTCTTTCACTGGCGGGTGCCGTGGGAGCAGTCGTTGCATCCGGAACGGGAGATATCGCAAAAGAAGCGTGGGGAGATGCAGGAGCGCACGACCTCATCGAAGTGCATGAAAAGTTCGCGCTTATGACAACATTCATCTTTAGCGCGATCGCGTATTCATATTTCATCCGCTGGGTCTCGGCTCAGCACAAAATATTTGAAGGACGACTGCATTCTTTTGCGTTTCTCGGATCGATCGCGGATATCATTGCAAAGCGTTGGATAGTAGTCCTTCTTGCGCTCGGAGGCCTTATTGCTATCACCATTACCGGCGGTCTTGGCGCCGCGATCGTATACGGCCCTTATGCCGACCCTATGGTAACGATCATATACTCCCTGTTTATCCAAGAGTGAAGCGATTGGTAACAAACAGCCCCGAGACGGGATTGCGTTTTGTGGATCAGATAAAACATCTGAGACAAAACGGGAACAATCCAGCGGAGCGATAGCGCAGTCGTGGCTCTCTCTTTTTCTAACTTTTCACCGAGTCCGTCTTTTTAATGATGCGCCGAATCGTGGTGAGGCGTCCCTCGAGGTGCGACGCGAATTTCTCAAGGCGCGCAAGCTTGGTGAACGTCACCGTATCGCTTCCGACGCCAAACACCAAAAGCTTATCCCCCTTTTTAAGCTTCATCGCCTCACGTGCTTCGACAGGCACCACGACTTGTCCCTTTTCACCGATGGTCGCCGTACCGAAAAAGTGTTTCTTTTTGGTTTGATTGGTTTTCATAGTGATAGACAATAAATCCTACAAGTAGGAAATGTATGCTTATATACTATCGTTTCCGCCGCGCATTGTCAATCACTCCGTGCGGCCTACCTGCTTTTTAAAAAGGTAGAATGCGATCGCGAGAAAAACGATCCCGCCCGAAATAGTGAGCGCCACGATCAATGGTTTTCTATCAATAAGCGCTTCGCTCGCATAGACCGCTATCACTGCAAACGGGAACTCCGCGATAAAGGTAGCGAGAAAATACTTTACAAACCCGTACCGCACCGCGCCAAGTACGTACCCGGGCATTTCAGCGGGCGAAGCGAGGCGAAACAGCAACACTAAGAGAAATTCCGATTTTTTTGAAAATTTGTGCGAATATTGCTCGATCGTTTCTGGCGCGACAAATTTTTTTATGACGGGATGACCCGCATAATATCCTATGGTATAGGTAATACTATGACCCCCAAGCCACCCTGAAATCAAAAATACAATGGTCCAGGCGCTCCCCCACAGCATGATCGCCACAGGGACAAGCGGAACACTGCTAAACGGGGAAAGCATTGCCGACACTCCGGCAAGCGCCATGAATACAAAAATACCCAGCATCGGATGTTCCTCCACATACGCCTCAGTAAGAAATACCGCTTCATAAAAAATATCCTGCAGCGTCACCGAGAACCAGAATACGATAACCAGCAGAGCAAGGATCGCTGATGAGGCTACTTTTCTGTGCGTAATAAAATTAAGAATCGCCCCCATGTTTTATTTCTCCGTATTTATTTTATTGAGGATCACTTTGACGTTTTCAAGTGATTCTTCGTCGTGAATTGAGATCGCAATGGTGTTTTTATTGAGCTTTTTTAACACGGAAATTTTTTCCTTCAATTCCTTCGGCGCGACCATGTCGCTTTTGCTCAAAAAAACATATTCGGGTTTTTTCGCAAGCTCTGTGCTATAGGTCTCAAGCTCTTTTCGTATTACCGTATAGTCCTTCGCGGGATCTTCCGATTCTGCGGAAATAAGATGAAACAGCGTCTTTGTCCGCTCAATGTGCTGAAGGAATTTTACCCCAAGCCCTTTGCCGCCCGATGCGCCTTCAATAAGCCCGGGAATATCGGCTACAATAAGCTCGTAATATGCGCCCAGGCTTGGTTCAAGCGTGGTAAACGGATAATTTGCCACCTTGCTCTTTGCGCCGGTAAGCTCGTTTAATAAGCTCGATTTCCCTGCGTTCGGCATACCGATAAGCCCCACGTCGGCGATGAGCTTCAGCTCAAGCCGGATAGTGAACGCTTCGCCCGGCGTACCCACTTGAAACTGCCGCGGACTCGTATTAACCGGCGATCTGAATTTAAAATTTCCTCGTCCGCCAAGACCTCCCTTTGCCGCTAGGACCCTCTCGCGCGTATGCATGATCTCACGCGCCTCGCCCGTCTCGATATTATAGATCACCGTTCCCACCGGTACTTTAAGAATAAGGTCTTCGCCGTCGGCGCCGTCTTTAAACTGGCCTCTCCCGTATTCGCCGTGCTTCATGAAAAACTCTCTTTTGTGCCTGAATTGCGCGAGCCTATTGAGGTCGGAAATGCCTTCAAAATACACGCTTCCGCCGTCGCCGCCGTCGCCGCCGGCAGGTCCGAGCGCCATGAGATTTTTGTTGAACGACACAGACCCTCTCCCGCCGTCCCCCGCTTTTATTTTAATAGTAACATCATCGATAAGCATATATTATATTTATGAAATGAAAATTTTTACTGATTTAAGATATTAACAGATCTTTTTATCGCAACAAATCCGTATGCCCACAAAAAGGGCAACCACAAGGGCATTATTCCAAATAAGCTATTTCTATTAAACGTTTCTACCCCAGTACTTATAAACAAGTATTCAAAAATTATCATTATAAAAAAACCAAAACTCAAGAATAAAATATCTTTGGATTCAAATTTTATAAGCAAGGAAATAATGATTATTATTAAATAAAGCCCTGTTAGTAAATAATCATTATTTATAACAGCAATTAAACCAACCATTAATAGTATGGGAATTGTGTTTAGAAATACGAATTGTATTTTATTCAACATGCGGATAATTCTTAATGTAAGTATACCAAAGTACCAGATACAACACGAATAGACAAGTACTGCGCTTTATGCGAACATTTACTCAGTACTATGTCTCATTTCGAAGAACGATTCAAAAAACTGAACGACCAGCAAAAACAGGCCGTCGAAGCGATCGACGGACCGGTATTGGTCATCGCGGGTCCGGGAAGCGGCAAGACGGAAATCTTGAGTTTACGGGTGGCGAATATCCTCCGCACCACCGATACCGCGCCCGGCAATATCCTCTGTCTCACGTTCACCGATGC
>CAYHUB010000017.1:0-15639 GCA_964359755.1 uncultured Candidatus Saccharibacteria bacterium
CGAACCAAGATACTCGGATTCAGAGTCCGAGGTCCTACCATTAGACGACCTGGCAGTGTGCAAAACGCACAAGCGCGCGCAGTATAGCCCAAAGCCGTTAAATTTTCAAATGCTTCCTGATGGCGAGAATGCTCCCGATGACGCTCAGCACGATGCCTGCCACAAGCAAAATGAGCCACAGCGTGAAAAAATTCTGCGTAAAATACTCTAAAAGATCGGCGCCCGGGAAAAATCGTTTAAACACCGGCGAGAGTACGAAGATGAACGGGTAGAACACCAGCATCGTTGCGATCGACGCGACCGCGCCATAGAGCGCCCCCGCGATAAGAAACGGCCCGCGCACGAACCAATTTGTCGCGCCCACAAGCTTCATGATGCTTATCTCGTCGCGGAGCGTGTAGATCGCGATGCGGATGGTATTGAACGCGACCAACAACGCAATAAGCGCAAGCACGAAACTCACCACCGCGCCGCCCTTTCTGATCGCCGATACGATCGAAGTCAAGCGGGTAATGGTCTCTTTGTTTTCGTAATAGTTTACTTTATTGATAAGGTCTTTATACTGGTCGCCTTCCAGAAAGCTTACCACTACGGGGAAATTCCCCGGGTCTTTCGCTTTGACATTCAAACTTGCTTCAAGCGGGTTTTCATCGATCTCTTCAAGCGCCTGCAACACCACGGGGTCGTCTTTGTGTTTTTCTTTGAACCGCGTGAGCGCTTCATCGCGCGAAACATACGCGACATTTTTCACTTCGCTTAATGCCAACAGATCGTTCTTTACCTTCAAAACTTCTTCTTCGGCAACGTCCGGCTTAAAATACACCGAAACATCTATTTTGTTCTCAAGATTCCCCACCAGCGCCTCGGTAAGCACCGATAAAAGCACGAGCCCCAGCACCATCGAAAGCGCAAGCATCATCACGGAAATCGTGGCGGTCGAAAGCCACCCGTTGCGCCAGAAATTAAGCGCCCCCGCAAGTATGATACGTTTAAATGTTGTGATCATTGTGCTTTTAGAAATTAGAAATTCGACATTCGAAATTAGAGGATATATCTTCCCCCTTCTTCGTCCCGCACGACTTTTCCTTTATCAATGCTTATCACGCGTTTATTGATCGTGTTGATGATCTCGCGGTCATGCGTGGCGAGAATGATCGTCGTGCCGAGCTCATTGATCTTCATCAGCAGGCGGATGACATCCCAGGTGTTGAGCGGATCAAGATTTCCCGTCGGTTCATCGGCAATGATGATATCGGGCTGGTGCACGAGCGCCCGCGCAATGGCGACGCGCTGTTGTTCCCCTCCGGAAAGCTCGCTCGGGAAATTGCGCGCCTTTTGCTCCAACCCCACCAGCTGTAATATCTGTGGCACATCTTCGTCTATTTCTTTTTTGCTCCTACCCGCAACTTCCATCGCGAACGCGACATTCTCGTACGCCGTTTTCTGCGTCAATAACTTAAAATCCTGAAACACCGTACCGATCCTCCGCCGTAACAGCGGCAAGTCCTTATGCGGCAATGCGGTGATCTCTTTACCGTCGAGAAACACCTTTCCTTCCGTCGGCTTTTCTTCGGCGATGAGAAGCTTTAGGAGCGTTGACTTGCCCGCGCCCGACTGGCCGACGATGAACACAAACTCCCCTTGTGCGATGGTAAGGTCCACCTTATCAAGCGCGACGTGAGAATTATAGTATTTAGAAATTTTTTCAAATACGATCATAGCTTCTTTTCATTATCGGTGCTTTTGCGACTTTCTGCAACTATATGTTCTCTTGGTATTACTTCTTTGTATTGTCTAACCCCAGCTCCGCTTCGATAAACAGCGCAATATCGCCCTCAAGCACATCTTTGACGCGCGATGTTTCCGCATCGGTACGGTGGTCTTTTACCATTTGATACGGATGGAGCACGTAGGAGCGTATCTGGCTGCCCCATTCTATCTTGACGCGCTCGCCTTTCAATTCGGATATCGCATGCGCCTGCTGTTTTTCAAGCTCCCCCATCAGGCGTGATACCAGAAGCTTCATTGCCTGATCTTTATTCGCCTGCTGGTTGCGTTGGGATTGGCACGCCACGATGATGCCGGTCGGTTTATGATGAATGCGTATCGCCGTTTCGCGCTTGTTCACATTTTGCCCGCCCGGTCCCGAGGAACGGAATGTATCGATCTCAATGTCGTCTTTGGGTATCTCGACGCTTTCCGTTTCTTCAATCTCGGGAATCACTTCTATAAAGGCAAATGATGTATGCCGTAATTTCTGCGACGAGAACGGCGATACGCGCACGAGCCGATGGACGCCCATTTCTTTTTTAAGATGGCCGTACGCGTATTTTCCCCTGATCTCCACCGTTGCGTTTTTCGTTACCGGCCCTTCTTCGCCCGAACCCTCGCCGAAATGCTGGTGCACTATCGTCACCGCCCATCCCTGATTTTCCGCATACCGGATATACATGCGCAACAGCATCGAAGCCCAATCCTGCGCATCCTGCCCCCCGGCTCCCGCATATACGGAAAGAAGCGCGTTATTTTTATCGTAGGTGCCCGAAAAGAGCTTCAGACGGCGCGCACGCTCAAACGCGCGCTCAAAATCGGCAAGCTCGCGCGCAAGCTCCTGCTCAAATTGCTCCCGTTCTTTTTGGTCGGTGATAGACGCGACAAACTCCCAATCATGCGTTGCTTTTTCAAGCCGTTTGTTGAAACTTTCCCACTCTTTCACCTCTTCTTTTTTTGCATCAAGCTCGGCGGTAATACCAGCGGCCTTCCTGTGGTCGTCCCAAAAATGCTCCTGCTGAGTAAGCGCTTCAAGCGCGAGAATATCTTTATGGAGTACAGCGAGGTCAAAGACGGTCCTTCATGTTCTGAAGGCCCTCCGTAAGGTTAGTAATTTTTTCTTTGAAATTGATCATAGGTACACGTCTACTATATCAGAAAGGATTGAAAAGTAGCAATTACGATCTATTTACTTTTTTTGACAATTTGCTACTATCGTAGCGTACTTTAAAAATTACATAAACCCATCACAAACAAAAAAGGAGGTTTACCATGTCACCGTCACCATTAATCAACATTGATACTGCGCTATTAGCGACAGAAGCGTCCATCGACATCCAGAATATATTGAGGGGCAAGCCAAAGGATTTAACAGCTATGCGGAGCTTGGCTTTGATCCTGAACGACCTCATCAAGCCCGGTGCTAAAGATGATACAGAGCGCCAAATAGACCCCGTCGCTCTTAGCATTCTCCATACAGCTATGATGGAGGCAGGCATTATTAGTTCGACTGTCAGAGAAATGCTTACCGATGTGGAAGAAATCGCCAAAATGCTCTCCAGTAATGATCCGATAGTGGAGGTCCCTCGGTGGATTATTGGACAAATGAGGGATTTCTGTTCCGCGCTCGGAACAGAAATAGCGGGAGAATGCGCCAACCGCCGCAACCTCCATGCGCGAACGCGAAGATGGTAATAAGTAAACAAAAAACAACAGCCGCATTTGATTTCTCAATGCGGCTTGTTTTATTTCTGGAGCCGGAGGCGAGAGTCGAACTCGCGACTTGCTGTTTACGAAACAGCTACTCTGCCACTGAGTTACTCCGGCACATTCTTTCTTATACTTCTCTGCTCTTCCTCTCCATCTGCCGTATCACAATGAACAGCCACGCGCCGACAAGGATGTAACTTCCTAACACGTCAGACGGCCAATGCGCGCCAAGGTATATCCGCGAAACACCTATCGCGCCAACCACCACGATGCCCGCAATCACCGCGAGAATTTTCAACGAAAGCTGTTGCGTGTGCCGTAGTAAAAAATAAACCAAAATGCCGAAGAAGGCAAGCGAAAGCGCCGCATGCCCCGAGGGAAAGCTGAACGTGTGTTCTTGAAGCGCCAGAAACCCCGACGGACGCGGTCGTTCAAGGATCCGCTTCATCACCACCGCCACGCACGCAGCGCCCCCCACGGACGCAAAAAGCGCTGAAGCATACAGCGTCCTACCGCGATACAAAAACCATACGATACTTATGATGCTCAACCCCGCCACAACCACTCCGCTCCCCAGCGCAGTGATCGCGCTCATAACCGAGGTAAGCGCTTCGCTTTGCATTGCCACCGCGTACGCTAAAAAAAGATGGTCAATGAACGCGAGAGTTCCTTTCCCCACAAATACGGCTGCAACCACCGTGACAGCCACGACAAACGCCGCATATACGCCTCCGATGAATAAAAATCGTCGGTCAACAAAAATAACCGCTGTTTTTAAATATTCTTGCATCATGCCGCTAACGCGTACACCACAACAATAACCCAGCATACGGAAGCAATAAGCGCCGCTCCCGCCATCATGTCTTTAATATATTTTATTTCCTCAAGCTCTCCCGGCAATAAAAGATCCATCGCTTTTTCAATCGCGGTATTTATCAGCTCAACAATGAGCAACAGCGCGCTCGCAAGGACCAGCGCGAGCTTATATGAAGACGGGATCGGTTTCGACCCCAGCACGATGATCGCCGCGATCGCGGCATACGCCATAAGGCGGAAATTTAATTCTCCCCAAAACGCGTGACGCAACCCGCGAAACGCATGCGGAAAGCTTTTCATGACTTTTTTTGCTTTTGCGATATTTTTTTTCATTGTATTTCCCGTGAGCCCGACATGCCGCTCCCCAATGGCGCGATCGCCGCGTGCTCGATTATGGACGGAGGCAATTTCTTCGTCCCCTTCTGTAATAAGAAAAACGCATACCATGCGACGCATGCCGCCGCAAATCCGACAAGCAAAAAAAGATAAGTGCGCTTCATAATCATTTACTCCGCTTCTTTCCTATGCCCCTCGGCATCATATTCGTACACCTTATTGTCCTCCTCGTCGAGTATTTTTTTATGCGACCCGTCGCAAAACGGTGGATTTTTTGATAATCCGCACATGCATATCCACGCCGACTGTTCTTGCGGCTTCACCTCAAACGGCCCCTTGTCTTTTTGAATGACTTTTCGTGCCATAAATGATGATTATTGATTACTGTTCCATGGTAACAGATTTTACCAGTATAGAAAACGACTGGTGCGTTAAAAAAATAAGCCCGGCCGGTTTTTTATCCGGTCGGACTTGAAATCAAAACATTTTTTGGAAAAGGTCGTCAGTACATCCTTCCTCGTACGATCTTCCATCCTTTTTTGATGGTGATGTGCTCGCCCCACAAGTTATTGGCATCTTTCACTGACGCATAAAAGATATCCCATATAACCTTTGTTTTTCGGTCTGTTTTTCTTGCGTCTTCCTGAAGCTTCTGCTTGGAAGAAGCTTCTGTAAACAACCCATCTGCCTGTTTCCGTTGCAACTCCGCATGTTTCTCATACGTCCTTGCAAGCGCATAGAACCTCCTGCTCTGTTCATCCACCTCCCCAAAGATATGATCCTTAGGGTCAACCTCGTCCACCGGTTTAAACATTTCCGGGTTAACTTCCTTAGCCTGCCTCATTACTTCATCAAGCCATTTCGTCATACCCCACCTCCTGTTTAATGAATTTTTTATGTTCTTGTTTTTAAAGACCTGCTCTCTGTTTCTTATTGATATACCACATCTGCCAAGAAAAAATCAAGAAGCAGCATCATGCCGCTTCTTGCTATGAAAAAAATAAATCTGAGCGGGTAGCGGGAATCGGACCCGCGTCTCAACCTTGGGAAGGTCGCATACTACCATTGTACTATACCCGCATGTTATTTCCCGAAAAGGACGCGAAACCATTTTTGGGGATTTGATTCTTGGCTCTCTGTTGTGCTTTGCGCGCTCTCTTTCTTTTTTATTGTAGCGTTAGGTCCGCCCACGATGATCACCGCTTTCTCTCCTTCTTTCTGAAGATTCAGTTTTTTGCGCGCTTCTTTCTCCACGTACGTATCGTCGTTAAGATGCTTAATAAGCGTCTGCAAGTCGTCGCTTTTCGCGCTTAACGCCTTCAATTCTCCGTCGATAGTTGAAATTTGCCTCGTTATCTGGTATTTTTCATAGGAGACGCGGCCTACCTTATACACCAAGAAGCTCGCGATCATTCCCAGCGCGAGCACCATGATTTTCGTCTTCTTTCCTTTGGAGGTGCGGCGGCCCATAAGCGCATCACTATTACTTTTCGTAATTTATCATATCTAATTCAATGACAAAGCACAAGAAAATAATCACCACTATCTGGACCATTCTCGTCGTCCTTATCATCCTTTCAATGGTCGGGTTCACCATCCTTCCGGCTCTCTTATAAGAACAGAACGAATACCGGCGTTCGCCGCCCGCTAACTTCTTTGCAAAACTTTGAAGTAGACATCGGGAGGGATATCCACCTTCCCCATCGCCTTCATTTTTTGTTTTCCTTTCTTCTGCTTTTCAAGCAGTTTTTTCTTTCGTGAATAATCGCCGCCATAGAGATACCCGGTGACATCTTTGCGCATCGCGGAAATATCTTCCCGCGCAATGATCTTACCGCCCACTGCCGCCTGAATAGATACGGCGAATAATTGGCGCGGAAGCACTTCTTTCAGCTTCGCCACAAGCGCCTTGCCTCTGCGCACCACTTCTGATCGCGGCACGATCTGTGCGAACGGCTCCATCATGTCTCCCGCCACAAGTATATCCATCCTGACAAGATCGTTGGGCGTAAATCCGATCAGCTCATACGTGAGCGACGCATAGCCGGATGTCGCCGATTTAAGCCGGTCGTAAAAATCAACCACCACTTCGGCAAGCGGCACTTCATAGCGCACCAGCACCTTTTCAGTGGTCACATACTGCGTTTCTTTCGATATGCCGCGCGATTCGTTCAAGAGCTGCATAACTTGGCCAAGATACTCCGTGCTCGTTAAAATCTCCACTTTCGCATACGGCTCGGCGATTGTAAGCACGTCGCCCGCATCGCGGATCTGGCTTGGCGAATAAATAACATATTCTTCTTTATTGCGCGTCGTAATGCGATACGAAACCGATGGCGCGGTGATGAGCGGCACGATGCCGTATTCTCTGCTCAACCGCTCCCGTATGATGTCCAAATGGAGCACACCGAGAAATCCGCACCGAAATCCTCTCCCCAATGCGTCTGACTGTTCCGGCTCGAAATAAAACGATGCGTCATTGAGCCGCAGTTTTGAGAACGCATCGCGTAGCATGTCGAACCCGTCCGCGCTCTGCGGGAAAAAACTCGCAAACACGACGCGCTGCGGCTCTTTATACCCGACCAGCGCGCCGTGCGCTTGCGTTTGCTCATGGGTTACCGTATCGCCGACACGCACTTTATTTATTTCTTTAAGTCCCGTGGCGATATATCCAATCTCCCCTGTTTCGAGAATTGTTGTTGATTCAAACTGCGGGCGGAAAACGCCGACCTCGATCACTTCCGACATCGCGTCCGCCATCATGAACCGCACGACCTCGTGCGCCTTCACCGAACCGTCCATGACGCGGATATTCGCCACGACTCCTTTATACGAATCATACGACGAATCAAAAATAAGCGCCTTGAGCGGCCCTTGGGGATCGCCTTTTGGCGGCGGGATCATTGCTACCACTTTTTCAAGCAACTCTGGAACACCCGCGCCTGTTTTGCCTGAAATGTACAGGATCTCATCTTGGGAAATGCCGAGGATCTTTGAAATTTCTTCGGCCGCTTCTTCCGGGCGGGCATGCGGCAGATCGATTTTGTTCACCGCCGGAATAATAACAAGACCCTGCATCAACGCTTGTTCCAGATTTGCAAGCGTTTGCGCCTGCACGCCCTTGGTCGCGTCTACCAGCAATATCGCGCCCTCCACCGCGGCGAGCGAGCGGGACACCTCATAACCGAAGTCGACGTGACCGGGGGTATCTATCAGATTCAGAATATACTCTGAATCTGACAACTGAGAACTCATAACTGATGACCTATAGCTATTGGGTTTTTGAGTTTTGTTATTTGTTATCAGTTGATGATTATCAGTTGATGGTCGATAGACCATCCGCACCGGCTGCATTTTAATCGTGATGCCGCGCTCGCGCTCGATACTCATCGTATCAAGCATTTGCTCCTGCATTTTGCGCTTTTCCACCGTGCCCGTGAGATCTAAAAATCGGTCGGCAAGCGTCGACTTGCCGTGGTCGATGTGCGCGATAATGCAAAAATTGCGGATATATTTCTGGTCCATAAAAACGTAAACTGATATTATTTCTCTTCCGAACCGCTTACCGGAAATATCCGCGAAAGGAATATTCTTTTTACCGGGAGCGAAAAGGACTGTGTCACCGAAAAGAATTCGGGAATACGCAGAAGATACGACACGGCGCCGTATACAACGGCTCCCACAATGAACGCAAGCCCTCCTTGCATAAACACGCCCGCGAACGTCTGCATATTCACCCACTCTGCGATAATATGCAATGCCCCATACACCGCGACCGCCATGCATGCGGCGGCAAGGTTGATCTTGAATAGCGAAGGAACGATGCGCGAGCTGTCAAAAGTATCAACGCGCAGCATAAATGCGAAATACAGCAATAAAAGATTTATCACGCTTGCGAGCGAGAACGCAAGCGGAAGCGCGAGGATGGGCGCATGCGCGAGATCGGAAACCTTAAATACCACACCGACCATGCGCGCAAACTCTCCTCCATCGCGCATTAATTGAAGAAAATAAAAACTCAGCAAAGCGGTTATTATTGTGGATATAACATTGATAAGCACGGGGGTCTTTGTGTTATGCAGCGCATAAAAAGCGCGCGAAAAAAGCGGCACTAAACTTTGCGCGAAAATGGAGATCGCAAACGCTCCCACCGCCGCCGCAGTCAGGCGGGTATCCTCCCACGAGAACTGCCCGTACCCCAGCAACACGCGCACCACCTGCGCGCGCACTAAAATAAGAAACAAAGAAACAGGGATGACGAAGTACAGGATCTGGTTGATGGCATCGTAGAGTTTATTTAAAAACGCATCCATATCCCCTTGCGCGTAGCTTGCGGCAAGAAACGGAAACACCGCGCTTGCAAACGAAAGCGCGATAATGCTGATGGGAACGAACTGCAAATCGTTCGCGAAATAAAAGACCGCAATGCCACCTGACGCGACCGTAGATGCGATCGCCGTGACTATGACGAAATTAAGCTGGTTTGCCACAAGCCCTACGGTGCGCGGCAACGAAAGACGCGCGATCTTCATAAGACCGGGATGCCGTATGTCAAACGTTGGCTTGAAGGAAAACCCGAGCTGTACAACCGCCGGGATCTGAATAAGAAAATGAAGCAATGCGCCCAGCACCACGCCGACCGCGAGTCCAGCGACGCCAAACGGCTTCACGAAAAACAACGCCCCGATAATAATGCCGATGTTATACATGACCGGCGCAAGCGCGAACGTGAAAAACCGCCTGCGCGCCTGCAGCATATTGCCAATGATGTTTGATGCGCCGAGCAATATGGGGCTTAAAAACATAATACGCATCAGCAGTGCGGTCTGCGCTTGCTTTTCACCGTCAAACCCCGGAGCGACCAGCTCCGCAAGCCATGGCGCGAACACCGCGGCTATCGCGGCGCAGACCGCAAACACCGTACAAAACACGGTAAGTACGACATTCGCGAGCCGCCACGCTTCTTCTTTACTGCGCGCCTCGTACTCCGCGAACACCGGAATAAACACCGAGCTCAATATGCCGAGAATAAGAAGACTGTAGAGAAAATCGGGAATGAGAAATGCGGCAAAATATATGTCCATCGTGTCTCCTGCGCCAAACTCCCCTGCAAAAATGCGGTTGCGCACGATACCAAGCGCTTTGGATAAAAAAGAAAAAAAGGCGATCATCATCGCCGCAGAAAAAATTACATCGAACTCTGTATTGAAAATATTACGCCATTTCATTTGATGATTGCTTGTATGATTATATTGTTTTCCCCGTCGAAGGAAAGCGTCGAGAGATCGTTCCCCTCACCGTCCGTTACGCGCATGCCTTCTGCAACCACGAACGAAAAAGTTGCCGCGGCGGCGACTCCCGGCTGTTTTTGAAATAAAAAGGTTCTAGGAACAGGCGGTTCTTCTTTCTCGAACGAAAACGGCAGACGATAACGGACAATGGCCGTGGTATTCTTTTCTCCCACCTTCACCCATCCTCCAAAGACTGTTTTTCCCGATTCCTCAAATATCCGCACGCCCGAAACATCCGCGCGCACAGCCCGTTCCGTCATCGCAAGATCATCGTCAGCAGTGAATCGCTCTTTATGATAATCGATCTGAGGATGGATCGTTGCTGTAGTAATTCCCGATGCTTCAAGTAATTCAGACCCGAGGGGAACATAGATGCGTATATACCGCTCACTGCTTTCGCCGCCTCCTTGAGAAATAAATTGGACCGCTACCGTATTGATAATGCCGCCTGAGGCATCAATGCTTGTTTCTTTCCACACGTCTTCTTTCACTTCTTTAACGTCGTTGCCAATATCGCTCGATACGACCGCGAGATAATCGGCTCCCGCCTCATGAAGCACCTTTCCGCTCCACCCTTCCTGTACGATCATCTCCTGATAGTCGCGCTCCGCAGACCATACTAAAATATCTTTTGTATGCAGGCCGTTCTGAAGCGCCCGTACAAGCGCACCGGCACTTGTGCCTGAAAGCGTCGGGACTACCTCACTCAAAGCCTGCAACACGTCCTTACTCGCGAAACGGCGATTATTTTCGCTGTTAACCAAAACCCCGTCATCTCCTTTCACCGGGCCGGTAACCGCAAGGATATTTTTAACCGCGTATTCGTTAATCGCTATCACGCCGTCCACATCCCCTCCGCCCGATTTCCCGTAAAAATAAGCGATCTTTTTTGCAGACAGCGGAAAATCCAAAAACCAGTTCGCGTCGTGAAGCGCCCACGCGGTAGCGACCTTCTGGATCGGCTCAGGAGGAATAACATTCGCCTGAAGCTGGCCATCAATACCATAAACATCATCAAAAGCAATGCTTGTGATCGCACCTCCTTGGGTGGTGACAACTCCCACGGAACGAATTACCCCGCCGGTTGGACGAGCGACGATGCTGTCTTGCGCGACGAGTAAGAATTTTCGGGGCCGTTCCGCGCCAAGCGCCCATACCGCAAGCTTCAAATACGCCGCGATCCGTTCCGCATATGCGGTCGTCAATGAAAGCTGGGGCACGAGCACGTCGCTGTACGCGCGCGCTTGCTCGGAGAACGTATCTGTATCTTTCATCTCAGAAAGAATGTTCTGCGTTGTACGAAATCCCGCAGATGCCTCGCGTATCTTTACGAGCGCATCTCCGATCAATTCTCCCGCCGGCACTCCGTTATATGCGGTCTTTATACGAAAAAAAGAAGAGGCGGACACCTGAAACAATGGGTCCATTCCTTGAGCAAATTTTTCCGCCAATCCAAGAGCATCTTGCTCGAGTGTCGCCGCGTCCGGCGATGTGTATCCGCTTCCCCCTTGCACGAGAGATAGGACCGCGCCTTGTACGCTCGCGATAAGCGCGCGACCGCCTTGCGTATGCTGTGCCGCGCGCTCCCGCGCGTCGTGCAATAAAAACATCGCCTGCTCGAGATCAAATGCAAAAAACGACTGCTGTGCAGAAAGGATATTTTCGTATGCCCCTCGCGCGGCGGTGAACGCCGGAGGTATGCGCGCCCCTTCATTCCACCACCATGCCGCGCCAAAAACAGCAGTAAGCATTATGCCGCCAAACGCTCCCGCGCTCACAAAACGCCATAGAAAAGAAAATGCTGAAGCACGGGGCTCACGCGCAGCATTGCGCTGCCATTGCGGCGACTGTTGTGCTCGTTCTCGTTGGTGTTGTTCAAAATATATATTGCTCTGCTGGTTCGTGTGCTCGAGATAAACCTGGGCAAAACGTGCCTCTTCCCATTCGTGTTCTACATCAAATGGCGCATCGCGCTCGAGTATCTCGGGCGCATGCTTTTCTTTTTTTTGTTTTCCTTTAGGAAAATAATTCATATCCGCTACATCAACACGCCGAACGGTCGCGAAATACCAGCACTACCGTTTTAAGTAATATCTTTATATCTAAAAGAAGCGACCAATTTTCAATATAATACGTATCCAGTTTAACCTCTTCTTCAAACGGCAGATTCGAAGACCCTGATATCTGTGCCATGCCGGTCATGCCCGCTTTCACCACCAACAATTTTTTGTGATGCCGTTCGTATTGCCCCACTTCTTCCGGCTCGTGCGGACGAGGCCCCACAAGACTCATATCTCCCATCACCACGTTAAAAAGCTGCGGCAATTCGTCAATGCGCGTTGTGCGCAAAACTTTCCCGATGCGCGTCACTCTAGGATCGTTCTGCATCTTAAACAGAGGGCCGCCGTCTTTTCGCTCATTCAATGCCGCAAGTTGATCTTTCATTTCATGCGCATGATCAACCATTGAACGAAATTTATACATTTTGAACTTCTTCCCCATGGTAATGCGATCAAGCGCCACAAACACAGGTCCCTGTGAATCAAGTTTCACAAGGATCGCCGTTGCCGCAAAAAGCGGCGACAGTGTTATGAGTCCCGCGATCGCGCCCGCACAATCCATCGTTCGCTTGATCACTTTCCCCCACCCGTCAAGCGCAGTGTGTTTTATTTCAATAAGCGGAATTCCTCCTACGATGTCCACCTCCACATTCGTCGTCAGCGCTTGAAAAAGCGTCGGCGCAAAGCGAAACGTTAAATGCCGGTCGCGGCAAAATTCCGCGAGTTCCACGATCGCTTCCTTACTGTAATCCGCGCGACCCACGACAACCGCATCAATACCCGGGTTTTCGATCGCCCGCTTTATTTCCTCAAGATCAAGCACCGCAATTTGTTTTACGACGCGATAACGCAATGCGGGATTGCGCTGTATTTCGCGCATAAGAATATCCGACACTTCGTCATCGCCGATGATAAGCGCGCGTTTTACGCCAAACTGATAACGCGTCGCGCAATACCGTTCTACCGCGCGAAGCGCCATCCTTCCTAAAAAAACATAACCGATCGTGAGCGCCCATGCGGCGATCACGATAAACCGCGAGTCAAACCATTCGCGCGTGATAAAGATGTAAATGATAATAGCCATCATCGCAAACGATGCGGAGGCGACCACCTGGAAAAACTCCTCCAAAATATCCCCTCGCCTCGCCCGATACAAGCCGGTAAGCGCAAACATCACAATACAAAAAGGAATAAATGAAAAAAGAATGATGATGTATTTTTCAAACGGCAGGTTTAAATAAAAAAGCACCGGCCGATACTGACTGACCAGTTCGCTGGTGCGCAAAAAATACGCGGAGATACCCGCGAAAAACAACATAATAAAATCAACCGGCACAAGCGCGACCGTGAATAAAAGCGCCGCTTTTTTCATACCCGCATCATAGCGAAATAATACTTATTATTCAATCTCAGAAAATATGCGCGCTCACCGCTCAATAAGGAAATAACGCCGTATATGAGGAAATTCCCATAGTGTAATGAGGAAGATAAGGAAAAAAGCGGGAAAATCCCGCTTTTTTCGCTACAACAATGTTCGGACATTCGGAGCAAACCGGTGAAGATGTACGTAAGCCGGATTCTGTTCCGCGTTTGACGCGGCGACGATCATTTCTCTTGTCACCGCATTACTGCGATGATCATGCGACTACCTGCCCTCAAAAGAAGGCATATTGTCTTGCACCCGGCAAGGATTTGGCCGTTTCACTCCCGATGTTCCCATCGGGACTCGCCCCTCGACAAGCTCGGGGCGCTCTCCGTCTTTCGTTGGAAAGCGTCTCTGTTCGCACCTCTAAGGTCGCCCTCGACGGCTGTTAGCCGCTGCTGTTGCCCGCCCAAATTTTTTATCTCTTGACTTTTTATTCTGCGCGCGCAATCGGCGTTTTTTGTGTTCACAAAAAATAAAAAATTTGGGCGGGCGGGTGTCCGGACTTTCCTCTCCCTCGCATGAAAGCGTGAGAGCGATCGTCTGTGCATCTTGCGCCGCGGTTTGCTCCGAATGCCCGCAAATTATCCGATGAAATGAACAAAATGTTGTGTTTATAGTATACAAGAAAGCACGTAAAAAGTCAAATCATCGGCGAGAAAAAAGCTGTTCGCGCGCGTATTGACAGAGAGGTTATCCACTCCTTTGCGCATCACTTGCGCGCTGTGATATGATACAAAAATAAGAAGAAAAATTAAATCATTTTTTATCACCATGCCCTCCCCAATCAAATTCATCGAGATCCGCAAACGAGATGGAAGAATTGTTCCCTTTGACAAAGATAAGATTACTGCGGCTCTTGAAAAAGCGGGGTTTGCAACCGGTGAATTTGACCATGATGTGGCGGAACATTTGATGCAGAGGGCGCTTGACGTCACACAGGAGCGGATCGCGGGCAAAGTCCCGATGGTGGAAGAGATCCAGGACGCCGTCGAAGATGCGCTTTTGGGCTCGCGCTACAAAAAAACAGCAAAAGCATACATTATTTACCGCGACCAGCACTCAAAAATGCGTGAATTGGTGTCTGCGGCAAATGTTGACCTCGTAGACAGTTATTTAGAGAAGCTTGATTGGCAGGTGCGCGAGAATAGCAACATGTCGTACTCGCTCCAAGGGCTCAACAACTACTTATCTTCAGAGATCAGCAAGATCTACTGGATGAACAAGATCTACACACCAGAGATCGCCAAAGCACACATGGGAGGCGACCTCCACATCCACGATCTCAACCTCCTCGCGTCATATTGCGTCGGGTGGGACCTGCAACACCTTATCGCGGAAGGATTTAAAGGCGTTCCGGGGAAGGCGGAAAGCAAGCCGCCCAAGCATTTCCGCAGCGCGCTCGGCCAAGTGGTGAACTTCTTTTATACCCTCCAAGGGGAGTCGGCAGGCGCGCAGGCATTCTCTAATTTTGATACGCTCCTTGCGCCGTTCATCCGCTACGACGATCTTACCTATACTGAAGTAAAGCAGGCGATGCAGGAATTCATGTTCAACATGAATGTGCCAACACGCGTCGGCTTCCAAACGCCGTTCACCAACATTACGATGGATATGCATCCGTCGTCGATCTATGCGAAGTCTCCCGTCGTCATCGGCGGCAAACCGCAAAAAGAAACCTACGGGGAATTCCAAAAAGAGATGGACATGCTCAACAAAGCGTTCTTTGAGGTCATGATCGAAGGCGACGCAAAAGGCAGGCCGTTCACCTTTCCTATTCCCACCTACAACATCACCAATGACTTTGCATGGGATAATCCGAACTTTGAGCCGTTGTGGGAAATGACCGCAAAATACGGCATCCCTTATTTTGCAAACTTCGTGAATTCGGACATGTCTCCCGACGACGCGCGCTCCATGTGCTGCCGGCTACGGCTTGATCTGCGCGCGCTTGAGCGAAGAGGCGGCGGCTTATTTGGCGCCAATCCGCTCACGGGCTCCATCGGCGTCGTCACCATCAACCTCCCGCGCATCGGGTATCTTGCAAAATCAAAAGAAGATTTCTTCGCCCGCCTTGAGAAACTCATGAAGATCGCGCGGGAAAGCCTTGAAGTCAAGCGCAAATGCCTTGAGCGCTTCACTGACCGCGATCTGTACCCGTATACCAAGTTCTATCTCGCAAGCGTGAAACAGCGCTTCAACCAATACTGGGCGAACCACTTTTCCACTATCG
>CAYHUB010000018.1:0-14369 GCA_964359755.1 uncultured Candidatus Saccharibacteria bacterium
GGTAAAATTTACCTCGCATTGAGCTCATAAATTTTAACAACACTGGCATATGTGGCTGTGGGACTCTCATCAGAGGATTATAAAAAAGCTTGAGCGTACGGTGGCAGACATCAATCGACTCGAACCTTTGTTCGAGTCGATTGCTCTTGCGGAACTTCCGATGCGTACTGCTGAGCTAAAAAAGAAGCTCGCTGACGGCGCCTCGCTTGATGATCTTTTGCCGGAAGCATTTGCCCTCGTGCGCGAGGCGGCAAAACGCACGCTTGGTTTGCGGCATTACGACGTCCAGCTGATGGGTGGTATCGCACTGCACCAAGGGAACATTGCGGAGATGAAAACCGGCGAAGGCAAAACGCTTGTTTCGACATTATCGGCGTACCTTAATGCGCTTACCGGCAAGGGGGTGCATGTGGTGACCGTGAACGATTATCTCGCAAAACGCGACGTGGTATGGATGGGGCAGGTGCATCACGCGCTGGGGCTTACCGTCGGGTGCATCACGCATGATCAGGCATTCGTGTATGACCCTGCATATACCGACAGCCAAAAAGACGAAGAACGCGATACGACGGGGAGTTTCAAGATCGTGCATGAATTTTTAAAACCGGTGCCGCGTCCCGAAGCATACCGCGCGGACATCACGTACGGCACGAACAATGAATTCGGTTTTGATTATTTGCGGGACAATCTCATCATGCGTCCCGAAGAATACGTACAGCGGAAGCATTATTATGCCGTCGTGGACGAAGTAGACTCTATTTTAATTGATGAAGCTCGGACGCCGCTTATCATTTCGGCACCTGACGAAGATTCCGGAAAACTGTATCAAACATTCGCGCAGATCATGCCGGGCCTCGTTGCGGATACGCATTATAATGTAGATGAAAAATTGCGCGCGGTGGCGCTGACGGAAGAAGGCATTTCAAAAGTAGAAAAGGTGCTTGGTATTGATAATATTTACGATACAACGATTTTTGGCGGTTCGGGTATCCGCTATGTGCATCATCTTGAACAGGCATTGCGCGCGCAAACGCTGTTTTCGCGCGATAAAGATTATATTGTCAAAGACGGCGAGGTGATCATCGTTGACGAATTCACCGGACGTATTATGCCGGGAAGACGATATTCGGAAGGATTGCATCAGGCTATTGAGGCGAAAGAAGGCGTGCAGGTGCGCAAAGAATCGCGCACGCTCGCGTCTATCACGTTTCAAAATTATTTTAGAATGTATGAAAAGCTCTCCGGTATGACTGGTACTGCGGCGACGTCTGCGGAGGAGTTCCATAAAGTATACGAGCTTGATGTCGTGAGTATTCCGTCCAATAAGCCGAACGTGAGAAATGATCTGGAAGATGCGATATATAAAACTTCGAAGGGAAGATATCAGGCGGTGGTGCAGGAGATCGCCGAGCGGCACAAAGAAGGCCAGCCGATCCTTGTGGGCACGGTGTCCATAGAAAAAAACGAATATCTTTCCGCACTGCTTACGCGCGAGGGTATACCGCATGAGCTTTTGAACGCGAAAAATCATGAGCGTGAAGCGGAGATCATCGCTCAGGCGGGCAAGCTTGGCGCAGTGACGGTGGCGACCAACATGGCAGGTCGTGGGGTGGATATTATTCTCGGTGGGAATCCACCGAGCCCTGAGGAAACTCGAAGGGTTATGGAGGCCGGCGGGTTATATGTCATCGGCACGGAGCGGCACGAGGCGCGCCGTATTGATAATCAGCTGAGAGGCCGAGCTGGGCGACAGGGCGATCCGGGCACCTCGAAGTTTTTTATTTCGATGGAAGACGATCTGACGCGTATTTTCGGCTCCGATAAGATCAAGCGGATGATGGATACGCTCGGCGTGCCGGAAGATCAGCCGATCCAGAATGGCATTATTTCGCGTGCGATAGAATCCGCGCAGGGAAAGATCGAAGGGTTTCATTTTGATTCGCGCAAGCATGTGCTTGAATACGACGAGGTGATGAACAAGCACCGCGCAGTAGTGTATAAATTGCGCCGGGAGATCGTTGATACGGCGGAAGTGAAAGAGAAGATATTGGAGATCGTCGGCAAGCAATTTTCTGATGTGGTTGAGGCGCACGCGCAGGATGAATTCGCGCAGAATTGGAATATAAAAGAAATAGGCGAAGATGTGGATGTTATCGTGCCGCTTTCCACTGAAGCGGAAGCAAACATTACCGCAATACAAAACGAAGAACTTGGACCGGAAGACAAGCGAAGGAAACTTCTGGAATATTTCAATGAGCTTGCTGAAACGACATACGAGCAAAAAGAAAAGGAATTATCCTCGGAGGTGATGCGCCAGGTGGAAAAGATGGTGCTGCTGCGCAATATTGATACGCTGTGGATGGATCATCTGGAAAACATGGAGTATCTGCAGGATTCCGTAAGATTGCGCGCATACGGTCAGCAGGATCCGCTCATCGAATACAAAAACGAAGGGCATAGAATGTTTAAAGAAATGCTTGCGGCGATAGACCGCAGTGTGGCAACAACGATATTCAAGGTTGGCGTACCGCGCCAACAGCAAGAAGCGCGCCCGGTAATGGTTTCAAGCGCGCCGCATGCCGACAAAGCCGGCCGCAACGATCCCTGTCCGTGTGGTTCAGGGAAGAAATATAAAAAGTGCCACGGGAAATGAAATTTGATACAATAGAAGTATGGAAATAAAAATCGTGAAAAATCCGATAAGCAATGAAGAGCTTCTTAGCCTTGCAAAAGAAGGGTTTGGCGATCTGGTGAAAGCGGCGGTAGACATTGAGCAGGAGATAATGGCGGTTGGAGGGGAGCTACACATGGATGAAGAGGTTCTTCTCATAGAGGAAGAGCGCTCACGGCAAGAAAATATATGGGGTATCAATCTCTATCCGGGGAAATCCGGTGATGATTTTATTGAATTTGATTCGATGATCAATCTCAAACCGGCATTTGGCAATCGGTCCCGGGGTGTTGATGATCCGGATATCCGAGAGAAAATAAAAGCGGTTGTTGCGAAGCTTATATCATCATGAACGACACCTTTTTTCATAAAGACCTTGCGGGCGGGCGGTGGTTTGGGCTTTCACTTGCGGAACAGTTAGGGAATATCGGAAGCGAAGTAAGCCGGGCACGGTTGGCGCAGGGGAAAGACGATGCGCGTTTTCAGCGTGCGAGCGACCGGGCGCTTGAGCTTTTTGATCTCACGCTTGCCGATCCACGCTGGCGCGGTGGCCGCTTGAAAGAGATTGGCCGCGCGCGGGAAGTATTTTGCGATGCGATGCTTGGCGGGAAAGAATATCATAGTACACTTGGAGACCTCGATCGTTATTTTATGCAGTTTGCTCTTGTTGCGCGCGGATGAAGTCGACTACAACGATCCTTATCAGTGCGGTTCAGGCAAGAAGTATAAGAGATGTCATGGGGCGTAGGGGAAATAAAAGAGGGGTTATCCGAAGACAACCCCCCCCAGTGTGTCGCTCAGCCAGATCTGTCCTTCGCCCCGATTTCTCGGTATGGCGTCTGGCGGGACACCTCCTATATTGACCTGAGTATAGCATAGTAAAGGTATAATTGTCAATAGCTGGAAAAACGGCTTAAAATAAAGAGAATCCGTGTGGCTGGTTATTAAAAAAGCAAAAGTGCCATGGGCAATAATATAAAGCTCGGAAGGTATAAACACTATAAAGGAAAGGAGTACGAGGTTATTGGCATTGCGAAACATAGTGAGACACTCGAAGAATTAGTGGTGTATCGGGCGTTCTATGGCAAGGGAGGGATGTGGGCGCGACCGCTTGCGATGTTTACGGAAGAGGTTGAAGTGGATGGAGAAAAGATTCCACGGTTTCAGTTTGTTGAGGAACATCATGAAATACAATAAACTCGTCAGGGATAAGATTCCCGAATATATAAAGAGCAAAGGCGGAGCGCCAGTGACGCATATTGCTGGTGATGAGGAGTATTGGCAAAAGTTGAAAGAGAAATTACAGGAGGAAGTGGATGAATTTCAAAAAGCGGAAATTATTGAGGAGTTGGCGGATATTTTGGAGGTGCTTGATGCGATTGCGGGGTATAAAGGATTTGATACAATGGAGGTGCAAGCGGTAAAAGAGAAGAAGGCGAGTGAACGGGGAAAGTTTGCAAAAAGAATCATTCTTGATGAAGCATAATTATGGCGGATAAAAAAAGAAAAATACTCACCTTGTGCGTTGTGCATGAGCATCCGCGCGTGTTGCTCGGAATGAAAAAACGCGGATTTGGCGAGGGGCGATGGAATGGATTTGGGGGGAAAGTGCAAGAAGGAGAGACGATAGAGGGAGCGGCAAAACGTGAGCTTTTGGAAGAAGCGGGTGTTTCGCTCGGCTCCATTGAGCGCGTCGGCCGGCTTGATTTTGAATTTGCGGCAACGCCCGATGAGATTTTAGAAGTGCATATTTTTAGGGGGGCGGATGTGCAGGGAGAGCCAACCGAAAGCGATGAAATGAAACCGCAATGGTTTCATGTCGATGAAATTCCTTTTAGCAGTATGTGGCCCGATGACAAGCATTGGTTTCCGATGCTCCTTGAGGGGAAAAAATTCTGCGGGAGATTTTTATTTGGCGAAGGAGATGCGATTTTAGAAATGGATCTTTCGGAGATGAAGTAATCATAGGAAGGGAAATATGAGTAGGGAAAAAACAAAAAAGAAAAAAATAGTGGTTGCGGTGAGTGGGGGGTTTGACCCAATCCACGTTGGGCATGTGCGTATGTTTGAGGAAGCAAAAAAGCTCGGCGACGAGCTGGTGGTGATACTCAATAACGATAATTGGCTGCGCACAAAAAAGCATGTGATCTTCATGGGGCAAAAGGAACGCAAAGAAATTATCGAGGCGTTAAAGCCGGTTGACCGCGTAGTGCTCACCGCGCACAAAACTGACCCCGCCGATATGAGCGTATGCGCAGAGCTCAAAAAAATAAAACCGGATATTTTTGCAAACGGCGGAGACCGGAAACATGACAATATTCCCGAGGTGGCGACATGCCATGAAATCGGGTGCGACATGGTGTTTAACATCGGTCACGGAGGTAAAGTGCAATCGAGCTCATGGCTCCTTGCGAAGTATCACGAAAAGATAAGCAGTACTAAGAAAAAGCAATAAAATCCTTGACTTATTGAGGTGGTGTGTTAGATTTTTCATGCGCAATTACGCGCGTGTACATTGACAATTATATTCTCACAACAACAAATTCCACAAAGGAGGAGGAACAATGAAGCATACAACGATGTTACGAGGCATTGATTTTAGACCAGTGTGGATCGGCGCAGGAACCCTTAACTTTTACGGAGAAGGGTTTCCGTATCAGAAGCTACTCTACGACTATTTCCGGTGGTGTGATTTTACCGGAGTAACATTTGTTGCCAAAACAATCACCGTAGAGGCAAGAAGAGGAAAAGAAAAAGGAGAAAAGGGAAATATGCGCTTGAATCTCGATGGCTCGATCTCGCTGTGGCCATTGAAACCGTCTTGTATCAAGATAAGTCCGCTTTTCGGAACGCCTGTCAACGCTGTTGGTTTGAGCAATCTTGGCGCTAAAGCTCATTTCAACGATGGGAGGTGGCAGAAGCTTGACAAACCGTTTCAGATTTCGTTCGCGGCGGTTGGAGAAACAAAGGAGAAGCGGCATGAGGAGAGAAGGATGTTTGTTGCCGAAGCAGGAAAACACATTTCTCATTTTTGTGCGGTAGCGATTCAGGAGAACTACTCATGTCCGAATGCGGAGCATCGTTTTCCATCTGAAATTAAAGCTCTTACCGAGGAGATGCACGAGGGCTTGGCGATTTTGTCAGAGCTTGGCGCGCCGCTTTTGGTAAAAGTAAACGCATTTTTTCCAATTTCAGCTGCGGTTGAGATAGATAGCGATCAACATTGCGATGGATTTTGCGTATCAAACACCATCCCATGGGGAGAGCGACCCGAAGAGATCCCATGGAATAGGCTTTTTCTTTATTCACTGATATTCAGGAGGTCACCGCTTTGGCAATTGGGCGGGGGAGGGTTGTCGGGAGAACGCGTGCGCCCTTTTTCACTTCGCTGGATCAAGGAAGCGCGCGATGCCGGCGTGAAGAAACACATTAACGGCGGCGGAGGAATTCTAAAACCAGTTCATGTGGATATGTTCAGGGATGCAGGAGCGGATTCGGTGTTTATCTCTTCAATCTCATTCAAGCGTCCATGGAATGTACAACCGGTAATCCGCAGGGGATATGACCGGTTCAATAAATAATGAAAAGGAGGTAGTGATGAATACAAGAATTACGACCCGCAAGTGGGATGATTTTCATGTGCATCTTAGGAAAGAGGCGTTATTACGCATAGCGGTGCCTCACACCGCGGCATATTTTAAGCGCGCATTGGTGATGCCAAACATTAAACCGCCGGTGTGCGATATGCTCGTGGCGAAACGCTACCGCAACGAAATACTTGATGTAGCGCACCGTAGCGGGTATCCCGACTTTGAACCGCTCATGACCATCAAGATAGTTGACGGGATGAATTCCGGGACAGTGAGTCTTGCCCATGCGTTCGGCGCGGTAGCAGGCAAAGCATACCCAGTCGGCGCAACAACAAACTCCGAGGAAGGAGTGAGTGATTTTCGTCACCCAAGGTTACGCCGCGTATTTGAGGAAATGGAAGCGGGCGGAATGGTGCTGTCCGTGCACGGCGAAATGCCTTTAGCGCCGTCGTTGGAAAGAGAGGCGCGGTTTCTTTGTGAGCTGGAATGGCTCGCGACGCAATTTCCGAAACTGAAGATAGTTATGGAACACATCACCACGCGTAAAGCGGTTGAGGCGGTTTGCTCGCTTCCGTCTACGGTTGCCGCAACGATCACCGTACACCATCTTTTTCTCACCCTCGATGATGTGATCGGCGGCAAGTTGAACCCGCACCATTTTTGCAAACCGATCGCAAAAACACTGGATGACCGCGCGGCCGTTCAAGAAGCGGCTATCAGCGGTAATCCAAAATTCTTTTTTGGGAGCGATAGCGCCCCCCATAGGAGAGAGAATAAGGAATGTGGTGCAGGAGAAGCAGGGATATTTACTTCGCCAGTTGCGCCTTCTCTACTTGCGGAGTTTTTTGAGAGCAGGGAGTCTCTGCATCGTCTCGAGAGTTTTGTTTCGAGGTTTGGAGCGGAGTTCTATGGCCTCCCGCTTAATAAAGGCACAATCACGCTTATAAAGGAACCATGGGAGGTGCCACGGATATACAGTAGTTTCATTGTGCCGTTTAAAGCTGGAGAAACCCTTCAGTGGAAAGTTGTTGAGAGGAGCTAAAAACGAATTAAATATTAACATCCCGGAACCATCGGGGTGTTTTTATTTTGTATAATTTTCAATGAAGGCGGCGAGATCGCGAACTGCTTTTTCTCTTCCGCCCGGCTCAAATGAGTTGATGATCTCTCCGGCGAAATCAAGACGAACTTTCTCGCGTTCTTTGTCGGCGCTGATGCGCTCTTCGTGTTTCGCGTAAAACGCACCGCGCAGTTCTTCCGCGTGCAGGGGAATGATTTTGACCGGTGCGACCGCATAGCCGGCGCGCACAAGATCGCCAACGGCGTTTTCAACGACCGCGCACATACCGTGCGTGCGCGCAAGCACGCTTTCCACCGCGTGCCGGTCGTAGCCGTAATGATTACCCGCGTGTTCAACGTATTCAACAAGCTCGCCGTTGATGCGTTTTTGTTCAAGCGCTTCTTTGGTAAAAAAGTCGTAAAAAATAGCGTCTTCCGCATCGCGCTGTGCGCGCGTAGTGAATGATTTGATGATGCCGACGCGCTCAGGAATAAGCCGCGCAACTTCTTTCATGAGCGTGCTTTTTCCTGATTGTGCAGAGCCGACCAGTGCAAAAATAGTATTCATATGTGCTATGATGAAATAATACCACATCATGCAAGAACTCGTGAAACAACTTATCCTGAACGGGTACCTTAAAACACCGCGCATCATCGAGGCGTTTTTGGCGATAGACCGCAAGGATTTCGTTTCAGAAGACCAGCATGATGAAGCGTATTGGGATATTCCACTGCTTATCGGGTACGGGCAGACGATTTCACAGCCGGCAACAGTTGCGTTCATGCTTGAGCTTTTACAGCCAAAGGCTGGGGATACGATCATGGATGTTGGCGCGGGTTCATGCTGGCAGACGGCATTGCTGGCACATATTGTCGGTCCACAGGGGAGAGTATGTGCGGTTGAGCGGATATGCCCGTTGCTTGAAGAAAGCAAGAAGCATTTTGCGAAATATAGGTTTACCAATACGACATTTTTTTGTCGTGACGCAACGAAGGGGCTTCCCGAGCATGCGCCGTTTGACGCAATCATCGCGGCGGCATCAGGGCGTGCAATGATACAGCGGTGGCAAAAGGAAGTGAAAGTGGGCGGACGCATCGTGATGCCTATTGAGCTTAGCATATGGCTCTATATTAAAAGATCAGAGACCGAATTTGAAAAACACGAATATCCCGGGTTTGCGTTTGTGCCTCTTATTGAAGGATGATCACCAGCAGGACTTGCCTAAATTATTTTTATACGCTATATTGAAAAAACAGTTATTTTACGACTATGGGATTACCCGCCAAACGGACAACCAGTACAAAAAGAGATCTGCGGCGTTCGCACCACGCCGTGTCTGCGGTTTCCGCGGGCAAATGTTCGCGGTGCGGCAACTCCACGCTCCCGCATAAAGCATGCGGTAATTGCGGTTTTTACAAAGGAAAGGAAGTGATCAATATACTTGCAAAGCTTGATAAGAAAGAAAAGAAAAAGAAAGAAAAGGAGCTTGCGCAGCAAGAAAAAGCACACGCACACAAAAAAGAAGATAAGAAAGAGGAGTAATATAGTTCTTTCGCCATGGCGAACAGGCATCTCTCCCGAAGCATCGTATTGCAGTCGCTGTACGAATGGGACTTCTGGGGAAAACACAATGGAAAGCTGAAAGAGATCCTGGAACGAAACATCCAGGAATTCGCGCCGGGGCTCCCCGACGTTGTTTTTATTTTTGATCTCGCTGATAAGGTCGTCGAGAAGCTTCCCGCGCTTGATACAATTATCGAGAAGTGCGCGCCGGAATGGCCCATCGACCAGATCACCGTGGTTGATCGTAATGTACTTCGCATCGGGATTACGGAGCTTTTGTACGGCAATAAACAGGAGGTTCCGCCGAAAGTGGCGATCAATGAAGCGATCGAACTCGCAAAGACATTCGGCGGCGAATCATCAGGACGGTTCATCAATGGGGTGCTCGGTACGTTGTATAAAGAAGTAAATCAAATTAATGGCGATGCGCAGGAAGCGCACAATGAATCATAAATCATGAATTAGGAAGCATGAATTAGGAATCGATCGGCATCTATTCTTAATTCTTTCTTCCCAGTTTCCTTATCAATGGATTGGTCAATATTTGAATCAAAGATCGGCGTTACCTTTGTAAATAAGGATCTCCTCGTGCAGGCATTTGTGCATCGTTCGTATTTGAACGAGAATCCTAATTTTTATCTGGATCATAACGAGCGCCTCGAATTTCTCGGGGACGCGGTGCTTGAGCTTATCGTAACGGATTATCTCTACCATCATTATCCTAATCCCGAAGGGGAGCTCACCGCGTGGCGCGCGGCGATCGTGAATGCAAAAATGCTCGCAAAGATCGCAGAGTTGCTTGCATTGAATAAATATCTTTTGCTTTCGCGAGGAGAGGCGAAGGATGCGGGCAAAGCGCGGCAGGTGATACTTGCAAACGCGCTCGAAGCGCTTATCGGGGCGATCTATCTCGACCAAGGATATGCCGCGGCCGCGGGATTCATCCATGCGTACATCACCCCGGAGCTTGCTGAGGTTATTACCGATCAGAAATATAAAGACGCAAAAAGTTTATTGCAGGAGATCGCTCAAGACAAGAAGGGGGTCACGCCGCACTATGCGGTGTTGAAAGAATGGGGCCCGGACCATGCGAAGAACTTTCGCGTGGGAGTATATCTTGGCACGGAATCGGTTGGAGAAGGGGAGGGTATATCCAAGCAAGACGCTCAGCAGTTCGCCGCCGAAGATGCGCTTCGAAAATTAGCGTGGCGATAAATCAGGCAAAGGGTCATGTTTTTAAAAAAGCTCGAACTCCACGGATTTAAATCATTTGCGCACGCTACTACGCTTGAGTTTCAGCGCGGTATTTCTGCAATCGTGGGGCCAAACGGCGGAGGAAAATCAAATATCGCCGATGCGCTGCGCTTTGTGTTGGGTGAACAGAGCATGAAAAGCATCCGGTCAAAGAAAAGCGAAGACCTTATTTTTTCCGGATCCTCAACGCGCGGGCGGATGAGTATGGCAAGCGTGGTGCTTCATTTCGATAATCATGACAAAGCATTTCCGGTGGATTTCGAATCGGTCGTTGTTCAGCGCAAGATATTCCGGGACGGAGAGAATCAGTATTCCATCAATGGCGCGCAGGTGCGGCTCAAAGATCTCGCGGAGCTTATCGCAAAAGCAAAACTCGGCCTGAAAGGGTACACTATCATCAATCAAGGAATGGGCGATGCGATCCTTGAATCATCGGCAAAGGAAAGGAAGGAAATTATTTTTGAGGCGCTGGGTTTGAAAGAATTCCAACTCAAGCGCGCGGATACGATGCTGAAGCTTTCACATACCACGGTGAATCTTGAAAAAGCGGAAGGCATCGTGAAAGAAATAGAGCCGCATCTCAGGTTTCTCAAAAAACAGGCGGAAAAAATCGAAGAACGGCATGCTTCGGAAGAAAAACTTGCGGCGCTTGAACGGACCTATTTGCAAAAAAGGATGCGCGCGGTGAGCGGCGCATTGCGCCAGCGCGACAGCGAAGTGTCGCGGGAGGAAGAGCGCATCGCAGAGTTGCGCCTCGCGATCGACGGCATCGCGCGGGAGATAGAAGAAAAACAGAACGAAATTACAACAGCGTTTGAAGGTGTTGCGGGTCTTGAATCATCACTCCTTGAAGAAGAAACGAAACGGAACGCGATCGAGCGCGAGATCGGCAAGGCAGAAGGGATGCTCGCGGCATTCCGCGCCGAGAGTAATAAAATTGTTGCTATCAATGTCGCCTATGTGCGCGAACAAATGGAGGATCTCTACCGCGAGCTTGCATCGGCGCTCGGAGAACAGCATGCGGACGTGATGCAAGAAAAGCTACGCGCATTCTCCGAAAAATTCGGAGCACTTCTTGAAGTGATCCGCTCAGAGAAGATAAAAGCGCCGGCAACGGGTGTGGATAACTCAGCGCATCTCAAAGAAGAGACCGCACGGCTTGCAGAGCTTCTCGCGCAGTCGTCGCAGCGCGTGCGCGCGATAAAAGAGCAGACAAAAAACACGTACGCCAAACACAGCGCAGAGCGGGAGAAAATATTTGAACTCAAAAACGCCCAAAAAGAAAAAGAGCACGCGCGCGCGCGCGCCGAGGAACAGCGAGGCATGGTGTATAAGGAAATTGAGGAGTTGAATAAGGAAAAAGAAGTACTCGATAAGGAAAAATTATTTTTAGAGAGCAAGGGGACTGTTTTCCTTATGGAAGACGAGGGCGTGATGCTGACCGCCGACGAGGAAGAACTGAGGAGAAGTATTGAGCGGCTTCGCGTCCGGCTTGAGAATATCGATCTTATCGATGAGAACATCGCTCAGGAATATCAGGAGACGCAAAAGCGTTATGATTTCCTTACTAAGGAAACGGAGGATCTCCGGCAGGCGATAGCCTCTCTGCATACGGCAATCGAAGAACTTGATGCGATCATCAAAGGACGCTTTACGGACGCATTTAAAAAAATAAACGAGAATTTCCAAAAATATTTCTCACTATTGTTTGATGGCGGTTCAGCGAGGATTGAGGTTGTGGATACTGCGCGCGAGGAAGCGGAGGAAGAAGGAGGCGAAACGCGAAATACAAAAGAAGAATACGGTGTCGATATCGAGGTAGTGCTCCCGCGCAAAAAAGCAAGCGGACTTGCGGTGATGTCGGGCGGCGAACGTGCGCTTACCTCGCTTGCATTGTTATTTGCGCTCGTATCCACTGCGCCGCCACCGTTTCTCGTGCTTGATGAGATCGATGCGCCGCTGGATGAAGCGAATTCATTGCGGTATGGGAAAATGCTTCACGAGCTGAAGGAGCATACGCAATTCGTGGTGATCACGCATAATCGCGAAACCATGCGGCAGGCGGATGTACTTTATGGCGTGACGATGCAGGAAGACGGGGTGTCGAAGCTTCTTTCACTGAAGTTTGAAGCAATGACCGGCGCCGTATAGGGGCGGTCCGCCCTGAGCCAGTCGAAGGGTTGACTCTTTGCGGATAATTGTGTAGCTTAAGGGGTATTAGCTTAAAGAAGAACGCATGCTTACTATCAGATTACAGCGAACCGGAAAGAAAAACGAACAGCATTTCCGCATTGCGGTGATGGAAAAAGCCAGATCGGCGAAAGGAAAGGCGATGGAAGTCGTCGGGTTTTTGAATCCGCGCAAAAAAGAACGCGCTTTTAAAAAGGAGCGCATTTTGCATTGGATCTCACAAGGCGCACAGCCATCCGATACGGTGCACAATCTATTGGTCACGGAAAAGATAATTGAAGGAGCAAAGATAGCAAAACATAAAATAGTGGTAAAGAAAGAGACGCCCGCGGCAGAAGCTCCAGTAGCTCCGGCGGCGGCAGTACAGGCAGTAGTAGTAGAAGAAGCGAAGGCAAGCGAGGTTCCGGCGGTAGCAGAAGCACCAGCGGCAGAAGAAACGAAAGCGAGCGAGGTTCCGGCGGCGTAAGAGGTATGCGAAAGATGGATGTGGTAGAATATGTATATGAAAGAAAAGCGGTCCGTTTGGATGTATAATCTGAAGGTCGAGCGGCCGTTGCATTAAAAGTTACGAATTATCCGAAAAAGAATATGGAGAATCATGCAGATCGAGAATTCCTTGAAACGCTTGTAAAAGCGATCGTTGGAAATCCTGATGGTGTCAAAGTTGACAGGAGAGTGGACGAAATGGGCGTTTTGTTAACGCTTAAAGTCAGCAAGGAAGATATGGGTGTTGTGGTCGGCAAGCAGGGATCTACGGCGAAAGCCATCAGAACACTGCTTCGGATCATCGGCGCAAAAAACAATGCGCGGGTGAATCTCAAGATCGAAGAACCGGAAGGGTCAACGCATATCCCACGGGAGACGAGTGAGAAAAGCGAAGTGGAAGAGGTGATCAGCGGTATTAAGCTGTAATATCTATCAAAACAAAAACCCTCACTCGAGGGTTTTTGTTTTTTTACTTTGAATTACGAAGCCACGCCTTCATATACACACAGCACTCTCGACTCTTTCTTTAATCCTCTCACGCCCTTTATGTATAATAGTTATTGAAGGGCTGTCCGCCAGCTGGCGGATTAAGATAAAAGAAAGAGTCGAGAGTGCTGTGTGTATAAAATCTCAGTCGGATTATATATAATGATTATTATGAGATTTGACATCATTAGTGTGTTTCCCGAGATATTTGATTCGTATTTCAATGCGTCTATTATTAAGCGTGCCCGGCAAAAAAAGCTTGTCGAGATCCATGCGCACAATCTGCGTGATTTTGCCGTAGATAAACACAAGAAAGTGGACGACCGGCCGTATGGCGGGGGAGCAGGAATGGTGCTATTGGCGGAGCCCCTGCTTCGCGCGATGGCATTTGTTAAAAAGCGGATAGGGAGAAAGAAACATAAGGTGGTCATACTTTCAGCAAAAGGAAAACAGTTCACCCAATTGATGGCGTACGACTGGGCGAAGAAATATAAAAATATCATATTTATCACCGGCCGGTACGAGGGCATTGATGAGCGGGTCGTGAAGATACTTCGCGCCGAGGAAGTTTCCATCGGGCCGTATGTGCTTACCGACGGCGATGTTGCGGTCATGGCGATCGTTTCTTCGGTCGCGCGGCTTGTACCCGGTGTTATTGCCTTTGAATCATTGCGGGAAGAATCCCATTGGGGAGACCTTCTCAAGCGCGAGAAAGGAGCGGATGCGAAAGAGATCGGGTTGGAATATCCGCATTACACGCGCCCGGAGGTGCTTATGTATGGGGGCAAGAAATACCGCGTGCCGAAGGTTTTGTTGTCGGGCGATCATAAAAAGATAGAGGAATGGCGGAAGCAAAAAAGGGGCTCATAGCCAAGATATAGGCGGTATTGACAAGCATAGAAGGAGGGGATAGGATGTATCAGTGCTGGGGTCTCCTGCCCGCCCTTTGACAATTGAGCAAGCATAATTTTGAGTTTCGTAAAGAAGTCTTGATCTCTTTTTACTAAGAGTTTGATTCTAGCTCAGGATGAACGCTGGCGGTGTGGATAAGGCATGCAAGTCGAGCGGT
>CAYHUB010000019.1:0-13659 GCA_964359755.1 uncultured Candidatus Saccharibacteria bacterium
AAAAGCGATGCCATGCAGGATCTTATTATGGACTCAAATGCGATCGAACGCGAGCGCGGCATCACTATTTTCTCGAAGAACGCGTCTATCCGCTATCACGACGTGAAAGTGAATATCGTGGACACGCCGGGGCACGCCGATTTCGGCGGCGAGGTAGAGCGCATCATGCGCATGGTGGACGGCGTCTTGCTTGTGGTGGACGCAAAAGAAGGGCCGATGCCCCAGACAAAATTTGTTTTGCGCAAGGCGATCCAGGCGGGGCATCCTGCAATCGTTGTGATAAACAAGATTGACAAACCTGCCGCGCGTCCGGCGTGGGCTCTTGAACGCACGTACGATCTTTTCATTGAGCTCGGCGCGACCGACGAGCAGATAGAGTTTCCGGTCATTTACGCGTCCGCGATGCAAGGCAAAGCCGGCACCGATCCGGATCTCGCGGCGATGACCAATGTCCAGCCGCTGTTTGATGCAATCGTGAAGTATTTTCCCGCGCCGGCGGTGGATACGAGCAAACCGTTGCAGATGCTCACGGTGAATTTGATATATGATAATTACAAAGGCAAAATTGCTGTCGGGCGGTTGTACGCAGGGACTCTGCGCAAAGGCGCACAGGTGGCGCATATCGACCGAAATGGGAATGTGAAAAAAGCGCAATTGACCAGCGTGATGCTTTTTGACGGGCTCGCGCGCGTGGACGTGGAAGAAGCGGCCGCGGGCGAGATCGTGGCGATCGCGGGCATCCCCGATATTTCCATCGGCGAAACGATCGCCGACCTTGCAAACCCCATGCCGTTGCCGACGATTGCCATTGACGAACCGACGATTAAAATGACGTTCGGCGTGAACACCTCGCCGGTGGCGGGGAAAGAAGGGCAGTATTGCACCTCGCGTAATTTAAAAGAACGGTTGGAGCATGAGCTTGAAACCGATGTCGCCCTTGCAGTGGCACCGACGGACTCCGCGGATAAGTGGGTGGTGGCGGGCCGCGGCGAGCTGCATCTCGCGATCCTCATTGAAAAGATGCGCAGAGAGGGATATGAGCTTGAAGTGTCAAAGCCGGAAGTTATTTTTAAGGAAATAGAGGGGAAGACCGTGGAGCCGGTGGAGCTTGCCTCTATCGAAGTACCCGAGCAGTTTTCGGGGACGGTGATCGAAATGATGGGCAAACGTCTCGGACAGATGAAGGATATGAAAGTAGATCGCGCTATCGCATATTTGGATTTTGCGGTGCCGACGCGCGGCCTCATTGGTATTCGCAATCAATTCCTTACCGCGACCAAAGGCACGGGGATCTTTAATACGATATTTTTAGGGTACGAACCGTTTGCGGGCGCGCTTGATGCCGGTTCGCATGGTTCGCTCATCGCTTCCGAATCAGGCACATCAACGGCGTATTCGATGATGAATGTGCAGGGACGCGGCACGCTCTTTATCGCCCCCGCAACGGCGATCTATGAAGGCATGATCGTGGGGGAGAATGCGAAAGCGGAAGACCTCACGGTGAATGTCTGCAGGCTGAAAGAACTGACGAACTTCAGAACGAAAGACGTCGGTGTCGGAGAGCATTTGGATGTGCCCCACCTTATGGGACTCGAAGATGCGCTTGATTATATCAGTGATGATGAGCTCGTGGAAATAACGCCAAAAAATATCCGGCTTCGCAAGAGGTTTCTTACGGATGCCGATCGCCGCAGAGCAAAGAAGAATACATAAGGATCTGCAAGAGCAGACGCGAAAAGCCTCTCATTCTATTGAGGGGTTTTTCATATCTTGCTCTTGCGCGCACGCGAGAGTATTATATGTGTAGTATCACTATCTTTGAACATATGACGCGACACGAATTAAACATCAACGGCATCAAGTGGGTGTACATCAACAAACCTTCAAGCAAGGATATTGAAAAGATCAAAGACATCTTTCCCTTTCATCCGCTGGTCATGGAGTCGATTGTCACGCCGACATTTCATCCGTTCATCGAGGATTTTGAGGGGCATCTTTTTCTTATCTTGCATTTTCCCATCATTTACCCGGGACATCAGGCAAATAAGATCGCAGAGATTGATTTCTTGATCACTAAAAAGACCTTAGTGACCATCACCTACATTGATTTCCCGAGGTTTGATGAATTGTTCCGCGCACTTTTGAAAGACTTGCATCTGCAGGAGCAATTTGCAAAGATGCACACCGGCTTTCTTTTATATTATATCATTGACCGCCTTTTTCAGGCGCATATGAAGGACCTTGATTTCCTCGAACGGGAAGTGACGCGCATTGAAGAGAGGATCTTTGAGAAACATGGCCGGCTCACCGTTGAAGATATCTCAAATGTGCGCCGCGATATCGTTGATTTTCGGAGGCCGTTGAAATCCCAGCTCTCGGCGCTTGCGGTATTTCGGGATAAGGCGGAGAAATTCTTCGGAAAGGATTTCGGACCGTATCTTTTAGACCTTTCCGTGAATGAAGAGCGCATCATCACTCTGGTTGAGAATCAAAAGGAGATGATGGATGTGCTGTATGAAACGCAAACATCGCTGATGTCCGATCATATCTCGCAGATCATGCGGGTGCTCACTATTTTTTCCGCGATCATTCTCCCGCTTTCGCTGGTGACCTCAATTTGGGGAATGAATCACGCGGTAATGCCGTTGCGCGACGGGCCATTTGCATTTTGGATCGTGATGGCGCTTATGGTGTTTGTCGGCATCGGGCTGTTGTTGTTTTTTCACAAGAAACGGTGGCTGTAAAAATAATAACATTATCATAATTATCATTATATGAACGAGCAGATAAAAAATGCGCTTGGCGGGGTAATGATCGTCGTTGCGGTGATGGCGACCTATGCGGCCGCAAGCTATGTCGCGTCATATTCAAAATCGGTAGATCCGTCGTCGTTTCGTAATTTCTCGGTTTCCGGAGATGGAAAATCAGTTGGCGTGCCCGATGTGGCGCAAGTTACTTTTAGTGTTATCACGGAGGGCGGCAAAGATATCGGTAAACTCCAGCAGGAAAATACCGCAAAAGTGAACGCGATCAATTCATTCGCGAAAGAGCAGGGTATTGTCGACAAAGATATTCGTACGCAGAATTATAATATCGATCCGCGGTATCAGTATTTTTCATGTCCTCAAAATGGGGGCGCATGTCCGCCCGCAGAGATTGTCGGATATACCATTAATCAGTCGGTGCAGGTAAAAATCCGCGATTTTACAAAGATCGGCACATTGCTTTCCGGCATGGTAGAGAAGGGCGCAAATTCCGTTTCTCAGCTGACCTTTGCCATTGATGACCCGACCATGGTGCAAAATGACGCGCGCGCAGAAGCGATCGTAAAAGCGCGGCAGAAAGCGGAGGGGCTTGCGGCCGCCGGCGGCTTTAAGCTCGGCAAACTGCTTTCCATAGAAGAATCGTCATCCATGCCGTCATATCCGTACCCGATGTATGAACGTGCTATACCTATGGGTGTCGGGGGCGGCGGTGCGCCCTCCATCGAGCCGGGGTCGCAAGAAGTTTCAGTAAGCGTGACACTGCGCTACGAGATCAAATAATATTTTAGTATGCTTCGCATCATCCACACATCAGATATTCATCTTGGTGCGAAATTCTCTTCACTGGGAAAGAAAGCGGACGCACAGCGCCAAGCGCTCAAAGATTCATTTACGAAGGTCGTTGATCATGCGCTTGCGTCAAAGGCGAACCTCGTTCTTATTACCGGCGATCTTTTTGATTCCAATTTTCCTTCTCTTCAATCGGTGAGTTTCGTAAAAAGCCAGTGTGCGCGGCTCAATGAAGCGCGGATCTGGACGATGATCCTTCCCGGCACGCACGATTGCCTTGCGAAGGGTTCCGTATATGTGCGGGAGGATCTTTCGCATAACCTTCCTTATGTCTATGTGTTTAGCGAGGCAGGGGTTTTTACAAAAGAGATCCCTGATATTGATGCGACGATATACGCACGGGCAAGCGCCGCAAACAAATCCACCGAAAGCCCGGTTGCGTTTTTAGCGTCTGCGGTAAGCAGCGCAAAAACGCGCTATAAAATCGCGATGGCGCATGGGTCCGTACAGATAGAAGGGAAGTCGGCGCCCGATGACATGCCTATTACTTTGCGGGAGATAGCCGAATCGGGCGTGCAGTATCTGGCGCTTGGTCATTGGCACGGTGCGCAGGATTTTTCTTTCGGCACTACCGCCGCGTGGTATGCCGGGTCGCCTGAAGTTACGTATCAGGAAGGCAAAGGCGGTATCGGGCAGGGGTACGCGCTTGAGGTGGATGTGATGGAAACTGCGAAAGTAAAACCGATAAAGATCTCTGAAAAAGTCGTGCGGGAGGTAGATATCGACATGCAAATCTACGAAAATGTGGAAAACGTGGTGTATGAGATCGAAAAGCTCGCCGATCCCAATTGCTTGCTTTTGGTCAACATATTCGGATTTGCGGAGTCGGCGGTTTTTGTCGATCCCGAGCGCATTGCGCACGAGCTTGCGGATAAATTTTTCAGCATCAAGGTAAAAAACACCACAGCGCTAAAGTTGCCCGAGGTCACGGCGCTTAATTATCCCGAAGAACTTGTGGTGGGGCAATTCGTGCGCATCATGCAAAAAAAGCTCGAGGGCGCACAAACACCGGAGGAGCGCAAAATGACGGAAGATGTTTTGCAGATTGGAATCGCGGAGTTAGAAGGTAAAAACGTACTTTCCGAACTTTGAACTACAAAACGCCATCCTGTTTGTTCGTTTTTTGCACCATCACTTTTGATTCCTTCTTTAATCCTCTCACGCCCTTTATGTATATAATAGTTATTGAAGGGCTGCGCTTCCGTTAAGATAAAAGAAGGAATAAAAAGTGATGGTGACGCGTGTTGTTTGTTGTTATTTGTTGTTAGTTTTTTATAATACATGTTTCTCCGATCGATCACGGTAAAAAATTTCAAAAAATTCCCGGAGCTCACGGTGCGTTTTCCTGCCGACATCACCATCATTCGTGGTCCGAACGAGCAAGGGAAATCAACGCTTCTTTCGGCGATTGTTGCCGGTCTTTTTTATGATCCGAAAAAAAGCAATAAGGATATTACGGCATTGCGCGCATGGAATTCTGAAAAGCTGTATGAAATAGCGCTTGATATCGAGCATCACGGCGAGGATATCTCGGTGCGCAAGGATTTTGAAAAAAAAGAGCTGGCATTGAAAAATACGACGACCGGCGAGACTATGACGACTGCTGCCGCGGTCGCCGGATATCTGTATACTATCGGCGCATTGCGTTCTGCGGCGCTGTTTGAAAACACCGCATGCGTGAAACACGATGCGCTCGCGCGCATCACGGAAGGGAAGCGGGAGATCGCGCAGGCGCTCGAAGAGCTTATGACATCTTCCGGAGAAAATGTGAGCGCGGATAAAATACTTAAAAAGATCGGCGATATTATCGCGGGCCTTCAGCGGGGGATACGCGGACAGGCAAAAACGCCCGGTTTGCTGAAACAGATCGACAGCGATATCGCGGAGCTTACGGCAAAAAAAGAAGCAATCGCGCGCGAGCTCAACGATATCGGGGAAAAAAGCAGATATTGCGGAGAACTTACCGCGCATTATCATGCTATCGTTCGGGAGCTTGAAATACAGCGGAGCCAATATCGCGGCAACAACGACTATTTTAAAACGGCGGAAGAAGTGAAAAAATTGCACGCGCAGCTTGAAAAAGTGGAAGCTGACAGTACGGCGCTCAAAGACATCGAAAGCAAGCAGGAATATCTCTCATTCCAGCTGGAGAAGTTTAAGCATGTGCAGGCGTTCGATCAGGCAAAATGGTACGCACAGCGCGAAGCATTAAGCGTAAAGAAAGCACAACTTGCACATTTTAATGCGGAAGCGAAGCAGACAAAAAATGGAGGAGAGAAAAAGAGCAAAACACATATAAAAAAAGCTCATTTTTTGGCGGCGTTGGTGCTTGCGGCGGCGGGATTTCTGGGGTTTGCATATACGCCGCTTTTTGCGCTGTGGGGTTTATGCGCTGCCGCGGTGGTGTATAGTTTTGTGCTGAAGCATGGGCTGGTGGTGCATACCCCTGCGGTGGCGCGCACGGAGGCAAGTACGCTTCTGCACGAGATCGCGGTGCTGGAAAAGCAGCGCGATCAAATTCTGTCGGAAAGCGGCGTGCACAATGAAGATGCGCTTTTAGGAGTTATAAAAAAGGTAAGCGAACAGGCGCAGGAATTTGCGAAACTTTCAAGCAAGCGAGAGGGGATCTTGCGCGAACGGACACTTGAGGATTTTACCAAGGAGCGAAAAGAGCTTTTGCGCCGCATTGGCATTGAAGAAGCAAAAATTACCGATGAGCAAAAAGCATCGTCGCCCTCGGGTGAGGTTCAGCGCGCGCTGGAGCTTGATATCGCAAAAAATGAACAGGATCTTTCAAAACTCGAAAAAGAGATCGTGCGCACCGAAGAAGTGATGCGCGCGACACCCTATGACCATGAAATGCTCAGCAAAGCGGAAGAAGACCTCGAATGGAAACAGCAACAGCGCGCGAATGCGGAATATAAACTAAAAACACTTGAAGCGCTGTATGTGGCGCTCGGAGAGGCAAAAACGAAAACAATCGAGAAATCGCGCCGCGCGATAGAAGAATATATGCAAAAATATCTTCCGGTGGCAACCGAAGGAAGGTATAAAAATGTAACAGTAAAGGACGATCTTTCGTTTGAAGTATGGTCGGAGGAGAAAAAGGGGCTCATTGCGCCCGAGGAGCATCTTTCGAAAGGAACCATTGACCAGTTTTATCTTGTCGCGCGATTTGCCGTGCTCAATCTCTTAAATAAGGGCACGAAATCATTGTTGTTGCTCGATGATCCGTTTGCGGGGTTTGATGCGTCGCGCAAGCAGCATGTGCGGGAGATCTTGCAGGATATGACACGAGTGTTTCAGATCATTATTTTTACGCATTCGTCGGAATACGACGGATGGGGAGAGACTATCGAAATATAATGCGTTTAATTTTCTTATTTTTCCGTGCGTGCGGAGCATATATCGCCCGCGCATGGAAAACGGTCAAACAATCAGAATTTCTTTTTGATAAATACGTGCTCGGCATGATCGCCGTAGCGGCGGTGATCAATACGGTAGTGTGGTATTATCTTAGCTATGCATTTCATCAGCCGCAGGATGCATTCGTGACGCTTCATTTTACCGCCGCGCTCGGTGCCGACCTTATCGGTGAAGCATCCGAAATATATAACGCGCCGTTTTATATCGCGCTTGTGTCGGGTCTGAACATCGCGGTTGCCCGACTTATGTATTCGTATGACATTCTGCTGGCGTATTTTTTGGTGACCGCCGTTCCTGTGCTGAACATATTCGTGCTGGTCAACAGCGTTTTACTCGTCTCGGTGAATGCATAAGCGCATAAAGTAAAATTTGTTTTTTCATTTTGTCTCGTATATACTTATAAAAGTACTTTGTTTTAAATAACGCCTATAGGGGAAGGGGGGATTAACTTGTTACGACAAATCGGTGGTGGATGCGGTGCTCGCTAACTAATGCCGTCGGCAAATAGCAACCGCAGAAATTGGCGAATAGGAGAGAACCCTTAAACAAGGAGGTGAAGTGCGGGTATTCCAGCGAATGGAATACCCTTTTTCTTTTCCTAAAATACTTGACAGAATGGTGATAATCTGATATACAGATAGTCACACTAAAGAAAGTGTTCTTTGAAAATAAAATAAAAAAGGAAAGGAGGTGATTGAAGGTGGCGATTTGGAAATTGCTTGAACCATTGTTTGTGCTTTTAGTTTTAATTTTTATTCTCACACAGGTAGTGCTTCCGCCAGTTCTTGGGAAGCCTCTTTTCTGGATTTTTAGAAAATCCGAAAAGAGAAAAAGGAAAAGCGAGGCGGAAATGGATAACCTCAAGACCAATCTTGAGGCAAAAAAAGTAGAGGAAAAAATACAAAAACTTAAAGAGCAGCTGTGATCTTATACAGTTGTAAAGGGGGAAAAATGGAAAAGAATCTAAGTTTAAGCAAGGTGGTTTTCTCCGGCATTGGGATAGTTGTGATGCTGGGAATATTAATATTCTCAGGGAAGTTACTTGAGAATGTTGATGCGGAAGAGGTAACTGTAATCCAATCTCCTATTAAAGGAGATTTGGAGTGGTATGTTGTTCAAGGTTTAAAGTGGCAGGGGGCTGGAAAAGTAACCTCCTATCCCAAGAGGGCTATTTATGAGTTTTCTTGCGGAGGAAAGGATGACAAAGGCGGGTGTCTCGCCGATAAGGACAGAAGAATAAAAATAAGATTTAATGACGGCGGACACGCGTATATGAGCGGGTCAATTCAGTACGAGATTCCGCTTGATGCAAAAAATCTCACGGATCTTCATGTAAGATTTGGAAGCCGAGAAGCTATCCAAAAACAGTTAGTGGAGACTGTGGTCAATAAGTCTGTGTATATGACCGGACCATTGATGAGTTCAAAGGAATCGTATGCGGAGAAAAGAAACAGCCTCATCAGCTTAGTGGAAGACCAGGTGGCTAATGGGGTTTATAGGACCACCCAGAGGGACGAAAAAACGAAAGACCCTCTCACTGGCGCGGAAAAAACGGTAACCATAGTTCAAATAGTTACCGGCAAAGACGGTTTGATGGAACGGCAAGAAGAGGGTCAATTAATAGCTTTTGGTATAAAGCCGTTTAACTTCTCCATCACGGAAGTGCAGTATGACGAAACCGTTGAGGAGCAGATTCAGAGTCAGCAAAAGCTTATCATGCAAGTTCAAACCGCGATGGCGGAGGCCAAACAGGCAGAACAGCGGGTAATCACTGTTACAAAAGAAGGCGAGGCCAACGCCGCTAAGGCCAAGTGGGATCAAGAGGTGATTAAAGCAAGAGTGGTCACCGAGGCCGAACAAAAGAAGGAGGTGGCAAAACTGGAGAAAGAAGCCGCTGAATTCACCAAGCAGAAAGATATTTTACTTGGACAGGGAGAAGCCGAAAGGAAGCGTCTTGTGATGAGCGCTGACGGAGCGCTGGAAAAGAAGCTCGTAACCTATGAAGCTGTTATGGGCAGATTCGCTCAAGAGTTTGGCAAACAGAAGTGGGTGTCCGAATTTCAGATGTCTGGAGGCGGATGCGGAACCGAAAAAGGAAATGCCGCTGTGACGCTCATAGATCTTTTGACAGCAAAAACCGCAAAGGATCTTGGCGTTGACATGGAGATGAAGAAGAGGTAGTCGGCTTACCAGAGGAGGGTTATATGAAGAAATATAGAATAATCATTTTTGCGCTGCTGTTTCTGTATGGCTGTCATGTGGTAGATGATGGGGCTGCGGAGAGAGCCGCAGCCGCAGAAGCGAATCTCGAGGCTGCCATTCAGAGGCGCAATAAAAGGATGATGGAACAAAAGCAATCCAATCAGCAGCCCACGGCGGAACCGATAGTAAGGGAAGAAGATAGTGATGTCTTTTTCCCACCAATACCGCCAGTACCTCCTATTCAATAACAAAGAGTCAAAGCCCCCGTGGAAAAATTCCCCCGGGGGCCTTTTGTTGTTTTTTGCGCTCGGCGTACACTACTTGACATTATTTGTTCCGGCGATATAATTGACTATATTTAGCACTCTGGTATGATGAGTGCTAACCTCTTGGTGTAATAATTAATGTATAAAAATATATGAAGCTACAACCGCTTTCCGATCATATCATTATTGAGCCGCTTAAGCAGGAGATAAAAACAAAAAGCGGCATCGTGCTCCCCGATACGGTGGAGAAAGAAAAGCCGCAGGAGGGGAAGGTGATCGCGGCGGGGCCGGGGAGAATACTTGAGAGCGGCGCGCACGCAAAAATGCAGGTGAAGGCAGGCGACAGAGTGCTTTTTACCAAATACAGCCCGACCGAGGTGAAAATAGACGGAAAAGAATTTTTTGTTATCAAGGAAGAAGATGTAATGGCAATCATTAAATAAATTATGGCAAAACAAATCATTTTCAACGAAGAAGCGCGGCAGGCATTAAAGCGGGGAGTGGACAAGCTCGCAAATGCGGTAAAAGTTACGCTCGGCCCGAAAGGATCAAACGTGGTGCTTGATAGGGGGTTTGGCTCGCCGATAATCACGAATGACGGCGTGACCATCGCAAAAGAGATAGATCTCGCGGATAAGGTGGAAAATATCGGCGCGTCGCTGGTAAAGGAAGTGGCGACAAAAACGAACGACGTGGCGGGGGACGGCACGACGACCGCGACGATCCTTGCGCAGGCGATCATCGGCGAAGGGTTGAAAAACGTGACATCGGGCGTTAATCCGATAGCATTGCGCCGCGGCATTGAAAAGGGGGTTGCAGCGGTCGTTGCGCGCTTGCACAAGATCGCAAAACCCATTTCAAAGAAAGAAGAGATCGCGCAAGTAGCAACCATTTCCGCGCAGGATCCGCAGGTGGGCGACCTGATTGCCGAAATTATGGAGACCGTGGGGAAGGAAGGCGTGATCACCGTGGAAGAATCGCAGAGCTTCGGCCTTTCCAAAGAAGTGGTGGAGGGAATGCAATTTGACCGCGGGTATGTGTCGGCATACATGATCACGAACGCGGAACGGATGGAAGCGTCATATACGAACGCAAAGATCCTCATCACCGACCAAAAAATTTCTTCATTGCAGGAGCTTTTGCCGTTGCTTGAAAAACTCGCGCAATCGGGCACAAAAGAACTGGTTATCATTGCCGATGATATTGACGGCGAAGCGCTTGCGACATTGGTGGTGAATAAACTGCGCGGAACATTTCATGCGCTGGCGGTGAAGGCACCGGGATTTGGCGATAGGAAGAAAGAAGTGCTTGAAGATATCGCGATCATTACGGGCGGTACCGTGGTGTCTGAAGAACGCGGCGTGAAGCTCAGCAAAGCGGAACTCACGGTTCTGGGCACGGCGCAGAAGGTGATCGCGACAAAAGAAAATACGACGATCGTCGGAGGAAAGGGTGCGAAGAAAAATATTGACGCGCGGGTGAAACAGATCAAAGCGCAGATGGAGCAAACGGATTCCGATTTTGACAAAGAGAAACTCAAAGAACGACTCGCGAAATTATCGGGCGGCGTAGCGGTGATCAAAGTCGGCGCGGCGACGGAGGTGGAACAAAAAGAAAAACAGCATCGTATTGAAGACGCTATCTCGGCGACGCGCGCGGCCGTGGAAGAGGGGATCATTCCCGGAGGAGGCGTCGCGCTTATTCGCGCGCTTGATGCGCTCAAGGACGTAAAAGCGGAAGGAGATGAAAAAGTAGGCGTTGATATATTGCGGCGTGCACTTGAAGAGCCGCTCCGCCAGATCGCCGAAAACGCGGGCGAAGATGGGTCAGTCATCGTTTCCGAGGTGAAAAAGCTCAAAGATGCGCACGGGTTTAACGCAATGACGGGCGTGTATGAGGACATGGTGAAGGCGGGCATTGTGGATCCTACGAAGGTAACGCGCTCCGCGCTTCAAAATGCCGCGTCCATTGCCGCACTCTTTCTTACCACGGAAGCGGTGGTGTCCGAGATTCCTGAAAAAAAGGAAAAGCATGATGCGGGCCACGACATGGGCGGCATGGGATATTAAAAGGAATAGCGTCATTATTACTACAAAAGAGCTCACGATGAGCTCTTTTGTTTTTTCGTGTATACTATAAGTATGTTTGACCCGTCGTTGTTTCAAGAAAATATTTCACTCAAAGACCGCAACACCTACTTTGTGGGTGGCAGTGCGCGATACTTTTTTGAGGCGAAGGATGCGGATGCGCTTATCAATGCGGTGCGCTATGCGCACGAGAATAATATCGCTTATTTTATTCTCGGAGGGGGTACGAACATACTTGTGCCCGAAGAAGGGTTTGACGGCGTTGTGATCAAAGCAGGTCATCAGCGCATCGAGGCGCAGGGTGATGAGCTGTATGCCGATGCGGGCATCCCGATGGGAGCGCTTGTTACGAAGGCGGCCGCGCTCTCGCTTTCGGGACTTGAGTGGGCGGCAGGATTGCCGGGGACGCTCGGCGGCGCGATATTCGGCAATGCTGGATCGCACGGTAAAGAAATTAAGGATGCCATTGGAGAGGTTGAAGTGTTTGATGCCGCGCGCGACACGATGAAATCCATTTCCGCGCATGAATGCGGGTTTGCATATCGCCATAGCGCATTCAAAGAAAATAGCGGCGTTATCATGCGAGCGGTACTGCAGTTACAGAAGGGCGATATGGAGGAGATTGCCATGCGCATGAAAGAAAACATGCACAAGCGCAGTACGCACCAACCGCTTGCCCAGCGCTCGGCAGGATGCGTATTTAAAAACATAGAACTCGCAACATCGCGCGAAGGAGTCGAGCTTGTGCGCGCGCATGCAGACTTTGCGGCGTTTCGTGGCGCGCGTTTTCTTCCCGCAGGATTGCTTGTCGACAAAGCAGGACTGAAAGGCGCGCGCTCAGGCGGAGCAATGGTGTCGGATAGGCATGGAAACTTTATTGTGAATGAAGCGCACGCCACCGCCGATGATATTATGCGGCTGATCGCAACCGCAAAAGAGGTGGTGCGGGAAAAATTCGGCGTGACGATGCAGGAAGAGATACAAATGATGCAAAACAAAAAATAACGAGTATTACTTTGTATGATGTTTGTATTACTCATCGGTTATCCACAGCTCTCATGCGTGCGGAATATGGTATACTATTTACATACGCACGAAGAAGTGCGCGAAAAAAAGTAATACGTAAATAGTGAGGTCGACTATTTATATTAATACTCTTATTGCTTGAGATCGCAAAGATCAAAAGTGACGGGAGAAAAAATATCATGGCCGCAAAAAAGAAAAAGGCAGTCAAGAAGACTACCAAGAAGGCAGTCAAGAAGACTACCAAGAAAGCAGCGAAGAAGAAGCGATAAGCTTCTTGCACAAAGACCCCCGCATTGCGGGGGTCTTTGTTTTTTCTTTGCATCACAAAACATCATCTGCTTCGTTCCGCCTCCGTGTCTCGCCTCGCATCTGACGCTTTCTAATGCAAAGACATCCTTATATAAGGCTTCACAAAGTAAGGTTTTTGATATATAATGAAAATATAATAAATTATATGAAAATAGACATCAAAAGCACTCACTTAGAGCTTACCCCCGCGATCACGGAGTTTATTCATGAAAAGATAGGCTCGTTGGATAAATTCGTAGGAGGGTTCGCGACGCGTGAGGATGGGGCGCCGTCACGGCATTCGCTCGTGGAGGCGTTTGTAGAGATCAGCCGAACAACAAGTCATCATCGGCAAGGCGATGTGTTTAAAGCGGAGGTGAATATAAAGATCGGCGGGCATGTGGTGCGCGCAGAGAAAGAGGATGTAGACATCAGAACGGCAATTGATTTGGTGCGGGAAGAATTGAAGACGGAATTGCAAAAAGAAAAAGGAATGAAAGAGGCGCAGTTTAAAAAAGGCGCGCGCACCATGAAACGGCTTCTTTCCATTTCACCGCTGGCATGGTTCAAGAAAGAGGAATAAAGGGCTTTCTCTAAATTTTTGAGCCACAAGCGAAAAAATTTAGTAAGAAAACCTTTATGGTGAGCTTGTCGAACCGTAACCCTTCGACTTCGCTCAGGGTGCTCAATGTTGTGGTAAAATTTACCTCGCATTGAGCTCATAAATTTTAACAACACTGGCATATGTGG
>CAYHUB010000020.1:0-13407 GCA_964359755.1 uncultured Candidatus Saccharibacteria bacterium
CGGACGGATGGAAATTCGTGCAGACGATGGAAAACGGTACGCAGGAATTATACAATTTCGCTAATGATCCTGATGAGGCAGAGAATGTTGTGGCGGTATATCCAGAAATCGCCGCGACGCTCGCGGAGCGTGTGCGTGAGCATATTGTCGCAACGGGGCAGGCCATTGAAGGTCCTTGGCCTATTGGGTGCGTTCCTGTGTACGCCGATCAGTGCAAATAATTGTTTACCATGAAATGGCGCATACTACTTTTTTATACGGTGTTCGTTATTGCGGCGGGTTCGGTTGCCATCATCAACGGCAATGGCGGTAAAAACAATACAGATACCGCACCGGTAACAAAGGCGGAAAGCGTTGAAGCGTCTCCCGAGGCGCTGCCCGCGGTCAATGACGAAACGGCTTTATGCGCCATTGATGTGCGGTGCCCCGATTGCAACATTATTCTTCTCTCCGTTGACAGTTTGCGCGCCGACCATGTCGGCGCGTATGGATATAAACGCGACACCACGCCATACTTCGATGCGCTCGCAAAGAAAGGGGCGCTGTTTGAAAATTATTTTTCTACATCATTTCTGACCCCAGTTTCTGAAATGTCGGTGCATACCGGCATGTACCCAACAGCGCACAAAACGACGAACTTTGACACGGTTCTTCCGGAGGACATAACGACACTCGCCCAATATTTCAAGCAGAAAGGATATGCCACATCGGCGCTTCTTTCTTCGCCTGAATTTGAGATCAATCCTGCGCTAAGGAAAAGCTTTTCGCGAGGATTTGAGCGATATGAATATCTTGAAGAGGTTCAGAGAGCATTTCCAACGCGTGAGCAAGTTGAAGAAGAAATAGACACTTTTTCCGATAAGAAATTTTTTTGGTGGGTGGGCGTCGGCGGCGTTCATTGGCCGTATGGAGCGCAGGGACCGAATGTGTTTGCCGACGAGACGTATAGCGGTATTTTCCAAAACAAACCCCTGGAATGGTGGAGCGTTTTTCAAAATATATATGAAGGTGTGCAGTATCCGGAACAGGTTTCTGTTGAAGATGCCGATATTCAATATGTGATAGATCAGTATGATAACGGGGTACGCGCATTTGATGAATTTTTAGAACGGTTTATGAACGAACTTACGCGCCGTAACTTGCTTGACCGAACAATTATTATCATCCAATCGGAACACGGCGAAGACTTGCACGAGCACGGGTATTTTGCCCACTATGATATTTTGGACACGCAAACGCATGTCCCGCTTCTTGTTTTGTTTCCTCGTCTTGATACAGAATGCCGCATCACTTCATTTGCCGGTTCGGTTGATGTGTTTCCCACCATCGTGGATGTTTTAGGATACCCGCCGCTTGACCAGTTTCAGGGCACAAGTCTTGCGCCGATCATACACGGCAGTGAAAAAGATGGCGCGCGGCAGGAGGTTTTTTTAGAACGGAGTCCGTTATGGGAAGAAACATTTTCCATAAGCGCAAGTTTAAAAAATCGGGGCATTGAAACGGGGAGCGAACGCCATAAGGACATCGGCATAAGAACGCCACGGTGGAAATATATTTCACGGACATCAAAACAGGCGATGGAAAAGATACAGTGGTGGCGGGCAGTGACCGGGAAGAAAGTGCAATTTCCGGAAGAGGAGCTGTACGATCTTGTAAGCGATCCGGGTGAAAAAAAGAATGTTATCGGTCAGTATCCGGATGAAGCCGCAGCGTTGCGAAAGAAACTTCAAAGCTGGTTTGAAAAAATTTCCCCGCCTTCGCAAAACACGGACACCGAGCCGGTCATTCAGCCGTATTTTTAGCGATAACGCAAAAAAGGTCACCGATAAACACCCCTGAAAATGTCGGGAGGTTTTGCGTTGACACAGAGGTAAAAATTTGGTACAAAGCGTGCATCATGGACAACACGCTGACGACAAAATTTTCATTGAGTCAAAGCTGGCTTACCGAGAAAGACGCGGTGGTATTTGGCGTATTTGAAGGCGAGGAGATCCCCTGCGGGCTTGGGTTTAAAAAAGAAACCGCGGAAAAAGAGGCGGAATTGCTGTTCCCTATTTTTTCAAAGATAAAAAAATATTTCGCGCATAAGGATTTTTCCGGCAAGCTGGGTAAGGTTGCGGTTATCTACCCCGAGAATGTGCTGTATAAGCGCGTGGTTTTGTGCGGACTCGGTAAAAAAGAAGAGCTTGATGCTGAAAAACTTCGGCAGGTTGCCTCGCAGGCGATCGCGGCGGCTGAAGCGACAGACGCGGTAAAAATTTCATTTACGTTATTCGGCTCGCCTCTCCAGAGGGCGGAAGACCGATTGCGGTATATTTTTGAAGGTGCGGTACTCACGCTGTATAAATTCAACACGTATAAAAGCAAAGGAGCAGAGAAAAAAGATGGAGCGAAAATCACCGAGGTGGAGTTTTTGCTTCCTGAGATCATTGAAGTAGAGGAGGTGCGCGTATGGCAGAAGCAGCTTGAGCGGAATGTATTGATCGCGGAAGCGGTGTATTTTGCGCGCAATATGACCAACCACCCTTCAAGCGTGGTGACCCCGAATTTTCTCGTTGAAACCGCGGAACTGCTTGCAAAAAAACATGAGCGAGTAACGTTCAGCGTGCTTCGCGCGAAAGAGCTCGCCGAACGCGGAATGAACGGGATCCTTGCGGTGGGCGCGGGGTCGGAACAGGAGCCGGCACTCATCGTGCTTCAGTACGCTCCCGCAGTTCCCTCGGAAAAAACAGTGGCGCTTGTCGGCAAAGGTGTGTGTTTTGATTCCGGCGGCATTTCGCTCAAACCGTCGGAAAACATGGATGAAATGAAAATGGATATGGCGGGAGCGGCGGCGGTTATGGCATCGTTTTTTACGGCCTCCCGGCTTGAACTTCCTCTGAATATCGTGGCGGTAATTCCCGCGGTAGAAAACATGCCGAGCTCCAAAGCGTATAAGCCGGGCGACATCATCACAACCGCGTCAGGCAAAACAATTGAGGTGCTCAATACCGACGCGGAAGGACGTATTATTCTTGCCGATGCGTTGCATTTTGCGGCGTCAGAATTCAAGCCGACCCATCTGGTGGATCTCGCGACGTTGACCGGCGCATGCGCGGCGGCGTTCGGGAGCCACTATGCGGCGATGCTGGGGAATAATGACGAATTGATGAGCATACTGACGGACGCATCGGAAAAGACCGGTGAGAAACTATGGGCATTGCCGATGGATGATTGCTACAAAAAACAGATCGAGAGCGAGATCGCGGATGTAAAAAACACCGGCGGCAAGACGGCGGGCGCCATCACCGCGGCGCTTTTCCTGAAAGAATTCACCCTCGACCATAAAGCGTACGCGCATATTGATATTGCGGGCACGGCGATTCTCTCTGAACGAAATCACTATAAGCCAAAAGGCGGCAGCGGCTTTGGCGTGCGTTTGTTGGTGGAATTTTTAGAAAACCTCGGAAAATAACAATGCCACGACTACGCTCTCGCTCCGCTGGACTGTTCCCGTTTTGTCTCAGATGTTTTATCTGAGCCACAAAACGCAATCCCGTCTCGGGGCTGTTTGTGCGCTAATCGCTTCGCTCTTGGACAAACAGGGAGCATTGACAAACGCGATGCGGGTGATATAATAGAAGAGCTAAAGATAAGAGAGTGCATGGTCTGTTCTGAATGAACGGGCTTTTTATTTAAATAAACCAGGATAATACATACTATATGATAGATACAAAACAGTTTTTGTCGGCGATCAACCAGATCGCGGAAGAAAAAGGGATTGCGAAAGAAAAGATAATCGAGACGATCGAGATGGCGATAGCCGCCGCGTATAAAAAAGATTACGGCGAGCGCGGGCAGATCATCAGAGCAACAATGGAGCCGGAAACCGGCGCGGTGAAAATGTATCAGGTAAAAGTCGCGGTGGATGAAAGTATGTTACGCACGCCCGAGGAAGAAGCGCGCGCGGAAAGCGAAGGAGAAGCGAGAGATCACGGAGAGGGCGCTGACGACGCGGTGAAAAAAATAACCTTCAACCCCGAACGGCACATTATGCTTGAGGATGCGAGAGCGATCAAGCCGGATGTCGTCTTGGAAGAAGAGCTTACCTTTCCGCTTGAAACGCACGAGGACTTCGGGAGGATTGCGGCGCAAACCGCAAAGCAGGTGATCATTCAGCGACTGCGCGAAGCGGAGCGCGAAATGGTGCTGTCGGAATATAAATCCCGCGAAGGCGAGGTGGTCAGCGCGCAGGTACAGCGGTTTGAGTGGAAGAATGTTATTTTTGATCTCGGCAAGACTTCCGCAATCATGTATCCGGAGGAGCAGATTCCGCAGGAGCGGTATCGCATCGGCGACCGTATGAAAGTGTATATCGTGAAGGTGGATATGACGCCGAAAGGCCCGATGGTGGTCGTGTCGCGTTCGCATCCCCTGCTTATTCAGAAATTATTCGAGCTTGAAGTGCCGGAGGTTGCTTCGGGCGTGGTGCAGTTGAAAGCGATTGCGCGCGAGGCGGGTTCGCGCTCAAAGATCGCGGTTGCCACCATCCAAGACAGTGTTGACCCTATTGGTTCGTGTGTCGGCCAAAAAGGCTCGCGCGTGACCACGGTGATTTCCGAGCTTGGCGGCGAGAAAATTGATATTATTGAATGGTCAAGCGACCCAGAAAAGTTCATCGCAAGCGCGCTTTCACCCGCGAAGGTGCTTTCGGTAAAGGTGAACCTTGATACGCGGGAGTCCACCGCGGTGGTGCCTAACGACCAGCTTTCGCTGGCGATCGGCAAAGGCGGTCAAAATGTGCGTCTCGCGGCACGGCTTTCAGGGTGGAAAATAGATGTGCGGCCGGCCGTGGAAGAAGCCGCAGTGGTCACGCCAGAGGAAGAATCGGTTGCGAGCGAAGAAGTGACAGCAGAGGAGCACACAGAAACGAACGATGCAGGTGAAACGGAAACGGAAAAGGAAACCGAAGGAGCACCCGTACCGGAAAAAGAATAAATGCTTTGAATTACAAAACGCCATCTTCTTCGTTCCGCCTCCGCTTCTCGCCTCGCTGTACTGATATAGTACAGCTTCGGCTTCAATGCTCGGCGCGCCTCGAATCTGACATTTCGTAATTCAAAGCAAATAATAGTAATATATTTTTATGAAAAACATTCTTAACGTGTCATTGGGAGAAAAAGCGCCGGACGCATTCAATGTGATCATTGAAATATCGCGCGGTTCATCGAATAAATACGAGATTGATAAAGATACGGGATTGCTGAAGCTTGACCGCGTGCTGTATTCCCCTTTTTACTACCCGCTTGATTACGGGTTTTTGCCGCAGACGCACTGGCACGATGGCGACCCGCTTGACGCGCTTGTGCTCGTGACGCACCCCATATTGCCCGGCACGATCGTGGAAGCGCGCCCGGTCGGCGTGATACGCATGATGGATAACGGCGACAAAGATGAAAAGATCATCGCGGTGGCGACGGGCGACCCTCGGTTTAACGAATATGAAGACATCGACGATCTTTCCGTGCATCTCCGCAAAGAACTGAAGCATTTCTACGAATACTACAAGCACCTTGAAGGCAAGGAAGTGAAAGTGATCTCGATCGAAGGGAAAAAAGAGGCAAAGGAAGTGATTGTGGAAGGGATCGAGCTGTACAAACAACTACAAGCGAAAAAATAAAAACCGCAGTATTTTGGCTATGGCCATCACCCTCCGCACTCTTTCTTTGATCCTCTCACGCCCTTTATCTATATAATAGTTATTGAGGGGCTGCGCTTCCGTTAAGATAAAAGAAAGAGCGCGGATAGTGATGGCATAAGAATGCGGCGTAGTTTGTAATTTAAAGGCATATATTTATGGAAGGAGTGGTGTATAAAAAACTGCCAAAATCGCAGGTATCGTTTGAAGTGACGGTTCCCGTGGAAGAGCTTGCTCATGCGGAGAAAGGCGCGCTCAAACGGCTGGCCGCGAATCTTGCGGTAAAGGGATTTCGCAAAGGGAAAGCGCCCGAGGAGATCGTGCGCCAGCATGTCGGCGACGCGGGTGTTTTTGAAGAGGCAAGCCGCGATGTCATTGAAAAAAAATACATCGAAGCGCTCAGAGCGCACGAAGTAAAGCCGCTCGGCCATCCGCAGATCAATGTAACGAAGATCGCGCCCAAAAACCCGCTTATATTTACGATTACGGTGGCGACCCATCCTGTGTTTACGCTTGCAGATTATAATGCGATCGCAAAAAAGCTCGCGGGAAGCATGCTGAAACCCATAACGGTAGAGGAGCAGGAAATACAAGATACACTTGCGTGGCTTTTGCGGTCGCGGAAAAAAGAAGCGCTGGTGGCGCGGCCGGCGCAGCAGGGGGATAAAGTGGAGGTCAATTTTGAAACCCGGCAGGCGGGCGTGAAAATTGAGGGAGGCGAATCGCGCAATCATCCGCTGGTGATCGGCGACAATAAATTCATCCCGGGGTTTGAAGACCAGCTTGTGGGGATGCAGGCGAATGAAGAAAAGAAGTTTTCAGTGAAGGTGCCCGCTGATTATGCGAAAGAAAATTTACGCGGCAAGATGCTTGATTTTACGGTGACCATGAACGCGGTGTATGCGGTTGAGCTTCCGGCGCTTGACGATGCGTTCGCGCAATCGATCGGGAAATTTGAAAACATGGAAGCGCTCAAGACAAACATCAAAGAGGGTTTGCAAAAAGAAAAAGAAGAAGCGCAAAAAGAAGAGTATCACCACCAGCTCGCGGAAGAGATCGCAACGAGCTCCGGCATTGAGATCGGCGATCTCGCGGTGGCGCAGGAAGCGGAAAATATGATCCATGAGTTCAAGCACAGCGTGGAAGCGCACGGGTTTGATTTTGATACCTATTGCCTCAACATCAAAAAGACCGGCGACGAGCTAAAAAAAGATTTCACGAAGCAGGCGGAGATGCGGCTGAAAATAATGTTTGCGCTTGCGGCGGTCGCAGAAAAAGAAAATATCGCACCGACAGAGGAGGAAGTTGAAGAGCGGTTCCAGCGGGTGGCGCGACAGCGCACACTGGAGGGGAATGCTCCCGAAAACAACGAGTTGCTTCGTCGGAACATTTTCGGTATCATACAGAATGAAAAGGTGTTTGAGCGTATCACTAAATAGAAATGTATGAGTTATCTTATCCCAACGGTCATCGAAAAAACGAATTATGGCGAGCGGGCGTATGATATCTACTCGCGGTTGCTGAAAGAGCGCATTATTTTTCTTGGCGGACCCGTCAATGATGAGGTGGCAAACGTCATTATCGCTCAGTTGTTATTTCTGGAGTCGCAGGACAGCGGTAAAGATATCCAATTTTATATCAACTCACCCGGCGGCTCGGTATCGGCGGGACTTGCGGTCTATGACACGATGCGGTACGTCAAATGCGACGTGTCCACCATTTGTGTCGGCATGGCGGCATCCATGGGGTCGTTTTTGGTCGCCGCGGGCGAGAAAGGAAAACGGTTCATGCTTCCGAACGCGGAGATCATGATCCATCAGGTCATGGGCGAGGTTGGCGGGCAGGCAACCGATATTGAAATTTCCGCGAAGCATATTTTGAAGCTGAAAGAGCGGATGACAAAGCTGTTTGCGCACCATACGGGCCAGTCATTCGCAAAGATCGACAAGGATACCGAGCGTGACTTTTTTATGACGCCGGAAGAAGCAAAAGCGTACGGCATTATCGATAAGATCATCACGGCAAGGAAGAAATAATGCTTTGCGTTACAAACCGCCATCTGCTTCGTTCCGCCTCCGTGTCTCGCCTCGCCGTACTGTGTAGTACGGCTTCGGCTTCACTACTCGGCGCGCCTCGCATCTGACGCTTTGTAACGCAAAGTAAAATATGCAGAGTATGCATGTATGACCCGGATGCTTTATGCATACGGGGTATTTGTTTTGACAAATCAGACAATGTTTGGTATCCTTAGGATTGTAATATAAGTAGTAACTTTGGTATAAGTCGTTCCGGTTTTAGTTTTAGCAGAGGAGGATGATTTGGCACACAGTGTCAAACAAGCGGCAATGCATTTGCCAAAAAAGCGAGATATTATGAAGACAGATTACATTTTTTCTCTTTTTTCATCACGCGCCGTGTAAACGGTATTGCGTTTTTTGCGTGCGGGTCTCCCGCGGCAAAACTCATCTAAAAGCTCATACCTGTACCAGGAGACGAAACGCCAAAGCATAATTATGGGGCTTATTGATAATGCAGTATTGGGGATTTTATTCACCGTCGGAAGTATTGGCGTGTTTTTCGGCGTCGCGCTCGGCTATGTTCTGCGCAAAAAGATAGCGAATATTCAAGCAGGCACGCTGGAAAACAAGCTTGCAAAGCTGGCCGATGAGGCGCACGCGAAGGCAAAAGAGATCGTGCTTTCCGCGAAAGAAGAGGCGGTAAAGATCTTGGAAGGCGCAAAGAAGGAAGAAAGAGAACGGGAAGCGCAGCTCACAAAACAGGAAGAGCGGCTTGCAAATCGCGAGGATTTTCTCGATAAAAAGGTTGCGGATACCGACCGGTTTGAAAAAGAGCTTGCCGAGAAGGCGGAAAAGATAAAAATAATGAAAGAAGAGGTGGAGCAGGCGCATGCCCGGAAAACTGAGGCGCTCGAAAAAATTTCGGGCTACTCCAAAGATCAGGCGAAAAGCGAGTTATTGGCCATCACTGAACAGCAGTACAAAGACGATCTGCTGACGCAGATACGCAGACTCGAGAACGAAAATCATGACGCGTTTGAAAAGAAGGCAAATGAGATCCTTGCAACGACTATTCAGCGATATGCGGGGTCTCAGGTTGCGGAGATCACGACGACCACAGTGAGTATTCCTTCCGATGAAATGAAAGGAAAGATCATCGGCCGCGAAGGCAGAAACATCAAAACGCTTGAACGGCTTACCGGCGCGGAGATCATCGTCGATGATACGCCGGGCACTATTGTAATCTCATGTTTTGATCCGGTGCGCCGGGAGATCTGTAAGATCGCGCTTGAAAAGCTGATCGTTGACGGGAGGATCCAGCCCGCGCGCATTGAAGAAATGGTGGAGAAGGCGAAAGTCGATGTGGTAAACCGCATTAAAAAGGCGGGCGAGGAGGTGGTGTATGAGCTGGGCATCGTCGGCATCGATCCGAAGCTGGTAAACCTGCTCGGGCGGCTGCATTATCGGACGAGCTACGGGCAGAACGTGCTTCTGCATTCCGTGGAAATGGCGCATATTGCGGCAATGCTTGCCGAGGAGCTTAAGGCGGATGTTGAGGTCGCAAAGATCGGCGCGCTGTTTCATGATATCGGCAAAGCGATGGATCACGAGGTGCAGGGCACGCATGTTGAGATCGGCAAGAAGATCCTTGAGAAATTCAATATTGATAAGCGCGTGGTGCAGGCGATGCAGTCGCATCATGAAGAATACCCGTATGAAACGCTTGAATCGGTCATTGTCCAGACCGCGGATGCTATATCGGGCGGCAGGCCGGGCGCGCGGCGCGGCACGATGGAGACCTATTTGCGCCGGCTTGAAGAGCTTGAAGGTATTGCGAATTCTTTTGAAGGCGTAGAAAAATCATACGCAATCTCCGCGGGACGCGAGATTCGCGTATTCGTCACACCGGAAAAGATCGACGATCTCGCGGCGCATAAACTCGCGCGGCACATCGCGGACAAGATCGAACAAGAACTCAAATATCCCGGGGAGATCAAAGTGAACATCATTCGCGAAACGCGGGTGATCGAATACGCCAGATAATTTTCTTTTGTGAAGATACTTTTTATCGGCGATGTAATGGGACGACCGGGGCGCGAGGCGGTCGCGCGCCTACTTCCTGCATTGCGGGAAGAGCTTCACCCTGACTTTGTGCTGTGCAACGGCGAGAATCTCGCGCATGGCGCCGGCATTACAAAAAAAGTGGTAGACGAAATGCTTGCTGTGGGCGTTGACGCGATCACTTCCGGCAATCACGTGTTTGATAAAAAAGAGGCCGCCGCGTTTCTTACCGAGGAACATGCTCCACTCATCAGACCGCTTAATTTTCAGGAAGGGATGCTTGGCGCGGGGTTTATGACAGTTGAGAAAGGCGACAAAGCGATTGTCATTGTTAATCTCATCGGCACGCTTTTTATGGGAGAAGCGTATCGCAATCCGTTTCTCGTTATCGGCGCATTTCTTAAAGAACGCACGGATAACAACAGCGTTATCATTGTTGATTTTCACGCGGAAGCGACAGCGGAAAAGCGCGCCATGGGGTTTTATCTTGACGGCAAGGTTTCTGCGGTGCTGGGCACGCATACGCATGTGCCGACCGCGGATGCGCAGATACTTGAAAAAGGCACGGCGTACATCACCGATGTCGGTATGACGGGAACGACGCAATCGGTCATTGGCATGGAAAAGGATGCGGTGATCCGCGCGTTCTGCGGAGAACAAGCCCGGCCGGATATTACCGAGGGCGAGGTTGCGGTGGACGCGGTCATGATGGACATTGATGATATAACAGGCCGTGCCCGGTCCATTTCGCATGTACACAAGGTTCTTGCGCAGTAGGAATTGCTGTGTATAACCGTACTGGAATATTCAGCCGTGCAGGGTTATTATCGTGCAGGAGAATAGCGCGCACTTTTACATATACATAAGCGATAGAAAGCAAAAAAATAAATCAAAAAAGGAGGGAGAAAAATGAAAAGAAACAGGTGTATGAAGGCAATGATTTTTAAGGAGATATTCCCCGAGATCGCAGAGGAGGAAGAAAGGTTACAAGGAGGTTCCTACCGCAAAAAGCACGTTTCGATCAAAGAGCTTCCTGCCGAGGCGATGGATATGGAGGCATTGCTTGATGAAGTCCACGAGCTTTCTTCTACCGCCGATGAGCCCGCGGAGGAAGAATACACCGGCAATACGCCGTGGGATGACTTTCACCCAACGTCGCACGACCTCCCGTTTTATGTGCCGATGGCATCCATGGATGCTTTTCGGTCGCTTTCTCCGGGAAAGACGCGTGTAAAGACCATCTATCATCGCGGCGGGAAAAAGATCATCCCGGGACACGGAACTTTCGTGTAAAAATTAGCACATTTTGTATTTTTGCTCTCAGAGACGTGTAAACGGCGGGGAAATTCACTCCCCGCCTCTTTTTTATTTCGGTGGCGCAAAGCCAGCAACGACATGGTATTGGGAAAACCCTTGTATTGCTTGTGTTTCTTTGGTATACTAAAGAAGTATTAACATTTATTTTTTAAAGGTCGTTTTGTAAGGTAACGTTTTAATCAAATATATGAATAAAGATGCATTAGTAGAGTCAGTGCTTTCAAAGGCAGGATTGGAAACAAAAAAGGCAGCGCAAGACGCGGTGGATGCGGTATTTTCCACCATCCAGGAAACGCTTTCAAAGGGTGATGACGTGGCAATCTCCGGTTTCGGAACGTTCTGCGTGAAGGCCCGAGCCGCACGCCAGGGTGTAAACCCAAAGACAGGGGAAAAAATTCAGATCGCGGCAACCACGGTGCCAAAATTTAAAGCAGGCAAAGGGTTGAAGGATTCTGTGAAGAAATAAATTTACGATATTTGATCGGACGAACACGCAACCCTATGCATAGGGTTGCGTGTTGCTTTTGATTAACTCACATATGACTACAAAACTTATGATTGCGGGATATGCGATGCTCGGCGTGCTTGGCGCGACGGGATACGCGTCTGCCAACATGATGGGGTGGGGATATGAAGGCAGTAGTATGATGGGCTGGGGCTTTGGCGGCGGATTATTCATGCTTATCTGGTGGGCAATAATCATCGCGGGAATTGTGTTACTCGTGCGGTGGGTTGCCGGCCAGACAAAAGGCGCGCACGGTGGCCATGACAAAACCCCGCTCGATATTCTCAAAGAACGCTACGCAAAAGGAGAGATCAATAAAGAAGAGTTTGAGGCGAAGAAAAAAGATTTAGCATAGAAGGTTTATTCCATCAAAACAAAAACATCGTGTAAGCGATGTTTTTGTTTTGATGGAGACAGTGCTCGCGGAACTTGCATGATTGCTTAAAATAGTATAGAACAAGCATATCGTCAGCATCTTTAATAATTCAATATAAGGAGGGGTTAGCATGAAACAAGCGATTGTTGTAGCGGCAATAGCATTAGCTGTATTTATTGTAACCGCAAACAGCGTGATTGCTGGCCCGATAGACAGATATATTGGGCAGATGCGGGGATGGAAGACGACAACGGGACTGAAAGGCAAGTATAAGGGCGAATCTTTTACCTTATATGCGGGAAGCATACTGGTGATGGAAAGAGACAGAAGGAACGGAAAGATATGGATCGTCGGCATTTATTATCCCAGCGTGGAGAATGAAGATAATCCGTGGGAATGCGTTATTGCTCTTAAAAAAGTGGAAATTTCACCGCGCGACGTTGTGCTTAATATCAACATCAGCGAAAAATGGATTCATCATTGTTACTAAAATGCAGGCTTACAAACCTGCATTTTCCATTGCAAACTACCTTATTGCCGGTTGCTTGCGCATCACGATAACAACATATGCGCCGAGTATAAATAAAAGCGTTGATGTCGCGGCTGATGCCATGCAGTACAGGCATATCGCGTTGATGACAAAAAGCTGGAGATAGACGAAATACACGGAAGCGAGAAACCCTACGGGCGTGAGGTATGAGGCGCGCCGAATAACAACTTCTTTTTTACTGATGATATATGCAAGCGATAAGATAAAGATCGTCGCGTAGTACAGCGCTCCCAACAGCGCGACAGGAATACCGGCAATAGTATTATACGCGCTGGTGAGCACAACTTCGCATCCGCGGAGCGTGCACGGGGGAATACCTCCGAGGTAATGTTTGACGGTGAGATAGGTCGCGTCCAGCAAGCCGATCGCGCTTACTATGCAAAAAAGTATCGCAGTAATTTTTAGGTTTCGTGGCACCATGGTGTTTTTACCTATAGTCTACTCGCTGTGTTCTATTTTCTATTTTCAAGTTCAAGGGAGCGGGTGGGGGGAATCGAACCCCCGTTACCAGTTTGGAAAACTGGAATAATAACCATTATACGACACCCGCGAATGCAGCACATATCAGTTATACCTGATTTGCGGATAAAATTCCAGAGGGTTCATTTTCTCATTTAAATCCTTTATACTATAAGAGTATTTATTATTTTTAAAAAGCACATTTTTTATGGCACCAACGACAAAAACAGTGTTTGCGGTTATCCTGCTTGCGGTCGGGGCGGTTGCGGGAGGAGCGATCGGATTTTCATACGGGAAGGTACAAGGAGAAGACGCGGGAAGAGTGCAAGGATACGCGGAAGGCAGAAGCGTGGGTGTTGCGGAAGAGAAAGTGCGCGTGAAGGCGGAAGCCGACGCGGCGGTAAAAGCGGCGGAAGCGGAAGCGGCACAGGCGGCAAATCCATT
>CAYHUB010000021.1:0-2634 GCA_964359755.1 uncultured Candidatus Saccharibacteria bacterium
AATACATACCTGTGATTATTGTGCCAGCATAACATTTTCTTTGCTAACTGTGAAGAAGATGGAGTGCGCGTGTTGCTCAACGGCATATTTTGTGAAGTATGGCGATCATGGAAAATATAGTATACTATTAATATATGTTTGCAACTATCAAAAATCATCCGTATCGGTACGCGACGGTGCTCGCGCTTATCACGGCGGTCATTTCGGGCACGAATAATTTTCTCACTAAAATTGCGGTCACCGCAGTGAAAGACCCTATCGTATATACGACGCTGAAAAATGCCATTGTGGCGGCGTTTCTTATCGGTATTATTCTTATGCTCGGCAAGTGGCGGGAGATCATATCGCTCACGCAGGGGCAAATGCTCCGTCTTTTTGCCATCGGGGCCATCGGCGGTTCAGTGCCATTCGCACTGTTTTTCACGGGGCTTTCCCAGACAAGCGCGCTGAACGCGGGGCTTATTCATAAGACATTGTTCGTATGGGTTCTTTTGCTTGCCGTGCCGTTTTTGAAGGAGCGATTCTCATGGATGCAGTGGGTTGGCGTATGCGCATTATTTGCGGCAAATTTTGTTGTCGGCGGATTCAAAGGATTTAATTTCAATATCGGGGAGCTGATGGTGCTTGGCGCAACGCTGTTGTGGGCGGTTGAAAATGTCATTGCAAAAATTGCGCTCAAAGACATCTCAAGCATTACCGTTGCCGGTGCGCGCATGATAATCGGTTCGCTTATTTTATTTGCAGTCGTGCTTGGCAAAGGGAGTACGGTGCCGCTTTCCACGCTTTCGTTTGAACAATGGGGGTGGACGATGCTGACAAGCATATTACTACTTGGTTATGTGCTCGCGTGGTATACGGCACTCAAGTATGCACCCGCAACGTACGTGGCGGCGCTATTAGTCCCTGCAACGCTGGTGACAAATGTGCTCTCTGCTGTTTTTATCACGCACACCCTTAACGGTGTTCAGCTTACGCAGATGATATTACTTACCGCAGGGGCTTTGCTTATTACGATGTTTGTGAAAAGGACGGAAAACATTGCATCACAACAAGCGTTTTTACAGTCATCTCTCTCTCAGTAATGTGCTTACTTTTTCCTCCCAGTCCTGTTGGGACGGTCTCTTAAAATGCAGTCGGTACGCATTCGGGCCGAATCGGCTTCATTATTGCGGACCCGATGCGTCGAGCGAAATAGCCGAGCATATTAAACACAGTGAAAGCGACCCCGCGCTTGCCGCACTGCTCGCGCAGTTTCAAACCATGTATCCATATCTCAAAAAGATCGCGGAGGCAAACCGGATAGAAAATCCATTCGATGTGCGCGTAGTGGAGGCGTATTGGATAGGGAGCGACCTACTGGAGAATGTTGAGAAAAAAGATTTTTATGAGCATCTTGTTGACGATCATAAAATAGACAAACGCATCGGAAAAAAATCGTTCGCACTCGTGGCGGACAAGATCGGCAAAGGCGCGGTACCGCATCATTCGTTCCATGTGCTTGATATTTGGAAGCGCACGGGGCATGTCGCCAAGCCGCATACGATAGAAAGCATGGCGTCGTGCATTGTCAGCTGGGGTGTTGTTAAAAAAACGGACGGCATGTTTCTCGAGGTGGAAACAGAGCCGCTTGTATATGAAGTGGGAAAGCTTGCGCTTGGCGCGCCGATGATACAGAAAATTGCGCGCGGGCTCGGTGCGCCGATAGATATTGATGAGGCAAAAACAGGGGATATCATTACAATACATTGGGGCGTGCCGTGCGAAGTTATCACGAAAAAGCAGGCGGCAATGCTCAGAAAGTACACCCTGCGCCACATCGCGCTTGCAAATGAAACGATCTGAGAGTTGGCACAATGGCATTGATTGACTTTTAATTTTACATAGGGAATAGTAGAGGAACAATGTAATAAAAAAACGGAGGTGATAAAATGTCAGAAAGGATGCTTGTTCTTTGTTTGTTTTCATTGCTTGCCGCCGCTCTTTTTATTACGGCGATGTTCGGGAGGTTGTATGTTAAAAGCGGCATCACGCAGGAAACGCGTGACGGGTGCCTTCGCTTGTTGCACACCCTGTGCGCAACAAGCACCCTTATTCTTATGGTCTTTGCAGTTGCATCAGTCGGGTGGCTGAAGCAGCATGAAAGTCCCATAGAACATGGTATCGTTTTAACGGTTCACCTGCTGTTTGCAGTACCATTCGCTTTATTGTTTGTCTTTTTGTTCTTTTTTTTCACGGGGATCCGCACGCCGAGTTATCACCGCACGCTCGTGTACCCCTGCCTCGCGCTTTTTGCGGTGGCATTCATCGCCGGCACCGCTATGCTCCTTGGCATAGCGTAGTAGCTCTTTCTTCTTAAGCAAAACCCCGCACATCGTGGCGGGGTTTTTCTTTTTTATCCCGTTTTTTGCTACAGTATATATATGGTTATTTTCGTATTTGGTAATCCCGATGTGCACGAAGATGCGCTGCCGCTAAAAATACTGCCGCGATTGCGGGAGCGGTTTGCTGATATTCAATTCAAGACGGTTGACCCGAATGAAGAGTGGGAGACGCCGGAAGAGATGGTGGTTATTGATACGGTGATGGGAATTGAAAATGTGACGCTACTTCATGGTCTTGAAAAGTTTATTCCTG
>CAYHUB010000021.1:2734-13175 GCA_964359755.1 uncultured Candidatus Saccharibacteria bacterium
GTCATCGGTGTGCCGTCGGCGCTCTCGGAGAACGAAGCGTTTAATGGGATTTCCGCTATACTTTCTGCCAATCAATTTTGAGAAAATGCGATGCACAACTCATGCAGGGGTCGTAGGCGCGGATGAGCTTTTCGATTTCAAACGCGATGGTTTCTTTCGGCGTATCTTTAGCGAGTAGCTCATCCGTGAGCCGCCAGATATCTTCTTCAATATTTACTTGGTTTTGTCCAGTAGGCACGATAATTTCTCCTTCTATCACGATGCCTTTATCGTCAATGTGTACTTTATGATACAGCGTGCCTCTGGGCGCTTCGATGACGCCGATACCGATGCCTGCCTTTGGAGCCGCTTTGATAACCGGTTCGGGGGTGAATGTGGTGGTTTTGAGAATCTCAAGTGAATCATCTATAGAATGAAGTATTTCGATCGCCTGCGCGAGATTGTTGTGGTAAATGTCGGTTGAAGGGAACAGCGTAAGAACATCCTTAAGCGTTTCTTTCGTGTTTTGATGCAGGCGATCTTTGGCGAGATTGACTCGTGCAAGCGAGCCGACCATGTACGAGCTGTGATTGTGCTTGTACGCGGATGCCTGCGAATAGGGAAGTACCACGCGCTCTACATGGTCACGATATTTTTCTTCGGGAATTTTTTCTCCGGCGGATGTTTCTATCCAGCCGTCCAAATAGCGGAATGCATCGGTGGTGAGCGCCATAAAATTCGTATTGCGGTCGAAATGAAACGGCGAATTTTTGAATACTTCGACAAGCCGCAGCACGGCGGGGCGTATCGCTTCAAGTTTTTTTATTGATTCGGCAATACCTTCTTTTTCGGGGAAATGGAGGAAACCGCCGATTGTGGGGTGAAGCGCGTGCACCGAACGGCCTGCGACGAGCATCGCGAGATGGTTGCCCGCCGCTTTCATTTCAAACGCGTCATGGAGCAGTTGATGCTGTACAGGATCTTCCTCGTCAAAATCTAAAAAAGCGTCTTTGCCGAAGATGTCCGGCATAGAAAAAAGATACAGATGCAGTGCATGGTCTCGGATAATGAGGCCGTGCATAGTAAGGTGGCGTAAAAGCATCGTTTGCTTTGATGGCGTTATCCCGAGCGCATCCTCGCACGCCTCAATGCTTGCCATAAGGTGAGCGTTTGAACAGGTTCCGCAGATGCGCGCAAGGAGCTGAGGAAGTGCGGCGAGCGGTTTTCCTTTTATTGCCTCGGTGAAAAAGCGCTTGTGTTCGGTGATCTTGAAATGCACGCTCTCCACCTTATTATCTTTCACGCGCAATTCAAGCGCGGCTGATCCCTCAACTTTTGTGATGTGTTCCAAATTAAGATCAAAGGTATGCATGTGATAAACAAAAAACTAACCTTGCTGAAATTGTTTTACTAATGTATTCACCGCGGTCAGAAATTTATCGGGGTCGATGGGGCAGCCGCCCACCTCGGCATCCACTTTTATCACATCGGCGAGTTTGAGCACCTTCGGCAACGCGCCGAATCGCGCAACGAGAAATTCAATCTCTTTTTTCTGCCCTTCGGTGAAAAAGTTGCGCTGGCCTGAAGGCATGCCGACGACGGCGCACGCGCCAATCGCTACCACGAGTTTTGATTTTGCGCGTATCTCGCGCACTTTCTCTGCCTGCGTATCTGATGCCACCGCACCCTCGATAAATGCGATATCAAGCTCATCGAGCACATTGTGCGATTTCAGTACGCGCACGTGGCGAAAGTCGAATAATTTCTTCCATTCCTGCCAATGGTCGTTCATTACTTCCGTCATGATGACGGTATTGTCCTCACAGCAGGAAAATGAGAACCATCCAATGCGGATTTTACTTGTTGAAGGGGTCGAAGGGTCGCTCATAAAAGAGTTTTGAGATCAAATAATGGATCTGAAAGCTTATCTCTATTGTGCTCCATAGGTGCGCCTTTTTCAATGAGTTTTGTGATCACAGCAAGCTCTTTGGTGTTATTGATCATTGTTGCGCCGATGATCCTGTCATTCTTGAGAATGATGCGCGACAGGGAATTGCCGTCTGCCGTAGTTCGGGCAATGATTTCGCGCCCTTCGACATGCTCAGGACTAAGCCCTTCGTCCGGGCGTATGTCGCCCGCAAACGCGATAGTAATGCCAAACCCGCTTGTCACGTAAAACGATACGAGGCGGAACTGCTCGTGCGCGCCGCACATGTTGCGCGCGGCGATTTTTCCCTGCATTTGCGCGTTCGCCCAATTGCCCAGCTGGATCTGTTCGCCTAAAACAACATCCTTGAATTCCGCGCCATCGCCCGCAGCCCATACATCGGGCGCGCTTGTGGCAAGATATTCATCGGTAATAATGCCTCGGCTTGCTTTAATACCGCTACCAGCGATCCACTCTATTGGGCAGTAGGTGCCAATGCCGACAACGATCATATCGGTGGGAAGTGCGATGTCGTTTTGGAGTATAACGCCCTGTGCGGCATCTTTTCCCACTACTTCTTTTATCAGAGAATTGCGCACAATCTTCACGCCGCCATGTTCTAGTGCCGCCTCAATGAGCGCACCGGAATGCTGATCAAGTATGGGGTCCCAGAAGTGCGGTTCGCGTATAACGAGCGTTACTTCAATACCGGCGAGCTTCAGCATGTCGCACATTTCAAATCCGATAAAGCCGCCGCCCACCACGATCGCCCGCTGTGCCGTTTTTACTTGTGCGATTATCTGTTTTGCGTGATCAAGCGTGCGGAGATAAAAAATATTTTGTTTATCGGCACCCTTAATTTCCCATGCTCGCACGCACGATCCGGTGGCGATGAGTAATTTGTCGTATGCGATAGCCGTGCCGTCATCAAGCGTTACTATTTTTGCCGCACTATCAAGCGCGGTCGCTTTTTTACCGATGATGAGCGTGATATTTTGTTGTGTATACCATTCGGGCTGTTTGAGCCAGATCTGGTCAAAGGGGATCTTTTCGAGAAAAAAATTCGGCTTTGAAAGCATGATGCGCGAATACAGCCGATATGGTTCGTCTGACACGATGGCGCAAGAACCCGCGGGGTCCTGTTGGCGTATCGTTTCTGCGGCCGTGGTGCCCGCAATGCCGCCGCCGATGATGAGATATTTTATTTTTTCCATTAGGGGTACACCTGTGTGCCGTCTTCGTCGTAGAGAAATATAGCGCGCGTGGGGCATGACTGCGCGGCGGTCAGCAAGGTGTCGTCTGCAACCGCGTCATCTTCAAGCGCTGTTTTTTCCGCGGGGTCTTGGCTTTTCACGCCGCCTTTGAGTTTGATGATTGCTTTGTTTTCCGCGTCGAGTTCAAACACGGTGTCGGCCGACAGCACACAGCTTGCCGCGCCGATGCATAAGTTCCTGTCTACCACGATCCTTTTTATTTTTGCCATAATACAACGTTAATGATTTCTGTACTTATTATACTGCATGAAATGCAAAAACAAAAAAACTGGCATTCTATTTTTTGTTACAGCTGTTTTCGCCGAAGAAGGAGTGCGTTAATCGCAACGATAACCGTACTTGCCGACATAAACACGGCGGCAAGCGCCGGCTGAAGCAAAATACCTTTGAATGCAAGAATTCCTGCCGCGAGAGGAAGTGCGACGACATTGTATCCGGTTGCCCAAAAAAGATTTTGTATCATTTTTGAGTATGTCATTTTGGACAGTTTGATAATTTTCACGATGTCTCTCGGATCATTGCGCACCAGAATGATCCCAGCCGATTCAATGGCAACATTCGTGCCTGCGCCGATCGCTATGCCAAGATCGGCTTGGGTGAGTGCGGGCGCATCGTTGATGCCATCACCGACCATGGCGACTTTGACACCTCGTTGTTGAAGCCCTTTAACTTTTTCGGATTTTTGATGAGGGAGTACGCGCGCAAAGTATTCATCAATGCCAAGTTCCTTGCTGACCCATGCGGCCACATCCTCTGAGTCGCCCGTGATCATAGAAGTCCGAATACCCATTTCCTTAAGCGCTTTGATCGCTTCACGTGACTCTTCTCTCACGATATCGGCGAGAGCGATCGCACCCAGAAGTATTTGCTCCTGTATCGCAAAGACAACCGTGTGCCCCTTCATGCCGGCGTCTTTGATCAGTCCTGAAAGTTCTTCGGGAACAGTGATGCCAATACTTTCAAGAAGCGCCGGCCCTCCTACCATTATTTCTTTATCCTCAATGAACGCCCTCACCCCTTTGCCTTTCAATGCCTCAAATTTCTTCGGTTCTTTGAGCGAGAGGCTTTGCTCTTTTGCTTTGGCAACAATAGCTTTTGAGATCGGATGTTCCGATAGCGCGTCAAGCGAAGCGGCAAGCTCAAGGACCTCATTCGCGCTATGATCGTTTGTATTCCATACCGCTACAACCCCAAACTCGCCTTTGGTTAGTGTCCCGGTTTTGTCAAAAAGAACTACATTGATCGTCCGGGCCGCTTCCAACGCGATCCGCTGTTTCACCAGAATGCCGTTGTGCGCCGCCTTGGTTGTAGAAATTGAGGCAACAAGAGGCACGGCAAGCCCCAGCGCGTGAGGGCAGGCGATGACAAGTACCGCTACAAGCCGAGCCACGGCAAAGCCAATATCAGCGCCCACCGCAAGCCATGCGATCAAGGTAATAAGGCCTCCTACAACCGCCAGTATCGTCAAATAAAGAGCGGCCTTGTCTGACAGCATTTGAAGCCGTGATTTCGATGCCTGCGCCTCGGCAACCAGGCGCATAATTCCCGCAAGAAATGTTTTTTCACCAATATGTGCGACAATAACCTTCAGCGCTCCGTCGCCGTTGATCGTACCGGCGATGACCGGATCACCTTCTTTCTTGGAAACCGGCTTTGATTCTCCGGTGACCATTGACTCATCCATATCCGATTCACCGTCTATAATCGTGCCGTCGGCCGGAATTTTGGTTCCCGGTTTTACGAGAACCATGTCATTCTCCCGAAGCTCAGAAAGCGGGATCGTTTCTGTTACGCCGTTTCGGATCACTTCTGCGGTATCCGGAAGCAGTTTTGATAATTCTTTCAGCGCTCCTTGCGCGCCACGCACCGCACGCATTTCAAGCCAATGGCCGAGAAGCATGATGGTGATCAATGTGGTGAGTTCCCAAAACAAGGCCTCCTCGTCGGCAAACACCGCATACACGCTCCAGAGATATGCCGCTGAAACAGCAATACCGATAAGCGTCATCATGCCCGGCAGACGGGCTTGGATCTCTCTCCGTGCTCCGGCAAGAAAGACCCATCCGCCGTAAAAGAACACGATCGAGCCAAAAACCAAAGGCAAATATTCTGATCCGGGGAAAGAGGGAGGAGACCACGCAAAGATATTTATGATTATGTCAGCATAGAGCACGACAGGAATCGTGAGGATCAAACTTATCCAGAATTTTCTGAAAAACATCGTGGTGCTGTGGCTGGCATGCTTGTCCGCTCCCACAGAAGCCCTTTCTTCTGCGTGGTCATGTGCGCCATGATCCGCGTCCGTTTTCTTCTTTTTAGCGGGGACAAGAGTCATTCCGCACTCCGGGCACATTCCCGGCGCGGTGCGGCGGATCTCCGGATGCATGGGGCAGGTGTAAACTACCTCCGCTTCTTTTTGAACGGAATTTATGTGTTCATGTTCCATACACTTATGCGTTTTGTTGTATGGATCTATTATACAACGATGCGAACAAATATGTCCCGAGGTAGGTGTATGCAAGGATCGGTACGATGCCGATGATGAATCCGCCGAATGTCACCTCGATTGCGGTAAATTTGTCCACATTCGTCAAATGGATGATCCAGCCAAGGAATTTCATGGCAAGGTCGGGATTGAGCGCGGTGAATGCGGTGCAGATCGCATACGCAACGCTCATCGTGATGGTTGCGGCAAGTGCGAATTTTTGTGCGTTAAATTTCATAATAATTTATTGATAATTAGTTATATTTATTTTCTTCGACCTTTTTGATTTTTATGTGCGATCTATTTTATTTCCCACGTGAATGTTCTCTCGGCAATACCGCCGATGGCCTGAATCTTTAGCGTGATCAATTGCGGAAGAGGAGATACCGGGGCGAATACCAGGACTCCTTCGCGGTGGTGGCCGCCGGGCCCGGCTCCCTCCCATGCAAGTGATCGATATGCGTTACCCTCTTCGTCTATGAGCGTTGCTATTTCCCGAGGGTCTTCGTCTAAGCTTCCCGAGTGAGTGTCGAAAACGGTGTTAAATTTCCATGTCTCCGCGTCTTTACCGAACTCAGCTGGAGTTACCTTAACCGTTACCGGCGGCCGGTCATCGGTTTTAGTTTCCCAATTACTCTGCACCCCGTTCGCCGGCTGCTCGGTTTGCTGACTCGCCCCACCTTTTTGCTTTACAAAGCTTCTGTCGCTCCACAGCGTGCATTCTTGCTCAATGGGGCCGAAGCCGTCATACACCTTTATATTGCGGACAAGCCAGCCGGCTTTTACGCATTCTTCGAATGTAGCGATTTTGGCGCTCTCACTTTTCACTACCCAATAAAGCGACCCCGCCGCCGCTAAGATCAAGACCCCGATTATTACAAAGCGTTTCATTGATGTGTAATGTGAATGATCTTACGGGTTATGTACGCGATGCCAAGCGCATTTGCGACCAGTCCGACCCAAAACAGCTGTATCTGGTATTGTCCGACGAGAGAGAGTGCGCCGGTGATGCCGAGTATCGGGAGAATGTTTGCCGCATAGTGCGCACAGCACGATATCATCGCAACAGTCGAAGTGGTGCCCGATATCGCCACAACCTTTCCCGCAGAGGCACGGGTGTGCGCCGTTGCTTTGAGATAGGTGAAGAGCCCGACTTGAATACCGAAACCTACCGCCAAACTGATGATGAAATACCAGAATGCAGTGAATTGATCGAGCGCGAAACCCCAGCCGGAAATGAGAGAAACCACCGTAAAATAAACCGCAAGCAGTGCGATCGTTCCCACCATCCCTTTTACAATAGGTCTTGCGAGCATGGGTTCATTATACACCGCATCCGCCGCCACCGCGCGGGGGCGCGGTAAGCGGGGGAGCGAATGATTGTGTAGTTTTTGAGGGCGATGCGCTTGCTTCGCCGCCGAAACTGATGCCGTCTGCCGGTATGACGTAATAGACAAGCATCAGGAATCCGGCGATGACCACCCCCATGGCAATCGTTTTGTTTTTATCGTGCATATGTGTTGTGGCGGTTATGTTGTTTATACTCCGCAACCGCCGCCGCCTTTCGGTGTGGACGGTTCTACTTCAGAGAGGATTTGGCGATACCCTTGCGCACTTGAATACGTTGCGCTCAACGCTTCCTTCGGGTCGATGTTTGCCCACACGGTGCCGCGCTTTGCGAAGTATTTTGCGATTGCAGTGTAGGTGTCGGGGAACCAGTACGCGTTTACTGCGAGCGCGGTCTTGTACATCTGCGCTTCGCTTACTCCTTGTGATGCCATCAACTCAAGCAAACCGAGCATCGCCATGCCGTGATTGCAGTCGGGGAAATAGACCGAGTTGCCGCAACAGGGGCGATAGATGTTTTTAGATGCGCGCGCCACCAGCGCCTGCTGGTCCGGCGTGAGCGTCATGAGCGCGTGTTTGCTGTAGTGATTCATCACATTGCCTTTCGCGAGCGTCCATCCGCCGGTGGAGGCGAAACGGTCCGCGCCACCGTATTGCTTGTCTTGCATCGGGCCCTTTTCAAGAATTTCGTTTTTATTGCCAAGCCCGAGCGCCCACAGAAGGTTGAGCAGTACGCCGGAATTTTGTGCGTTTATGACAAGCGCGCCGTTGTCCGTTCCATAGAGCAGTTTTTTTGTCGTGTCATCCAGTCCGCCGCGTTGAGTATAGACGGCTTCGAATTTCGCTCCGTCGATCACGCCCGCGTCCACCATTTGCTTGCCGAGGTCGCCCCAGCGGACAGGGAGTATTACGCCGGCGGTTGGTACTATCGATTCACTGAGGGTTGTTTCGGTCTGTTGCGCGGTCACGCGCGGTTCCGATGAAGAGAAGCGCGGCCGGATACTGATAGTGATCTCAAACAGCAGATTCACCGCGAAGACGAAAATAAAACCGATCGCCGCCCATTTCCAGTATTTGGTTTTCACTATTTCTTGTTTGTTTTCGATTGCGCATTCCGCAGGAAGCACAAAGTCTGTTTGCGGTATCAACACTTCAGGCACATGATTTTGTTCGTTTCGGTTTTCCATACATACTAGCGGTTAGTTAATAATTTCAACGAAGATCTTTAATTCGATCTCCGGACTCGCGGGGTCGTTCGTAGGGATGAACACCGAGCGTGAGAAACGCCCTTGCGGCTCTTCGTGGAAGTTCGGATCGAATACAACCCGCACGGTCGCTGTTTTACCCGGAGCGACCGTCGTTGTATCGATTGTTGCCACTGTGCATCCGCAGGAAGTGATGATGTCGCCGATAGTAAGCGTATCTGTTCCGGTATTTTTGATCGCGAAATCCGCATACACGTTTCCGTTTTGTTTTTTGATTGTGCCGAAGTCGTATTCGCGGATAGCCGCTTCCGCTTTTGCCCTGGATGGCGCGGTTTTTTCCGTTTCAGCAGAAACAGGCGCACGGGAAAGCAGTTTTTTCACATTGGTTGCCGTTTCGTCCACTTCTTCGTCGAGATGATCAATGCGGTTTTCAAGCCGCGTAACGCGCGCAAGCGTATCCATCGCCGCCGCTCCGGTGATGAGCGATGTCACAACAAGCGTCAGGAGAAGTCCAATAACTATTTTTCTCATATCCATAATAGTGGTGTTAGGGGGTTACGTCCGCCGCGAACGAAAGTTCGAGCTTCGGCTTTATCTGCGAGTTAGTTTCGATTGATACCACGCGGCGTATTTTGCCGGTACCCGAAGGGCCGTGCGCAGCGGGGTCAAACACCGCCGCGATCTCCGCGGTTTCTCCCGGCGTGATCACCTGCAAAATGCCCGGTACGGCGCCGTGTCCGGGCATGCCAAACGGACCGAATGAGCGGCCGCCGCTTTTCAGCGTCGCTTTCGTACACATGCAGGAGGTGGTGATTTTTGTGATCGTTACCGGCTCCGCGCCGTCGTTGCGTATAACGAACACATTGCGTACTGTGCCAGCCGCCATCGAGATGGTGCCGAAATCATAGAACGATTCCTGCGCGGCAAGCACGGCGCCGCTCCATTCCTTTTGAGAGGCGCTTTCTGTTGCGGCGAGTTGCCGCATCCATGCGGCTCCGGCGATGAGAATGGCGACCGCTCCCGCACCGATAATTATATTTCTTACATGTATGTTCATGGGATTTTATGATAAATAAAATTCCCTTACGGAAAGGGAATGAAAACGCACAAGCGCGCTACGGCATACGTAGCAGATGCTTGTGCGCGCTACATGTATGAAGGGCTGTTTTCGTGTAGCGCGAGCCAACGCGCCAATGCCGCGCGGGAATATGCAAGGGGAGTGATCAGGGAAAACAATGCGGAACGCCGCGTGGGAAACGATGGTCCGGCGCGTTCGTGCAGTGTTATCACTACTGCAATGAAGAGCGCGCATGCGAGCACTGCAAACGACCCGACGATCGCAAGCAACAAACTCTTTAATATTCCCGCGTGAAAGAGGAACATTGTTACCACATCGCTTGCAGGGCAGGCGGGTACCGGCGCGGCGGCGGAAAGACAGCCCACATGCCCATGCGCGCTTGCATGTTGCATCGCAAGAGCGCTGAATATGGTGATAGCCGCGATGCTCACAATAAGCGAAATGGCGAATGCGCGTTTCATATATATGCAAAGAGTATATTATTCTTCTTTTGGTTCTTCAGTTCCTTCCGCAAGGTGCTCTACGAATTGCACGATCGATTCATCGCCTTCAAGATCAAAGCGCTCCGGTTGTTTATGGGGAGTGCTTCCGATGACGATACAATACGCCTCATAATCATGAAGCTCGTCTTCGGTGTGATTCTCCAATAATATGCCATGCACAAAAGTATAAATCTTTTTGCTGACGGCGATAGGGTCCTTTCCTACAAGCTCTATATATCTTTTTTTGAATTCCTGCGCCTGCTCGCTGTATTCAATTTTCTCAAATGAATTTGATTCCATATCAGATACCATAGCATTTTTATACATAGTTGAACACTTGACAGAAATGAGAAAAAATGAATAGTATTGATTCGTTTCTACATAATGAAGAAAAAAAGGGGGGTGTATGGACAATACGAAAAGGAGTGGAGGCAAGCCGGAAAGGGTAAAATTGGAGGATTCTTCTTTTGGGCTTGTTGTAGAATTTGTGGTGGCGATAGCAATAATAAACGTTGTTTTGAGCCTCATGGATCACTGGTTGGGTTCATAACTACCACAATGGGTTTTCACAACGGATGGTCATAAGGCCATCCGCTTTTTTTTAAAGAATCAGAGTAAATTCATTTTGTCAGGACTTCGTGGTATGACTAATAGGTATGAAAAA
>CAYHUB010000022.1:0-6329 GCA_964359755.1 uncultured Candidatus Saccharibacteria bacterium
CCGGCATACGATATGAAAGCGGCGTAGCGACCTGCACGTATAACGGCACGGAAACTTTGGTAGCTGATACATTTGATATTACCACCGATAAAATGACGCTTACGGGATTAACTATTCCGGTGACCGTCGGCGCGAACTACACATGCGTATATGTCGTGTTTGATATCGCCTCGGGCGCCGCAGGCGGACAGGCGATTGATCTTGAAATAACTTCTTCCGCGGACTTCACGCTTTCGGGCGGCACGGCAAAAGCGGGAACATATCCTGTCGCGCTTGTCGGTTCTACCACTATCCGCCCCAACGTCACCGACGTGACGGATTCGGCGCTTGCCGACGGCGGCAGGAACGGGGAAACATTCACCATCACCGGTGCGGGATTCGGCACCGCATGCGCCTCGATATCGGTGCAGGTGGAAGGAACCGCTTTAACATGCAACAGCGCGAACAACACCACGATATCGGCAACTATTCCATCCACGCAGACAACGACCTACGGCGGCGCAGGCGCAAGCGGCATGCTTGTTACGGTCGGCGGCACGGCAGACGACGCGCGACAGACGTACTATGTCTATCCGAGCGTCAATCTCGTCAGCACGCCGCTGGTGGCAAACGCCGCGCGGGAAGGAGAGAACATCACTCTTACTAATTCCACTGCCAGCGCTTCTCGGTTTGGCGCCACCCAGGGGACGGTAACGTTTTCGGGGGGATTTGGGTCTGTGGCTGCCTCTATTGTGTCCTGGGGAGACACGTCTGTTCAGGTAACGGTGCCCGCGGCCATCGGAGACAATGTGTATCTGGGTGATATTACCTTAACCAGAGCTGCTGACACAGGATCAAAAACAGACAACGCGTATGATTCGAACGGGTTTCGGGTGCTGCCAAAGATCACGGGCTTCACGCCGGGAAACGGCGAGGTGGGGGCCGCAGTACAAGTTAACGGCGACCACTTCTGCCAAAACGGCGGGGTGTGCCCTTCTTCGTTTGACATAAACAACAAAGTGACATTCACCAGTGCGGTGGATGCGACCGCGTTCACCGGCTGGACCGCAACCGCCATGAACACGCAGGTGCCTGCAGGCGCGGTGACCGGCAACGTCGTGCTCAAATCAAACGGCTATGATTCAAACGGCTCAAACTTCACCGTTGACATACCGACGCCGACAACCCCCGCCACGCTCAAACAAGCGCGCAACGCGGGAATCACCGACCTTATTGCCACCGGCGGCATCGCCTCGAGCACGCCCGTATACTTTGCCGGAAACACCTCCTCCACCGTCTCGGGCGGCACCATGTATCTGCAAACGGAAATACGGCCGACCATCGGCGGCAGTTCAACATTCACCAGTACCTGCACGAGCAACCCATACTGCTTTGAAGGGCCGGGTTTCGCATACGGCGGCGGCACTATCACCGCAACATCATCAACCTCCACCGTTGACGAGCTCTGGCACTGGCAAACGCGCGCGCGGTACAACAAATCAAGCACGGATTATTTCAGCGCATGGCAATGCTATCCCGACACCGGCTGTAACACCGAAACGGCGATAGACCTTGAAACTGATACAACCCCGCCTGCCATCACGTCGCTCACCGCAGGAAACATCACCGCCAACACTGCGCGCATCACGTGGACCACCGCCGGGGATCTTTCTTCCACCCAGCTGGCATACGGAACCAATGCGGCGCTTGCAACGGGAACTGCAACCACCACCGAAGCAGACATCTCTCCCACCGTCACCGCTCATACCGTTGACCTGTCCAATCTTTCTTGCGGCACCACGTATTACTACCGCGCCCGGTCGCGAGACGACGCGGGACTGGTGACCCTCAGCGCCATCCAGAATTTTCCCACCTCGGGATGTCCGACCGATCCCGCAAAAACCGCCGCCTTTCACATCGCCGGAGCAACAGGGTTCATCACGAACGGAAGCCCGGGATCCTATCCGTTTACCGTTTCTCTGGCGGAAAACGCCACTTCCACGAAAAGCGCCTTCGTGGAACTTACGGGCGTGTATGACAAAACGAGCACCGCCTCAAACGGCATCACCGTGCAGGTGAATTCACAAGCCGCAAAAACATATGCGCTTTCTCCGGTCGCGGCAAAAAGCCATTTCAAGATTATCTACCAAGTGAATCCGTTTACGACCGCATCAAACACGCTTTCCGTGACTCCTCCGGCAGATACCACGGTATACATCACCTCGGCACAATTTATTGTTACATATGCGTACACTCCTTAGCGCGCTCGCGCTCTTTTTTGCGCTCACCGCAATGGCGCTTGCCGCAAATCAGATCAAATCCACCGAAATCCACATCACCCAATCCGATGCCGCCGTTTCTTCCGCGACCAGCAGTTCTTTTTCTTTGTATATCGGCGACAATCTTTCGGGCGTTTCCACGCCGATGAAATCGGCGCATATCGCGATATCGGGCGTATACACGGGCAACGGCACGCTGGCAGCGCAGCTTAATTCCAACGCGGCGACAGCGCAGACATTCACGCTTCCCAATGTCGGCTCCGCGCCGACGCCGTTTGAGATACTCTACAAAGACCCGACGAACACAATCAACCCCCAAAGCGCGGGAACATACACTTATACGCTCAACCTCAACCCTTCGGGCATCACCATATACGGGCTGGGGGTGAAAGCGGTGGAAAGCCACGAGTACGTGCCCGCAAGCTGCGCGGACGGCCAGCCCGCAAACGAAAAAATCAAATCCACCGAAATCCACATCACCCAATCCGATGCCGCCGTTTCTTCCGCGACCAGCAGTTCTTTTTCTTTGTATATCGGCGACAATCTTTCGGGCGTTTCCACGCCGATGAAATCGGCGCATATCGCGATATCGGGCGTATACACGGGCAACGGCACGCTGGCAGCGCAGCTTAATTCCAACGCGGCGACAGCGCAGACATTCACGCTTCCCAATGTCGGCTCCGCGCCGACGCCGTTTGAGATACTCTACAAAGACCCGACGAACACAATCAACCCCCAAAGCGCGGGAACATACACTTATACGCTCAACCTCAACCCTTCGGGCATCACCATATACGGGCTGGGGGTGAAAGCGGTGGAAACGCACCGGTATAAACCGCCATCGTGCGCCGCGGGATATCCGGCGACCGGCACGCTTATGTCATCAACATTCGACACCTCGATCGCCAATGGCGCGGCATATAACTGGCTCATGTGGCAGGGAACATTACCTGCAAGCACAGTAGTCGGACTCCAGCTTGCGACATCGAACTGCGCAAACGGGGACACCAATCCTCCCTCCTGCAACAACGGTGTCGGATGGCAGTATTACGGCGACACAAACGGAGACGGCACGTGCGGCGCTTCGGAATATTACGAGCCGATCGCAGGGACGTCCGCAGAAATCGTATGCCGCGCCACGCACAACGACCAGCGCTATTTCCGATACAAGGCACGTTTGTGTTCCGCCGCCGATTGCGCGTCGGGTGGCGCAAACACGCCGACCGTGGACGATATTGTCGTGAATTGGAGTCCATAAAGCGTTAATGATATACTATACATACATATGAAAAAAAATATTTTCTTTGCCGTTGCTGTTCTCGTCGTCATTGTTGCCGGCGGTATTGTGTTTTTCGGCATCATGAACGCGGGGCGCAAAGTAGCAGTGCAGGGGAAGCCGCGCATCATCGAAGAAAAGCTTGTCATTCCCGACACCCAGACGGTGCATGAAACGGAAGCGCGGATGCTTGAACAAACCGGCGTCGCCGTTCCGCTCGTGCCTAAAAGCGAAGAAGAAAAAGTCGTCGTTGTTCACGCAGAACTCACGCTTAAAGAAGGATATGCCGTAGCGGCAAATGCCGCGCGAACGTGGGACGGCGCCGCACTGCTTGTATTCGTCAAGTCGCTTGGCACCGTCACGCTCGAAGGAAAATCGAGTTCGTGGCAGGTGCTATTTTATTCGCCGGATAAAAAAAATACCGGATACGAAGTGATCCTACAAGGGAAAGAGATCGTTTCAAAAAAAGAGGTGGCGTCAAATGCAGAGGGTGCCGCCGTTCCACAAACATGGAAAGATCTCGGCGACGTCATTTTGGAACTGCAACAGCACCCGCTGTACCAAAACGCGTCTATGGTCAGCGCAAGCTTCCATCTTAACCCGGATAATAAAAAATGGTACTACGGCATTCTCACCTCGAAGGGAGCAAGCGCGATCGCGGTCGAATAAACGGATTCTCTCTTATTGAGTTGCTGATCTACATCAGCATCTTTTCGGTCATTTCCGCGATCTTTATCGGCGTGCTGTCGCACGCGACGCTCGGATGGACGCGCTCAAAAGTGGAGTCGGAGGTACAGCAAAACCTGCGTTTCGCGATGGAAGACATCGCGCGCACGGCACAGCAGGCGACCTCCATTTCATCGCCCTCCGTGGGAAGCTCGGCGACTTCGCTTACTGCGGTCGTCGGAGGACAGAATGTGCAGTATTCGCTTTCGGGAACGACCTTGCAAAAACAGGTTGCCGCAAACCCCATACAAAACATCACCACTGACAAAGTAAAAGTGACCTATCTTAATTTCAAAACGCTCCAAAACACCTCGCTGTCCAACACCAGCGTGCAGGCGACCTCAACCCAATTTGCCATAACCGTGGAGTATAATTCAGACAACAGCCAATTCCTTTACACCGAACATGCTACATCAACTGCGACGCTTAAAAATAAATAGTAATACGGGAGAACGAGGCGCGGCGCTTCTTGCCACCACGCTTGCCGTCATCGTCATCCTGCTTGCGATGGGTCTTTCCATGACCTCATCGGGTCTCTTTGAGGGGCTTATGTCGCAGGCGCAAAGCGATTCCAGAGAAGCGTTCGCCGCCGCGCAATCGGGCATTAAAGATGCTCAGCTACGCATCGCGCGCAACAAGAGCTTTTCTTCCGCGGGATATTTCATTCCGTCCGATCCGTCCGATTGCACGCTCAACAGCTCTTCGCTGTGCACCAAGGTGATCGTGGAAAAGGACGCCGCATCAACGTGCTCGCAAACGATCGGCGCCGGGCAGGACTGCCTTATCGCCACCGGAACGCTCAAAAACACGACGCGGACAATTGAAGTCGTTTTGAATGTCAACGCAACTAATGGTAAAATAACTCAAGTATCGTGGAAAGAAATATAACATGAACCTCGCCCAACTTTTTAATCCGGTTGAAAAGATCGTCGGCATGGAGATCGCGCACGGGCGCGTGTGCGCGGTGTTGCTTGAAAAAAATAAAAAGGGCGTCATCACCGGCACTAAAAAAGAAGCGGTGATCCCTCCGGGTATCATCGCAGAAAACGGCGCGGTACTCGACAAGCAAAAACTCGCCGCCGCGCTCAAAACGATCTGGCACACGGGAAAGGACGTCTTTAAATCAAAATATGTCATCGTCGCGCTCCCTTCGATGCCGGTATTCACCGATATCATCGGGTTTCCCAAAGTCACCCAAGAACAACTCAAAGAAGCAGTGGAGCTCCACGTGGCGACAAAAACATCGTTCCCCGTTGATACGAATGACATATATTACGACTGGCAGCCGCTCGCCACGCACAATATATATCACGAAGACGTGCTTTTGAGCTTCGCCAAGCGTCCGTATATCAGCGATTTCGCGGAGGCATGCGAGGCGGCGGGGCTTGAACCGCTCGCATTTGAAACGCCGCACCTTGCGACCGCGCGCGCGCTAACCAATTTCGGGAGCGCCACGGGCCTGATCATCCGCGTCGCGCAAGAATGCGCGGAATTTTCCATTACGGCAAACGGAGACCTGTTCTTCGCCCGCACCATACCGCTTCCTTCTTCTTATACCTTTGAAACGCTCAAAGGCATCATCGCAACCGAGGCAATGCATGCGCTTAACTACTACGCGACAGAGAATCCCCAGGAAGCACCAGTAACTGCCGCCGCGCTTCTTGCGCATGTGCCGCAAAAACAAGAGCTCGCCGCCCACCTCCGCGAGGCGCTCGGCATCGCGGTCGCAGATGCGCGTTATAAATATGCTACCGCTATCGAGGATTCGTGCGCCGCGGCGTTTGGCGCGGCACTGCGCGGGCTTATCCGCAGGGAAGAAGACACGCTCATCAGTCTTTTACCCATCGGCACCGAAGAAGCGTACCGCAAGCGGCGTTTTCTTGCATATCTATCGCTATGGTCGGACATCATCAACGTAACCGCCCTTGTGCTCGTCGCGCTCTTTGGCGCATCGCTGTTTTTTTTGAATATCGCGAGCAAAAACGCCGCGGCGCAGAATACCCGCCTCAAAACAGCGGAGGCGCAAAACAGCAAAACAGAGGAGTTCAAACAAGAAGCTATTCGCTTCA
>CAYHUB010000022.1:6429-12531 GCA_964359755.1 uncultured Candidatus Saccharibacteria bacterium
TCGCTTCATCGGGAACCGATCTGCATGTTTCTGCGGTTGCCTCGACACGCGACAGCGCGATCGCTTTCAGAAAATCACTTGAAGGCAACCCGCTGTTTTTAAAGGTCGCCGTACCGCCGCTTGGCGCGACGCAGCGAACAAGCATCCCTCTTGGTATCACGCTTTCATTGAAACCATGATCACGACAGAATACACATTGCATACGCGGAAAAAAGCCGTCATACTTGCCATGCGGGTGTCGGCCGTCGCCGTTATAAGCTCCATTGCGCTGTTTTTCCTCGCGCGAAGCATCGCCACCACCACCGAGAATATCGTTGTCTCGCGCAACGAATTCACCGCGCTCACGACGCAGTACGATGCGCTTGACCGCTCTGAGCGGGACCGCGAAACGGCGAAAGGCGCGGCGGACACATTGGCGGCAATGCTCCCGACACCGGATACTATCCCTGTTGTGGAAGATTTTTTATACAGCGCCGCGCGAAAAACGGACACCACGCTCATTCTTTCATTTGACCAATCGCCGAAACCAAGCGCCATAGAAACGCTCGATGAACTTGCTATTTCCCTGCAAACGGAAGGAGGAGAACAATCGCTTCTTGCTTTTTTGAGTCTTCTGGAAAACGCGCCGCATCTTATTGCCGTTCGCGGCGTTTCCCTGCATGTGAATGCCCCCGGCCAGCTTGCGGCGCGCATATCGGCTGCGGTTTATTTAAAACAAAATCAATGATCTCTTTTTCTGCAGTGCTGGAAAAAATAAAACATGTTGATTGGGGCGCCGCAGTGAAAAAAAACAGGTACGCGCTTGCGTCGCTCGTAATCGGCGCGGCATATCTGTATATTTCGTTCCTCGCGATATCGTTTATCGTCACGAACGCGCAACGCGCATTCGCCATCAATGAACAAGCGGCGCGCGGCGGCGTCGTCACGTTTGACATGGCATCATACGAAAAGATACAACACCGGTTGGGCGGGAACTAAGCTCTCTTTTTATCGTGAAATTTTTTGTGTATCTCTTTGAGCTTGCTGTCGGTATAGTGGGTGTAGATCTGCGTTGTCGTGATGCTTGCATGACCGAGCATCGCCTGCACCGAGCGGATGTCCGCGCCGCTCTGCAAGAGATCGGTCGCAAAGAAATGCCTCAGCTGATGCGGCGTAACTTTTTTTACCACGCCCGCTTTCGCGGCGTATTTTTGTATCATCCGCTGGACCGAACGGGGAGTAAGGCGCAAGTCGGCCTTCGCATTCTGCTTGATGTCGTGGCGCACGAACAGCGCCTCGTCCATGTCCGCGCGCGCGCCGTCGTACGCTTTCAACGCTTCTTTCGCGCGATCGGACAAAAACACGACGCGCAATTTCCCTCCCTTCCCGAGCACCGCGAATTCGCCGGTTGCAAGGTTGATGTTTTTGCGGTTGAGCGAGCACAGCTCCGACACACGCAACCCGGTTGAAAATAACGTCTCGAGCATCGCGCGGTCGCGCAATGCAGTGATGTCGTTTCCTTCGGGCGCCGCGAGCAAGCGTTCCATTTCGGCTTGCTCGAGAAAATCGAGCTCGCGCTCTCGTAATTTCCCCAGCTCTATCTTTTCGGGTGCCAATGTTTTTACGTCGCGCTTTTGCAAGTATTTCAAAAACGAGCGCAGAGCTATCAGATAATACATCTGCGTGTTCGCTTTCAACCGCGTGCCGTCGTTTCCTTCTTTGCGATGCAAGTGCAACCGATAGCTCCGCACAAGCTCGGGCGTAATTTCTGCCGGATCTTTTATGTTGGCGAATGCGGTGAAATGCACAAGATACCGCCGATAGTTTTCAAGCGTTTTGGGAGACCGGTTTTTCTCTATTTCAAGATATTCAAGAAAATCATCTATATATTTTTGCATGATGGTAGTATACCCTTCATTGCATAGGAATAATAATTTGACAAATGGTTTTTCATATGCTCAGACCGGCAACGCTTGCGCTCATAAACGATTTATGATATATTGCATTTTGTCACTATGATTCCTACAAAAGAGAAGCAAAAACTCATCAAAGACGTGCAGGTGCACGAAACCGACACTGGATCTCCCGAGGTCCAGGTTTCTTTGCTTTCCGAAGAGATTACGCGGCTGACCGGCCACCTCAAGACGCATCAAAAAGATAATCATTCACGGCGCGGGCTGTTGAAAATGGTGTCAAAACGAAAATCGCTCCTCGATTATCTCAATCACACCGATAAAAAGCGGTATAACGGAATCGTGAAGAAGCTCGGATTGCGCAAATAATGCCAGTCATCAAACAAAAAAACCAGCGCGTTGGCATCTTTATTGATGTCCAAAACCTCTATCACTCGGCAAAGAACCTCTATCATGCCCGGGTGAATTTTCGCGAAGTGATCAAAAGCGCGCTCGCACAGCGACAACTTGTGCGGGCGATTGCATATGTTATCAGTACTGAAGCGGGGGAGGAGAAAGGGTTTTTTGAAGCACTTGCGAAGCTCGGCATCGAAACACGGGAAAAAGAATTGCAAACATTCTACGGCGGCGCCAAAAAAGGTGATTGGGATGTTGGTATTACCGTTGATGCATTGCGCATTGCACCCTCGGTGGACGCCGTCGTTATTTGTTCAGGGGACGGCGATTTTCTGCCGCTTATTGAACAACTCAAAAGCATGGGCAAGCAAGCGGAGGTGGTGGCGTTTTCAAAGACCGCTTCCGCAAAACTTCGCGAAGGAGCGGATGATTTCGTCGATCTGTGCTCAGACCAGGCCAAATACCTTTTCCGGAAATAAATACTTTCTATTACAAACCGCCATCTGCTTCGTTCCGCCTCCGTGTCTCGTCTCGCTGTACTTATAAGTACAGCTTCGGCTTCACTACTCGGCGCGCCTCGCATCTGACGCTTTGTAATAGAAAGTAAAATAATTTAAAAATAACATCGCGGCGGGAGCAGAAGCCCAAATACAAAACCACAGCGTGAAAAGCATTTTACCTTGTGGCTTTGGATTTCGGGATTCGATCTCTCTGCGAAAAAATAATGGAAATGAAAGAATTTTCCCTCGCGCTCGGCGATAAAACCATCGTGGTGCGCAAAAACTCGCTTGCAGGGCAAGCAAATGGATCGGTATTCGTCTCATGCGGCGACACCGTGGTGCTCGCTACTGCGGTCATCAGCAAGAACGCGAAAGAAAATATTGACTATTTCCCGCTCTCCGTTGAATACGAGGAACGGTTTTACGCGGCAGGAAGGATCCCCGGTTCGCGATTTATCAAACGAGAAACTCGCGCATCGCAAGAAGCGATCCTCACGGGCCGCCTTATCGACCGCACGCTTCGCCCGCTGTTTGATTCTTCGGTCCGCAATGAAGTGCAGGTTATCATCACCGTGCTTTCGATCGACCATGAAAACGACCCTGATGTGATCTCTATGATTGCGGCTTCAACGGCGCTTGCTACCTCAAACATCCCGTGGGCAGGCCCTATCGGCGCGACGCGCGTCGGGCGCGTGGACGGCGCGCTTGTTTTGAATCCGACCTATGCGGAGCGGGAAAAGTCCGATATGGACATTGTCGTTGCCGGCATTCACGGCAGAGTGAACATGCTCGAGGGAGACGCCGCGGAACTTGCGGAAGCAACGGTAGTTGAAGCGATCACGCTCGCGCAGTCGTACGTCGAAAAGCTCATCGTATTCCAAAATGACATCGTGAAAGCGATCGGCGCGCAGAAGATTGCGGTTCCCGCAAAAGAAACAGATGCGGCCTTTGTCGCGTTCGTTGAATCAATCGTCCGCGCGGAACTTGAAGAAATATTATACCAACCGCACAAGCAAAAAAGATTAGACGCGCTCAATACGCTCAAAGATGCGCTCGCACAACAGATCGCAGTCCGCTACCCTGACGACGCAAAGAAAGGAAAAGAAGCGATGAATTTATTTGAAGAACTCATCAATACGATCGTCCACGACAACATCATTCATAAAGAGAAACGGCCGGACGGACGAAAACCTGATGAATTGCGCTCGCTTGCAAGCTATGTTTCGTTTTTACCCCGTACGCACGGCTCCGGCATTTTTGTCCGCGGAGAAACGCAGGTGCTTTCAGTGCTCACGCTCGGCGCTCCCGGCGACCAGCAGGTCATTGACACAATGGAAACAAAAGACGGCATGAAGCGCTTTATGCACCATTATAATTTTCCGCCGTATTCCGTTGGAGAAACAAAGCCGTTACGCGGGCCGTCACGGCGCGATATCGGCCACGGCGCGCTTGCCGAGCGCGCGCTTGTCCGTCTTATTCCTCCGCAGATAGAGTTTCCTTACACTATTCGCTTGGTATCCGAGACGCTGTCGTCCAACGGCTCATCATCGATGGCATCGGTGTGCGCCTCGACGCTCGCGCTTATGGACGGCGGCGTGCCGATCACAGCGCTCGCGGCTGGCATCGCCATGGGCTTGATGTCCGATGAACAAGGAAACTACAAAGTACTCACCGACATTCAGGGTCCGGAAGACCATCACGGCGATATGGACCTAAAAGTAGCGGGAACAGAAAACGGCATCACCGCCCTGCAAATGGACGTAAAGGTAGACGGCGTTACCGTTAAAATTCTGAGCGAAACGTTTGCACAGGCGAAAAAAGCGCGTCTTGAAATATTATCCGTGATGAAAACCGCGCTTCCCGCTCCGCGCCCCGAGCTTTCCCAGTATGCGCCGCGCATCATCACGCTCCAGATCAACCCCGATAAAATCAGAGACGTCATCGGCCCCGGCGGCAAGGTGATCAATGAGATCATTGATTCAACCGGCGTATCCATCGATATTGAAGACGACGGCTCGGTGTTTATTACCTCGGTCAACCAAGAGTCGGCGCAAAAAGCGGTTGAATGGGTGAAAAACCTCACGCGAGAAGCGAATGTTGGCGAGATATTCCAGGGCAAAGTGACGCGTATTATGGCATTCGGGGCATTCGTGGAGATCTTTCCCGGCACCGAAGGGCTTGTACACGTGTCCCAGCTCTCCGACAAATACGTAGGACATCCTGACGAGGTGGTGAAGATCGGCGACATTATCCCCGTAAAACTCGTCGAAATAGATTCGCAAGGGAGAATGAATCTTTCTCATAAAGTGCTGATACAGGCAGAACAGCGCAAAGAACAATAGCTGGCATCGTGCGGACGTGAAAAAGCCCCGGAATGTTATCTGGGGCCTTTTTCTTTTTCTCTGCTTACTTTTTTTGTATGCAGAGAGGACATGTGCCAGCGCAAGCGCAGGCAGTGCAACTAATTCTGCATGTTCCCTTCATAATACACCTCCATGGTGCTGAATCTTTTTGCCAATCATAGGCAAAAGAATGTTTATTATAGAAGAAAGGAATGCTTGTACCAATTATACTCCTCGTATCGGTAAAACATCAAAATAGTTATCCACCGCTTACAATTCAGGCGCGCCCATGGGGGTATTGACCCCGTTACAACCTCGGCGATGATTTCTTTTTTAATAAAATATTAAGGCGAAGCCGCCTTACGGCTTTTGCCATGGAATATAGGGTGGGATGGGTAAGGTTGTAAGCGGGGGTTGACATTTCTTTTGGACCTGATATACTTACTGCATTGAAACATTAAGTTTCATACAGCAAAGCGAGTAGCGGCTTATAGCTACAAAATTCCCGAGTCGGAAATATCGACTCGTTTACATAAGGCCTTTAAAGATATTTCTTTAAAGGCCTTTCCATTTTGCAAACGCTTTATTTTATAAAACGCCCTATATATTGACTTTTTATAGCATAAATCGTTATTATTCATATATGTGGGGGCTTAATAAGGAGCCTGAAAGACGGGGGGAAAAACAATCTCCTCTCGGAAGGAAAAAATCCTTCCACTCTTTTCACCGCATTGGGCCTTTGGAGGCAACCCCTCCAAAGGCCCACATTCTTTATAAAGTTATCCACAGGGTATATCTTTGACCGCGTCACACGCGGTGGTATAATGAGTTCAACGAGGGATTGAGATCACTTATCAATATCGATCAAAAATGTCTCGTAGCACCTTAAAAACAAGAACTATCTCCTTTTCTGAGATAGACAAACATAAATAGACCCTGAATTCTCCAAATTTTTCAACGCAACAACAACAG
>CAYHUB010000023.1:0-12063 GCA_964359755.1 uncultured Candidatus Saccharibacteria bacterium
CAAATAATGTCTTGTATTCAGCAAGCCACTTAGTAAAGCGCTCACCGCCGCCGACGTCTAATACAACCTTCTCTTTTGCGATTTCATAAATCACACGATCAATAAATTTTTTATACTTTCCCCGTTCCATTATTGTTTTATTTTATCCATTAATTCTCGCATAAGGTTTTCAAGACTATGCTCTTTAACAAATCGTGAAAGATTCTCCTTCTTTTTAAGATCATAGCCAGGTGCACCATTAAGGTTATTTTTTATTGCGAACGCTACATTTTCCACATTACTGCAATCTTCTACAACCCAACCCGCGGGTAGCTTACCTTTGAAAAAAATATTAAAAACCAAAACCATTGAACCTGAAGCAAGGGCCTCAAAAATCGTTTTATCCATACTGCCGTCGGGAGTCAAATTCACATATAACTCGTGCTCTCTATACAGTTTTAGCGCCTCTAATTGGGATACTGCTCCGGTAAATCCTACACTCCCCATTAGATCATATGCTACTACCTTATCACGAATCGTCTTTTCATACTCTGCATCTTTATCAGAGGAACCTCCTGCTATAGTTGCATAAAACTCCATCCTCTTGTTTTTAAGTTCTCTCAGCGCTTCAATAAAAATATCAACATTTTTCACCGGAGCAATACGGCCTAAAAACAAGATTGAATTCGTTTTCCTATGTATTCCGAGATCTGGTTTGAAAAAATTGGTATCTACTCCTACGGGCATGATTTTTGTTTTTTCAAATGTAGCCGTGAACGACTGCGGGGAAGTGCAAAACACTGTATCAGAAAGAAAAACTGCAATCCTCGTCGCCCAGCTACCTTTGGCGTGATTCCGCCACATCGTTATCTTTTTTCCGAGAAATTTCCATATGGGACCGCCCAAAAGAACGTACTCCTGATTCATATGCACAAACACAACATCGTAATTTTTTCGCTCCTGCCAGATGTATTTAAAAAAATTGATGGCATATGTCAATTTTTTTAGAACTTTTGACTTTTGACTTTTGACCTCGAATCTCTCCTTCCCCAAGCTCAGCACATTCACGTTTTGCGGCAAATGATGCTCTCCTTTCTCAAGGCAGATAACGATCACACTCTCGCAATGTTTCGCAAATTCGGCGATCCACCCATGGAAAAATCCAAGGATAGAATCGTTCTCATCAACTTTTTGCGTGACAATAAGAAGTTTCATATCCTGAAAAACTCACGCTTATTCTTCTCCGTATACCCCTTTAAGAAGGTGGGTGTCTTTTTTACTCTCCCTAAGAAGCTTTTTATTCTTTGCCTCGAACGCACGGAGCGCGTCCATCCCTTCTTTGTCGCCGACGAGTTTTTCATACGCATTCGCGAATGCGGCGAAATCCTTTATAAAACAATTGCCTCCCGCGCCGCGACCCGTCTTATGGACGGGATTTGCGTAGCGAGCGCACACAAGCGGGTCAGCAATAATGGCCTTTCCAATATTTGTCCAATCATGTCCGAGAATGTGAGCCATTTCGTATATGAGATTGAAAGTAATAATCTGCGCGTATCCGCTTATGTTGTGAGCATATTTAATGATTTCCGCTTCGTCGCTGTCGCAGGTAAGCATAAAGGGTGCGCTTGGAAGAACCTCATGCACCAAAGCGGCGGCGGCGCGATGACGTTCATCATCTACAGATAGTCCAATAATATTTGAAAACGGGTGTGCAGCATCCTGCGCGGCGGTTGCCTCGCTTAAAAATTCCGGGGAAAAGAGCACGGTGATCACGGGAAAATCCTTTTGAAGAGTTTTGGTCATTCCCGGAAGAAGCGTTGATTTAATAACTGCGATCTTCCCTTCGCCGACAATACCGAGCCCGGAGCGTATATTACTGTCATCAAAACCGCTCGGGGTAGTGTTTGCGTTAACCGCGATAAACACAATGTCGCATTCCGCGATCTTTTCTTTGTTGTTGATGTGCGGTTCCTCGAGAGAATAGCGCACGACCGGATATCCGCGCGCCTCAAAATCATCGGCATAATTTTTACCGATAAATCCCTGCCCTATAAATCCAATCTTTTTTCCCATGTCATTCATGCTACACAAGTTATACACGATTGCCAAGTTGTCGCATATTGCGCCATATACTCTTCCTTTGTCAGCTGTGTCGGCAATTCCGCATGCAATACAGCTTTCTTTTCTATTACTGAACGGAGCGCTTCGGCAAGCGCTTGAACGTCGCCCACAGGCACTATAAGCCCGTTTTCGCCGTTTTTAATGACATCCCCCGCGATACCGACATCCGTCATGATCACGGGGCATCCTGCCGCCTCCGCTTCTATTATTGTTCTCCCATATCCTTCATAATTGGATGTAAGCACGAATACATCGGCGCTCTTATAATATGACGCGAGATCGTCTGTCCACGGTTCAAAAACGATATTAGAAAGTAGCGAGTAGCGAGTAGCGAGTAGTTTTAGTTTTTGTTCTTCCGGGCCGGAGCCGACAATCACCAATCCTGCTTTGGGGTGTTTTTTGACAACATCCGCCATTGCATCAATCGCTATCGGAATATTTTTTTCTTTGGTAAAGCGCGACGCCATAAGCGCAATAAAATCAAACTGCGGATATTTTACATGCAGATCGGTTTTTATCGGAGCGCCTTTTATTTTTTGCGCATCGACGAAAATGGGCAGGACCGCAATTCTTGAAGCATGAATCTTGGAACATGAAATAATGAGTGATTTTTTGATCCGCTCAGAAACAACCCTGATGCCGCTGGCGCGCGGGATAAGAAATTTCGCGATAAGGACGCGCACGCGATTGAGTGTCGACTCGTTCGCAAAGTACGGGCTCATCACATCGGTATGAATCTGTATATGAAGCCGCGCGCGAAAAATACGCGCGATCAAAAACCCTGCAAGACCGCACTCAAACGGATCCTGTGTCGTCACCACATCAATAGGCACGCCGCGACGCCTGAGCGCGAGCGCGCATATGATCGCGTGGGGAACATAGCCAAATCGCGTCCATGCGTTCGTCGGATAAAGAAAAATATTGGGTGGAATAGTTTCCTCGCAAAACCCCAGTGCACGCTTTGCAAACACAATCACATGAAGCTCATCAACAAGCCCGCCATATTCAAGGAGGCGCGCCCTCACGGCACTCCCCTCCACAAACACTTTTCGGTCGGTTCCAATAGAAAGAATTTTCATATTAGTTTTTTAAAAAGTGCCTCATGGTCGCGCGTTGCATCATCCCATGAATAAGAAAACTTGATTTGCTTCAGTCTGTCAGTGAACGCTTTATACGTGCCGGCATCTGAAAGCGAGTTCATTTTTAATGCGACATCATCAACAGACGCGGGGTCAATCTTCAAAAAATCTTCTTGATTGATGGTGAGGTAATTTTCTTTTGTCATCAAAAACGGGATACCGAGCGCGAGACATTCATATATCTGGTTCGGTGATATATCCGTCCAACTCGGCAAGATCACATAATGGCACTGTATGATGCGCTGGTATAAATCTTTTTGGAGCATGGAGGGCTCAAATGACACACGATCCGAAATACCGAGCTTTTTTACAAGCGCGCGCAAACTTTTTTCGGTGGGTCCTTCGCCAATAAGCACAAGTTTGCTTGAGGTGTTTTTGACTCGCGTAAAGGCCTCAATCGCAACCTCTATATTCTTCATCTTAATAAAGCGGCCTGCAAACACAATTTCATTATTTATTCGTGTTTCGTCACGCGTAACCCCAAAACTAAAATTCTCCGGTGTCGGATTGGGGATTACTTTTACACGGCTGTCATCTACATGGTAAAAAGTTTGATAGAGATCGGCCTGTTTGGCTGAGTTGAAAACAACAAATTCCGCACCGCGAAGTACAAATTTAATAATTCTATACAACACAGGATAATCACCATAAAGCCCCGTTTGGTAAAAATCCTTGAGGGTTACCGGCGAGCGCCCCTCTGCGAGATATTTCTCCCATATATATCCACCGCCTACGCGAACAGCATATTTCTTTCCGGTAAGTAGCGAGGCGAGTCGAAGCGGGAGCCCCGCAGAAACCCAGTCAAACGAATACACTACATCAAAATTACGGATATTTTTAAGAACAGCCAAAAAAAACTTAAAATAATTTGATAACTTCCCCCTACGCACCACGCGCACCAATGCAAACGGGTATTCACTATCAAAGTCAAATCGTGCTTCATTCGAATAGGTAATAACTTTTACCGTGTGCCCAAGTGCAACAAGCTTTTTCCCTAAGCGTGCTGTGTATGTGGCAGGACCGCCAATTTCTGGCTCAAAAATACCGGTGATAAGAAGTATGCGCATATTTGCTCTGTGCTGTACGGAGTACGTAAAATTATTCCTGACTTTTATGAAGCTTATCGTGAAGTTTATCCTTGTACCACACAACTTGCCGAGCAAGACCTTCTTCTATTCCTACTTTCGGATTATACCCGAGAAGACGGCGCGCTTTTTTAATGTTCGCGCCCGTCTCTTTTTGGTCGCCGGGACGACGGGGAGTAACGACCAAGCGCGCAGATTTCCCAAGAAGACGCTCAATGATCTTGATTCCCTCGCCTGTCGTGATCGTTTGATCGGTCCCGATGTTAAATATTTCACCGACGGCAAGATCAAGATTTTTTACTACCAAATCACAAGCATGAACGATGTCATCGATGTTTGTATAACTTCGCACATGATGTTCAGACCCTTCGCAAAGCGGGAAGTCTTTGTCCTCAAGAATACTCTTGATGAGCTTATGATAAAGCTTCTCCGGCCGCTCTCTCGGGCCGTACACAGAAAAAAGACGCAATACAACGACAGGAAGTCCATGCTCTCGATGATATGCAAGCGCAAGCTGTTCTGCGGCAAGCTTGGTCACTCCGTAATACGAAGTCGGCTTCACCTCGACCGTCTCCTCTCCGCACGCATGTACGCCATAAATGGACGATGTTGAAATATGCACAAACCCCTTAAGCCCCGGAACCATCAATGCCGAATCAAGCAGTCGGTGCGTCGCTATAATGTTGTTGCGCACATAATCCTCAAACGGGGTTGTTGCTGAAATACCCGGTTGAGCCGCAAAGTGAAAAACAACATCCACTCCTTTCATGAGGTGGTCTATGTCATCAACGGCCAGGTCGCAAAGGTGCACCTCTGCTCCGCTTGCTGTCACATCGGCAAGATTGATCTCTTTTATTGCGCGGTCGTAATAAGGAGTAAGGATATCAACTCCGACGACTTCGTGCTCGAGCCCCGCGAAATGCTCGGCAACATGCGACCCGATGGCTCCCGCAACCCCTGTAATGAGGATTTTCATACAAAGCAAATAGTACCACAAATAAACAAAACAGCTGAATTCATATTTGTTTTTGTTCTGCGGCCCAACTCCCCGCGCGAAGAAGGGTATCGAATGTACCTGCATCGGACCAAAATCCTTTGACATAAGAAAACGCGAGCTCACCCCATTCGATATATTTGTTCACCACGTCGGTTATTTCGAGCTCTCCGCGCTGTGACGGCTTTAATTCTTTGATGATGGAAAATATCCGCTTGTCAAAAAGATAAAACCCGGTCTGCGCAAAATTCGATTTTGGGTTGTTTGGTTTTTCCTCGATTCGAACGATCTTTTTCCCTGTGCCGTCAAACACCGCAACGCCAAAACGTGAGGGATCTTTTACTTCTTTCAAAAACACCATGCTTCCGCCCTTAAAATGTGTAACAGGTTCGCAAAAATCGTCTTCAAAAATGTTATCGCCAAGCACTACCGCAATGTCGCCGCCATCGGCGAAATCTTCCGCATAGCGCAGCGCGTCCGCAATGCCGCCGTTATTTGCGTCTTGCTGCGCGTACGAGATCGTCACGCCATGTTCTTTGCCCGACCCCAAAAACTCCATGAAATCGCCGGCGTGCTCTTTGCCGCACACCACCATGATCTCGTCGATCCCCGATGCTTTCAGCGTGGCAAGCGGATACAGCACCATCGGCTTGTTGTATACCGGCAGCAAGTGCTTATTCGTAATAAGGGTAAGCGGGCGCAACCGCGTGCCAAGCCCCCCCGCAACAATAACTCCTTTCATACTATAAACGTGTTAAATACTTTTCCCTGCATTTCTGTGGCGATCAGATCCCAATTATATTTTTCATGCGCAAGTTTTTTTGCGTTCGCGACGATGCGCGCGCGCAACACATCATCAGAAAGAAACCGCTGTACTTTTTCAGCAATGCTTTTCGGGTCGCGCACAGCGCAAAAAAGTCCGGTCGATTCTTTATCTAAATTTTTCTCCGGATCAAAAAGAAAATCCGTGATGCCGCCGACAGGGGTTGCAATCACGGGAATTCCCGCTGCCATTGCTTCTATAAAAGAACTTCCAAACCCCTCTGAAAGCGACGGACGGCAGAATATATCGGAAATAGTAAGATACCCTGGAATTTCCTTTATATCAACATGACCTAAAAACCGCACTCTTCCGCCAAGACCGTATTTTTTTGCCACAAGCCGCAACTGCTCTTCAAGCGGTCCGGTGCCGAGTATGAGGAGTTTAATATTCGCCTCAAGATCGCGAAGCGCCATGATAAGATCTTCCACCCCATTTTTTTCAACGAGCCGTGAGGTGGTGATGATAAAACGATCTCCCTCTTTTTTGCCGAGTGTTTGTTTTAGCGCAGTTTTTTCATCCTCGCTGATGTCTCTCCAAAATAGCGCGCTATCAACGCCGTTGGGGACAACCTCAAGCGGCCCTGTGTAGTTCATCGCGCGCGCAAACTCCGCAAGATAATGCGATATTGTCTGCACGAACGTCGCTTTTGTAAACACCATGTGATACAGCGGCCATATCATTTTAATGCGCCACCGCTTCGTGATGTGCGCGATTGAGTCGCCCTCCTGAAGCGTAAGGAGAAAAGGAACGCGCGGATGCCTCAGCTTGAATAATGCCGCAGGGATGCCCGCATACGACATCATCGCCCACAGCGCGTCGTAACGGCGCGCGCGATGCAGTGAAAGCGCTTTGCGGAGCGCGGAGAACGCAAAAAATATTTTCGTGAGATACAACGGGAACCGCATCAGATCGCGCGCGGTCGGGCTTCGCTTGGAAAAGCCGACGCGATATACCGTAATGTTCCCGATGCGTTCAACGCGCGGCAAATTCCGGTCAAAACGCAGAGCAATACAGTCAAACTCGATATCAGCGATCCTGTCGGTGATATGGCGCAGCGCAAGCTCAGCCCCGCCGGCATATGGCAAGTAAGCAAGCGAAAAAATGAGTACCCGTTTTGCAGGCATAATGTAGCCATACTACCGTAAAATACACGTATTGGTCAAAGCGGAGTTCCGTCTTTTTATGCTTTGGTGTATTATTATACTGTTATGAAAAAAATACTTTTTGTCATCACGAAGTCGGAGATCGGCGGCGCGCAAAAATACGTACTCGATCTCGCGCAAGGCGCGAAAGAAAATGGGTTTGCGGTTGCGGTCGCCAGCGAGCACAACAGCTATTTCTATGAAACGCTTACCGCGGCGGGCATCCCCTTCCATGAAATAAAAAGCGTACAGCGCGCCATCAATGTGTGGCAGGATATACAATTATTTTTCGAGCTTCTCTCGCTTATTCGCAAAGAAAAGCCGGATGTGCTGCATCTTAATAGCTCCAAGATAGGCGGAATCGGCGCTATCGCGGGAAAGATCGCGCGCGTCAAAAAAATTATTTTTACCGCGCATGGGTGGGCGTTCAACGAGCATCGCTCGCCGCTGGAAAAACAGGCGATCGTGCTTGTTTCAAAATTCGCCGCATTGTTTCAAGACGTTATCATTTGCGTTTCTGAGTACGATAGAAAGGGCGCGCTGGAGCATCATATCGCTCCAGCAGAAAAACTCGTCGCTATCCATAACGGCATCGACCGTACCGCCGCTTTAAAAAAACTCCTCTCCCGCAAAGAAGCGCGCGAGAAGCTAGGTATTGCCGAAGATCTATTCATCGTCGGCACCATCGCGAATTTTTACAAGAATAAGGCGCTTGATACGCTGCCGTTTGCCGCCATTTCCGCCGCGCACAGCGATGTCCATTTCCTCATCATCGGAGAAGGGCCGGAACGGGAAAAAATAGAACGCCTTATTGAAAAATACCAGCTGAAAGACCGCTTCACGCTCACGGGCGCACTCCAAAATGCAAATATATATCTGAAAGCATTCGATATTTTCGTGCTTCCATCGCGCAAAGAAGGGCTTCCTTACGCGCTTCTTGAGGCAATGGCTGCGAAACTTACGTGCATCGCGTCCGACGTCGGCGGGATCCCCGAGGTCATCGAAAACAACGTCAACGGCATCACCATCAAGCACATCACTCCCGGCAAGCTCTGGGAAGCGGTTGCCGCATGCAGAAAGGACAAAAAACACTGCAAAGAGCTTGCAGTGCGCGGAGAAGAAACGATACAAGAAAAATTTTCACTCGAAACAATGCTTCACGATACGCTCGCGCTCTATCGGTAAGAAAACAGAGTTATTTTGCGCACGTGTCGCAGTAGCCTTTGATGAGCACATCAATGCTTTTTACGCTCGCACCGCGCGAAAGATGCTTTTTTATTTTCGCGTGCGGAAGAGCAAACCACAAGTCCTGCACGCCGCCGCATGATTCGCACGCAAAATGACTATGCGGAGAAACATCGCCGTCAAACCGCTGTTGCCCCTTTACTTCAAATAAAAGGGATTTTCCTTCCCGCGCGTACACGTCTAAATTGCGATACACCGTGCCCAAACTTAATTGCGGCATTTTCTTTTTAAGCGCCAGATACACCGTTTCCGCGCTCGGATGCGTCTTTACACTGCGAAGATGCTCGAGGATCGCCGTCTTTTGCTTGGTGCTTCTTTTGCTCTGTGTCGCGATGCTTTTCATAGTGATAACTATTATCAATACTACCAAATCGAGGAATATCGCGTCAAGCCACAAAAAACACCGCAACAGTTAGTTACGGTGTTTTTTGTTTGTGCGCCCACCAGGATTCGCCCCTCGCACTGCTGTGCTCGAAACCTCCGGCATCAAAATGTTCGTCGAAAATGTGCTCATTTCGACACGATTTTTACGCTTAAAAATCGCCTGCGGCCCGCGGTTCGAATGCTCACTTGTTTCACCTATCACCTTTACCAGACCAACTGACGTAATATATTTTTTTGTGCGCCCACCAGGATTCGAACCTGGGACCATCTGCTTAAAAGTCCGTCAGCTGACGGATCACCAGCTGAGCATACATTCCAAAGTGCGCCCACCAGGATTCGAACCTGGGACCATCTGCTTAAAAGGCAGTTGCTCTACCAGCTGAGCTATAGGCGCACTTTGGAATCTATTTCACCCCAATACACTTCTAATGAACAATCTCCCTCTCGAAGTTTTAAGCTGCCTCTCCCTCGCCATCGCTTCTTTTCTACTACTCACCTTCTCATTGTAAATCAATCTCCATTTTCCTTCATTTCTGCTCGTAAATGAACTTTGCTTGTTTTTTAATTCACCATTATGCCGCCGTAACCTTTTTTCTAGATCCGCCGTTTGACCAATATAAATCTTATCTCGCTCATCATTATAAATGACATAGATGTAAAATCCCATACCATCTGCTTAAAAGTCCGTCAGCTGACGGATCACCAGCTGATTCGCCAACAGGCGAAGCAAATACAAATTCAAGTTTATCAGAAACTGTATAAAAATCAACTATAAAAAAACAGGCTCCATCATTTGATGGAGCCAAATCCAACCTTGGAGAGTAAGTTATGATACTCTCCGTGCAATGAAGCCTTTCTCGCCGTCTGCCTCGACGACGATTTTGGGTGATACGGGCCCAATAACGTGCACATATGTCTTGCGTAGGAATTGAAACACTCCTACCGGCTCAACGAGATAAAAAACATCGTTACCGCCATCAACCACGAGTACCGATCCCTTGCGCAGGATCGCCTCGTAATCTCCGCGTTGACACGTACACACTTGAGATGCCAACTCCCGCCTTGCTCTCACCCTAAAAACCTTTTTCCTGTCTACAACTAACCTTGTACTCATTGCACCCTCCTTGGTGTAGTTTTGGATTCGCCTACCATTATACACTATTCCGTCAAAAAAGCAAGAGCAAGTACCTACGGTTTTTTAATTACGATCATCGCCGTTTTGATTTCCGTGATCGGCTCATTGATGCCTGTCGGGTAGTCAAGCAATGCGCCCTCAAGCACATCATACCCGTACCGATATTCTTCTCCCCGCTTAGTGCCGGAGTCGTTGGTGATGAACTCCTGCGTGGCATCGTCGTACCCGCGAATCACTATTTTGTGCTTTGGCGGTCCGGGCGGCGTGTAGTACGGATTGCCAACCTTCGTACCGTCGATCGGCACGATCACCGCATTCCCCTCTGCGAGCTCCGCCTTGATGTCTTCTGCGCTTATATCAAATTTTACAAACGCATTCTCATAGTTAAAATACGCTTTCATCACTTTCAGCGTATCTTGCGCGGACGTATCGTGAAAATCTCCGTAGTGCTCTTTTTCAAACTCGGATATAGCGATGATCTCTTGTTCCGCTTGCGCGGGCGAAAGCGTTTCACCGCGAACCCAGCGCATCGCCATCAGAATAGATGCTTCCTCGCATCCGTAATCCTGCCGTTCATCCGCCCACCCGCCAAAAGGTGCCTGCACGGTAAACGGAACATCGAGTAAAACCCGTTTGGGAATAGGTGCGGCGGGCAATTCATTTGAAACCATAGCTTCGGTGCTTGTGCTCTGTTTCAGTTCTTGCTTTGCCTCCTTTACCGTAATCGATTCGGGAATCTCTATGGCAGGCACGAGTACAGGCGCAGGCTCTATCTCTTTTTCTTTCCGCTCGGGTATGGAAATTTCAACAACGGGCATATCAAAAGCGCTCCTCATGAGCGCTATGCCACCGATGAATGCCGCCGGGATCATCACGATCGCCACAATCAATTTTATTTTATTTATTTTCATAAATGATGGCGCATTATTTCCCCGCCCCTTCTTTCTTATCGCCGCCTCCTTCTTCATCCTTCATCACGGGGATAAGCGAACGATACGCCGTATAAAACGAGACAATCAAGCCAACAACCGCGCCACCGATCAAAAAAAGAGGGCGTGTTCCCAAAAATCTATCGCCTAAAAATCCAAGAAAAATAAATCCGCCGATAGGGATAGCGATACTAAACCCCAGCCCTAACGCAAACGACAGCGCATCGAATAATTTTGAATTGCTTTTGTTGCCCATGGTCACGATATCGTACCGCGAAATGCGAGGTAAAAAAAGAGTAGCTATTTCCAGTCGCTCGATGTACGCGCGAAGAGAAAGATCAAACACACAACCCCGCCTGTATAGGGGGTTGTTATTGGTGGACTTCGTATGCGTGGGCTGAAACCGGATTATTGAAACGCTTAAGATTTGGAAACAAGCTCTAAATCCACTTTAATCTATTTTAATGCCGTCTTAATCTTCAATCTAATTTTCTCCACTACATCGGCTGAAACAATGAAATCGTGGTCAGTTTTGTAATTATGTCCGTATAGTTTATCCTCAAACCTAACTCCTTCAAACACTTTCGATTTCGCATGTCGTGGAATTAAATGTCCATGCAGATGCTTTGTCCCGTTTCCAAGAAAAGCGTAGTTCAACCAATCTGGTTGGAATGCTTCCTGAATTGCGTCCCTAAGCTCGTTCAGAACAGCAAACAACTCTTGCTGTTCTTCTAATGTTGCATCAGTTAAATCCAGAGCATCTTCTCGGTTACACCAAATAACACAACGCCCGAGATAGCCCTGGTTCTGATGAAGGAGAGCTGACCAGTATTTGTAATCCTTGATTTTGTATTTAGAAAAGTCCTCCATAAATACACGTAGATACAATGACCACCAAACAGGCGGGTTTGTGGCGTGGCGCCGCAGAAAACTGCGGCATCTCACAAAACATAGTCGCTTTGCTCGTTGTTTGGTGGTGTTTGTTTGAAAAAGTCAGAACCCATTTTGCGGAGAACCCCCACGAATGAGGACGCCCCGCCACCGCCTCGCGGACTCGGCGGACACCAAAGAAAAATGTTCCTTGCTT
>CAYHUB010000024.1:0-11786 GCA_964359755.1 uncultured Candidatus Saccharibacteria bacterium
GTGTTGAAACGAAAGCTCTCGATATCCTCCGTTACCTTCTTTATCGTTTTGTGCAGCAATGTCTCAAATTGAGTATTTTTGGATTGTTTAGAAATGAGAAATTCTGATTTAGAAATTATGCGGTATGTCCGCTCTAAAAACCGCCGGATACCCGCAATACCGCTCGTATCCCACGGCTTGGCATCTTCAAGCGGTCCCATGAACATTTCATACATCCGCAGTACGTCTGCGCCAAGCTGTGCCACGGTTTCCAAAGGATTCACGACATTCCCGCGCGACTTGGACATCTTTTGCTTGTCGGGCCCCAAAATAAGCCCCTGGTTGATGAGCTTACGAAACGGTTCTTTTGAGGAAACCACGCCGATGTCGTATAAAAACTTGTGCCAGAATCGCGCGTACAACAGATGCAGTACCGCGTGCTCCGCGCCTCCCACATACACATCGACCGGCATCCACTGTTTTTCTTTCTTTTTATCAACAAGTTCTTTTTTATTATGCGGATCGATGAACCGCAAATAATACCAGCACGACCCTGCCCATTGCGGCATCGTGTTTGTTTCGCGCCGCGCCGGACCCCCGCATCGCGGGCATTTTGTTTTCACCCACTTCTCTATGTTTGCAAGCGGCGACTCGCCCGTACCCGACGGCTCGTAGCTTTTCACGTTCGGCAGTTTCAGCGGCATATCCTTTTCTTTCATCGCGATCCACCCGGGATTGAGTAATTCACCTTTGGAGAATTGATTTTCTTGTTTTGGGTTTTTAGTTTTTTGCTCCGCTTGTGTTTTGCACTCTGGGCAAAACACAAGCGGGATCGGCTCCCCCCAATACCGCTGGCGTGAAAATACCCAATCGCGCAATTTGTATTTCACCATCGTGCGCCCGCCCGCGTCTTTGGTGATCGCCGCACGAGCTTCCACTGATGTCATGCCGCTGAACTTTCCGGAATTGACAAGCACGCCGTCGTCCGTAAATGCTTGTGAAAGATTTTCCGGCTCATGTGCCGAAGAGCGACCCTGCGCGACCACTTCCTCGATCGGCAAACCGTGCGCTTTCGCGAACGCGAAATCACGCTCGTCATGCGCGGGCACCGCCATTACTGCGCCCGTGCCATATCCCCCGAGCACATAGTCGGCAATATACACGGGAATAGCCCGCCCATTCGCGGGATTCACCGCCTTCACGCCTTCAAACCGCACGCCTGTTTTTCCTTTTACTTCCGCGGTGCGCTCAAGATCGCTTTTATTTTTCGCGGCGGCGATATACGCGCTCACTTCGCTATAATTTTCAATGCCTAAAATATTTTTTTGCACCAACGGATGCTCGGGCGCAAGCACCACATAGGTCGCGCCGCACAATGTGTCTGCGCGCGTCGTAAACACCGATATCGCGCTCGGGAAAACCCTTCCTGTTTTTACTGCATCTTTCACGCCCTGAAACATCTCTGCGAACGCGTCGTGCCCGTATCCTTCCGGTATTTCATCCACGCTTTGCCATTTCATTTCATGCCCGGTGTTGCTTGCGGGCTTCGCATTTTTCTTTTTCATGCGAAACACTAATAAAGGAATATTTCCCTTGCCTCCTGTGGGGTGAAAATACCCCAAGAATCCGAAATATTCGATGTCCCTCGCGCCAAACCCCGCTTCTTCCTGTATTTCTCTCATTGCTGAGCGCACCATATCCGCATCGCTCTCCTCTATCTTTCCGCCGGGGAAAAGCCATTTTCCCGCAAATGCGCCTCCTTTTCTCCGTTCAAGTAGTGTCTCCCCTTTTTCATTGATAAGAGCAAAAAGCACTTTGTCCTGCTTTTCATGATATAGGTGAAAATCAAGCTCTGACCCCTCCGATCTGCCTATCCAATTTCTCTGCATCGCTTTCAGTTGTTCGGACCAATCGAGCGCGTCAATATCTTTTAACAGCCGGTCCGCGTATGCGGTGATCTTGAGCATCCACTGGCGCATATTGCGCCGTTCTACTTTTGTACCGCATCGCTCGCACGCGCCATCGCCCACCACCTCTTCGTTTGCAAGACCGGTTTTGCACGACGGACAAAAATTGATGGGTACCTTCGCCTCATACGCGAGCCCGTGCTCAAACAGCTTTAAAAATATCCATTGCGTCCAGCGGTAATACGCGGGGTCGGTAGTATTGATCTCTCGCGACCAATCATACGCAAGCCCGACCGCCGTCATCTGTTTTTTGAAATTCGCAACATTCTTTTTCACCACCTTCGCGGGGTGCACCTTATGCTTGATGGCATAATTTTCCGCCGGCAAGCCAAATGCGTCCCACCCCATCGGGTGAAGCACGTTCCATCCCCGCATGCGCAAAAAACGCGCATAAATATCGGTTGCCACCTCCCCTTCCGTATGCCCCACATGCAGGCCCTCGCCCGACGGATACGGGAACATATCAAGCACATACATCTTCTTCCCTTTTACCCCGTCACGCGCGCGCGACAGCGCGGGATTCTTTGCCCACACCCTCTGCCATTTCCTTTCTATTTTTGTATGGTCGTAGCTCATGTATATGGTACACGGTATCACTTTATGGCTTGAATTTCAACATACATTTAGCTATGATACGCGCGCCGTTCGCCCTTGTAGTTTAATGGATAGAACGCCTCACTCCTAACGAGGCAATGGCGGTTCGATTCCGCCCGAGGGCACATAGTAGGGGTCCACAGCTTACGAACAGAGTGTCACTAATTGCACATTGATAACGTCTGGGGTACAATTGTATTCATGAAAGTACGCCTCGGTCCAGAAATAAGAGAGCGGGCGAGAAAACTTCGTTCACAAGGAAAAACGTACTCGGAAATCATGAAAAACCTTGCGTAATAGTGCCAAAAAGCACTATGTCTTCGTGGTGCGATGATGTGAAACTTCCCACATGGTATCAGAAAAGAGTTGACGAACTGAACCATAAAAATCTAAGCAAAGGGAGAAAGATCGCCTATATTGCCAACAAAATAAAGCGCGAGAATCTTTTCAGCGACTTGCGGAAACAGAACGAGCATTTAGCGCAAGAACTGCAAAAGACAGACATGCGGAAAGTGGCGTTGGCAATGCTTTACCTCGGCGAGGGATCAAAATGGAAATCGCATCGCGGACTGATGCTGGGAAGCTCTGATCCAACGATCATGCTGTTGTACATAAAACTGCTTCGTCTTTGCTATGGAATAATTGCTGTTCAAATGAAATGTCGGATAAGCTACCGCGCAGATCAAGATATAAAAAAACTGGAACGATATTGGTCACACGTCACAAAAATTCCACTAAAGAACTTTTACAAAACGATACCGGATCCGCGAACGGTTGGGAAACCAACAAAACAGACTGATTACAAGGGGGTATGCGTCATTACATATGGCAGTACCAAAATACAACTGGAATTGGAAATGATTCCGAAAATACTTTTAGGGGGGATATAGCTCAGTTGGCAGAGCGTTAGTATGGCATACTAAAGGCCGGGGGTTCGAATCCCCCTATCTCCACTGTTATAGCAAGTCATAATTTGTAATAACTATGGAAACTAAAAAGGTAAAATTTGTTGTTTTCGTGCCGATTTCTCACGCTGATGCAGTTCGTCAAGCTCTTGGCGAAGCCGGAGCGGGAAGAATTGGAAATTATGACTTCTGCTCTTTTTCTTCTCGCGGCACTGGGCGTTTTCGTGGAAATGAAGAAACGAATCCCGCCGTTGGTGAAGCCGGAAAATACGAAGCCGTCGAAGAAGAAAGGATTGAGGTCATTGTGCCACGAGAGATTTTGAAAGAAGTCATTAGGAAGGTAAAAAGTGTTCATCCATACGAGGAAGTTGCTTTTGATATTTATCCTTTGGAAAATTTATGAATATCCTAATTTTCGGCGACAGCATAACGTGGGGCGCATACGATCCAGAGCAAGGCGGCTGGGCTACTCGTTTGCGAAATTATTTTGAAGAGCAAGACAACGATGTAGCTGTTTACAACCTCGGAATTTCCGGCGACACCACAGCCGACTTGCTCGCCCGGATTGAAGTGGAAGCGAAATCGCGCGAGCCGAATTTGATAATTTTTGCCATTGGAATCAATGACGCGCAATTTATTCACTCCACAAACGGCTTGCGCGTTTCGCCTGATGAATTTCAGCAAAATCTCGCAAAACTTCTTGCTCTTGCGAAGAAATTTACCAACAAGGTTGTTTTCGTTGGTCTAACAAAAGTTGATGAATCAAAAACTGCTCCTATTCCGTGGAATACCGCCAAGTCTTACACCAACGAAAACATTGAACGACTTGATAATGTTATTAAGAAGTTTTGCGAGGACACCAAGCTGAAATTCATCCCAATGGAAAGCATCGTTGGGAACGACGACCTTATTGATGGGCTTCATCCGAACACCAAAGGACATATCAAAATATTTAATCAGATGAAGTCCGAGATAGAATCAATGCAGTAGAAAAAGAGGCGGGGTGCGGTCAGGACTTCTTTTTAAAAAAGGTTCGCGCAAATGCTACAATAACACCACATCAATCCACTCATATCTATGCTAATAAAATAAATCAGCGTGAATCTAACACCTTTTGAGTACATTTTAATTATCTCAACGCTTCTGGAATTCAACCCTTTGTTTCAAGCCGTCAAGAGCGTTAAGAATAAAAGTGTGAAAAACGTATCGCTATGGACGTTCTTATCCATAATTACGATAGGCACATTGTGGCTTATGTATGGCATATCAATTCGTAATTGGCCTTTGATTATTGGCAACACAATAAAATTGTTTACAGCTTTGTCAGTGGTCATTATTTACTTCAAATACAAAAACAAGGACGCTCTGCCAAGCGTGTAATTCTTGAATAATTTGTTTCCACTTAACGCATACGAAGTCCATACTCTATGTCATTCACCAATTTTTTTGAATTCATCACGTCAATCACGGGAATACTCATGTCCCTCGGTTATTTTTTGCAAGCGCGAAAGATACTCAAACATAAGTCGGCGGATGATATATCGCTCGCGCAGTATGTGATCCTCGGCGTCGGGACAGTGACATGGACCGCCTACGGCATCTATACGCGCGATGCGGTCATTGTGATCGGCTTTCTCCTTGGCGCTATCGGCTCATGGCTTGTATTTTTTCTCACGCTCACCTATCGGACAAAAAGATCACCGAATGAATAACACGAAGAAACTACCGTATGCGTTATACATTTTATACTACTTCTGAAAAAGCGTGGGACGGGATGCTCAGGGCGATAGCCGGCGCACAGCATTCTATTTATTGCGAGATGTATATTTTTGTCGACAACACTCCCGACCACGGCTTTTTCGATATGCTCGCACGCAAAGCACAGGAGGGCGTTCGCGTACGCATGATCATTGATGCTTTGGGAAGCACCGAACTAAAATCATCTGCCATAAAACACGCGCGGGAAGCCGGCGTTGAGCTGTTATTTTTCAGCTATTGGCTGAAACATACGCATAAAAAAATACTTGTCGTTGACGAGAAGATCGCGTTTGTAGGCGGCGTGAACATCCACACATTGTTTAAAAAATGGAACGACCTGCAGGTCCGCGTAAAAGGCCCGATCGTCAAAAGCATCATCTGCTCGTTTGCGCGCACCTACAAACTATGCGGGGGGGCGGATCTGTCGGTGCTTGCATGGAATAACAAAAAAACAAAGCTCAGCAAGGCAAAACTTTTAATCCTCGAACATTGGCAGCCGGAAAGCCGTCTGCTTGTCAAGAAATATTACCAGGAAGCCATACGTAACGCGCACAAAAGCATCACTCTCGTTACGCCGTATTTCGCGCCCCAGCGATGGCTTATCGGCGCCTTGCATCAGGCAATACTCCGCGGCGTTGCCGTGCATATCCTTCTTCCTGAATATACCGATCTTCGGTATATGAACCGCGTAAATTATTTTTATATGCACCGTCTGCATTCGCTGGGCGCCGTCATTCATCTCTCCCAAAAAATGAATCACGCGAAAGCAATGCTCATCGATGATGCGGAAGGCATGGTCGGCTCGCAAAATATCGATCCGCTTTCTTTTCAATACAACGTTGAAGCGGGAATATTTTTCCGGGAAGAAACCATGGTAAAAAGGCTTAAAGAGATTATCAAAGAGTGGAAGAAAAAATCTTTTATCTTCGACCCCTCAATAAAAAAGCCGCAATGGTTCGACTATGCACTCTCCCCTCTTATCCGCATTTTTCAGCGAATCGTATAAAAAATCAGCGTGAGAGCACAGCCCGCTCTTATTAAACGGTTTCCACCAAGATCATGTTGGTGATCACTCCTTTTTTATTGGAGGGAACGCCGCATGCGATGACCATCCTGTCCCCCTTTCTTGCTATCTTTTCGGCAAGACAGCTTTGCCGCACAAGCGAAACCGCTTCGTTTATTGTTTTATATCTTTTTACGCGCGCAGGAAAACAGCCGAACGAGAGATGCATTTGATTGCATGTTTTTTCATTTGCGGAAAGCGCAAGGATCGCAGGCTCCGGCTTGAAGCGCGAAATCATCCGTGCGGTAAACCCTGACTCGGTAAGCGCCACAATGACCTTTGCCCCCACATCATGCGCCGCCTTCACCACAGAACCCGTAATGGAGTCGGTGATATCCGATGTTCCGTTACCTGAATGCTTTATCACTCTTTCAGGGTAATTTGCCTCGATCTCTTTGGCAATCTTACTCATCATGCGTACCGCTTCTACGGGATAATCCCCAAGCGCGGTTTCTTCAGAAAGCATGATGGCATCGGTGCCGTCCAAGATCGCATTGGCAACATCGGAAACCTCGGCCCTGGTGGGAATAGGGCTGTTGATCATTGATTCAAGCATCTGTGTCGCCGTGATGACCGGCTTTCCGAGATTGTTGCATTTCTCTATGATCATTTTCTGAACCAAGGGCACCTGTTCCGCAGGAATCTCGATCGCCAGGTCTCCCCGCGCAACCATGACCCCGTCTGCTTTGCTGATTATCTCGTCCAAATTTCTGATGGCTTGCGGGGTCTCTATCTTTGCGATGATCTTTGCGCCGGACTTTCTCTTTTTCAAGATAGCTTTAAGCTCATCAATGTCTTCCGGCCTTCTCACGAACGATAATGCAATAAAATCCACGTCGTATTTCAGCCCGAACTCAAGATCGTGCAGATCTTTTTTTGTCAAAGACTTTATGGAAAGCTCGGAATCGGGCAAATTCACCCCTCTTCTTCCTTTTATATTCCCTCCCACAATGACCTTGCATAGTACGTCATTGCCCGCGATCTTTACGACTTCCAGCTTCTTTTTGCCATCGTGCAAATAAATAATATGCCCCTTCTTTACTTCTTTGGGAAGATTTTTATAGTGTATCGAAACCTTCTTCTCATCCCCTTCTACGTGATCGGTTGTTAATGTAAAAGTTCTCCCGGGGATCAGCTCGATGGAATCTGCTTTGAAATCTCCTATCCGGATCTTCGGACCGCCGAGATCCTGCAGGATTGCCGCTTGAATGCCCGTTGTTCTCATCGCCGCCTTAAGATTGTTTATCTTTTTTGCGTGCTCCGCGAAATCCCCGTGCGAAAAATTTATCCGCATGACGTTCATACCAGCCTTCAAAAGTTCTTCGAGCTTTTCTTTTGACTCTGTCGCCGGCCCGATGGTCGCCACTATTTTCGTTTTTTTCATATAGATATCATTGTGCGCTTGGAAGCAAAAGAAAAGTATAGCATATAACACGAAAAAAGAAAGCGCCGTCTATAGGAATGCGAGCTTATTTTTATATGTTCTTTTTTTGATTCAACCCTTGTAAAATGAAGGTTTATAATGTATTATGCCACAATATTTGCCGCGGTGAGGACCGCTCACAGAAACAACAGATCCCACCCAAAGCGGAGGGTTGGCAGAGTGGTCTAACGCGCCGCACTCGAAATGCGGTTGGGGAGCAATCTCCTCACAGGTTCAAATCCTGTACCCTCCGCTTTGGCTGGGAACACAACACCTCATCCGCAAAAAAAACATATCCCTTATGTATATCTCACCTGACATTATTCTTCTGATCGGTCTTGCGGTCATCGTCGCTCTCCTCGCGCTGTGGAACATCATCCTTGCGCGAAGATTAAAAACGCTTTTTCGCGGAAGCACGGGTGCGGCGCTTGAAAAAGTGATCGAAGCGCACGTAAATAAGACCACAAAGCTCGAAGGGGAAGCAAAAAGACAGTTGGAAGAGATCCTCACGCTGCGCGCCGATCTTCTCCGTTCATTCCAGAAAGTAAAACTTGCGCGGTTTAATTCATTCGATGAAGGAGGATCAAGCCAAAGCTTTGCGATCGCCATGCTTGACGGACACAACACCGGCTTTATCCTGACCAATCTTTATCTCAGCGCCGCGCCGCGCATGTTCCTGAAACCGATCACGCGCGGCGAACCGCAGCAAAAACTCTCGCCGGAAGAAGAGGCATTATTAAAAGACACGCTCCAATGACCAAACCAACCGCAGTAGCATCCCCTACGCTTACCGAACGCCCGCCCATCGTGACGGTGCTGGGGCATATCGACCACGGGAAAACGACCTTGCTTGATTACATCCGCAAAACGGCAGTTGCCGCACGAGAATCAGGCGGCATCACACAGCACATCGGCGCGTATGAGATCACGCACACACTCCCCGACGGCTCAAAAAAACGCATCACGTTCATTGATACTCCCGGCCATGAGGCATTTTCAAAAATGCGCTCGCGCGGGGCGAAAGTCGCCGACATCGCTATTTTGGTGGTTGCCGCCGACGAAGGGATAAAACCACAAACGCTTGAAGCGCTTGAACACATCCAGCAATCCGGCGCCATGCTTCTGGTGGCTATCAATAAAATCGATAAGCCGGAGGCGAATCCGGAAAAAATAAAACAACAGCTCGCGGAAAAAAGCGTGCTCCTTGAAGGATGGGGAGGCACAGTTCTCAACCAGGAGATCTCCGCAAAAACGGGAAAAGGCATTGAAGATCTTCTGACACTTATTCTTCTTGCATCAGAGCTTGAAGAGTTAAAAGCAGACGCTTCGGCACCCGCCGAAGGCGTGATTATTGAAGCGCACAAAAGCGCGCGCGCAGGTATTATTACCACCTTGCTGGTAAAAAACGGAACGCTTGCACAGGGAGACTTCATCGTTGCGGGAAATGCGATCGGGAAAGTGAAATCGCTGACTGTTTCTTCCGGAACGCCCGTATCATTGGTGACGTTCTCCTCCCCGGTTATCGTTTCAGGATTTGAAACACTGCCGGATGTCGGGGAAACATTCATCGCAACAAAAAATAAAAAAGGAGCTGAAGCGCTCGCTGTGTCATGGAAAGAGGCGCAACAGAAACCGATTGCCGCCGCCATACAAGAAAACACTAAAGAACGGCCCGTGCTGAATGTTATTTTGAAAGCCGACACTTCGGGCACGAAGGAAGCGCTTGAAAAAATGGTCTCGGCACTCGACTTCCCTACTGCGGCGATGCGCGTAGTGCGAAGCGAGGCGGGTGAAATAAACGACGGGGATATTTCATTTGCGCAATCTTCGGGAGCGGTCATCGCCGCATTTAAAGTAAAAACTCCTTCGGGGGTCGCTAAAGCCGCACAAAATGCAGGCGTAGCAATTATCGAAGCTGATATCATCTACGAGATCACCGACGCATTGAAAGAGGAGCTTCGCAAACTGCTTCCGCCCGATATTATCCGCAACACTATCGGCACGCTTGCCATTCTCGCAGTATTTAAAACAGATGCCGCACGGATGATCGTCGGCGGCAAAATAACCGACGGCAAGATAAAACGCGGCGCAAAGGCGGACGTTATGCGGAAAGGAGAGCTTATTATGACAGGAAAGATCACTCAGCTCCAGCATAATAAAGTAGAAACGAACGAAGTGCCGAAAGGAAACGAATGCGGGATCATGTTTGCCCCCGCAACTCCCTCCGCGACCAATCGGATCGAGGTTGGCGACAGCGTCGAGGCGTACGAGGAAGAAACAAAACTGCGCCCGCTTGAATAACAAAATCCTATGGAAGACATCGTACCGCGAAAACACCGGGTTGAAAAACTCAACGAGCTCATTAAAGAAGAGGTCAGTAAGATCATTCTGAAAGAACTCGACATTGATAAGAATATTCTTCTTACCGTCACCGGTGTGAAAACATCGTCCGACCTCGCGCATGCGACGATCCTCGTTTCTGCGATCCTGAAAGAAAAAGAACAGGAAATACTCGAACTGCTTCAGTACAACGCGGGAACCATTCAACATCTCTTAAATAGAAAATTAAGGATGCGGCCGGTACCGCGGATCCGGTTTGAGATCGACGCAACGTACGAAAAAGAACAGCGCTTGTACGATATCCTCGCGCAAACCGAAAAAGAAAACCATGACTGAGACGACCGAAAAAGATCTTATCCGCGCCAAGCACCTTATTGAGAGCGCGCGCACCATTGTGCTTGCCACGCACGAATATCCCGATGGCGACGGCATTGGCGCAATGCTTGCGTTTGCGCACTACCTCGACGCTCTCGGCAAGCAGTATATCGTGTATGTCACGGGCTCCGTTCCGCAGTATCTTTCGTTTCTTCCCTGCTTTGAAAAACTCACTTCCGAAATTTCTTTCACCGAGCCGGATTTGCTCATCGGGTTTGATTATGGCGATATAGCGCGCCTTCGCCTTCCTTATACAAGTCCCCGCACCTACCACTTCATCACGCTTGATCATCATCCCAAGGCAACCCAGGAAGGAGATGTGTGCATTACCGATACCTCTTTTTCCTCAACCTGCGAACTCGCGTACCGCTTCTTTACCGAAAACGCGATTGCAATCACGCAAGAAATGGCTACCTGCATCTATACGGGTATCGTGACCGACACAGGGGGGTTTTTACATACCAACACGACCGCCGACACCTTCGCGGTCGCCGCAGACCTCCTCCGCCACACACCCATTGATACCGAATGGATCGCCAAGCGCGTCCTCGGCTTTCCTTCCTACGGCGCGGCACAAGTAACCGGGCTCGCTCTTTCTCGGCTTGCGATCAATCAGGAAGCCCGCACCGCCTACACCCACCTTTCGTCGCGCGATATGGAAGAGCACGGCATCGCATGGGAAGACGTCGATAATGCGGTCAATCTCACTAATCAGATCACCAACGAACATGTTGTATGCGTTGCTCTTTTCAAAGAAAAAAATGATGGTATGATATCGGTGAGTCTTCGTTCGGATGCCGCGAAGGGATTCGATGTGCGGCGCGTCGCCACAGCGTTGGGCGGCGGAGGGCATCGTTTTGCCGCGGCGGCGAAACTGCAAGGAACGCGCGAAGAAGTAATGAAGCGTGTGTTTGAGGAAATACAGAAAAATCCTACGGCCAGGTAGCCAAATGGTACGGCAAGGGTCTGCAAAACCCTTATGCAGGGGTTCGATTCCCCTCCTGGCCTCAACAATTAACTTACAGCCGATAATTAATAACAAAGATGCTTATTGGCTATGTGTTGTTAGTTATGAGTTTTTAGTTACATCGCCCGGGTGGCGTAATCGGCAGCCGCACAGGACTTAAAATCCTGGGGTCGCAAGACCGTGTGGGTTCAAGTCCCACCCCGGGCACAAGTGAGGACAAGGTTCGGATTAATAATATGGAGCGATTTTGCAGAAGCCAAAATCGCTCCATATTATTAATCCGAACAAGTTACTACTGGTGTCTGTATTGTACCAAGCTCGCACCTATTTTCAAAACAAAGTGAGGTAATGACTTCGCATGCTCCGCGTGCGTGGTGGCTTGAAACTGCCCCGTACGCTCGGAGAAAGCCCCACG
>CAYHUB010000025.1:0-10016 GCA_964359755.1 uncultured Candidatus Saccharibacteria bacterium
GGAAGTACGGCCGCAAGGCTAAAACTCAAAGAAATAGACGGGGACTCGCACAAGCAGTGGAGCATGTGGTTTAATTCGTCGGTAACCGATAACCTCACCAGGGCTGGAAATCCAGCTGCATTTCCTTGGAAACTTGGAAAGCCTTCGAGGGTGCTGGACAGGTGCTGCATGGTTGTCGTCAGTTCGTGCCTTGAGGTGTTCCGTTAAGTCGGGAAACGAACGCAACCCCTATTGCCAGTTACAAGTGTCTGGCGAAACTGCCCCCCACTTTGGGCACAAGCGAAAGCTTGCGCGTAAAGTGGGGGGAGGAAGGAGGGGATGACGTCAAATCAGCATGGCCCTTTGATGCCCTGGGCTACACACATGCTACAATGGGAGGTACAATGGGTCGCCAAACCGTAAGGTGGAGCTAATCCCATCAAAACCTTCCTCAGTTCAGATTGAGGTCTGCAACTCGACCTCATGAAGTTGGAATTGCTAGTAATCGCGGAACAGCAAGCCGCGGTGAATACGTTCTCGAGTCTTGTACTCACCGCCCGTCACACCAAGGAAGTCGGTAATGCCCGAAGTGCCACGTTTATTCGAGGTCCTAAGGCAGGATCGATGACAAGGGTGAAGTCGTAACAAGGCATGCGTAGCGGAAGCTGTGCATGGATCACCTCCTTTTTAGGGAGTTTTTCTCTAAGAAGGTCGATGTTTTATTCTCTTTTTATTAAGGGTTAAGACCAAATGATGGCTGGCCAATCACATCACAAACATTGGCAACGCCGCGCAAGCGGCGGGGTCAAGACTTCTTTCAGACACTCAAAACAACAAACACCACGGTAAAACGTGGTGTTTGTTGTTTATGGATTTGACGCGCACACGCATACATGATAACCTATACCATAGGTAGGAGGTAGTAATATTAAATCATCGTATACGCTCTATGTCTGTACACAAAACGTTGCCGACCAATAAAGCAAAATCGCTGAAGTGCGCAAAGCAAGCTCACGGCACGCTTGCGACGGTTGCCGAGATGATCGCGTCAGACCGGTATTGTCCGGAGATCATCCAGCAGGTCGACAGTGTCATCGGGTTGTTGCAAACGGTAAAGCGGGAGCTTCTTGCCGGCCACCTTGATACGTGCGTCGTGCATCAAATGAAGGCGAATAAAAAGAAAGCGATCGATGAGCTTATTAAAATATATAATCTTTCTCATTAATATGCGCTCTGAAACATATAAAATAAAAGGAATGCATTGCGCTTCATGCGCGGGCATTATTGAAAAAACTTTCAAACAAATTGAAGGCGTCGAGAGCGCCGAAGTGAACTATGCAACCGAAACGGCGAAAGTGTCTTTTGACGATGCAAAAACAAACCCGCAGACGCTGTCGGGGCATATTGAGCATCTCGGCTATTCCTTGGCGGTGCCGACGGCGGAGGCGATGGGAATGTCGGCCGACGAGCACGCGGCGCATCTGGGGATCGGTCAGTCTAAAAAAGAAAAACTTGAAGAGATTGCCGACATGAAGGCAAAAATTCTTACCGCCATCCCGCCGGTCTTGTTCAGCATTTTTCTCATGAGCTGGGACTTTCTGGCACAGTTTAAGATTGTTTCTGTCATGCCTTATACCTGGGCAGAATTTTTTCATCATCTCCTGCCGATTTTTGCTACCTATGTCCTTTTTGTTGTGGGGAAACCTTATCTGTTAGGGGTGTATCGGTTTATTCGTTATGGTAAAGCAAATATGGATACACTTATAGGCATCGGTACTTCCGCCGCTTTTCTGTACAGCGTGCTTATTGCGGCATTTGAGACCTCATTGCGACCATACATCAATGTGGAACAAAGTTATTACGACGTCACCATTGTGGTCATTGTGTTTATTACTCTTGGCAAATATTTAGAAGCGCGGTCAAAGCTAAAGACCGGGGACGCTATCGAAAAACTTTTGAATTTGCAGGCAAAGACCGCACTAGTTATCCGAAGCGGAAAAGAACTGGAGATCCCGATCGGCGAAGTGGTCCATAGAGACAGCGTGATCGTGAAGCCGGCGGGCAAAATCCCTGTTGATGGCATTGTGAGCGAGGGAAGCTCGTATATTGATGAGTCTATGGTGACCGGCGAACCGATGCCTGTTGCTAAAAAGGCCGGGGATACGGTTGTCGCGGGAACAATTAATACGAGTGGTTCGTTTACATTCACAGCGACAAAAGTCGGATCTGAAACAATGCTCGCGCATATTATAAAAATGGTGGAAGAGGCGCAGGGGAGTAAGGCGCCTATCCAGGCGCTTGCTGATAAAATTTCATCCGTATTTGTGCCGATCGTTCTCGTTCTTTCCGTTCTTTCTCTTGATGCATGGCTTCTGATCGGGACATCTTATTTTGGCTTTGCTCAAGCACTTTCGTATGGGCTTGTTTCTTTCGTGGGAATACTCGTGATCGCGTGCCCGTGCGCGCTGGGTCTTGCGACGCCGACCGCGATCATTGTTGGCGTCGGCAAAGGCGCGCGAGAAGGCATTTTGGTGAAAGATGCGGCGTCGCTTGAAAAGCTTCATAAAGTGAATGTAGTGGTGGTTGATAAAACAGGAACGCTGACAAGAGGAAAACCGGAGATCGTGTCGGTGCGCAATGTGTCCGAGAAAGGCGATGATGAAGTTATCGCTATTCTTGCGTCGTTAGAAAAGCGGTCGGAGCACCCGATCGCTCACGCGATCGTCTCGTATGCGCAGGAAAAAAACATCAGCCCTGCTTCTTTGAAAAACTTTGAAGCGATAAAAGGGAAAGGCGTGCAGGGAGATATCGGTGGCGTTGTGTATTACGCGGGCAATACGAAGCTTGTAGAGGATTTAAACATATCGTTTGACGCGCAGTCGATAGAACAGGAAACCCGCGAGGGGAAAACACCGGTTATACTCGCGGCCGACAAAAAAATTCTTGCGGTCGTTATGGTTGCCGATGCCATCAAGCCCGAAGCAGTGCAGGCGGTACGCGATCTTCACAAGCTCGGCATAAAAGTCGTCATGCTCACCGGCGACAATAAAAATACCGCACAGTATATTGCACAGCTTGTCGGCGTTGATGAAGCGGTTGCTGAAGTTATGCCGCAGGATAAATTAAATAAAATAAAAGAGTTGCAAGCGCAGGGGAATATCGTGGCGATGGCAGGTGATGGGGTGAACGACGCGCCCGCGCTTGCGCAGGCAGACGTCGGTATTGCAATGGCGACAGGGACCGATGTTGCAATTGAAAGCGCGGGTATTACGCTTCTGCACGGAGATATTTCAAAGCTCGTGAAAGCGATTCGACTTTCAAAATTCACCATGCGCGGCATCAAGCAGAATTTGTTCTGGGCGTTCATTTATAATATCGTCGGCATTCCGCTTGCGGGAGGAGCGTTCTATCCGATTTTTGGCTGGCTTCTCTCACCTGTTTTTGCGGGGTTTGCCATGGCGATATCGAGTGTATCGGTGGTTGGTAATTCTCTCCGTTTAAAAATTAAGAAACTCTAAGTATTCACCCCATTCAATAATTTAGAAATCATGAAAAAAATGTATCTCACCACGATTATTTTACTTGCTCTTTCACCAATAGTGATAAGTTTTTTTCTCGTGAGCACTCAAGACAAGAATGGTGCCAACGGAACGTATGATGAAAAAGTGTATGTTGCCATTGAGGCCGAAGGACGCGTCGGGGTGATTGATTCAAAAAGCAGAAAGGTGATACGGTCTATCGACTTATCAGAGGTGCAAAATAATACATTTGTTGCATACACAGCTCACAATATTCAAGTATCTCCGGACGGAAAGAAAGTGTTAGTGACTGCAAATGTAAATCGAGGTGGAATGGGTAATGAGAACTCGAAGAAGAAAGAAGATGTAACAGATGGTTTGGTGGATAAAATTTTCATTATTGATCCACTGACTGATACTGTGGTCGGATCGATTCCAATAGATAGCGATGCCCATCTGGCACATATTGTCTTGAATTCAAGCAGTGATATGGCGTATATTAGTTCACAGGAAAAAGGCAAAGTGTATGCCGTTGATCTCAATCGCAACAAAGTTGTTTCAACATCTGATCTCGGAGAAGGAAGTGCACCCCACGGACTCCGGATACTTCCCGATGATTCAAAAGTGTTTATTGCTTTAATAGGGAAAAAAGCCATGGCCTCTCTTGAGACAAAAACCGGAGAGATAAAATATTACCCGTTATCTGGAGCCGCGGTACAGACAGCGGTTACTCCTGACGGCCGCTATGTGCTTGCAACGGTATACGACACCAAAAAAATCGCATGGATAAACGTTCAAACAAATGAACAGGGATATATCGATCTGCCAAGTGACGCAAAGGGTCCGGTACAAATATATGCTACGCCTGATTCACAGTATGCATATGTTGCGGATCAGGGATACTATTTCGAGCAACCAACAGGGAGTGCGGTATACAGAATCAATATAAGTGAAAAGGCCGTAGATCGAACCATTGGCGCGGGCAGCGCTCCTCATGGGGTTGTCGTTGATAAAGCGGGCGCATTCGTATATGTGACCAATCTTTTGAGTGAAGATGTTTCGGTTATTGACACGACGACGTATAAAGAAGCGGCTCGGATTCCGATAGGGAAAATGCCAAACGGTATAAGTATTTGGAGCAGAACATTAGGAGGAACCCCTTAGCGTTAAAAAATTATAATTATGGAGCAGAAAAATACCTATACATTCAATGTGCACGGCATGCATTGCAACGCATGCGTGGTGCTCACGGAGGGTGAGCTGAAGGATCATCCGAAGGTCTCGTCCGCGGCATCGGACCTGAAAAGCCGCTCGGTTGAAATCTGCGGCGATTTTGGCGGTATGCCGCTTGAAGATATCGCCAAAGAATTAACAAACCTGCTTTCCCAACACTCGCTTTCAATGGAAAAAGAACGGAAAGAAATACCGTGGAAAGAATTTACCATAGCAGTGCCTATCGCTTTTGGGTTTGCACTCGTGTTCGTGCTTCTGCAAAAATTCGGCATTGTCAATCTTGTGAGTGCCGGTGATGTAACATACGGCACCGCGTTTATCGTCGGCATCGTTGCTTCGCTGTCTACCTGTATGGCGGTGGTGGGGGGTCTTGTGCTTTCGATGTCAGCGACATTCGCGCGGGAAGGGGACAAGGTGCGCCCGCAAATACTCTTTCATATCGGGCGAATCGTTTCGTTCTTTATACTCGGGGGCGTGATCGGCGCGGTCGGCTCGGCGTTTCAGCTGGGCGCGACGGGGACGTTCGTGCTCGGGATGATTATCGGGCTCGTGATGCTGGTGCTTGGCATCAATCTTTTAGACGTGGCGCATTGGACAAAACGGTTCCAGCCCTCAATGCCTAAATTCGTATCGCGCAGGGCTTTGCGTATAACAGAAATGAATCATACGCTTACGCCGGCGCTGGTGGGTATTGCGACATTCTTTCTGCCATGCGGTTTCACGCAGTCAATGCAGATATATACGCTTTCAACCGGAAGTTTTCTCGGCGGCGCGCTGACCATGCTTACGTTCGCGCTCGGCACATTTCCTGTGCTTGCGCTGATAAGTTTCAGCTCATTAAGTATTCATACCGGCTCCAAGGCAGGCGTTTTTTTTAAGAGCGCGGGGCTGATTGTCATTCTTTTCGCGGTGTTTAACATTATCAATAGTTTGGCCGCCATAGGATGGATCGCGCCGGTATTTAATTTTTAAGTATGAAAGAAACAATCATTTCAATTATTATTGGCGCAGTGGTCATTGGGGGAGCGATCATGCTTTCTCGCGGAGGCGCGGAAACGGCACCCGTTGCGCAAAACAATGTTTCTATAGTTGATGGGGTGCAGATCATTACCATTGACGCAAAGGGCGGATATGCGCCCCAAGAGACCATAGCGCAGGCGAATATCCCCACCGTGATCAACATGAATACGCGGGGGACATTTGACTGTTCTTCGGCACTGGTGATACCGGCCATTAGGTATCGGAAAAATCTTCCGCCGTCAGGGGAAACCCGCATTGAGGTGCCTCCGCAAAAAGAGGGCACCACGATGCAGGGGTTATGCAGTATGGGGATGTATAACTTTTCTATAACGTTTAATTGATATAGGACTTACGCAGTTGGCGAACTACTTCGTTAAAACCTCCACTCCTCCCTCGCGGTAGTATTACATACCGCTTAGTCGGGTGCTCGGTTTTGCCTCGTATTTCATCCAACTGCGTAAGTCCTATGATACAAAAAACCGGGCAGAAATGCCCTGGTTTTTTGTATTTGAATACTATATACGGTGTGCGCGTACATGGGATTGAACCATGGACCTCGTCATTATCAGTGACGCGCTCTACCACTGAGCTATACGCGCGAAGATTTATACGCCCCGCATTCTATCACAGCTTTTTATGAAAGAAAAGAGGTTTGTGTGGAGTGTATCCGTTATCCACACCAGAGAGGTTTACAGCGCATGAGTATGCTATAATAAAACCATACGTATTATTAATTAATTTTTTAACCATAATTTTAACTACTATCGACATGATAGCGGTTAGGGTTACCATATAGCTATGTACAACGTTGTCCCTACGTTTCCCGAGGTCGTCGGCCAGTCCGTCGATTTCGTGTGGACGAGTCTCGTGATCTACACGCCGCGCCTTTTTTTGGCGGTGTTGTTGTTTGTGGTGTTCTTATTGATTGGCGCGACATTGCACGCAGTCGTATCCCGATTCGTAACAACATTAAAAGTTGATGGCTTTTTGGCAAAAGGAGGCGTTGATATCGTCCTTCGCCGTGCGGGAATAACATTGCATTCCGGTCATTTTATGGGTGCGCTCGTGAAATGGTTTTTTATCCTTACCGGCTTGCTTATCGCATCGAACCTTTTGGGCTTGACCCAGGTCGCAGACTTTTTGACGCAGATTCTTTATTACATTCCGAGTATTGCGGTCGCGGCGATCATTTTGGTTGCGGGAGCGATCATCGCTGATTTTGCAAGCAAAGTGACGGTCTCTTCTATGGCGGCATCGGGTCTTCATACGGGGGCGTTTGCGGGAAAGGTAGTGAAGTGGGCGGTCTTTATTTTTACGCTCGGCATCGCGCTCGATCAGCTCGGCGTAGCGCAGACATTTATCAATACGCTCTACATCGGTATTGTTGCGATGATCTCTATCGCGGGAGGTCTTGCGTTCGGTCTTGGCGGCAAGGAGCATGCGTCTGAGCTTATTGCGAAAGTGAAGAGGGACGTTTCGGAATAGGTAATTCCAAGTTTTAAATAAACAAACCTCGGGAGCTACTGCTCCCGAGGTTTGTTTATGATTGCAAAATACTATTATTGATGGTATAAAACCAATACTGTTCATTAAATACAATAAACGGAGGTGGTTGAGTTGGTAAATCCATTAGGACTTATACACGCGGTGAGAGTTGCATTGATAAAGGTTTCTCGCGGAGACCTTTCAAACGCTGAAGCGGCTACGCAAATAAAAAGCATGCTTACGCAATTTGAAAAAGAGGTCGCTGAAGCGAGGAAACTTGTGGATGACACCATAAGTCAGCTCCACGAGGGAATAATCAGTGTGAACGAAGCAGCGTCCAAACTGCTCGGTGAATAATCCGGACACAAGAGAGGGGTTGCACAAAGCAACCCCTTTTCTTTTTACCCGAAATTTCAATTAATTGACGTGTGTTTATCATGGGAATAGTATGAAAGCATAATCTTATGTGCGGCATCGTTGGATATGTTGGAAATAAAGAAGCGTTGCCGATTCTCCTTGAAGGATTAAAGCGGCTGGAATATCGCGGTTATGATTCTGCGGGGGTGGCGTTTATAGCCCCTGGTGGGAGCATTATTATTACACGAGCGGTGGGGAAGGTGGCGGAGCTCGAAAAGAAGATCATAGGAATACAGAACGCTGGCTTTGTCGGTATTGGTCACACGCGATGGGCAACGCACGGCATCCCGAAAGAAGAAAACGCTCACCCTCACCTGGATTGCAAAAATAATATCGCGGTGGTGCACAACGGCATCATTGAAAATTATCAGGAGTTAAAAAATGCGTTGTGCGCGCGCGGGCATGTATTTCGCTCTGAAACGGATACGGAAGTGATCGCGCATCTTTTGGAAGAGGAGCCGGCGTCATTACCGCTCGAAGATCGTTTAGCCCGCGTTGTGCTAAAGCTTATTGGAACGTACGGCATTGCGGTGCTTGACGTGCAAAGTCCCGAAAAGATCGTAGCAACGCGTCTTGGGAGTCCGTTGGTTGTAGGCCTTAAAAACGACGAGTATTTTATCGCGTCTGATCCATCGGCATTTATCAGTCGCACGCGCGATGTTTTGTATTTGGATGATGGGGAAATTGTTGTACTTACTCCTCAAGGGATTCATGTTTTTGAAGAAGGGAGAAAAAAGGAAAAAACCTCCAGCATGCTTGAATGGGATGTGATGAAGATCGAGAAACAAGGGTTTCCGCACTTCATGCTCAAAGAGATTCATGAGCAACCAAAGGTTGTCGAGGAAGTGACGCGAGGTCGTGTTGACGCCCACGGAGGGCTTGCGCATTTAGGAGGGTTGCGTGATGTCGAAAAACAACTGCGCGAAGCGAAGCGGCTGATAATTGTCGGGTGCGGTTCGGCATTTTATGCTGGGAATATCGGCAAGTATATGCTCGAAGAACATGCGGGAATAACCGTTGATTGCGAATTAGCTTCCGAATTTCGTTATCGCAACCCCGTTTTTAATGAGGGCACGGTTGTGTTAGCGGTAAGTCAGTCGGGGGAAACAGCCGATACTCTTGCCGCGGTTCATGAAGCCAAGCGCAGGGGAATCCTTACACTTGGCATGGTGAATGTCGTGGGGTCAACTATCGCGCGCGAAACGGATGCAGGGATCTACACTCATGCGGGTCCGGAAATCGGCGTTGCGTCTACGAAGGCGTTTGTTTCCCAAGTTGCTGCTTTTGCGCTTCTTACTCTTTTTTTCGGCAGACAACGGAATATGACAAGCGAGATGGGTGAGCGCATTATCGATGAGCTCGCGGCGCTTCCGGAGAAAATTCGCACCGTTCTTTCTCAACAGGAAGACATCGAAAGAATTGCGCGAAAATATGCAGACGCAAAAAACTTTTTATATATAGGGAGAAAATACAACGCGCCGATCGCGCTTGAAGCGGCTCTGAAGATGAAAGAGATTTCCTATATTCATGCGGAGGGATATCCCGCAGGGGAAATGAAGCACGGTCCCATTGCGCTTCTTGATCCCTCCTTTCCCGTTATTGCTTTCGCGCCGCAAGATAGTGTGTATGCGAAAATGAAATCCGCGATTGAGGAGATTAGAGCCCGTCAGGCTCCTGTTGTGGTAATTACTACGGAGGGTAATACGGAATTTATCAATAACGTTAATGATGTAATTTTTGTTCCAAAAACGATCGAGATCCTGGAGCCGATACTTACTATTATTCCACTTCAACTTTTTGCTTATTTTGTCGCTGTTGCGAAAGGCCTTGACCCTGATCAACCGCGAAACCTCGCAAAAGCAGTGACAGTCGAGTAGTTTGCGGATAGGTATCTCGTGGTATTGACAGCGCGGTGGCGAGGCATTACAATGGCGCAAGACATGATGAATACATACATAACCATTTCGAACAAAGGAAGCGCGTGATCCGGTAGTTTCTGTTTTGTCTGAAAAGCGCTTCCGGGAGACAAGGATGCGCTTTTATTTTTTTCATGATCGGGGGTTGCAGGCGGTGTGTACGCACAGCGCACGCAACCTTCGGCCGTGATGAGAAAAATGATCGAAAGGAATGTCCATTGAAAAAAGAATAGTTTGTGGGTCATAATATCGTCTATTTCGCCAAGCGAAAAACAAAATATAATTTGTCATTAATTTTGTTCGAGCGCTGGCGAAACAAAGAGTTTAAGTACTCTTTATTTTTAAGTTTCCGCGGGAAACAAGAGTATATGGTGGATGCCTTGACATAAAGAAGCGATGAAGGACGTGGCGTGACTGCGATAAGCTCCGGGGAGGCGTCAAGCTACCT
>CAYHUB010000026.1:0-7894 GCA_964359755.1 uncultured Candidatus Saccharibacteria bacterium
ATCTTCTGGCAGGGTTTTTTACGCTACGACGGCGACTATGCGGTGGCGCCGATGTATTATCCGGTTTCCATGGATGCGAATGGGGCAGACACGTGCTGGCAGACGCTGGTGAATCAGTACAAACAACAACGGCGGTGGGGGTACGGCGTGGAAAATGTACCCTACTTTCTTTTCGGGTTTTTTAAAAATAAGAAGATCGATTTTTGGAAGAAAATGAAATTCGGGTTTGTGATCATTGAAGGGTTTCATTCGTGGGCGACCAACGCCTTGATCATTTTTCTGCTCGGGTGGTTACCGCTGTATTTGGGAGGCGAGGTATTCAACGCTACCCAGCTTTCATATAACCTCCCGCTCGTCACTAAATATATCATGACGCTTTCCATGATCGGCGTGGTGACATCGGCCATGCTTTCCGTGCTTATCTTGCCGCCGCGCCCGCCCGAGTACGGCATGTGGAAATACGCGCTCATCGTGCTTCAATGGCCGCTGATGTTTTTGACAATCATTATATTCGGTTCATTGCCGGGGCTTGATGCGCAGACGCGTCTCATGCTCGGCAAATATATGGGATTCTGGGTGACGCCAAAAGCGAGGAAGGGGTAGTAAAGTAAGAAAAAAGAATTTGTAATACAATTATCACAAACTCACGCATACGCGTGAGTTTGTGATTTATATATTTTGAAATACCGCTCGAATCCCCAAGCTCATAATGTTCTTTCACCACCCCACAAGAGGGGCGGCGAAAGAAACAATGTGCCTCCGGAGGGATTCGAACCCCCAACAACAGCTTCGAAGGCTGGTGTGATATCCATTTCACTACGGAGGCAAGTTACGGCCTTAAAAACCAAAGCGCCGCGCGAGGATATCGGTCAGCGTTTCCTCTTCTTCCTTTTCGATGATCGCGTTGGCAAGCAGAAGCGCGCGAAGCTCTACGGGGTTTGCTTGTCCAAGCGGGATGATCGTCTTAGGCGTGAATTTCGCTTTTTGCATGATGATCAGGTCTTTGACCGGCGGCTCATACAACACCCAAAACGAGATGATATCAGAATAAGGAATACGCTTATTGTTGACGGTGATTCCGCGTCCGTCAACGACCACAGAGAGCATATCCGGTTTTTTGGTCGCGTACAAATACATGATGAACATGAACAACAATATTGTCGCCGCGCCAAAGATGTTTTTGAGAACGAGCAAGCTGGCGAATATGCCAAGCGCCAATATCCCGCCCACCAGAAGCCATTGAAGGTCTTTGTGGTGATACGCGAATTCCTCCGTTTCCCAGCTGAGCGAGCCGGGCGCAGGCGTTTGTTTTTGCGGCGCGCTTGGCGTAATTTTTCGGAGATCAACGATGTCGGTTTTTCCTTGGGTCATATATATACTCTAGCAATAATATCAGCTTCTTGTGCACGGGGCAAATAAAACCCGTCGCATGCGATGATGCGACGGGGCTTTGAAGAAAAAACATTTTATTCACCAAAGGTAGGTTTTTTTGATGCGCCCAATGATGAGATCGAGCATCGGAGGGATGTACTGCGCCGTTATATCGATAGCGGCAACGACCGGTTCAGGGAGGCGGCGAAGAGCCTTCTCTCCCAAAGCGATACATTCAGGGCGGAGACGGTGCACTGAGGACAAACGCGTCAGCGGATACATAACGTTTTCCCAGCGTTCAACAAACCTGCTTCTGTAATACGGTCTGTCGGGCGGGCAGTAGTTCTCACGGGGAATGAACCCTCTCAACATCGAAGCAAGAAAAGAAACATCGGCAGTTTCTCTGTGTGCTTCCACGGCCGTCCACAGCATCTCCCACGTGTATTCCTCGTTTTCCCATTCTCTCCATGAGGCATTCATAGGAAGAGTGAGATGTTTTTTCTCTAATGCGGCGACAATGCCCGCGGCAACGCAAAACGTCACGTGATGCCCTATTGTTGGGGTTTCTCTTTTAACGCCGATTCCCTTTGCAATAAGAGCATCAATGCAGTCATCGTCGAATTTTCCTGTTGCGATGTCCCATTCTGGCTTAAACCATAGATTTTCATGCCGGCATGTCGGCGCTTTTTCCGCGTTATGTTCCGGAAGCAGTGTATCTTCTTTAATGATTGTTTTCAGCATTAGCTTTCCTCCTTTTTATAGTGTTAGTTGTTAAAGTGCATTGAACCTATTATCAGTGCGGTGCTTTGTTTTCGCCGCAGCTTGGCGAAAACCCCGGGCGCTTTATAGATCCATAGCGGAGGGGGCGGGATTTGAACCCGCGAGAGGTTTTAAAGCCTCTGCCACGTTAGCAGTGTGGTGCTTTCGGCCACTCAGCCACCCCTCCGCTATGGATCCAATACAAGGAGCGTCCGTTCAATGCGAAATAGCGCATTGAACCCACTCAGCCGCCTCTCCATGAAATAACTGATAACTGATAACGAATAACTCGCAACGAATGCAAAACTGTTTTCGTTTTTTTGGTGTACGTTATTAGTTCTTTAGTTATTTTCGGTGCGCCCAGTAGGGATCGAACCTACGACCGTTTGCTTAAGAGGCAACTGCTCTACCAGCTGAGCTATGGGCGCGAAACAAATTTTCAATACTTCTTCCTTCGTGCCCGCTCTTAAGCAAACCGTTTGTTTAAGAGTCCGCCAGCTGGCGGATCTACCAGCTGAGCTATGGGCGCATATGTATATATGATTTGAATTCTGAAAAGTGGTTTTTCCCGCACATGGCGGAGGCGAGAGGATTCGAACCTCTGGTACGGTTCCCCGTACACTTGTTTTCAAGACAAGCTCCTTCAGCCGCTCAGACACGCCTCCCTTTTAGCGAGAAAGTTGTTTTACACAACGCAAAATAAAATACCATACCGGCGTTCATTTTGCAATCGCGCACGCGATTATTTTCTTTGCGCCGGCGCTTTTGAGCGCTTTCGCGCACGCCTCAAATGTCGCGCCGGTGGTGGTCACGTCATCAATAAGCATGATGTATTTTCCGCGCACCGTTTTTGCATTATAGCACACGAACGCGCCTTTGACATTTTCAAGCCGTTTCGCGCGCTCACGCACTTCTGTTTGCGGGGTAGTGTGTAGTATCCGCATAAGAACGTGCGGCGCGTAGGGGATAGCATAATGCGCGGCGATGTTTTTTGCGATGAGTTCCGCTTGGTTGAATCCGCGTTCACGCAAGCGTTTTTTGTGTAATGGCACAGCGGTGACAAGCCAATTTTTTTGCGGCGCAAATTGCGCGAGATGAAGATGTGTCTTTAAAATATCCGCGCAATGGTCTGCGGCACGTTTGACGCCGTGATATTTTAGCGCGCCGACAAGAAGAGATGCAATCTTTTGTTCTCTGTATTCTGTTGCCGCGTATATCATGGAGAGCGCGGATCTTCCTGTTGGCCGCGTGGGGACTCGCTGGATAACGATGGTGTTTTGGCATGCGGCACAGAGCACGCTTCCTTCCGTATTACATCCAACACAGAAGGAAGGAAAAAGAATATCGAGTATGAATTGGACAAGCTTATTTCTCATCCGGCGTTTATGCGACGAGCTTGTTGAGCTTGATTGCGATGCCGTGCGCCCCTGCAGTAACGCGGGCGCTGCTGCCTGATTGCAATGTGCCGGCAACGATGTGCGCGGCGAGCGGGAATTCAACATGCTCCGCGATCGCGCGCGCGATAATCCGCGCGCCCTCGTTTTCGCCTCGCGGAAGCGAGGCGATATATTTGGCGACGCTCGGGCCGAATGCAATCGCGATGTTTTTTTCTTTTTTAAGTTTTTCGGCAAGCGCAGTAAGATGCAGTGCGGCAACGGCGCACAAAGCATCCTCGCCCAGCGGCAGGAATGTCGCGATGTGGTCGATGCGGTTGATGAGTTCGGGCCGCATGATCTCTTTGAGCGAAGCAAGTACGTTTTTTTTGATGGCGCTGTATTCTGCTTCAAGCGGCACGTTGCTGTCGGGCGTATTGCGTCCGAACCCCATCGCTTTTTTGTTGAATTCTTCCGTGCCGATATTGGAAGTGAGTACAACAATAGTGTTTTTAAAATTCACATGTTCTGCATTCGCTCCGGTGAGCGTGCCCTCATCGAGTATTTGGAGGAGGATATTGAAGATCTGCGGATGCGCCTTCTCAATTTCATCGAATAATACGAGCGAATACGGATTGCGCTTTATTTTTTCCGTGAGATACCCGCCTTCTTCGTAGCCGATGTAGCCGGGCGGCGCGCCGATGAGGCGGGAAATGCTGTGCGGTTCTGAGAATTCCGACATATCAAGGCGGATGAAATTACCCAACGCATGGTGCGGCGAGCGTTCTCCGAATACCGCGAACGCAAGTTCTTTTGCGGTCTGTGTTTTCCCAACGCCGGAAGGGCCGAGGAAAAGGAATGATGCAAGCGGGCGGTGCGATGAGGTGAGTCCTGCGCGGGCGCGCGTAACCACCTGCGCGATCTTTTCAATCACTTCCTTCTGCCCGACGATCTTTTTATTGAGGGTGTCGGCAATGTCGTGCGAAGGTGCGGCATCGTCAAGCGTTTCAATGCCGAGGATCTCAGAAACAGTATCTTTGATATGCATTGCTTCAAGCGTGGTGCCGGAGGGAGAAATCCCGCGTGCGCGCAGGCGGGAAGCGGCTTCGTCGATAAGATCAAGTGCCTTGTCAGGAAATCGCCGGTGCGGCTGATATTTTTGGGAGTAGCGTATCGCGGCATCAAGCGCGCCCGAAGCGATAGCAATACCATGGTGCTGTTCATACGACGGGCGCACGCGCTTGAGAAGCTCGAGCGTGTTTTCTTCGCTTTCTTCCCGCACCATGATCGGTTGGAATCGCCGCGCGAGCGCCAGATCTTTTTCAATGGATTTGCGGTATTCCTCCGGCGTGGTTGCCGCGATGACACGAATGCCGTCGCGCGAGAGCGCGGGTTTGAGCATATTGGCGGCATCGAGCGCGCCCGAGGCGTTGCCCGCGCCGACGATGGTGTGGATCTCGTCAATGAAAAGGATCACTTCGTTGTCGCTTGCTTCTTCAATTACATCTTTGAGGCGCGCCTCAAATTCTCCGCGGAATATTGAACCGGCGACCAAAAGACCCATATCAAGCGCAAACACTTTTTTACCTGCAAGCTCGCGCGGTACGGCGCCTTGAGCGATCTTTTGGCATAACCCGTGAACGATCGCGGTTTTGCCGACACCCGCTTCGCCGATGAGCAGGGGATTGTTTTTGGACTTGCGCAGGAGCGTTGCGACGATGCGATCCATTTCTTTTCCTCGGCCGTAGAACGGATCGCGCATGCGCGCATGCGCGCGGACAGTGATGTTCTCGCAGAAGAAAGAAAGCGCGGGGAATTTTTTATGCAGTAGCGGTTTCCCGCTTTTGAGTTTCGTTGTTCGTGCAGCTTTATTTTTCCCCGTTGTTTCCGAATGAGGCGCTTTTTTGATGTGTTTTTTCCCGTTTTTTTCCGATGGTTTTTTCATAGCTCTGCGCACTATAGCACAGTGTGAAAATACGCGTCTATGCCGGTCGCGTCAAGAGGAGAAAATTTAGTTGAGATGAGCTTCATCGCGCACTTCTACGGTGAAGTAATATACGTTGCCGTACTGAAGCGCGCTGCCCGAGTACGCATAGGTAACAGGGATCTCCTGATTCGAGAGAGGGTCATAGAGCGCGGGGTCGGTGTCCACAACGATCGGTCCGTCAGCGATCGTTCCCGTGCTTGTATAAATAGTGAGCGTGTATTGTTCAAGTGGGTCTCCCTCGCTGTCTTTATACATAAATGTGAGCATAGGGGTAAAGGGAGCCGCGCATCGATCGAGGAAGTTTGAGGCAAGAGATACGGCAACCGGCGGGGCATTAGGGAGCGAAATAAGCGCATACACCCTATAGCGATATGAGGATCCGGAGAGCCCGCACGCATCCCATGTGCCGTTAATATCGATATCGCAGTTCTGACTGTTGAAGCTGATCCATCCCAGCGCATGCCCGCCCCACGCAAATCCAATAAAGTCGCTTGCCGCATTACGAACGTCATAAGGACTTCCATTGCCCGCGGTGCCTGACATTTTTATCCACCCCCAGTCGCTATCGGTATCGCATTCGAAATCGGGACAGCTTATGGCGCGCGCCCACCCTTTCACTGTGCCGTCTTCAAGGCGAGCGATATAGCTTTGACCGGCATCATTGTAGGGCGCTTGCGGGGGTGTTCCCGCGATCGTTTTTTCAAAGGTTATCCATCCGATGTGCTCCGACCACGCCCAGCCGGAAAGCTCGTATGATGAAGGATCAAGATGTCCGCCATAGTTTGGCACGAGAGTGCCGATGGCAGGACACTGCGCGCTTGCCGCAGTGTGCGTTGCTGTTTCAATGAAATCATCGCTGTCCATTTTCCCGTTCCAATTCGTGTCGCAGTTGCGGCTGGAGAAGCTGATCCATCCGGCGCCATCGGAAAACGCCCATCCGCGCATATTGTAGTCAAAAGGAGGTATGGTAACGGTGAGTGTATAGGAAATGGAATGTGTTTTTCCGCCTCCCGTGCCGGTGAGTGTGATGGTATATTCGCCTTCCGCGGGTTCGTTGGCGGAAAAGAAGATCGGGATGGCGCAGGTCTCCGTGCATGAGGCGGTGTATGATGCCGCCACATCAGAAGATGAAGGGGTAACGGTGTGGCTGAAATTCATTGTTTGCGGCAGAGGGGAGTTGTACGTGATAATAAGCATGCTTGAAAGCGATTCGCCTTGGTATATTTCTCCTTGAGAAAAATCTTGCGGGTCTGCCAAGGCGTTGAAATTGCCGGTTTCAGGCTCGAATTTCATCGTGAAATCAAATGGCGGATATACGGTGAGCACATAGGTCGCATACCGGATCAAACCGGTGGAAGAAGTTCCGGTGACTTGTATGGAATAAGTTCCTGGCGTGGCGGCAAGGGATGCGGAAATCGCAAGCGGACCTTGCTCGCATGTTTGGCCGACAACAGTGAAAGAACAATTACCGAGCGTGGAAGGAGTGACGGTGATGTTAGGGTCAAGATTGGTGATAGCGTAGGAGACGGTTCCCGGAGAACCCGACTCATATTTCGTGGTGATCGTCGGCAATGGGCTTGCCGCGCCTCCCGCGAACGCGCCTCCGGAAGTATTGTTTAATGTCATTGAGAAATTAAAACCAGCGTTTACCGTGAGATTGAATTCAATACTCTTTGTAATGCCGCTTGCAGATGTGCCGATAATGGTGATGGTTTGCATGCCAACAGGTGTATCACTTGCACCTCCGGAAAATACGGTGCGAAAATTAGCGGTTACATCAGGCGAGCAGGTTGGGAAACAGGAACTTAATGAAAAAGCAGTGGATATGCCGGATCCGGAGGTGAAGTAAGAAAATAGAACGGATTCAGATTCGTCGCCGGCGATTTGGGTCACGCTGAATGCCGAGGTTACGTTTCCGCCTTGCGTAACGGCGCCGGACGATGCGCCTGTCCACGCCATAGAGAAATCAAACATCTCGGTGATCGTAAACGCGTACGTCGCTTCTTTTGTAATAGTACTCGCTGTATCAACTATTATGCTTGCCTTGATGGGAATGGCAAACGCGCCGGGCGGCGTTGTGCCGGAGGTGTTGATAGTGAATGAGCTTGTGCAGTCAGGTGTTGCGGTAGTAAGTGTTGGCGAACACGGCGAGTTGGTAAAATTCACGCTCACGCCCGCCGGAAGATCTGCGGAGTCTACGCTGAATGTCACAGGGTTGGGCGCGCTTGCGCCGTAGGTGAGCGTAGCGGTAATACCGGGAGAAACATTTAAAGAACCTCCCTTCATTACGGCCTCATTTTGCGGGGTTATCGTCGCGGAGAAATTAAGCGCGCCGGGAATAAGATAATTCACCGTCACGTCATCCAGCACCGGCGTGTAAGCGGTGTTGACGGTCGCTAGATAC
>CAYHUB010000027.1:0-5198 GCA_964359755.1 uncultured Candidatus Saccharibacteria bacterium
CGGGGTGGCGTTTCGGGTCGGTCGGGCGTATCGCTTCATGCGCCTCCTGCGCGCCCTTCGATTTTGTTTTGAATTTCCGAGTTTCTGCAAGCGCAAAATCTTTTCCGAATGTCTGCGTGATGACATTTCTTGCTTCCGTGATGGCGTTTTCGGAACAATGCACCGAGTCGGTACGCATGTAGGTGATAAGGCCGACGCTTCCTTCGCCTGAAAGTTCCACGCCTTCATACAGCTGTTGCGCGGCCATCATGGTTTGCTTTGCCGAGAAGCGTATCTTTTTCCCCGCTTCCTGCTGGAGGGTGCTGGTCGTGAACGGGGGAGGAGGCGTTTTTTTGAACTCCTTTTTCGTGATATGAGAAACATGCCACGCGGCGCGTTCAAGCGCGCGCACCATCGCGTCGGCTTCCTCCGTGTTTTTGATATCAAATTTCTCCAGTTTTTTCCCGTCAATGGAAATAAGGGACGCGGGGAATTCTTCCTGTTTTGCTTTGGTTTTGAGCTGTGCCTCAACCGTCCAATACGCTTGCGGGATGAATTTCTTGATCTCTTCTTCGCGTTCCACGATGATGCGAAGCGCCGCCGATTGCACCCGTCCGGCGGAAAGGCCGCGCACGAGCTTCTTCCACAAGAAAGGGGAGAGCTCGTAGCCCACTAAGCGGTCGAGGATGCGCCGCGCCTGTTGCGCGTTCACGAGGTTCATATCGAGTGCGCGCGGGCGCGTGAGCGCTTCTTCAATCGCGGGCTTGGTGATCTCGTGAAACGTGATGCGCTTCATAGCTGAAACTTGGATCTTGGAGCCTGCATCATCCGAGTCGCTCTGTTTTTTTGAGGTGCGTTTCACGGGTTGAGCTTCAGGGTCCAGGATTTGAGAGATGTGCCACGCGATTGCCTCGCCTTCGCGGTCCTCGTCAGTCGCGAGGATTATTTCCGAAGCTTTCTTTACTTGTTCTTTCAGCGCTTTCACGCGCGGTTTTGCGAGGCGCGGGATGATATAGTGCGGTTCAAAGTCGTGCTCGACATCCACGCCGATCTTTGATTTCGGCAGGTCGCGGACATGGCCAAATGAAGACATCACGTGGTATGAGCTGTCCAAGAATTTCGAGATCGTCTTCGCCTTGGTGGGCGATTCAACAATAACGACCTTCATGTCTTTTTTGGTTTTACTCTTTGATGGCATACGTGTTGTTACCGATGTGCTGTATCTTATCTTTTAATTCTAACATAGCAAGGAGGCCGATGGTTGCGTGCGAGGGGAGCGCGAGCTGTTCGATAAGATAATCAACCTGCGCGGGCTCTTGCGTGATAAGCTCAACGATGCGCGCTTCATCTTCGGTGAGCGTCGTGTCTTGTTGCACTACGGCGGTTGCCGCAAGCTGGGGCAACTCTTCAAAAATATCTTCAACGGAAGTGATGAGCTTCGCGCCTTCCTGGATAAGGCGGTGGACACCGCGCGTGGTGCGTGAATAGATCTGCCCGGGCACTGCAAACACTTCTTTGCCTTGGTCAAGCGCGAAGCGCGCGGTGATAAGCGATCCGCTCCGCTCGTCGGCTTCCACGATCACCGTGCCGTAGGCGAGTCCTGCAATAATGCGGTTGCGCTGGGGGAAATTGCCCGGGTAGGCGGGCGTGCCCGGCTCGAATTCCGAGAGCACAGCGCCCGCCTCTGCGATGCGTTCCGCCAATGGTTTATGAGTATGCGGGTATAGTGAGGCGTCGTCAACCCCCGTGCCAAGCACCGCGATGGTTCTCCCGCCCGCATCAAGCGCTCCTTTGTGCGCTTCCGCGTCGATGCCAAGCGCCATCCCCGACACCACGGTAACACCGCGGCGGGCGAGCGCGTTGGCAAGGTCGTAAGCGACTTGCTTGCCGTAGTGCGTGCATTTGCGCGAGCCGACAATGGCCACCGCGTTCGCATCGCTCGCAAGCAGTTCGCCTCGTATATACAGCTTCTGGGGCGGCACGGCGATATGCCGCAGACCTTCGGGATATTCCGCGCTCGCAATAGCAATTTCTTTGATGTCCATTATTCCATAGTAGCAAATATGCTCTTGCGTGTACAAACTACGAAGGAAAGAGCTGTCTGTGTATTGACATAAAGTTTATCTTAAGATAAACTTTATATATGAAAACATCCATCGTCGGGCTTAAAGAATTGCGTGAAAACATCGAGAGCTATATTACTCAGGTGAGCAAAGGGAAATCTTTTATTGTTGTGCGCCGCTCACAGCCGGTATTTAAGTTGTCTTCCCCGGAAGAGGATAGCGGACAATGGGAATCGGTAATCGATTTTACCTGCGTAAAGAAAGGCGGCGTTGCCATTGGTGATTTGTTATCGCGCCTCTAATCATGGATAAGATCGAAAAAGAGCTTTCAAGGCTTTCAGCGAAGGAGCGTGCACGGGTTCGCGAAATACTGGAAAAACTTTTGCGAAAAGACATGCGTGGTGTTGAGGTGAAAAAACTCAAAGCCAGAAAAGATATCTTCCGCGTCCGAAAGGGGAATATCAGGATCATTTATAGAGATAATAATGGTGCGACATCGATTCTCGCCATCGAACGGCGGAATGATAATACGTATAAGAAGTTTTAGATTGTGCTATTAATTAACATAAAAATATGGATAATGAAATAAAAAAATGCGAGAAGTGTGGTAACGCCCTAAAACAAAGCGGGCCAGACGCACCAAAAAAGAAAGAGGGCATATCATCAGACAGCGGGCCAATGGAAATAAATTATTGGTGCATGAGTGAAAGCTGTGAGATGTTCCGTAAAAATATAAAAATTTTTGAGTAATTGACTTTTTAATCATATGGTAAAATCGCTTCAAATAATTTGCTCTATTTCCCTATCCATTATTGCTTTATCTTTTTTTTATTATTTTATCATTCGCCCAATTCAAAAAGATCAACCCTTGAAAGAATGTTTGAAAACCGCTGAAGATGTTCGTGTCCGTATGGATGAGGTTGCGAAGAGAAACCCTCTATCTGGGCTAAACTCTATTGAAATTTTTTCGCAAACAGAAAAAGCAAAAGAAGATTGCTATAAAAAATATTAGGGAACAGTTTTCTATCTTACGAAGTCGAACTTCGTAAGATAATTGTTTTTTGCCTACTATATTGCCCCGCGGGAGTGTTTTGACGAATAATGCGGGAGATGGTATTGTTTAAGCATGAAACACATTGTTCAATTTAATATTTCCAAAGGAGAGAAATGGTATATTGCGGAAGGAGTCAATTTTCCTGCAATAACGCAAGGAAAAACATTGGACGAGTTGGTAAAAAACATCAAAGAGGCGGTGGAGCTTGGTTTGGAGGGGGAAAATCCGGCCGATTTCGGCTTAGCTTCGATGCCGTCCGTGCTGGTCAATTTTGAGCTGGAGACGAACTACGCGCATGCCTAAGTTGAAAATTCTGTCCGGGAAAGAAGTTGTTGATATTTTTGGAGCACTCGGTTTTTTGGTAGCGGGGCAAAAAGGAAGTCATATAAAATTAAAAAGAACGCATAGCAACGGAACGAAACAGGTTCTTATCATTCCCAATCATCAGGAGTTGGATAAAGGCACACTAAGAGCTGTTTATAATCAGGCGCTAAAGTATGTTTCGGAGCAGGATCTGAAAGGCCATTTTTATTTATAGGTTTGTAGCGCTGTAATTGGGCGCACCCCCGTCTTTCCGAAGACGGTTTTTTTGTTTCACTCTTTATGAGGGTTGAGTATGGATCTTACGAGACTTAGTCTCGTAAGATTGTTTCTTTCGGAGTTTGCAATCGCTCGATCGCTTCGTTCAGAATTTGGCAGTAGAGGTTTAGACCGACCTGGTTGACCGCACCCGATTGTTTTTTGCCCAAAATATTGCCTGCGCCGCGTATTTCAAGATCGCGCTGGGCGATGAAATACCCGCTCCCAAGCTCGCGCGCTTCTTCAAGCGCCTCAAGCCGCTTGCGGGCGATGTCGCCGAGCTTTTGCGCGGAATACAAGAAATACGCATACGCTTTTTTGTCTGACCTGCCTATTCTTCCTCGTATTTGATACGCCTGCGCGAGTCCGAGCCTCCCCGCGTCTTCCACGATAAGCGTGTTCGCGTTTTTAAGGTCAAGCCCGTTTTCGATAATGGTGGTGGCGACGAGCACATCGAATTTCCCGTCTTTAAAATCATGCATCGTTCTGCGAAGCGCGAGTTCGCCGGTCCTGCCGTGCACGGTGCCGTAGCGCGCGCCCGGCACCAATTCTTCAAGCGACCGCCTCACCGCTTCGAGCGTTTCTATTCTATTATGGAGGAAATACACCTGTCCTTTGCGTGCGAGTTCTTCGGTGATCGCTTTTTTCACTATTGTTTTGTCATAGGGTAATACAAATGTCTCGATCGGCTGGCGGGCGGGCGGGGGAGTGTTGATGACGCTGATGCCGCGCAGACCCGACAGCGCAAGATAGAGCGTGCGGGGGATCGGGGTCGCCGACAAGCTCAATACATCAATGCTTTCGCGCAGTTTTTTGAACGTTTCTTTTTGGCGCACGCCGAAGCGCTGTTCTTCATCAATAATGACGAGTCCGATATTTTTGAATTGAACATCGGGAGAAAGGACGCGATGCGTGCCGATGACGATATCAACGGTGCCCTTGGTGAGTTTTGCGAGCGTCTCGCGCTGGGCGGTTTTGCTTTCAAACCGCGAGAGTATTCCGATAGTAATGGGGAATTTTTCAAACCGCTTGGCGAATGTTTCAAAATGCTGGTCGGCAAGCACGGTGGTGGGGCACAGGAGCGCGACCTGCTTTCCAGAATGCACCGCTTTGAACGCGGCGCGCAGAGCGACTTCTGTTTTGCCAAACCCCACGTCGCCGCAAATGAGGCGGTCCATCGGCTGGTCTTTTTCCATATCGGCAAACACTTCTTCAATGGCTTTTTGCTGGTCGATGGTTTCAAGATGTTCAAAAATGCTGTCGAATTCGCGCTGGTCGCTCCCGTATGCGAGGTACGGTGCGCGCGTTGCCTGCGTTCGTTTTGCGTACAGCTCAAGCAGTTCTTTGCCGAGGATTTGCGCGTCTTCAGTGACCTTGCGTTTCGCGTGTTCCCATGTGGTGCCCGAAAGGCGGTGAATGGTCGGCTGTTCAAGGCCGATATATAACGAAAGCTTTTTTACCTGATCTTCGGGCACATACAGCGTGTCGTGTTCCGGGCGTCCGTGGGGTGGCGCGTATTCAAG
>CAYHUB010000028.1:0-4348 GCA_964359755.1 uncultured Candidatus Saccharibacteria bacterium
GCGCGTTTTGTTTTCGGATCAATAAAACATGCGACATCGCCGATGGCAAAAACATTTTTTGCCATGGCAAGATTCTCGCCGGTAGCGGCACAGGAAAGACACTGGTCGGTTTCCAGTCTCCCACGTTTTTCTTTGGTAAGGCATTCTCCCGAAGGAATGGATGCCGCTTGCACGCCGCCCCCCCAGATAAAAAGGTCGTAGAGAAGCGCTTCTTCCTGTACCGGCTGTTCTTGTGGAGGTGTACTGCCTGCGGCCGGCGGTGCCGGCGGAGCAGGTTTTACATATACTGCCTTTTCATCTGCATGCGTGATAACGAACCCGCATTTCGTGCGCACGCCGACAGACAAAAGCCGCGCGGTCGCTTTGGCGACAGTGAAGTCGTCAAACCCGGGAAGCACGTGCGCTCCTCCGTCTACGATGATCGGCGAACAGGAAATATTTTTTCCTGTTTTTTCATTGAGTTTTTTAATATACCCGATGAGTTCTGCGCCAACTTCAATACCTGCGGGACCGCCTCCGCCGATCACGACGGCAAGCGCTTCTCCGGAGGGCTTTGCGTCATACTTTCTTTTTACTTCTGCCCGAATGCGAATCGCGTCTTCAAGCCATTTAAGTGAAATAGCGTGTTCTTGCACGCCGGGGATGCCGAAATAGGTCGGTTCAGCCCCTATGGCGTATACCAAATATTCGTATGACAATGCAGTTCCGTCTTCAAAGGAGATCTTTTTCCCAAAAAGATCAACGTTCGTAATATTTCCCTGGACGAATTTTACCGCCGTCCCCGCAACAACGTCTTCAAGAGGGATCCCTACCGCACGCTTGAGCGCAAGGGGGTTGGCGTCATCCGCCGCCGTAGTAGCGATTTCGTACAGTGCCGGCGTATAAAGATAATAATTTTTTTTATCTACGAGGATTATAGTGAAATCGCGGAACGAAGAAGGGTGCGCCCGGCGTATATCTTCAAGTGTGCGCGCACAGGCGCTCCCGCCAAATCCCGCCCCGAGAATGATAATATTCTTTTTTTGTGTGGCGCGTTGTATGTCCATAATAGCGCTATTGTACCATGTACTCGTGTGTGCCGCCAAGAATAGTTTTTATTTTGAAATGTCCTTTTTTATGCTATAATAGGAGGCAATTATGAGGCTAAAAACCATTGAAAAAATTGATGTAAAAGGCAAGAGGGTGTTGGTGCGGGTTGATTTCAATGTCGCGGTGGAAGACGGGGTTATTGAAGACGATTTTAGGATCAAGCAGGCCATTCCGACACTGCGACTTCTAATACGCAAGAAGGCGAAGATCATTCTTCTTACTCATTTCGGAAGACCTTCGGGTATTATTACCGCGAAGGAAAGAAAGGAGTTAAGCGTGCGCCGGCTTGCCCGCCGGCTTGCGAAGGACCTGAAAAAGCCGGTTCGTTTTGTATCCGAATGCATCGGACTGTTGCCGCATAAAGCGGTGGCAAAGATGAGGCCGGGGGATATCGTATTGCTTGAAAATCTCCGGTTCCACAGAAGCGAGGAACAAAACAACGAAGAATTTGCTCGCGGTTTGGCATCGCTCGGCGATATCTACGTGAACGAAGCTTTCTCCGTGTCGCATCGCGCGCATGCTTCGGTCGCGATGATCACGCGCTTTCTCCCTTCGTATGCGGGGCTTTTGCTCGCCAAGGAGGTTGCGGTATTGCACCTTGCATATATGAATCCGAAAGCGCCTTTGGTTGTTGCGATGGGCGGCGCGAAGATCGAAACAAAAATAAAGCTTATTGAGCGGTTTTTTGACAAGGCGGATAATATTTTGCTGGGCGGGATGATCGCCAATCACGTTCTGCAGGCGCAGGGGATTGCGGTTGGCAAATCGAAGCTCGATAAAGAGATCGTCGAAAAACTCAAAAAAGTAAACTGGATGTCCACGAAGATCCATCTGCCGGTTGATGTGGTGGTGGCAAAGAGGATTTCCGTTGATGCTACAGTGAGGACCGTGGGAGTGGGGAGAGTCGCCGAAAACGAATTTATTTTAGACATCGGTCCCGATACCGCGGCGTTGTTCGATCATATCGTGGCCGGAGCCCGCACCATAATTTGGAACGGGCCGCTGGGGCTTTCCGAGCTTGCGCCGTTTGCGGCGGGCACCGCGGCGTTCGCGCGGACGGTCGCGCACAGCAAAGCATTCACCATCGTGGGAGGGGGAGATTCGGCGGCGAGCGTTGATAAGCTCGGGCTTTCCAAAAAAATTGATTTTATTTCCACGGGCGGCGGCGCGATGCTTGAATTCCTTGCGGGCGAGCCGATGCCCGGTATAGACGCGCTTCTTGCGAAGAGAGTAATATATAAGAGAGGCATTACACTATAAACAATACACCATATGGAAGTACTTGATGTGTTTCATAATTATCTGCGCATCGCAATCGCAAAAAAAGCGTCCGATATTCATCTTATTGCCGGTCAGCCGCCGGTAGGGAAGGTAGAAGGAAATTTGGAGGCGCTCGTGAACGAAGACGTAGATGCGCAAGGGCTTGCCGAGTTTGTGTTTTCCATCATCCCCACCGATGAGGCGCGCGAACGCGTTGCGCAGGGGAAAGAACTCGATATCATTTATTCGTTCGAAGGAAATCGGTTTCGCACCAACATTCATCTTCAGCAGGGAATGTTCGCGTTGTCGATCCGCGTGGTATCCAGCACGATTCCGACGCCGCAATTTTTGAATTTTCATCCCACGATTGCCAGATTTACCCAGCTCAAAAAAGGACTGGTCCTACTGACAGGGTCTACGGCGTCGGGAAAGTCCTCGGTGATTGCTTCGATTATTAATATGATCAACCAAGAACGGCGCGTGCATGTAATCACCATTGAAGACCCGATCGAATTCGTGTATCCGCGCAAACTTGCGGTGATCGAACAGCGGCAGATCGGACTCGACAGCCATTCGTTCGCCGACGCGCTCCGTGCGGCGTTCCGGCAGGATCCCGATATCATCATGGTCGGAGAAATGCGCGATCTGGAAACCATTTCCACAGCGCTCTCGGCAGCAGAAACGGGGCATCTCGTGTTTGGCACCATTCACAGTGCGTCCACCGTGGAAGCGATCGAGCGTATTATGAATATCTTCCCGCCCAACCAGATGCAACAGATCCTCAACCAGCTTTCAAACATCCTTGTGGCGGCTGTGTCCCGCGAGCTGTTGCCGCGCAAAGGCGGCGGCGCGCGCGTTGCTTCATGGGAGATCATGGTCAATACGCCCGCGGTGTCCAATCTCATCCGCGAAAACCGTCTTGCAAGCATCTTTTCCGCGATGCAAATAGGCGCGAAGGACGGCATGACCACCATGGAACAGTCAAAAACAGAACTGCGGGCGAAAGGACTTATCATGTAGCACTAACAGGCATACGAATGAAAAAAAGAACCATCGCGGCACATGCTATGAGCGACGCGACGATGATATATCACGAGGAAAGCGGGCAGGGAAAGCGGTGGAAGCTTGCGGGGAAAATACCCGATGATTTTGTACTGCAATTCCCCGAGCAGTTGTCGACGATACTCCAGCTGTTCCATAATCGCGGGCTAACCACTCAGCGCGAGATCGATGAATTTATCGACGCGGAGTATAGTGTCGACGTGCATGATCCGTATTTGTTTCAGGATATGGAAAAAGCGGTCGCGCGGATATGGGACGCGATCGAGAAAAAACAAAAGATATTGGTGTATGGCGACTACGACGCAGACGGCATCTGCAGTTCGGTGATACTCTATACAACGCTCAAAAAATTAGGCGCGGAAGTCGAGGTTTACATACCCGACCGCTTTAACGAAGGGTATGGTCTGCAAGAAAAGGCGCTCGCAGAGATCATCGCTGATACGCGCATCGGTCTGGTCATCACGGTGGATTGCGGCGTGACCGATGTGAAAGAAGTGGCATATCTCAATGAACACGGCCGCGACGTGATCATCGTTGATCATCATCTGGTACCGCCTATACCCCCTGCGGCATACGCGATCATTGATCCTAAAAGAGAGGGGGAGCCGTATCCTTTTAAAACTCTATGCGCCGCAGGAGTGACATTTAAAGTGGCATGCGCGCTGGTGCAGTCTGAAAAGGCGAAGAAGTTAGAAATACCGGAAGGGTGGGAGAAGTGGCTTTTGGATATGGTGGCAATCGCATCGGTCGCTGATATGGTGCCGTTGGTGGGCGAGAGCCGCACATTCGTAAAATATGGTCTTATCGTGATACGCAAGACCCAGCGCATCGGCCTGCGGACGCTGTTATGCTTGCGGCCTTCGCGCGCATGCGAGCACGTAACGTTCCCATTGCCTGCGGATGCGGTGACGGCAGAAACCATCGCGTTTATGATAGC
>CAYHUB010000029.1:0-3640 GCA_964359755.1 uncultured Candidatus Saccharibacteria bacterium
TAGAGCAACTCGTTTACACCGAGTGGGCCGGGGGTTCAATCCCCTCAGCGCGCACCACAAGAAGGATCACTAAAATATAAGCTTTCTTCCTTTGTAATTAAAAGCCTCTTTCAGGAGGCTGTTTTCATTTTTTGTACTATGCGTAATCGCATGGCAGTTAGCGCACAGTAAAATGCATTTTTTCAGTTCCATTTTTATCACATCCCAGCTTTTATTCGCCACGTTACCGATGGTGAAATCCTTTTTATTGGAACTCGTGTGATGAAATTGGAAGGCAGCCTGGTTTCCATGCCACCCGCATTTCATGCATTTTCCTCCCATATGCGTGATTGCGGCGGCTTTAGCGCGAAACCTTCTAATTTTTGTGTTGCAGGATCCGCACCGGCTTCTGCATCTTCCTTGATAATCCTTGAATGCGTTACGACATAGCTTGCAAATTTCCATAAGCACAGTATAACACTGCTTGCTCTACCAAGCCAGCCTGCCTATTGCAAAAATACCCAATTTTATTATGATAGATAGGCAAGAAAAAATAATGCCGCGGTAGCTCAGTGGTAGAGCGCATGCCTGGAATCTTCGGGCCCTCATCTAGTAATGGATGTTGCAAATCGGGTGAATTCGGGGGAACACGCGGATATCCGCGTCAATCCCGAGCCAAGCCCCGACACAATGTCGGGGAAGGTGTAGAGACTATCCCGCAAGGGAGTACTGGTCGCCTTGGGCGACTGGGAAGCGCCTGACACCCCGCTTAATGCGGGGTGATGATATAGTCCACTCTTTGGAAGAGCATGGCGTCGGGTGTTCAATTCACCCCCGCGGCACCGGTTTTTAAAAGTGTCTTTGTGATCTTTGCGGACTTGCCTGCAAAAGTTCGCATTGGCGAGTGAAGGCGGGTATCGTTTAGTGGCAGGACATCTCGTTGCCAACGAGGAAGTGGCGGTTCGATTCCGCCTACCCGCACCATACGCAAAAAAGAACCCTTTGAAAGGGTTCTTTTTTGATTGACAGGGTTTTTCAAATAAGGTAGTTTTCATCTCATTGGATATTGGGGCACAGGTCTTTAACAAGAGCTCGTTTAAGAGCAAAAATAGGAGGAATAGAAATGAATACAATGAATCAAGAAGAGACAGGACGGCTTATAGCCGATCTGGTGCCAACCGATGTTTTGGCGGATATGCTGCCTAAACTTCAGACGTGTTGTGGGTTTCGTAGCAAGGTAGGCGGCAACGGCGATGCTTACAAAGTTGTTGTAAAGGCGCTCGGAAGGCGCGTAGACGATGGAGCGGCGGCCCGTGCGCTGATGCGGGAATGCAACGAATGCATAATTGCGCTTGCCGGCATGCGAGTCAGGAATGCGGAGATCATCGAGTGGGCTATAGATATAGCAGAGTATTGGTGGTGGTGGCATCTTTCAAGTGAGGCGCTTGTTGCCGCAATAAATATTTTTGCGACGCAGCATCATCCGAAGGTTCTGCCGGCGCTTGTATCGTTTGTGAGCCATCACACAGCGGGGTCTACTGTTATTAAGCATTTGAGCAACAGACAAGAACCGGAGGCTATTGATGGGCTTCTTAAGGCTCTTTCCAATGAAAATATGTTTCATCACGAGGCCGTCGCGTATGCGCTGAAGCCGCGGCAAGAGAAAAGAGTTACCGATGCGCTTATACAAGCGTCTTCACGTGAGCGCGACACACAAGCGCTCTATGCGATTATCGGCGCGTTGATCGGTCGCGACGATGAAGCCGTGCTTCCCGTTATTGTGCCGCATATCGGGCGGTGGCATATTCCCATGGAGTATTTTTTAAATCCTCGGGGTATTCTCGAGGATGATTTTCAGAAAAGAAAGCATTGGGGACGATTCGATCAAAAGAGGGTCACCCGCATGGTTGAAAGAATGATCAAGAGCGGGTGTTACACAATGATGTTGTAAAAGGCGCATCAAAAAAGCTCTGTTTAAAAAGGTCTCGATGAAAATCGAGACCGCTTTTTTTATTACGCAAAACCCACTACAATAAGCTGATGAAGCTCTCTCCTGAACAGAAAAAGGAATGTATAAATTACGCGGTTGGTCTGGCGGCTATCGCCACTCTTTTTATCGTCGTGTCGGGGGTCGCCGTTCTTTATACGGAAGGATTAAAAGCGTTTATCTATCGCCACGAAACGGGCGGCGCGCTTGCGTATATCGCGCTTGGTATCGTCGCGACGGTGGTCGCGCCGCTTTCTTCATTGCCGTTTTTGCCGCTTGTATCTCTTTTGTATGGATGGTTTTTGGCGGCGCTGTTTAGTATTATTTCGTGGAGCATCGGTTCGTATATCGCTTTTTGGATAGCGCGAAGATACGGAAGAGGCATCGTGCAAAGATTCGTGTCGCTTGAGCGCGTGGAAAAAATAGAAGCAAGGATCCCGAAAGAGCGTTTCTTCTGGACCATCGTGCTTTTGCGCATCATCATTCCGGTGGACGCGCTCAGCTATGCGCTTGGTTTATTTTCGACCATAACAACAAGAGAGTATATGCTTGCGACGGTAGTGGGTATTACGCCCTTTGCGTTCGTATGGGCGTATTTTGGCAGTATGTCCCCCAAACAGCTTGCCATCGTCGTGGTGGTGATGCTGATCGTGTATGTCGTGTTGAAAGAACGATTGCGTCCGCGCGGCGTAGCCTAATGATTTTGCATTTAAATATAATACTCCGTTTTATTAAAAAAGCGTTTCTGATATTTTTCTTGGCATATATCGGGCTGGGAATAATGCTTTTTGTTTTTCAAGAAAAATATATCTATTATCCGGACACCACTGATTTTCAGAACTGCCCCGCCTTTCAGAATGCAGAGAAAGTTTCATTTGGCTCCGGTAGGGGATATCTTACGAAACGCTCACCGGAAATGATCATTGTGTACTATCACGGAAACGCCGGCAGAGCCTGTGATCGCGCTTATTTGGATTCTTTTTTTGCCGAACAAGGGCATTCAACTTTTTTTGTGGAATATTCAGGATATGGAGAAAAGGAAAACAAGCCTTCCATGGCGGGCTTGCTTGGGAACGTCACGGATACCATTGGTTTTCTGGAAACCCAAGAATTTAAAACCATCGTAGTCATAGGAGAAAGCGTCGGGGCAGGGCCTGCTGCTTACCATACTGTACATGCAAACATAGCTAACCTTATTCTCATTACCGCGTACACCAATCTTGCCGATGTTGCCTCTTCATATTATCCCGTGTATCCCATGCGCTTATTATTGCGTAACAATTTCACGCCGGATGCATGGCTTGCCGATTACAAGGGTTCAGTATCGGTCATTCTCGCCGAACATGACGAGGTGATCCCAAACGCATTAGGCAAAAAACTTTTTGAAGGCCTATCATCGGATGTAAAAGAAATATATAGTATTAAAAATGCAGGTCACAACACCCTATATGAAAAAGAGGAATTTTTTGATGCAGTAAAGAAGGCGCTGGAAGAGGATAAAGTTTCCCCGGATTAAAATAGAAACGAAGCAAAATTTATGCGCTAACCTTATGCATAAACGTAAAGGACCTATACATCAGGTCCTTTCTTTATCTGCGAAGGCTCTGAAATTTCCTAAATGGTGCTGTAATTATACACTTTGCGCGAACCTTTTTCGAGCGGAAACTGAACGAA
>CAYHUB010000030.1:0-2805 GCA_964359755.1 uncultured Candidatus Saccharibacteria bacterium
GAATGAATTTTATAGACTTTATGACTTTACGGACTTTATAAACTTTCGACTTATTTTATGCAATTCAATAAATTTACTACCAAGGCGCAGGAGGCTATTTTTAAGGCGCAGGAGATCGCGGGAGCGCATGCGCAGTTTCAGGTTGATACGGTGCATCTGCTCGATGCGCTCATTCGGCAGGAGGATTCCGCAGTGCTGACGGTGCTCTACAAGCTCGGGGTGAACGTGGAACTGCTCAAAGGGCAGGTGGATCGCGCGGTGGAAACGGGCGAAAAAAGCCAGGTGAATATCCCGTTCGGGCAGGTATATGTTACCGCGGAGCTGGCAAAGGTATTTGAGAAGTCGGTACAGATTGCGTCCGTCATGAAAGATGACTATATTTCCACCGAACACCTTTTTTTGTCGTTGCTTGAAATTGATTCGCGCGCGAAAACGGCGCTCGCCGGTTTTCATATCACGTCGGATGCGGTTCTTAAAACATTGGCATCGGTGCGTGGTTCTCAGCGGGTAACGGATCCGGAACCGGAAGGGAAATATCAGGTACTTGAAAAGTATGCGAAAAATCTCACGCAATTCGCGCGGGAAAAAAAGCTCGATCCGGTGATCGGCAGAGATGACGAGATACGGCGCATCATGCAGGTGCTGTCGCGTCGCACGAAAAATAATCCGGTGCTTATCGGAGAACCGGGAACAGGGAAAACCGCGATCGTGGAGGGGCTTGCTCAGCGCATTGTGAACGAAGATGTTCCTGAGTCGCTCAAAGGCAAGGAAGTTATTTCACTTGATCTCGGTTCGCTGGTTGCGGGTACGAAATATCGCGGTGAATTCGAAGATCGGCTGAAAGCGGTGCTCAAAGAAATCACGCGTAACGCGGGGAAAATAATCCTTTTCATCGATGAATTGCATATGCTGGTGGGCGCGGGCGCGGCGGAAGGCGCGATCGATGCGGCGAATTTGTTGAAACCGGCGCTTGCGCGCGGCGAATTGCGCGCGGTCGGCGCGACCACACTGAAGGAGTATCAAAAGCACATTGAAAAGGATCAGGCGCTTGAAAGGCGTTTTCAACCCATTTTAGTAAGTGAGCCGTCGGTGGAAGACACTATCGCGATCTTGCGCGGTATTAAAGAAAAATACGAAATGCACCATGGCGTGCGCATTACGGATCCCGCGATCGTTGCGGCTGCAACCTTATCGAGCCGCTATATTTCAGACAGATTTTTACCGGATAAGGCGGTTGATCTTGTCGATGAAGCGGCGTCCGCATTACGCATGGAGATCGATTCAATGCCGCAAGACCTTGATCAGGCAAAGCGCGAAATGATGAAGCTTGAGATCGAGCAGGAAGCGTTGAAAAAAGAAACTGATTCTATTTCAAAGGAACGGCTCAAGAATATCAAGCGCGCGCTTGCCGAGCTGAAGGAAAAAACAAGCGACCTTGAATTGCAATGGAGAACGGAGCGAGATATCATCGCCGGTATTCGGGAATTCAAAAAAGAGATCGATGCATTGCGCCAGCAAGCGGAAATAAAAGAACGCGCTGCCGATCTGCAAAAAGTTGCGGAAATTCGATACGGAAAAATTCCGGAAATAGAAAAAAAGGTTGCCGCGCAGGAAATAAAATTGAAACAAATGCAGAAGTCTCGGCGTATTCTCAAAGAGGAGGTTTCTGAAGAGGATATTGCGAGCGTGGTGTCCAAATGGACAGGTATTCCGGTGTCAAAAATGCTCGCGGAAGAAGCGAAGCGCTTGCTGGATATGGAAGGCGAGCTGAAGCGGCGCGTGGTGGGGCAAAACGAAGCGATCACTGCGGTCGCGCATGCGATCCGCCGTTCGCGTGCGGGTGTTTCCGATAGGCGCAAGCCGATCGGCACCTTTATGTTTTTAGGTCCTACGGGTGTGGGGAAAACAGAGCTCGCAAAAGCGATAGCGGAGTTTATGTTTCAGTCGGAAAACGCGATGATACGGCTTGATATGTCCGAATATATGGAACGGCATTCTGCCGCAAAAATGATCGGCTCGCCTCCGGGGTATGTCGGGTATGAGGAGGGAGGTCAGCTTACCGAGCAGATACGGCGGCGCCCCTATAGCGTGGTGCTGTTCGATGAGATCGAAAAAGCGCATCCCGAAACATTTCATATGCTTCTGCAGATATTGGACGAAGGAACGCTGACCGATGCAAAAGGAAGAAAGGTGAATTTTAAAAACGCCATTATTGTGATGACTTCAAATATTGGCTCCGAGCTTATTGCCGAGGCGGGTACGCTTGGGTTTGCGGGTGAAAAAGGTGAGCGCGGGCTGACCCATGAGGAAATTTCAGAAAGAGTGAAATCATCGCTCAAAGAACATTTCCGCCCCGAATTCCTTAATCGGCTCGATGAGATCGTAGTGTTCCATCAGCTTACCAAGGATAATCTTATGGATATTGTGGATATCAATCTTGCAAGGGTTGCAGAGAATCTCGGCGAGCGGCAGATAAAAGTAAAGGTAAGCAAGAAGGCGAAAGAGTTTTTGGTTGATGCGTGCAAAGATGTCCATTTCGGCGCGCGACCTCTCCAGCGTTTTATCGCGCAATATGTGCTTGATCCCATTTCAGAAAAGATCCTCAAAGGAGAAATCAGCGATGGTTCGTCTGTGCTTGTTGATGCCAAGGATGGTACAATGACGATAGAGGCGAAATAGTAACTCACCGAATACGATTTACTATGCTCTTGCGCTGCCATCGCTCTCAATTCTTTCTTTTATCTTAACGGAAGCGCAGCCCTTCATTAATATTACATATAAAAGGGCGTGAGAGGATTAAAGAAA
>CAYHUB010000031.1:0-2637 GCA_964359755.1 uncultured Candidatus Saccharibacteria bacterium
TTCTTTTTTATATACCACCACATTTTCGTCCCTGGGGCGCCGCCCCGGCGGCGGGGGCCGCGCGCCTTGATGTATTTCTTGTATCTCAATTTCCTGCGCGGTCGCGCAGTTTTTTACAACAGCTTATTGAAGAAGAAAAGGTGCGCGTGAACGGCACGCCGGTAAAAAAACACTATCGCACGAAACAAGGAGACGTTATCGAGGTTCGTATCGCAGAAGAAAAGCAGGCAGACCTTGCGCCCGATCCTACGGTGCCGTTTCGCGTGATATATGACGGGAAGGATTTTGCGGTGGTAGAAAAGCCGGCAGGCGTGGTGACGCACCCTTCGCACACGCACAAGAGCGGTACGCTGGTAAACGGTCTTCTTGCACGCTGGCCCGAAATACGAGGGGTGGGCGACCCTTCGACAAGCTCAGGGCAGGAGAACCTGCGTCCGGGCATCGTGCATCGGCTTGATAAAGAGACCTCAGGTCTTTTGGTGGTTGCCAAAACTCAGCCAATGTTTGAGTGGCTAAAGAAACAGTTTCAGGGCAGAACCGTGGCAAAGACCTATACCGCGCTTGTAGCGGGGAAGCCTGTAAAAAGCGAGGGAGAGATCACGGTTCCTATCGGGAGGAGAAAGGCTCGGCAAGTGACGGTTTCCGGCGCCCATAAGAGAGTTTCAGGAAATGTAGGTAAATCCCGAAACGCAAGCACTGGATTCAAAGTTGTGAAGCTTTATGATGGTTTTACGTTAGTGGAAGCATACCCGAAAACAGGAAGGATGCATCAAATACGGGTGCATTTTAAACACATCGGCCATCCTGTAGCAGGGGACAAAACATACGCCTCAAGGAGCGTGCTTAGCACCCTTCCGCTTCCGAGGCATTTCCTGCACGCAGGCGGCCTTTCATTTCCGCTTCCTGACGGCACAAAAGCGTCATTTTCCTCGCCGTTGCCGGAAGATCTGCAGGGGGTTTTACGGGGGCTTGCCCCGTCACAATCTCGCCAATAAGCCATTATTTCAATATTCCAGGATGGCGAAGTAATCTTGCGATTTCCGCTATGTAATATGAGCTTCCGTGTCAGATTGTAACGGGGCTTGAAAAAAAGCGCGACTTCTGATACTATCAGAACATTGTGTTTTAACGAAAAAGTATGGATAAAATAGCTCAGTTTGCAAAGGCACAGCTCAAGACTACGCTTCCTGAATTCCAATCGGGCGATGTGGTAAAAGTGTATCAAAAGATCAAAGAAGGGGAGAAAGAGCGTGTTCAGATCTTTGAAGGGATCGTGATCGCGCGCAAGCATGGTAAAGGCGCGACCGCTTCGTTTACGGTGCGTAAGATCGCCGCAGGCGTCGGCGTGGAAAAAACGTATCCATTGCACTCTCCGTTGATCGAAAAGATCGAGGTAGTTAAGAAATCAAAAGCGCGTCGCAGCAAATTATATTATGTGAGGACCGCGAAAGGGAAGCGCGCGAAAATAAAAGGCGTTCAAGTACATCTCGAAAAAGGATCAACGGGCGAGGAGGAACAGCAAGTAGAAGAAGTTCCGGCAGAAGAAAGCGCGCAGAAAGAATAGGCGCGTGCCTCTGCACGCAGCCCATTGCGCGGGCACCGCGCATAATGCATCAGTGTTGTTGCGTGTGTTTGTATGTCCAAGCGAGAGACGCGGGCGTCGAAAAAATATCTTTTTTATCGTACATTGGTATACGCTATTACCTTGAGACGTTATACTTAATTTAGTATAATCAAGGTGATGAAGCCATTAGGAAAAGTAAAAATTAAATGGTCGCCTAATTTTGCGTATGCAATCGGGCTTTTGACTACAGACGGCAATCTTTCGCCGGATGGAAGACATATTAGCTTTACATCAAAAGACAGAAAACTTGTTTCCCTTTTGAAGAAGTGTCTTAATCTTTCAAATAAAATTACAAAGAAAGGAAGAGGAGGTGATGTGCATAAGCGTTATTATCTTGTCCAGTTTGGAGACGTTTTATTTTATGGATTTTTATTATCACTTGGTCTTTCTTCCGCAAAATCAAAAACCATCGGTTCTCTTATAATTCCCGATGAACATTTTTTTGATTTTTTGCGTGGTCATTTCGATGGTGATGGTACGTTTTACTCGTATTGGGATCCGAGGTGGAAATCAAGCTATATGTTTTATACCGTATTTATCTCTGCAAGCGAGAATCATGTATACTGGCTACGGGGCGTGCTTTTTCAGCGTTTAGGGATACAGGGGCATATAAGTAAAGGCCGAATGAATTCAGCATATCAATTGAAGTACGCAAAAAAAGAATCATTGAAATTATTGCCTAAAATATATTATTCTGATAATATAGCTTATCTTTCAAGGAAGTTTCAGAAGGTGAAAAAGGCCTTAGCAACGGATAAGAGGCACAATTCATGAGAGAGGGAAAGTATGCGCGGGTGGTGAAACCCGGTAGACACGCCAGCTTGAGGTGCTGGTGCCCGCAAGGGCTTGGAGGTTCAAATCCTCTCCCGCGCACATTTCAACTCGCTTCGTCCGCAGTGAGCGAGCGAGGCGAGTTATGAAATGAGGGACATTTTGATCGGCGCGCTTAGCTCAGTGGTAGAGCAACTCGTTTACACCGAGTGGGCCGGGGGTTCAATCCCCTCAGCGCGCAC
>CAYHUB010000032.1:0-2159 GCA_964359755.1 uncultured Candidatus Saccharibacteria bacterium
GCCCTTTATCTATATAATAATTATTGAAGGGCTGCGCTTCCGTTAAGATAAAAGAAAGGGTTACCGATAGTAGCCGTGAGCGAGGGTCTGCATAAAATTTGATTTCATAATTCGAAAATATTATGGAAGCGCGCGACATAACTGAAAAACTGAAAAACAGAAGCGCCGAAGAGATCGATCTCATCGAAAAGGCGTTTCGTTTTGCGCAAGAAAAACACGAAAACGAGGTCCGCTATTCCGGCGAGCCCTATTTTACACACCCCTACGCCGTCGCCAAAACGCTTGCTGAGATGCACTTAGACACCAACACCATCGTCGCCGGCCTGTTGCACGATGTGTGCGAGTCCGCTCCGGAGGAGGAAAAAGAAACGCGCAAAAAAGAGATCGAAAAGAAATTCGGGAAAGATGTCGCGTTCCTCGTGGAGGGTGTTACGAAGCTCGGGAAACTCCGCGCGCACGGAGAAGAACGATATCTTGAAAATATGCGCAGAATGTTTCTCTCTATCGCGCAAGATGTTCGCGTTGTGCTTATCCGCCTCGCCGACCGCCTCCACAACATGCAAACGCTCAGCGCGATTCCCCCACACAAGCAAAAACGGATCGCTGATGAAACGCTTGAGATCTACGCACCGCTTGCCGGCCGCCTCAGCATGGGAAAGCTCAAAGGCGAGCTTGAGGATCTTGCGTTCCCCTACTCATACCCTATAGAGTACGATGCGCTCATCGATAAAATAAAAGAACGCCGCGAACATAAGGAGGTGTATCTCGCGAAAGTAAAATACAAACTTTCTGAAGAGTTAAAACAAGCGAAGATCTCCGTGGTATCCGTAGATGCCCGCGTGAAACATGTTTTTAGTTTGTACCGGAAGCTCCAACGGCATAATAATAATCTGGATGAAATTTATGATATCGTCGCGCTCCGCGTCATCGTAAAAAACATTGAGGACTGTTACGCGGCGCTTGGCATCGTCCATAAGCTGTGGCGGCCGCTGCCGGGAAAAATAAAAGATTATATCGCTCTCCCGAAACCGAACGGCTATCAAAGCATTCATACCACGGTATTCTGCCTCAATGGCGAGATCACCGAATTCCAGATCAGAACGGAAAAAATGCACGCTGAAGCGGAACACGGCATTGCGGCGCACTGGGCTTACACGCACCAAGGAAAACCAAAAGCGGGTGGCACCGTAAGTAGGAGCTTGAAGTGGATCGCGCAAATTCAGGAATGGCAAAAAGAGGCGGATGGCACAAAAGAATTTTTGGAAAATTTGAAGATCGACGTGTTCAAAAACAGAATATTTGTCTTTACCCCTACCGGCGATGTCATCGACCTTCCGGAAGGCGCAACGCCGGTTGATTTCGCGTATCTTGTCCATTCTGAGATCGGTGATCATTGCGCCGGCGCAAAAATAAACGACAAAATGACATCGCTGGATCATCCGCTCAAAAATGGCGATAAATGCGAAATTCTTGTTCAAAAAAACAAAAAGCCATCGCAGTCATGGCTTGCATTCGTCAAAACAAACTACGCAAAAAGCAAAATAAAAGCGGCGCTTGAGAAAAAATAACTCCTACTCCCCCGCGATCTTTCTTACAATCGCGCGCAGATCTTCGTTCGAAAAGTATTTGATGACGACTTTCCCGCCGTCGCTCACGTGCTTGCCCGGCTCGATCGTTACCTTCGTGCCAAGATGCGCCTCGAGCTTCACCACCATATCTTTGGTCAGCGCATCGAGCGTCAGCGCCGATTTACTCGGCGTACTTTTGTATTTGCGCGCCGCGACTTCCGCATGACGCGCGGAAAGCTTTAATTCTTTGATCTCTTTCCATAGTTTCAGCCGCAGCTCGTCGGTCGGAAGCGCGAGAATCGCGCGCGCGTGATTTTCCGAAAGCACCTCATTTTTAATATCTTCCTGGATCGGCTGAGGAAGCGTAAGCAACCGCATCGTATTCCCTACCGACTGCCTGCTTTTGCCAATCTTTCGGCCTATATTTTCCTGCTCCATGCCGTATTCGTCTACCAGCCGCCGATATGCCTGCGCAAGCTCGATCGGGTTCAAATCTTCGCGTTGGATGTTTTCAAGCACCGCGAGCCCAAGGTTTTCCTGATCGGTCGGAAGGTCGCGGATAAGCGCGGGGACCTCCTTCATTCCCGCCAG